>CAYZBH010000039.1:0-6018 GCA_964476605.1 uncultured Thermoanaerobaculia bacterium | reverse complement strand
CGGTCGCCAAGAAGCCGGTCGGCAAGAGCGCGGTCAGAAAGAAGGCGATCGCGAAGAAGGCCGTAGCGAAGAAGTCGACCGAGAGGCCCGCAGCGAAGCGCGAGTCGGTGAAGAGCACGGTGGCGACGCCCAAGGTGAAGCAGTCCGCGAAGCCGGCTCGACAACCAGTCATGCCTTCGCCCGAGGCCCTGAAGCCCGCGGCCGTTCCGGTCCGCGCCAAGAGCGCGGAGCCGGTCGCGGCCGCGAAGCCGAAACCCACGCCGACCAAGGCACCGTTGCCGCGCGGCGCCGGACGCGAGGTGATCCGGGTGGGAGAGGCGCCGGTCCCGGCCTCGCGCCCCTCCTTCGCGGCCGAGTTCCTCGAGCGCCAGCGGGCCAAGCTGCTCGCGAAGAAGGAGGAGATCCTGGCGATGTACCGCAAAGACCTGCAGAACGGCCAGGAATCCAACGACAGCCCGACCGAGGACTTGGTCGACCGCGCCAACAACGCTTACAGCCGCGAGCTCGCGTTCTCGATCTCGGACAACGAGCGCGAGCTGCTGCTGCAGATCGATCAGGCCCTCGCGCGCGTGGCCGGTGGCACCTATGGCTATTGCCTGCACACTGGCCTCGCGATCGCGCTGCCCCGGCTCGAAGCCCTCCCTTGGGCGAAGTACAGCGTCGAAGCGCAGGAGATGCTCGAGAAGGGCCTGCTCACCGAGGCCTGAGCCGGGCGGTCGACGACGACCGCGAGGAAGAGACGCGACGCCATGCGAATCCGCTCCTTCGTCGGCCTGCTGCTCGCGGTGGCGGTCGTCGTCTACGCGGGCGTTCTGCACCACCACAATCGGGAGATTCTCCAGGAGCGCTTCCATCTCGGACCGGAAGCGACGATTCCTCTCTGGGGAGCCCTGCTGGCGGTCTTCCTCCTCGGCTTCATGCCGACCGGCGTGACCCTCGTCGTCGACACACTGCGCCGCGATCTGGCGCAGCGCCGCGCGCGACGCCGCCAGCGCGAGGCGGAGAGCCTCGACGCCTCGTTCCGGCGCGCCATCGACTGTCAGACCGACGGCCAGTGGGGCAAGGCGGCCAGTGAGCTCGAGGCGCTGCTGGCCGGCGAGCCGGAGCACTTCTCGGGGCAATTGCGCTACGGCGAGGTCTTGCGGCACCTCGGCCGTCACGACGAGGCGATCGAGGTCCAGCGGCGCACCGGCGCGCGCTTTCCGCATTCGGTGAGCGCTCTCTACCAGCTCGCCGGGAGCCACGAGGCGCGTGGCGAGAAGGAGGTGGCGAGGGAGATCGAGAACCGGATCCTCCGGGACTTCCCGGGGTTCGGTCTCGAGGCCCTGCGGCGCCGGCGTGCCGAGGCGCTGGCACGCCACGACTGGGAAGAGGCGGGCAGGCTCCACGAACGGGTGACGGTCCTGCTCAACGAGAGCGGCGACGCGGCGGCGCTGGCGCGCGAATCGAGCCTCGCGCAGGGGCTCGACTACCAGCGCGGCGTCCGCCTGCTCGAGCAGGACCAAGCGGACGCGGCGGCGGGGATCTTCCGGTCGCTGCTCGCGCACGAGCCGCGCTTCATCCCGGCGCGCATCATGCTCGGCGAGGCCGAGCTGCTGTCGGATCACGAGGAACGGGCGCTCGAGGCGTGGCGGGAGGGCTACCTCCAGACCGGAAGCCCGGTCTTCCTGCAGCGGATCGAGGATCACTTCATCGAGCACGAAGAGCCCGTGCGAGCCATCGAGATGCTGCGCGGCTTGATCGCCGAGGTGGAGAACGATCTGCTCCCGCGCTTCTTTCTCGGCCGCCTGTACTACCGCCTCGAGATGCTCGACGAGGCCCTCAAGATGCTCGGAGGAATCGAGGAGCGCATCCGCTCCTCGCCGACCTATCACTTCCTGCTCGGGCGGATCCATCAACGGCGCGGCGACCTCGCGCGCGCGGTGGAGGCGTACGGCATCTGCTTGACGCAGCTCGACGCCGGAGCCGCCGAGTACCTCTGCCGCGTCTGCCGCGAGCGTTACCGAGACTGGCGCGACTCCTGTCCGCGCTGCGGCTCGTGGAACTCGGTGGAGCTCGACTTCGAGGAAGAGCGTCTCTCTCCCGAGGAGCTCGGTGTCGTCGAGGTTCCGATCTGGGGTCCCTCCGAGGACTCCGGCGAGTTCTCGCTCGCCGCGCTCAGACCGCCCCCGGAGAGCTGAGACGTGCGGGAGGCACTGGCGGCGATCGCCGCTGGCCGCATCGAGCCGGTCTATCTCGTCCACGGCGATCGGGCGCTCGCCGAGCCCGCGGGAATGCGGCTCGCGCGGGCTCTGGGCGAGTCTCTCCGTTGCGCGCCGCGCGTCGTCCGCCGCCCCGACTCGCTCGCCGAGGTGATCGCGGATCTGCGGACCTTCTCGCTCTTCGGCGACGGCAAAGTGGTGGTCGTCGTCGAGAGCGGCGTGCTCGCGGACCGCGGGACGGCGGCGGCGCTCCTCGACGAGATCCGCGCGGAGCTCCCTTGGAGCGGTGGACGCGCGGAGCTCTCGGGAGGCGCTCGCGAGGCGGCGCAGCGTCTGCTGCAAGTGCTTCGGTTGCACGACATCGATCCTCGCGCCGCGGCGCCCGAGCGCGTGCTCGCGGCGCTTCCGGAGGCGGTGCTTGCCGGCAAGACGCGCGCCGCGCGGGGCAGGGCGGTCGCGGGCGCGGAGCTCCGGGAGGCCCTGGTGCCGCTCCTCGCGGCCGCGCTCGAAGCGGGGCTCCGTGGGATCGGCGAGGAGGACGCCTCGCAGGTCGCCGATCTCCTGCGGGACGGACTGCCGGATCGCCAGGCCCTGGTGCTGGTCGAGAGCGCGGTCGCGGAGGAGCATCCCCTCGTCGCCGCCTTGACGCGCCGGCACGCGAGCCTCGCGGCCGGCCGACTCGCCGCCGATCGGGGCGGTCGCTGGGAAGGTCTCGCGACGCTCGCCGCGGAGCTGGAGCGCGAGACCGGCGCCGGAATCGAGCGCGGCGCGCTCGCGGAGCTGGCCCGCCGGACGCTGCGTGCCGAGGGGGCGCGCGGGGCGCCGTCCGGAGCGATCGACGCCGATTCCGCGGCGCGCCTGGCGGGCGAGTACCGCAAGCTCGCAGCGCTCGTAGGGCTCGCCGCGGGGGGACGGATCGATCTCGCGGCGGTAGAGGAGAGCGTCGAGGATCGTGGCGAGCAGGACGTCTGGGCGTTGCTCGACGCGATCGGAGCCGGCCGCGCGGCCGATGCGCTCGCCCTGCTCGCGAGGCGCTTGGCGGGGGCCGAGGACCGGATGGCCGAGCGCCTTTCGATCTTCGCCTTGCTGGCCACCTACGCGCGGCGGCTGGTGGCGGCGGAGGGAGTCGCGCGCGCCGCCGGAATCGAACGCGGCGTGGGCCACTTCGCGCGCTTCCGCGACGCGATCGCGGCGCGGCTCGTGGCGCCGGTCGAAGGGGTGAAGGCCAACCCGCTCGCCGGGCAGAAGCCCTTCCCGCTGCATCGCATCTACCTCGCGGCCTCCCGCCTGCCGGCCGACCGGGCGGCGCGACTGCCGGCCCTGGTGCTGGCGACGGAGCGCAGGCTCAAGGGGGACTCGGGCGAGCCGGAGAGCGCGCTGGCCGAGCTCGTCCTCGAGCTCGCTCGCGGCGGGCGGGCCGGTGCCGAGCGTCCGGCCAAGCGCGACTAGGCGCGGACCGGACGCGCGCGCGGCAGGCCGCGCTCCAGCCGCAGGCGGCGGAAGGTCGCGAGCAGCTGCTCGCGCGCTCTGCCGTCGAGGTAGTCGCCTCGCGCGTAGAGACGCCGGTAGAGGCCGACGAGATTCGGATGGCTGCGCTCGAGCCACGGGAAGAAGACGCGGCGGCTCGCAGGGCGCAGGAAGAGCGCCTGGTGATGGAGGTCGCGCGCGCCCGCCGCGAGGGCGGCGTCGAAGAGCGGCACCAGCTGCTCCTCGCCATCGTTGATTCCCGGGAGGACCGGCATGCAGTTGACGGTCACCGCGAGGCCGGCCTCGCTCAGCCGGCGCACGGTGCGTAGCCGGGCGGCCGGGTCGGGCGCCGCGGGCTCGAGCTCCCGTGCCAGTACGCCGTCGACGGTGGTGAGGGTGACGTGGATCTCGACGCTGTGCCGCCGGTCGAGCTCGCAGAGGAGGTCCAGATCCCGCAGCACGAGGGGGGACTTGGTTGTGAGAGAGAGGTCGAGGCCGTCGCTCTCGCCGAAGACCTCGAGCAACGAACGGGTGACGCCGTGGTGTTTTTCGGCCGGCTGGTAAGGATCGGTGGCGGTGCCGATCGCGATGGCGCTTCCTCGGAGATCACTCCGGCGCAGACGTCGGCGGAGCTTCTCCGCCGCCTCGCGCTTGACGAAGATCTTGCGTTCGAACTCCAGTGGATCGCCGAGATCGAGGAAGCCGTGGGTGTAGCGCGCGTAGCAATAGACGCAGCCGAGCTCGCACCCCCGATAGGGGTTGATGGTCCAGGCGAAGGGGAGATTCGGCGCGTCGCAGCGGTTCAGGATCTCGCGCACGGCGAGCTCGAAGTAGTCGACTCCGGCACGGCTCCGGAGGGCCTCGGCGTCGGGCAGGGCGCGGCCGGGAGGGAGGATCGGGAAGAGGGGGAGGGTGGCTTCCTGGATCATTTACGCTTTTTTTACGCCATCTCGGCGAGCTTGTCAAGAGCCCCTCGCTCGATCCTCCCGTTCAGGCTGCTCAAATCTCTGCCTACAATGGGGTTGTGCCAGAGCTCCCGGAGATCGAAGTGCTGCGGCGAAGCCTCGAGCCACGCCTCGTCGGACGGCGGATCCGGGCGGTCGAGGTGCGGAGCAAAGCGCTACGCGAGCCTCTCGAGCGCGCGCCGCTCCGGGCGCTCGAAGGGCGGACGGTGCTCGCCGTGCGGCGGCGCGCGAAGTACCTCTGGATCGACTGCTCGGGAGGTCGCACGCTCGCGCTCCATCTCGGCATGAGCGGCCGGGTCACGCTCGCTCCGCGCGGGACCGCGCCCGAGGCGCACGAGCACCTGGCCTTCGAGCTCGATTCCGGGGAGCGGCTCCGGTTGCGCGATCCGCGACGCTTCGGCGCCGCCTTCGCGCTCGCCACGCGGCAGCTGGCGAACGACTCGCACTTCGTGCACCTGGGCATCGAGCCGCTCGATCCACCGCTCGACGGTGCGCGCCTCGCCGCGCTCGCCTGGGGGTGTCGCGCGCCGGTCAAGACCTTCCTCATGGACGGCCGCCGGCTGGTAGGCGTCGGGAACATCTACGCCGCAGAGGCGCTCTTCCGCGCCGCCGTGCACCCCGCGCGACCGGTGAGCCGGATCGGCGACGCGCGCTGGCGCCGGCTCGCCTCGGCGGTGGTCGAGGTGCTGGAAGAGGCGATTCGCGAGGGGGGAACGACGCTCAACGACTTCACCGACGGCGAAGGCGCTCCCGGCGAGTTCCAGCTCGCTCTCGCGGTCTATGGGCGCGAGGGGGAGGAGTGCCCTCGTTGTCGCGCGACGATCCGCCGGGTGGTCCAGGCGGGGCGGAGCACCTTCTACTGCCCCGGTTGCCAGCGGTAGAGTCCAGGGAAACACCGGAAGGGAGCGCGAGCATGCGACAGGGGGCGTTCGTCTGGATCCTCGCCGCCGCGGCGATCGTGGCCGCCGGCTGTGGCACGGGAGATCGTCCAAGCGCGACCTCCGACACCGGAAACGGGACGCCCACCGAGGCGGCCGAGACCGAGCGGCTCGATTCCCGAGCCAAGGACTTCGAAGCGCGCTACCGAGAGATCCGGGAGGGCGAGGGGAGCGAGCAGGAGAAGGCGGCTGCGGTCTCGCGCCTGGCCGACGAGCAGCAGCGCGCGCTCCGCGAGGCGGCGGACGGAACCCCGTCCGCGGACGACGACGGAGAGGGGAACGGGGACCGGTGAAGAGAGAGGCCAAGGCCCGCCGCGGCGGCGAGAGCGTGATGGTCTTGGGCGTCGCCGGCGGCACGGGTTCGGGCAAGACCACGGTGGCGCGCGAGATCCTCGACGCCGTGGGCGCCGACCGCATCGCCTTCCTCGCCCAGGACAACTACTACCG
>CAYZBH010000038.1:20149-37960 GCA_964476605.1 uncultured Thermoanaerobaculia bacterium | reverse complement strand
GTCACCAGGTAGTTGTTGATCGGGTAGGAGACCTCCCAACGCGTGGTGGTGGTGCCGTCCCCGTTCGCCGTCTCGCCCACCTTGCGGCCATTCGAGAGGCCGACCAGATCCGACGGGACGGTGAGCGCGATCGACATCCCCTCGTCCGGCTCGTCGGAGGGGTGATCCTTGTTCGGCCACCAGTCGTCGCCGCCGTCCCCCTGCCCCGTGACTCCGATCCAGGGCTTGCCGGAGGGGGTCTCCTCCCAGACGAAGCCGGTCACCCAGGGGGGGTGGCGGGCCACCTTCGGCTCGCCGGCGTAATCGATCGAGACCGCGTGGCGCTCCCCCACGGCCCACGCCGGAGCGAGGAGCACGCTCACCAGGCCGTCGGCATGCGTCTGCTTCGTCGGGGCCCCGTCGACGGTCACCCGCGAGATCTGCATGCGGTCGTCGAGCTGGATCTCGAAGCGGTCGAGCGGCGCGAGCGCCACCACGGTCGCGACGTTGCTCCCGCGGACGGTTCGTGCCGCCGGGTCGACCGCGACCGCGAGGTCGTAGCGGCGCACGTCGTAGGCCGCCTGCAAGGGCCGGATCGGTCCCCCCGAGTCCTGGTCCTCGGTGCTCCAGGACCAGCGCAGGAAGAAGTAGCCGCCCGCCAGGAGGAGAACGAGCACGACGGCGGCTGAGAGCAGCCAGCGGAGCCAGCGTCGGGATTTCATGGCGGCAGTCTACCGGCTGATAGGATCGCCCGCTCGCGTGCGTGGCCACCCCTATCGCCTCGTTGTCTTCGACTGGGACGGAACGCTGATGGACTCCATCGGCACCATCGTGGCGTGCACGCTCGCCGCCTTCGAGGGGGTCGAGGGGCTTCCCGCCCCCCCCGCCGAACGGGTGCGCGAGTCGGTGGGGTTGGGCCTCGTCGAGACCATGGAGCGCCACTTCCCCGGCGTGCCGCAGGAGCGCTTCGGCGTGGTGGTGGACAACTACCGCCGGCTCTGGCGCGGGGACTACAAGAACCGCGTGGCGCTCTTCCCCGGCGCCCACGCCGTGGTGAGCGACTTGGCCGCTTCGGGGTTGCTCTTGGGCGTCGCCACGGCCAAGGGGCGCGCGGGGCTCGAGCGGGAGCTCGACCAGAGCGGGCTCCGCCCGTACTTCTCCGCCTCGCGGACGGTCGACGAGGCCCCGTCGAAGCCCTCGCCCGGCATGCTGCTCGGGATCTTCGACGAGCTCGGCGTCCGCCCCGAGGAGGCGCTCATGGTCGGAGACACCTCGTTCGATCTCGAGATGGCCCAGAACGCCGGCTGCCCCGCTGTCGGAGTGCTTTCGGGAGCCCAGAGGGAGGAGCATCTCCTCCCCCATCGCCCGCTCGCGATCCTCCCCAGCGTGCGCGAGCTCCCCGCATGGCTCGATGGCGCTTCCACATTGCATTCCGGAGCCGCCGGGGGCTAGATTTCAGAATCCTCTCCACGCAAAGGAGCGAAGCATGACCGAGAAGGCAGTCGCACCCATTCTCCTCGTCGCAGCGCTCGGTACCGCCCTCGTCGCCTCGATGGCGACCGCGGCCGCGGCACCGGCCTCCGACGCCGCGCGCGCCGCCGCGTTGGGCTATCTCGAACAGCAGGCGACCGCCGGCACGCTCGGCGCCGCGTCGGCCGACCTCGCCGACCTCGCAGTCACCGACCAGTACCAGACGCGACACAACGGCGTCACCCACGTCTATCTGCGCCAGCGCGTGAACGGGCTGGAAGTGGACGGCAGCGAGTACGGCGTGCACGTCGATCGCCACGGCAAGGTCTTCTTCGCCGCCGGCTCGTTCGTCGCCGATCTCGCGCGGCGCGCGGAGGAGACCTGGAGCCGCCCCTCGATCGCGGCCGACGAGGCGGTGATCGCGGCGGCCGACCAGCTCGGGATGCCCGCGGTCACCGGTCTCGATCTCGTCTCGAGCGACGCCGGCGCGATCGACCAGAAGGCGGTCTTCTCGAACCCCGCGGTCTCCGAAGAGCTCATCCCGGCGCGCCTGCGCTACTACCGGATCCCGGGCAGCGATCAGATCCGGCTGGTCTGGAATCTCTCGCTCAAGAACCCGCGCACCCCCGACTGGTGGGACGCGTGGATCGATGCCGAGAGCGGTGAGCTCGTGGGTAAGGTCAACTGGACGGCGGACAGCGACACCTACCGCGTCTTTCCCGTGCCCTTCGAATCGCCCGACAACACGCCGCGGACGGACGAAGTCGACCCCTGGATGGCGGGCGGCGTCGCCCCCGCGACCGGCGCCTCACCCTACGGCTGGCACGACACCAACGGCGTGATCAACACGCCCGAGTTCACCGACACGCGCGGCAACAACGTCGAGGCGCAGACCGACCTCGACGCGAACAACGTCTTCACCGTGGGAACGGACGTCCGCCCCTCGGGCGGCGCCGGGCCGAGCCTCGTCTTCCAGCCGGCGATCAATCTCAGCCTGGGCCCCGACACCTACCGCGACGCGGCGGTGGTGAACCTGTTCTACTGGAACAACGTCATGCACGACGTGCTCTACCAGTACGGGTTCGACGAGGTGGCGGGCAACTTCCAGACCAACAACTACGGCCGCGGCGGGATCGGTGGGGATCCCGTGCAGGCCGACGCCCAGGACGGTTCGGGTACCAACAACGCCAACTTCGCGACGCCGGCCGACGGCAGCGACCCGCGCATGCAGATGTACGTCTGGAACGCGCCGCAGAACATCCACGAGAATTCGCCGACGGTGCGCGACTTCCCGGCCGGGGCCGCCTCGACCGACGGCACCTGGGGCTTCCTGCCGCCCTTCTCGGTGACCAACGACCTCGTCTTCATCAACGACGCGCAGGGGGCCGACCCCAACGACGGCTGCTGCGCGACCGCCGACGGCCGTTGCGCCTCGCCGCAGCCCTGGGGCGTCACCGGCAAGATCGCGCTCCTCAAGCGCGGCAGTTGCGAGTTCGGCGCCAAGGCGCGCAACGCCCAGGACGCCGGTGCCGTCGGCACCATCATCATCAACAACGGCAGCAACGGCGTGGCCGGCATGGGCGCCGGCGTCTACGGCGCGAGCGTCACCATCCCGACCCAGATGATCGGTCTCGCGAACGGCAATCTGCTGGTCGCGGAAGTCGGCGGCGGCACGGTCAACGTCACCATGAGCTCGACCGCCTCGCTCCCGAATCGGGACAGCGACATCGACGCCGGGGTCATCGCGCACGAGTACGGCCACGGCCTCTCGAACCGGCTCACCGGCGGCCCCGGCAACGTGGGTTGCCTCGGCAACGTCGAGCAGGCGGGCGAGGGTTGGAGCGACTGGATGACCCTCTTCCTCCACGCCGAGCCGGGCGACACGGCGACCACCCAGCGCAGCGTCGGCGGCTACGTCTCCTTCGAGCCCGCCAACACCGCCGGCTACATCGGGATCCGCCGCTACCCCTACACGACCGACCTCGCGGTCAACCCGCTCACCTACGCGGGCGTCGGCGACACCAACAACAGCCAGCCGCACGGCATCGGCACCATCTGGGCGTCGATGGTCTGGGAGGCTTACTGGAACATCATCGCCCTCGACGGCTACGACCCGGACATCTACAACGGAACCGGCGGCAACAACGTCGCCTTCCAGCTCGTGCTCGACGGCATGAAACTCCAGGCCTGCTCGCCGAGCTTCGTCCAGGCGCGCGACGCCATCCTGGCGGCCGACGCGGCCGACTACGACGGCGACCACGAGTGCGCTCTGTGGACGGCGTTCGCCAAGCGCGGCCTCGGCACGGCGGCCTCGACCGGTGCCTCCTCGAACGATCGCATCGTGACCGAGGACTTCACGCTGCCCGCGCAGTGCCAGAGCAACTACATCTTCTCCTCGAGCTTCGGGCACGGCGACTTCTCGCATTGGTCGAGCGTCTCGCCGTAGACCGGAGCGAGCAGCGCGCAACAACGGAAAGGGCCGCCCGCGGGCGGCCCTTTTCCTTCTGCGAGCGAGACGCGGAAGCTCAGACGGGGCGGCGCGCGCGGTAGGTGACCGAGCGCACGACGCCGGCGATGTCGGCGATGGTGAGGCCGAGCCGGCCGAGCAGCGCCTCGGCCTCTTCGGGGGCCGCCTTGGCGAGCGAGGCGGCGTAGTCGACCTCGCGCAGGATCTCGACCTCGGCGAGCCCCGCCGCCCGGACCTTTTCGAAGTAGACCTCCG
Organism: uncultured Thermoanaerobaculia bacterium; assembly: GCA_964476605.1. GTDB lineage: Bacteria > Acidobacteriota > Thermoanaerobaculia > Multivoradales > JAGPDF01 > JAGPDF01. The sequence goes on along the minus strand of CAYZBH010000038.1, from coordinate 33,789 downwards.
AGAGCTCCGCCCCCGAGACGCAGCCGGTCCAGGCGAGGACGTCTTGGGCGAGCGCCTCGGGGAGCGGCCGGTCGAGCACGATGTCGGAGACCACGAGGCGTCCGCCGGGCTTGAGCACCCGCGCCACCTCGCGGAAGACGACCGACTTGTCGGGAACGAGGTTGATCACGCAGTTACTGGTCACGGCGTCGATCGAGGCGTCGTCGACCGGCAGCGCCTCGAGCCGCCCTTCGCGGAACTCGACGTTCGCGAAGCCGTTGCGCGCCGCGGTCGCGCGCGCCCGCGCGAGCATCTCGGGGGTCATGTCGACGCCGATCACACGTCCCTCGGGTCCTACCTCGCGCGCCGCGAGAAAGACGTCGACGCCGGCGCCAGAGCCCAGGTCGAGCACCGTCTCTCCAGGCTGAGGCGCCAAGTACGCGAGCGGCGCGCCGCAACCGAGGCCGAGATTGGCCTCTTCGGGAATGGCGCCGAGCTGGGCGCCGGTGTAGCCGATCTCCTCGGCCACCGCCACGGCGCCCTCGTTGCAGGCGCATCCGCAGCCGGCGATCTCGCCGGTCGCGATCCTGCCGTAGCGCTCGCGGACCGCGGCGACGACGTTCTCCGACTTCGATTCGGGATGGGGGCTCATAGGGGTTGCCTTCCTTTCCGGGTGCGCCGGGTCCGCGGAGCCGCGACCGTTCCGCAGGCGCCCTGGCAGCAGTTCTCGAGCAGGTAGCCCAGGAGCTCCTGCATCGCGTCGTAGTCGGCGGAGTAGTGGATCGAACGCCCCTCGCGGCGGGAGCGGACGAGGCCGGAGCGCTCCAGTTGCGCGAGGTGGAACGAGAGGGTTGGCGCCGGAACCAGGAGAGCCTGGGAGAGCTCGCCCGCCGCGAGCCCGGCGGGGCCCGCCTGCACCAAGCGGCGGAAGGCCGCCAGGCGCGTCTCCTGGGCGAGCGCCGCCAAACGCTCGAGAGCGGAATCCGCTTCCATGGTTCTAAAACTATCGAAATGGCTGCGGGGTGTCAAGCCCGGAGGAGCGGCGCCTTCAGCCGACCCGGTTGTCCCCCGGCGGGAGCTCGCGCGCCGCCGCCTTGATCTCGTCGAGGATGGCCTCGAGGTCGGATCCGTCGAGGTCGGGGTTGACGCAGACCAGCCGGATCACCCGCCGCCCCCGCACCACGCCGTGACCGATCTTGAGCCGGCCGCTCCGGTCGAGGGCGTCGCAGATCTCCTCGCTCGAGCGCTCGCGGACCTCGAAGCAGACGTTGAGCGAGGGGGGTGGCTCGGTCAGCACGAGCAGCGGGTCGACGGCGATCTTCGCGGCGGCCAGCCGCGCGAGATCGAGCTGCCGCCGGATGCGCGCCGCCCACCCCTGATCGCCGAGATGGAGCCATGCGGCCCAGAGCTTGAGGGCGTCGTTGCGCCGCCCGCACTGGATCGACCGGTGCCCCGGATTGAGCTCGTCGTCGTGCGCCTGGAAGAGGTAGTCGGCGGTCTCGTCGAGGCTCTCGTTGAGCGCGCCGCGCCGGGTCACCAGGAGGAGCGAGCTCTGGAGCGGCACCCCCAGCATCTTGTGCGGATTCCACGCGAAGGAGTCTGCGAGCTCGAGCCCGTCCAGCAGCTCTCGCCGCTCCGGGGAGAGGAGGAGGCTGCCGCCCAAGGCGCCGTCGACGTGGAGCCAGGCGCCGGCCCCGCGCGCCACCGTTGCCACCGCGCGAAGGGGATCGAACGCGCCGCGCACCGTGGTGCCGGCGGTGGCGTTGACGAGCGCCGGCGTGAATCCCTCCGCGCGATCGGCCGCCAGCAGCTCGGCGAGCGCGCCCGGGTCCATCCGCCCGTGGGAGTCGACGCGCACGTGGCGCACCTGGCGCCGCCCGTAACCGACGATTCCCGCCCCCTTGGGGATCGAGTAGTGCCCCTCCGCCGAGGTGTAGATCGTGAGTCTGGCGCCGGCCAGGCCGCCGTCGCGGGCGTCGGGCGCGGCGGCGTTGCGCGCCAGCAGGAGGGCGATCAGATTGGCGAGCGACCCCCCCGGCGTGAAGCACCCCTCGGCGTCGAAGAGCCCGGCGACCGCCGCCATGTGGTGGAGCAGCTCCCGTTCGACGAGGACCTGCGCCCCCGCGGCCTTGAAGGTGTACATCGAGACGTTGGCCATCACCGCGAGAATCTCCGCCGCGGTCGCGACCGGCTCCCGGCCGCCGAAGAGCTGGTTGACGAAGCGCCAGCTCGAGGTCGATGGAGTCGCGGCCAGCACCTCGCCGAGCCGCGCCATGACGCCTTCGACCGCGAGGCCGCGCTCGCCCAACGCCACGTCGAGCGTCGCCGCGAGCCGTTCGGGGTCGCGGACCGCCGGGTGCGCCGGATCGTGCTCCCGGGCGACGTAGGCGCGCGCCAGCTCGAGCGCGCGCTCGACGAGCGACCCGAGCTCCTCGGCGCGCGTGTCGCGCCGGCTGGGAGCCTCGGGGATCGGGGATGGGGAGCTCGACACGGGGGGAAGCCTCCTCGGCCGCAGTGGGCGACCCACGCGCAGAATACCGCCCCGGCCGCGGACCTTCCAACAGAGTACGGCGCGCAGGCGCGCTAGGATCTACCCCCTTGCTCCGCTTCCTCGCCCTCGCCCTTCCTCTCGCCCTGCTCCTGCTCGCGCTGGGCGCGGCCACGTTCGAGACGCTCGGCTGGGCTCCCGACCCGGCCCCCTTGGCGGCGCGCGGCGTGGCGCGCCCGGAGGGGCTCTCGCCGGCCCACCGTCTGCTCGGCTGGGGATTGGAGGCGCTCGGGCTCGTGGCGCTCGTCCTGCTGCTCTACGGCCGCACCGGAGCCTGGTGGCTCGACGGGATCACCGCGGGCGCCATCGCCTGGATCTTCCGCGGCCCGATGCTGGTGCTGGCGGTCGCCGCCATGACGCGCCTGCCCACGGAACCCTTCTGGCAGCTCGCCCGCGGCGCGCTCCTGGTGGAGCCGGCGGTCGCCCTGCTCGTGGCGGGGCTCGCCCGCGCGACCCTTCCCACCGAGTCGCGATGAGGATCGCCGCGGTCGGCTCGGCGCTGCCGCCGCACTACTACGATCAGGAGAGACTGCTCGCGGCGTTCCGGGAGCACTGGCGAGCGCGCTACTTCAACCTCGAGCGCCTGGAGCAGCTCCACCGCAACGTCCTCGTGGGAGGCCGTCACCTCGCGTTGCCGCTCGAGGAGTACGCCGGGCTCGACACCTTCGGCAAGGCGAACGACGCCTGGATCCGGGTCGCCGAGCAGGTCGGAGGCGAAGCGCTGGAGAGGGCGCTCGCCGCGGCCGGCATTCCGAAGAGCGCGCTCGACGCCCTCTTCTTCGTCACCGTGACCGGCGTCGCGACCCCCACCGTCGACGCGCGGCTCATCAACCGCCTGCGACTGCCGGTCGATCTCAAGCGCACCCCGATCTTCGGCTTGGGCTGCGTCGCCGGCGCCGCTGGGCTCGCGCGCGCGGCCGACTACGTGCGGGGCTTTCCGGGCGAGGTCGCGGCGCTCCTGTCGGTCGAGCTCTGCTCGCTCACGCTGCAGCGCCAGGATCTCTCGATCCCCAACCTGATCGCCTCGGGGCTCTTCGGCGACGGCGCCGCGGCGGCGATCGTGGTCGGGCGGGAGCGCCCCGAGCCGGGGCCCGAGATCGTCGCGACGCGATCGATCTTCTACCCCGACTCCGAACGGGTGATGGGTTGGGACATCGCCGCGAGCGGCTTCCAGATCGTGCTCTCCGCCGAGGTGCCGCAGGTCGTCGAGAACCACCTGCGCGCCGACGTCGATCGCTTCCTGGCGACGCGCGGGCTGACGCGAAGCGACATCGCGTCCTGGGTCTGCCACCCCGGCGGGCCCAAGGTGCTCGAGGCGATGGAAGCGGCGCTCGAGGTGCCGCGCGAGGCGCTCGCCCTCACCTGGGAGAGCCTCGCCCGGGTCGGGAACCTCTCGTCGACCTCGGTCCTCCTGGTGCTCGAGACGACGATGGCCGCGCGGCGCCCCGCTCCGGGGAGCTACGGCATGCTGCTCGCGTTGGGTCCCGGCTTCTGCAGCGAGCTCGTGCTGCTCCGATGGTAGGTTGCGCCGCGTGACGGCCGGGACCGCGCTCTATCTCCTGCTGGTCGCGGCGGTGGGCGCCGAGCGTCTCTTCGAGCTCTGGCTCTCGCGGCGCAACGCGGCGCGCGCGTTCGCGCGCGGCGGCGTCGAAGCCGAGTCGCGCGTCTTCTACGCTCTGATGGTCGCCTTTCACGCCCTCTATCTCGCGGCGGCCACGCTCGAGCCGCTGCTCGCGGCGCGCCCCTTCCGGCCGACGCTCGCCGCCGCCGCGACGTTCGTGGTCGCGCTCGCCATGGCGCTCCGGTACTGGGCGGTCGTGACCCTCGGTGGGCGGTGGAACTCGCGCGTCATCGTGGTGCCCGGGGAGCCGGCCGAGACCGGCGGCCCCTACCGCTACCTGCGTCACCCGAACTACTTGGCGCTGATCTTCGAGATCGCCGCCCTGCCGCTCGTGCACGGCGCCTGGTGGACGGCACTCGCCGGGACGGTCGGCAACGGGTTGCTCCTCGTGGCCCGGGTCCAGCACGAGGAGGGCGCGCTGGCGGCGGCCTCCGACTACCGGGCGCGCCTGGGAGACCGGTCCCGCCTCCTCCCGGGAGCGCCGAAGCCGTGACCCGCGACGAGATCCTCGCCGGCGTCGCCGCGGTGGCGCGGGAGCACCTCCATCTGACCGTCGAGGTCTCGCCCGCGGCGCGCCTGGTGGAGGATCTGGGGTGTGACTCGCTGAAGCTCTTGACCCTCGCGGCCGAGGTCGAGAACCGCTTCCAGGTCGTGCTCGAGCCGGAGGACGAGGCGCGCATCGCGACCGTCGACGACCTGATCGCGGTGCTCGCCCGCAAGCTCGGGCGCTGAGCCGCGGCGATGCCTCTCGACACGCTCCAACGCTGGCTCGGCCGCGCCGCGGATTTCCCCGGGGCCGGGCTCCGGTTCCTCGACCGCGCGGAGCGCGCGAGCTTCCGGAGCTGGTCCGAGATCGGCGAACGGAGCGGCGAGGTCGCGGGGGGGCTCTCACGGCTCGGGATCGCGCCGGGCGAGCGCGTCGCCCTCGTCTTCCCGACCTCTCCCGACTTCGTCACCGCCTTCTTCGGCGCGCTCCTGGCGGGGGCGGTGCCGGTGCCGCTCTACCCGCCGGTCCGTCTCGGACGGCTCGCCGAGTATCACGCCCGCACCGCCGCGATGCTCCGGGCGGCGGGGGCGCGCCTGCTCCTCGCCGAGCGGCGTCTGCTGGCGCTCCTGGGCGAGACGCTCGCCGCGGCGCGCCTCGAGCTCGGGGCCCGCGACCTCGCGAGCCTTCCCGCGGGTTCCCGGCTCGCGGCGGACGGCGAACCCGACGATCTCGCGCTCGTGCAGTTCTCCTCCGGCACCACCGTCGAACCCAAGCCGGTCGCGCTCACGCAGCGCGCGGTGCTCGCCCACGTGCGCACCCTCAACGGCTTCTGGCCCGATCGCGAAGGGGAACGCCAGAGTGGGGTCTCCTGGCTGCCGCTCTACCACGACATGGGGCTGATCGGCTGCGTGCTGCCGGCTCTCGAGCGGCCGTCGGTGCTGACCCTCGTGGCGCCCGAGCACTTCGTCGCCCGGCCGGCGCTCTGGCTGCGCGCCATCGGTCGTTACGGCGCGACGATCTCGCCGGCCCCCAACTTCGCCTATGCGCTCGCCACCGAACGCATCGCCGACCGGGAGCTCGAGGGGATCGACCTCTCCACCTGGAAAGTGGCGCTCTGCGGCGCCGAGACCGTGGTCCCCGACGTCTTGCGCGCCTTCGCGACGCGTTTCGCGCGTTGGGGATTCGACGCGCGCGCGCTGGCGCCGGTCTACGGGCTTTCGGAAGCGACGCTCGCGGTCACCTTCCCGGCGCTCGGCCGCGGCTTCGCGAGCACCCGCTTCGAACGCGCGGCGCTCGCCGAGCGGGGGCGCGCGGTCGAGGCGGAGACGGGAGTGGAGCTCGTTTCGGTCGGGCGGCCGATTCCCGGCGTCGCGCTCGAGCTGCGCTCGCGAGACGGAGCGCCGGTCGAGGCGGGTGAGGTGGGACGCATCTTCGTGCGCTCGCCGTCGCTTCTCCGCGAGTACCTCGGGCGCCCCGAGGCGACCGCGGCGGTGCTCGACCAGGGGTGGCTCGACACCGGCGACCTCGGCTTTCTCTGGGAGAGCGAGCTCTACTTGACCGGCCGCGCCAAGGACATCCTGCTGGTGCGCGGACGCAACCACGCGCCCGCCGACCTCGAGCTGGCGGTCGACCGCGTCGCTGGCATGCGACGCGGCTGCGCGGTGGCGGTGAGCCATCGACCCGAGGGTCGGGAGACGGAGGAGGTGCTCCTCTTCGTCGAGCATCGACGCGGGCTCGCGGGCGGTGAGCGCGCCGCGCTCGCCGAACGCTGCCGCGAGGCGGTGCTGCACACCGCCGGCCTGCCGGTCGACCGGGTGCTCGTGCTCGCGCCCGGCACGCTGCCGCGCACGTCGTCGGGAAAGCTCCGCCGCGCCGAGACGTTGCGGCGCCACCTCGAGGGAACGCTGACGGGTCCCGGGCGAGTCAACGTCGCGACCCTGGGCTGGGCTTTCGCGCGCTCCTGGCTGGCGCGCAGAAAGGGGAGCCCGCATGAATGATCCCGCAGCGCCGCTCGCGGGCCAGACCGCGCTCGTGACCGGCGCCACCAACGGTATCGGCCGCGAGCTCGCGGGGCTCCTCGCCACGCGCGGCGCGCGTGTCTACACGGGGTGCCGGAGCCGCGGGCGCTTCGAGCAGACGCGCGCGGCGCTGGCCACCGCCCGGGGTCCGGAAGTCGCCGCGCGCCTGGCAGCGGCGGCGGCCGATCTCGCCCGGATGGCCGAAGTCGAGGCTCTCGCCGCCAGGCTGGCGCGTGAGGCCCCACCCGTCGACCTGCTCTTCCTCAACGCCGGCATCCACGACGTGCCGCACGCGCTCACCTCCGAGGGGCACGAGCGGACCTACGCCACGAACTACCTGGGGCACTTCCTCCTGCTCCGCCGGCTGGCCGAGACGGGAAGGCTCGCGCCGCGCGGCCGCGTCGTGGTCACGCAATCCGAGGCGGTGCACGCGAACCCCTTCGCGCGCGCCGATCTCGCGGCGCTCGAGCGCCCCGGGGCGACGCCGCTCCGCCGTCTGGCCTGGCGCGCCACCGCGAGCCCGAACACCAAGATGCTGCTCGCCCTGATGGCGGTCGAGTGGCGGCGGCGCATGGCCGGCGGCGCGCTCGCGGAGGTCGCGTGCCTCGCCGGGAGCCCGGGACCGCTGCGCACCGGGAACGTCGACCAGCCAGGCTTGGCGATGGCGTTGCTCCGCCTGGCGGCACCGCTGCTCCTGCGCCCCGCGGTGGTCGGGGCCGAGCTCCTGCTCTGGGTGGCGACCGCGCCCGAGCTCGCGGGGCGCTCGGCGGAGGTCTACGGGCGCGACCGCCGGCCGGTCCGTCTCCGGGAGGGCGCTCAAGACCCGGAGCTCGCCCGGCGCGCCTGGGAGGTCACCGAGCGCGTGTTGGGTGTCGGTGCCCACCCTCACGGCTGAGCGCCGTCGCACCCGCGCCGCGCGAATTCAGGAGAGAGGCGTTCGGTTGCGCCCGTTCGGGGGGCGGTCGTATCGTGCCGTCGGATTGGTCGAGGAGAACTTCACGCAACTGCTCGCCGCCGCCGGTGCCGGCGATGCGAGGGCCTTCGAGAGCGCTTTCGCGCTCGTCTACGCGGAGCTCAAGCGGTTGGCCGGCCGCCAACGTGCGCGTCGGCGCCCTGGCGAGACCCTCTCGACAACGGTCCTGGTGCACGAGGTTTTTCTCAAGCTCTCCGCCGGGGGTACGCTCGCGATTCGCGACCGCGAGCACTTCTTTGCCCTCGCCGCGCGCGCCATGCGCCAGATCCTCGTCGACGGCGCGCGCGCGCGCGCCGCGGAGAAGCGGGGCGGAGGAGCGATCGCGGTGGAGCTCGAGGAGGGGGACGCGGCGGTGGCGGCGATCGCCGACGACGTGGTGGCGCTCGACCGCGCCTTGTCACGGCTGGAGGCGGTCGACGAGCGGCTGGCGCGGCTGGTCGAGGCGCGCTTCTTCGCCGGTCTCACCGACGGCGAGGTCGCCGCGCTCCTCGGGCGCAACGAGCGGACCGTCCGCCGCGACTGGGAGAAAGCGCGCGCCTTCCTGCTGCGCGACCTGCGCGGGTCGCCGAGCGCGGACTGAGCGGGCATGAGCGAGGCGGAGGCCACGGCGCGCTGGCGGCTGGTGAGCGCGCGGCTCGACGAGCTCCTCGACCTGGAGGAGCCCGCGACGCGGAGCGCCGCGCTCGAAAGGCTGCACGCCGAGGACCCGGAGCTCGCCGCGGAGCTCGCGGAGCTGCTCGCCGCGGCGGAGCGTCGCGACGCGCTGCTCGATCGGAGTGACGAGGCCATTGCCCAGCTGATCGGGGCACCGGTCGCCGAAGAGGGGGTCCCGGAGACGATCGGGCCCTGGCGCGTGGTCGGAGTCCTGGGCGAGGGAGGGATGGGCCGCGTCTTCGCCGCCGAGCGGGCGGGCGAAGGGTACGTGCAGCGCGCCGCGGTCAAGGTGGTGCACGGCGGCGGCAACGCGCCGCTGCTGCGCGAGCGCTTCCTCGCCGAGCGCCGGATCTTGGCGGAGCTCGAGCACCCCTCGATCGCGCGCATGCTCGACGGCGGCGTCGCGGCCGGCGGCGCACCCTACTTCGCGATGGAGCGGGTCGACGGCGAACGGATCACCGACTTCTGCCACGCGCAGAGGGCCCGCGTCGAGCGCCGACTCGAGCTCTTTCTCGACGTCTGCGCCGCGGTCGAGCATGCGCACGGCAAGCGCGTCGTGCACCGGGACCTGAAGCCCTCGAACGTCCTCGTGGACGGCGACGGGCGCGTCAAGCTCCTCGACTTCGGCATCGCGAAGCTGCTCGCGGCGGAAGAGGAGGGAGCGGACGCGCCGACACTGCTGCGCGCGCTCACACCGCGCTACGCGGCCCCGGAGCAGGCCGCGGGCGGCGCGATCACCCCCGCGACCGACGTCTACGCGCTGGGCGTGTTGCTGCACGAGCTGCTCGCGGGGCAGCCGCCGCGGACGCAGGACGGTCTCGCCACCTTCACGGTCGAGCGCGCGCTCGCGGGGGAGGTGTCGCGTCCGCCGTCGCTCGCGGTCCAGCTCGATGCGTCGCGCCCGGAGGGAACGTCGCTCGCGCGGCGCCTCGCGGGCGATCTCGACCGGATCGTCGCCCGCGCGATGGCGCGCGCACCCGAGCGACGCTATCAGTCGGCGTCGGCGCTCGCCGAGGACGTGCGCCGCCACCTCGCCGGCGAGCCGATCGAGGCACGGGGCAGCGCGCCGCTCTACCGCGCGGCGCGCAAGCTCCGCCGACACCGGTGGGCGGCGCTGGCTCTCGTCGCCGCGGCGTTGGCGCTCGTGCTGGGGGTGCGCCTGGCGACGCTCTCGCCGCGGCGGGCGCCGGTGCTCGCGGTGCTCCCCTTTCTGCCGGGTGCGGGCGGCGAGCCCTACCGCTCCTCCGCGCTCGCGGAGGAGGTTGCGACCGCGCTCGGCCGGTCGCGCGAGCTCGCCGTGCTCTCCTCGCTCAGCCTGGGAGCGGATCGGGCGCCGAGCTCCGACCGGCTCCGCCAGGAGCTCGGCGCGACGCATGCGCTCAGCGGGCGGATCGAGGGAGGGGCGGAATCGCCCCGGCTCGTCGTCGCGCTCGAAGACCTAGCCGGCCGCCGCGTCCTCTGGACGGAGACCTACCCGTGGAGCCCCGCCCCGCAACCCGAAGCGGACGCGGCCGTGGTCGCGGGGATCGCGGGGGAGACGCTCGCGACGCTCGGGCTCGCGCGCCGGAGCACGGCGGGCGCCGACGCACCGACGCGCGACCCACGCGCCTACGAGGCCTATCTGCGCGGCGTGGCGGCGCTCGCAGGGAGCGCGGGTCGGGGACGAGACGAGGCGTCGCGCCTCGAAGCGACGGTCCAGCTCGAGCTCGCGGTGGCGCTCGATCCCGCGTTTGCTCCCGCCTGGGCGCGTCTCGCCACCGTCTACGCGCAGCGGCTCTTCCACGACGCGCCGAACGCGGAGCTCGAGCAGCGGGCGAACGCCGCCATCCAGTGGGCGCTGGCGCTCGATCCGAGCCTCGCCGAGGCCTATCTCGCACGCGCCGAGCTCGCCTGGAATCTCGAGAACGGCTTCCCGCACGCCCGCGCCGTGACCGATCTGAAACGGGCGATCGAGCTCCAGCCCAGCCTCGCGGAAGCCCACCGCGAGCTCTGCAAGGTCTACTTCCACGTCGGGCTGACCGACCGGGCGGTCGACGCGTGCGATCGCGCGCTGGCGCTCGATCCGGGGGACCGCGCGGCGCTCGCGAGGAAGCTGACCGCCTGGGCGGACGACGGGCGCTTCGCCGAGGTCGCGCGCGCGCTCGCCGGCTCGGAGGCGACGCTCTCCCCCGGCATCCGGGGCGGCCTGCTGCTGATGATCCGCGAGACCGAGCCGGGTTTGGCGTTGCTGCGGCCGGCCGGCGGGGAGGCGCGCGCGGCGGACTCGGAGTTCGGGTGGCCGACCTCGTCGCGCGCCGCGCTCGAGCGCGCGTGGGTCGCGCTCGGCGATGCCCGTCTCGGACGGACGGCCGAAGCGGCCAAGCTCCTCGCGCGGGCCGAGTTCACCGCCGAGACGTTCGAGGAGCAGTCGCACCTGCACCATGCCTACTACGCCGTCGGCGCCGCGCACGCGGTGCTCGGCGACCGGGACGAGGCGCTCGCCTGGCTCACCAAGGCGGCCGACGAGGGCTACCCCTCCTACCCCCACTTCGCCAAGGACGCGGACCTCGCGAGCCTCGCCTCGGACCCGCGCTTCGTCGCGCTCCTCGCGCGGCTGAAGACCGATTGGCTGCGCTGTCGCGAGGCGCTCTGAGCGGGACGCCTCAGCAGTCGCCCAACCGCTTCGCCGTGAGGTGCTCGCGCGCGACCGGCGTCGCCATCTCCCCTTCGTTCTGGATCTCGACCGTGTAGGCCTCCATTCCCGCGACGCGCATCACCGAGGTCGATCTCCCCTTCGGAAGACCCGGCTTCTCGCAGGTCAGCCGCTGTGTCCAGGCGTCAGGGCCGCTCCGCTCCCGCGCGTAACTGCAGCCGAGGTTGCGGAGCATCTCCGCCGACTTGCGGGCGCTCTCCTCCGGATCGCCGCAGCGCTCGGCGACGATCGGGGCGCCGGGTGGCCGGCCGTCGGCGTACTCGAAGGTGCGCTCGAAGCGCCAGCGGCCGGGGCGGAGATCCGGCCCCGAGGTCGCGGCGGCGAGGAACGAGAACGTGGCTGCGGCGAGGAGAAGGGTCGCGGGGAGCGGTGGTCGATGCACGGTAGGGCTCCTGTCGGGGTTCGGTGGACGTTCAGGGGGCGGAGGACGACCAGGCGCCGGGCGTCCCGCGCTCGAAGCCGTCGGTGAACATGAGCGCGCCGTTGTGGGCGAGGCCGCCGGTCGCGAGGATGGAGGCGAGAAGTGACGCGGCGTGAGCGGCGCGGTGTCTCATCGAGTCTCTCCTCGCCGGGAAGAACGGAATCCCGAGACGTTCCCGGGCGTGTCGGTCTCCGAGCTCCCGGCCGCCCGGATTTGGGGGCGCTTTGCGTTCTTGCCGGATATGAGCGACGCACGGATGCGGCAGTGGAGGCGAATCGGATGCACTCTCACTCTTGGCCTCGGGCTCGCGATCGCCGCCGCGCCGGCGTTCGGTCGGGTGGCGGCGGTCTCGCCCGGTGACGCAGGGCGCGAGGTCGAGGCGGCGAGCGCCTGCCCGACCTTCTCCTGGAGCGCCTCCGAGGGCGCCTCGGGCTACGAGCTGGCGGTCTTTCGAATCGACGGGAGCGACGAGCCCGCGCTCCTCTTCACGAAGCAGGTCGAGGGGTCGGCGACCAGCTGGTCCCCCTCCCGGGACGCCTGCCTCCCGCCGGGCGGCAGCTACGGCTGGACCGTGCGAGCCCGCGGGACCGGCGCGCCGGACGGCTCCGAGAGCTGGGCCGAGCCGCTCCGCTTCAAGGTGGCCGGGGCGCCGGGTCCCGAGGAGCTCTCGGCGGCGCTCGCGGTGCTCGAGCGTTGGCGGCAGACGCGCGCCGACTCCGGGGAGCCCCCCACGGCCTCGGAAGCCGACGCGCCCAGCGGTCTTCGGCGAGGTGTGGCGAGACGGGTGCGCGGCGGCGAGGCGCAGGGGTTCGAAGCTCCCACTGCGACCGGCGTGGCGGCGATCCGCGGCGAGAATCCGGACACCTCGGGAAGCGCCTTCGGTCTCCTCGGCATCAGCCACTCCCCGAGCGGCGCCGGCGTCGTGGCGCGCAACGAGTCGGCGGGCGCCGACCTCGTCCTCGACGGCGAAGCGAACGGTGCCACCGACACGTGGCTCCGGCAGGACTCGCTCGATCGACCGTCCGCGAGCGCCGAGAGCTTCGACTTCCGAAACTCCGGCGCCGGGACGCTCACCTTGAAGGTCGACGGAGTCGACGTCGTCACGACCGCGACCGACCAGGACACCCTGGGCGATCTCTCCTGCCCGGCGGGCCAGATCGCCCGGCGGAACGCCGCCGGGACCGCGTGGGAGTGTGGCCTCGACGCGGACGCCTTGGGCGGCCTCGGTTGCGCGGTCGGCCAGATCGCGAAGATCGGCCCGGGCGGCACCTGGGTCTGCGCCGCCGACGACGACACGCTCGCCGCGCTCGCCTGTCCCGATGGACAGATCGCCAAGCGCTCCGGCGGAGCCTGGGTCTGCGCGCCCGACGACACCGGGACGGCTGGCATCTGGAGCTCGTACGCGGAGGGCTCCGACGTCCGGGTCTTCAACGCGCAGGGCAACCGGATCGCGGTCGGGAACCGGGCGATCCAGCCGGTGGGGAGCGTCCCGAGCGAGGACGGCGCCTTGACCGTCAGCCACAAGGCGGCGCTCCCGCTCACCACCCAGTACAACCTGACGATGGACGGCAAGGGTCTCCAGGCCCGCTCGCAGGCGTCGCTCTTCGACCCGCAGGTCGACGCGCCGCTCCTGCTCAACCGCTACGGCGGTGGCGTGTCGATCGGCAAGACGACCGCGCCGACGCGCGCCGCGCTCGAGGCCCAGGGCTCGGTCAGCAACACCATGGCGCTCTTCCAGCGGGCGGCGAACGGGCAGGGGGTCGCGCTGGTGGGCGACTGGCCCGGCCTCTACGCGAATGCTTATTGGAACAACGGCGTGCAGACGATGTCGAGCTCGGGCTACTCGGAGCTCATCAACTTCGACCAGAGCGACGGCGCCATCTCGTTCATGACCAGCACCGACCCGAACACGACCGCCGACGTACCGGCCGCGACGCTCGCCGAGCGACTTAGGCTCACGAACGATGGCCGGCTGCTGAACGCGCTCACCCTCGAGAAGTTCAACCTCGCCCCGTTGGCCGAGATCAGCCTCACCTACTTTCTCGGGGACGACGGCGCCGGAGGCCTCACGGTCAGGGAGGATTATCGGCTGGTACGGAGCGCCTACGCTCTGACGCTCGCGACGCAGACCTTCGGCCAAACTTACTTTCGTCTCGACGTCGATTTTCCGGCAACGCCCGTCTTCGTCTACTTTCCCATCCTGGGCGCCGTCGAGCTCGACGGTTACCCCCCGGACCATCAGGGAGT
>CAYZBH010000038.1:0-20049 GCA_964476605.1 uncultured Thermoanaerobaculia bacterium | reverse complement strand
TGCTGGTCGCGACGGGGGGCGCCCGGGTGGTGGCGACGGACGACGTCGTGGTCGCGAACAGCGGGATCGCCAACGGCGCCTGCCGGATCTTCACCGACGGTTTCGAGTCCGGGGGGACGCTCGCCTGGTCGGCGAGCTCCCCCTAGGCCGCGCTCAGTCGCCTTCGATCGGAGGGTGCAGGAGCGCGATCTTCGCTTCGAAGCCCGGGGTCATCGCGAGGCCCCCCCGAGCGTCGACCAGGAGCGCCTCGGCGCCGAGACGCTGGGCGATCGCGAGCCCCCGCTCCTTGCCCAGGACGATCACGGCGGTGGAGAGGGCGTCGGCGAGGGTGGGATCGGGATGGAGGACGGTCGCGCTACGCAGACCGCGCGCGGGCCAGCCGGTCTTGGGATCGAGGATGTGGTGGTAGCGGACGCCCGCGTCGACGAAGTAGCTCTCGTTGTCGGCCGAGGTCGAGAGCGAGCCTCCGGCGAGCGCCAGGGTCGCGAAGATCTCGTCCCGCGCGCCGCGAGGGTCGCGCACGCCGACCCGCCAGGGGCGCCCACCGCGCGTTCCGCGCGCGTAGACCTGGCCGCCCGAAACGAGGAGGAAGTCCTCGAAGCCGCGCGCCGTGAGGAGCTCCGCGGCGCGGCCCAAGGCGAACCCTTTCGCGATTCCGCCGAGGCCGAGCTTCATGCCCGCCGTTGGCAGGTAGATGGTGTGACGCGCGGGGTCGAGCACCACGCGACGGAAGTCGACGAAGGGGAGGCGCGCGGCGATCGCGTCGGGCGCGGGCGGGTGGGGCTCGGGCGCGCGGAAATTCCAGATCCCCCAGAGCGCCGCCCAGGAGATGTCGAAGGCGCCTTCGGTCGCGTGCCCGATCTCGATGCCACGCGCGGTGAGCGCGAAGAGCTCTCTGGGGACCGCGACGGGGTGTTCTCCGGCGGCTTGGTTCACCGCCGAGAGCGGCGATCCCTCCTTCCACTCGGAGAGCTCGGAGTCGAGGCGGGTGAAGAGCTCGAAGCAGGTCTCGGCCGCCTCGGCGGCGCCGGGCCGGTCGGGGAGCGTCACCTGCCAGAGGGTCGCCATCGCCTCGCCCGTGAAGGTGGTGAAGACGGGAGCTCTGGTGCACCCCGCGACTCCGAGGGTCGTGCTCGCGAGCAGCGTGGCGAGGGCGGCAAGCGTCCGGCGCGTGAAACGGATCGGCCTGGGGAGCGGTGAGGGCGGAGGGGACTGCCGCGAAGCGACAGCCGAGGGGGAACTCACGGGCCTCTACCGCCCCCCAGGCGCGATCCAAGACGGAGATTCAAAGAGCTTCGCCACGCTCGGCGCTCCCTGCGGCGCGCTCACGCGAACGGCCGCGCGCGCTCCAGCGAACGGGCCAGATCGGGCTCGTCCGCATTCCACGGGGTGCCGGGGTGGATGATCTTGGCGGTGCAACTCTCGGCGGCGACCACGAGGTCGCGGAAGCTGCCGCCGCGCGCGTTCTTGATCACCGCCTGCTTGTTGGCGTTGTAGACGAAGATGGCCGGGAACTTGCGCACGCACTCGTCGCAGGAGGTGCAGAGCGCCGTGTCGAGCCAGGCGGCCTCGCCCGCGGGCGCGCTCGGGGCGACGGCCGTGGCCGCCGCGGCTTCGGAAACCGCGGCCGTGGTCGCCGGGGCGCTGGCCATCGGCGCGAGGGCGGGCATCGCAGTGCCTCCCGAGCCCAGCTCGAGCAGCGCCGCGACCAACCGGGTGACCACCTTCTCGTCCGCCTCGGCGCGCGCCGCGGCGATCTCCGCCTCCTGGCGGCTCAGCAGCTCCTGACGCGCCTGCTGCGCCGCCGCTTCGGCCTCGGTGCGCGCCTTTTCAGCGGCGGCGTCGACGATCGCGCTCCGCACGCCGGCGAGCTCCTCCAGGGTGCGCCAGCTCGCCAGGCGGTCGCGTGTGGTCTCGGCGAGGGTCCGCGAGACGACGAACGTCGCGACCTCTCGCGAGCCATCGAGCGCCCGCACGGTCGGCAAGCGCCGGACGTTCTCCGGTTCGGCGAGGGCGAGCCAAGCGGCGAGCGCCACGAGCTCCTCGCTCGCGTCGGCGACGCGGGCGAAGTGCCCGCGCCAGGCCGGGTCGAGGAGGGCCGCGTCGGCGAAGGTGAGCGGCTGGCTCTCCTCCCCCTCCGTGGCGGCGGGAAGGGGCGCCCAATCGGCGCGTGGCGCGGGATTGTCGCCGACGTGGAGCCGGCGCGCCCAGGTCTCGCCGGATTCGGGGTCGAAGCGCAGCAGCGGTGTCGCACGGCCGGCGACGCGAGCGCTCGCCACCAGCCAGGGATCGACGCCGGAGCCCTCCACCGGCGGCGCGTCGACCATGTGCAGCGCGGGGCGGCGGCTGGCGAGCGCGCGGCCGAAGCCGAAGGCGAGCTCGAGCGGCAGCGCGAGCGAGCCCTGCTGGACGAAGGCCTCGCGATGGGCGAGGCCGAGGAGCACCGGATCGAGCCGTTCGGTGGCGGGAGCGCCAGGGCCGGTGAGGAGGAGCACCTGCACGGGCCGCCCGGACAGCAGCAGGCGGGAGAGAGCCGGCAGCTCGGCAGCGAAGGACTCGGCGTCGGGCAAGAGGGCGAGCACGGGGCGCACCAGGAGGAGCTCGGCCGCCGAGAGGCTTCGCCAGTCGAGGCGATCGAGCCAGAGCTCGTGACGCTCGGGCTGGAACGCGTGCGCGGCCTCGAGGCGCACCAGGCGGGCGGCGCGCCCGAGCGCCACGGCGCCGGCGCTCGCCTCGTCGAACGCTTCGGCCGCGGCGTCGCAGACGCCGGTGGCGACGCGGGACGAGGCCCCGAGCTCACCGGTGGCGACGCCGGGCGGCACGATCCAGAGCGCTCCGTCGCCGGCCGACGCGAAAGCCGCGAGCCGATCGCGCGCCGCCTCGAGCCGCTGACGTCGCGGTTCGGGGAGCGCTGGGCCCGAGCGCCGGTGCGCGACCACGCGGGCGAGCGCCGTGGCGTCGACGAAGCGTTCGCCGAGCGATCCGAGCGCGCGATCGGCGGGGGCGCTCGCATCCTTCGGGCGGCGCGCGCGGTCGGCGGCGAGGAGCGCCTCCGCGGTCTCGGCGAGCGTGCGCGCTTCCGACGCGTAGGCGTCGTGCGCGAGCCGGAACCGCCGGCGCGCTGCCGCCGAGAGCATGGCGAGCGGCGCGCGGCGGTCGCAGGGGACGAGTCCCGTCGACCCGGGGTTCGCCCGCTCCTCCGGCGTCGCCGGGCGCAACCAGCTCCCCTCGGTGGCGCCCGCGTCGATCCAGAGCGGCCAGGGATTCTCGACGCTCCGTCCCGCGAGCGGCGCGAACGCTTCCGGCAAGGTCTCCGGAGCCGGTGCCGAACTCGCCGCCGCCGGGTCGCCGAAGTGAAACCGCCTGAGCTCCTCCACGTCGTCCTCCTCAGATCGCGAAGCGGTCGAGCTCGCGCTCGAGCGCCGCCGCCTTCTGCTCGCGGCTCATCCCGAGACCGTGCACGCTGTACTGGTCGTAGCGCGGCGCGTCCGGATTGCGGTAGAGCAGGCCGATGGTCAGACGTTCGGGGTGCGAGGCGAGCGCGCGCGCCTTGGCGAGGTCGCGCGGATCGTGCTCCTGCTGGTTCTTGTACATGCGCCCGACCACGGGATCGACCGGGACGCCGTCCGGATGGGTGAGCAGCAGGATGCGGTCGGGATCCCGCCGCAACGCCTCGAAGAGATTGCCGGTGTAGGTCGGGCAGCGCTGCAGGATGTGCACGAAGCTCGTTCCGCGATGGCGCGAGGCGGTGGCGAGAGTCGATTGCAGATGCGCCGGATTCCAATCCACCGTGCGCGCCACGAAGGAGACGTTCGGGAAGCCCAGGGTGGTCGAAGCGACGTCGAGCGGCGGCAGGACGGCGCCCTCGGGATGGGTGTTGGTCGCGAGACCGAGCGGCGACGTCGGCGAGGTCTGCTTCTTCGTCAACCCGTAGACGCTGTTGTCGAAGATCATGACCGTCAGGTCCATGTTGTAGCGCGCGGCGTGCAGCCAGTGGCCGGCGCCGATCGAGCAGCAGTCCCCGTCCCCGGTCGCCACCCAGACCTTGAGATCGGGGCGCCGCGACTTGATGCCGCAGGCGACCGGCAGCGCGCGCCCGTGCAGGCCGTGGAAACCGTAGGCGTGCATGTAGTGCGGGAAACGCGACGAGCAGCCGATCCCCGACACCATGGCGAGTCTCTCCGGGGGCACCTGCTCGTCGCGGCAGATGCGCTGCACCGCCGAGAGGATCGCGAAGTCGCCGCAGCTCGGGCACCAGCGGGCGACGCCGCCGTCGTAGTTCTCGAGCGTGAAGTAGCGTTCCGGGACCTCGAGGGCCCACTCGCTGGCGTTGGCCGTCATCGCTGGCCTCCTTGGGCGACGGCTGCGAGGCCCGCGTGCAGGCGCTCGCGAATGGCGGTCGCGACCTCTCCCGGACCGTACGGCTGGCCGGGCACGGTGGCCCAGCAGTCCACGTCGACCAGGGTGCGCTCGCGCAGGATCTGCGCGAGCTGCGCCCGCCGCCGCTCGCCAGGTCCCGGCGCGTCGCTGTAGTTGATCTCGACCGTCATGACGTTCCGGAAGCGCGCGAAGATCTCGGCGAGCCCCGGCTCGAGCGGCGAGAGGAAACGCAGATGGAGCGAGGCGACCGAGTGCCCTTCGGCGCGCAGGATGTCGATGGCCTCCTCGATGGCGCCGAGCGTCGAGCCCCAGCCGACCACGAGGAGCTCGCCCGATTCTGCACCGTAGGGTACCGGCGGCTTCAGGGTGCGCGCGAGCGCCGCGAGCTTGCGGCTGCGCATCTCGCACCCCTCCTGATTCGAGGTGCTGTCGTAAGCCACCTTCCCCTTGCGGGTGTGCGCGAGCCCCGTGACGACGTACTCGCCGCCCAATTGACCCGGGATCGGCCGCGCCGAGAGGCCGGTCTCGGCATCCCACTCGAAGGGGGGTAGCCCCTCCGGCCAGGGGGACTGGTCGAGGGGGGGAGAGAACCAGTCGAGGTCGACCTCGGGGCGCGGGATCGGCGAGACACCGGTCGCGAGGTTGGCGTCGGTCAGCACGAGGACCGGCGTCCGGAACTCCTCGGCGAGCTTGCGCGCCAGGATCACGAAGTGGAAGCACTCCTCGATCGTGGCGGGGGCGAGCACCACCTTCGGCGTGTCGCCGGGCTGGCCGTAGAGCGCCGCCAGCAGGTCCCCCTGCTCGACCTTGGTCGGCAGACCGGTGGAGGGTCCGCCGCGTTGCACGTCGATCACGACGAGCGGGATCTCGGCCATCACCGCGTAGCCCAGGAACTCGGTCTTGAGCGCGAGGCCGGGACCCGACGTGATGGTGCATGCCGTCTTGCCGGCGTAGGAGGCGCCGATCGCGAAGCCGACCGCGGCGATCTCGTCCTCGGCCTGGTGGAGAAAACCCCCGACCTTCGGGAAGGCGCGCCCGAGGTAGTGCGAGACCGAGGTCGCCGGGGTGATCGGGTACATGGCGACCACCTCCATGCCGGCCGCCATGATGCCGAGACCCAGCGCCTGGTTCCCGTTGAGCACCAGCACCGGTTGCTGGGTGGGCAGGGGGGGCACGGTCCAGGCGAGCGGCACCGAGGCGGCGGCGAAGGCGGCACCGCGACGCACCAGCTCCTGGTTCAGCTTGACGACGTCGGGCCCCTTGCGGCCGAGCACTGTCTCGACCTCGTCGAGCGCGCGGTCCAGGTCGCGCCCGAAGATCTCGCAGAGCATCCCCACCACGAACATGTTCTTGCCGACGCGCGCGTCGGGGATGATCTCGAGACAGGCGGCCTCCATGCCGAGCTCGATCACCTCGAGACCCTGGGCGCGGAACTCGACGACCGCGTCGCGGTACTGCGCGCGAATCTCCTCCTGCGCGTCCTCGGCCCACTTGTTCTCGAGCAGCACGACGGTGCCGGGCCGGAAGGCGCCGTTGCCGATGCGGCCGTAGAGCACCTGCTCGTTGAACGCGACCACGAGGTCGGCGTATTCGCCGCGGTTGGTGATCGGCCGGCTGCCGAAGCGCACGCGGATTCCCGAGGCGCCGGCGCGCGAGCGCGCGGGCGGTTTGATCTCGGCCGGGATGATCTCGACCGTCCAGACGCCGTTGCCGAGCTTGGCGCAGACGGTGCCGAAGGTCTGGCCGGCCTTCTGCGCCCCTTCGCCCGAGTCGGAGACGATCTCGACGATGCGCTCCGGGACGACGGCGCGCGGACGTTGGGGAGGCGCCGTCGGTTTCGAGGCTTCTGTGCTGGGCATCGATCTCTCCTCGCGCGCTCAGATTCCGGGAGTGGGGTTCAGGAGCTCCGACCGCCGAGGTCGGTGTAGAAGGCCTCGCCGAAGAGCCGCTCCTCCTCGGCCTCGTGGCGTCGCAGCAGCTCGGCGAGATTCGCCACGCCGTCGGTGATCTCGGCGACCGGTCCGGCGAGGGCCGCGGCGGTCGCGGCGCGCAGCGCGTCGACGCGGGCGAGAATCACCCGGTGCTCGTCGAAGAGGTGCTGCAGATTGGGCAAGCGATGGGAGGCCCCTTCGCCGACCACCGCGTGCAGCCCCTGTTCTCCCTCCTCCCCTTCGAAGTGCCGGATGAGCAGGCCATGCAGATCCGAGAGCAGGGTCTCGACCTTGGCCAGATCGTGGGTGTGGACGAGCGAGCGGAGCAGGTCGCCCAGCTGGCGATGCTCGTCGTCGATCCGGTGGCGCGCGGCGCGGCGCCGCGGCGTCGAAGCCTCGGAAGAAGGTGTGGAAGAGCGAGCCATGGACGGATCCCCCGTGCCGGTGTCGAAGCGATCGAACGGGAAGTGCCCCGGAAGCCCGCAACCGGGCGGCCCGTGGTTCCCCGCGCGCATCCTCAGGGATGCCTCCGACGCGCGACAACACGCCGTTGGGTCGCCGCGACCCCGTCCGGCGGGGTGGTCCGGGCCACCGGACGCGGCCTCGGGGCGCCGACGGCCGCGCGCGACCTTGCCTAGAATGGGGGCTCCATGATCCTCGGGCAGCGAGTCTGCGTGGTGATGCCCGCCTACAACGCGGCGGCGACGCTCGAGCGGACGTTCGCCGAGCTCGACCGGGGCGTCGTGGATCGGGTCCTGCTCGTGGACGACGCGAGCGCCGACGCGACCGTCGCGACGGCGCGGCGCCTCGGCATCGAGACGCACCTGCACTCCAGCAATCGCGGCTACGGCGGCAATCAGAAGAGCTGCTACGCGGCGGCGCTCGCCGGGGGGGAGGAGGTCGTGGTGATGATCCACCCCGACTATCAGTACTCCCCGCGCCTGGTGCCAGCAATGGCGGCGCTCCTCGCCGCGGGTCCCTACGACGTGGTCCTGGGCTCGCGCATTCTCGGTGGGGGCGCGCTCGCGGGGGGGATGCCGCGCTACAAGTACGTCGCCAATCGGGTTCTCACGCTGCTCGAGAACTGGGCCCTCGGCCAGAAGCTCTCCGAGTACCACACCGGCCTCAGGGCCTATCGCCGCGAAGTGCTCGAGACCCTGCCGCTCGAGCGCAACAGCGACGACTTCCTCTTCGACAATCAGATCCTCGCCCAGTGCTTCGCCGCCGGCTTTCGCGTCGGCGAGGTCTCCTGCCCGACGCGCTACTTCGAGGAGGCCTCGTCGATCGGCTTCCGGCGCTCGGTCCGCTACGGCTTCGGGGTGCTCGCGGTCTCGCTGCAGGGGCTCGCAGCGCGCCTCGGGCTCTATCGGGCGCGCTACCTCAGGGTCGTGCGCGCGCCCGGGGCGCGAACGACGACGACGCCCTCCCGGACATGACCCACGCGGTCGACGTCGCGGTGGTCGGCGGGGGTCCGGTCGGCCTCGCGGCGGCGCTCGCGGCCCGGCGCCAAGGGCTCTCGGTGACCCTCTTCGAACGCGCCCGCCCGCCGGTCGACAAGGCGTGCGGGGAGGGGCTGATGCCCTCGGGCGTCGCGGCGCTCGCGCGGTTGGGCGTCGAGCTTCCCGCGCGATCGTTCGCCTTCTCCGGCATCCGCTACGTCGGGGATGCGACGACGGTCGACGGCGATTTCCCGGAGGGACGAAGCGGCCGGGGCATCCGGCGCACCGAGCTCTCCTCGGCGCTCTCGGAAGCGGCCGCCGTGGCCGGAGTCGAGCTGCGATGGGGCGAACGGGTCGAGAGGGCGACGGTGGGCCGGGTCGAGACCGCCCGCGGAAGCCTCGCCTGCCGCTATCTCGTCGGCGCCGACGGCCTGCACTCGCGGGTGCGCGCGTTGCTGGGGAGCTCCGCAGCGCCTCGCCGGCGCCTGCCGTCGTGGCGCTTCGGGGTCCGCCGCCACCTCCGGCTCGCGCCCTGGAGCGCGCGCGTCGAGGTGATCTTCGGCGCGCGCGCCGAGGCCTACGTGACGCCGCTCGCTCCGGACGAGATCGGCGTGGCTCTCCTCTGGAGCGGAGGGAGCGGCGGGTTCGACCGCCTGCTCGAGGAGCGTCTCCCGGCGCCGCTCGGCGAACGGCTCGCGGGTGCCCCGCGCCTCGGGCGCGACCTGGGGGCAGGCCCCTTCCGCCAGCGGGTGCGACGCCTCGTCGGCCCGGGAGTCGCGCTGGTCGGGGACGCCGCGGGCTACGTCGACGCGTTGACCGGCGAGGGGCTCTCGCTCGGTTTCGCCGAAGCGCTGGCGCTCGGGCGCGCGCTCGCCGCCGGCGATCTCCGCGGGTACGCGCGCGAGGTCCGGCGGCTGCGCCGTCTGCCCGAGGCGCTCACCCGGCTGTTGCTCGCGATCGCGGCGCGACCCCTTCTTCGCGAGCGCTGGCTCGCCGCGCTCGCGGCCGATCGGTCCCTCTTCTCGCGCCTGCTCGGCGTCGCCGGTTGTGGACGCCCGCTCGCGACCTTGGGCGTGGGCGCCGCTGCGCGCCACGTGTGGCGGACCCTCCACTTCGCCTCGGACGGTGGATCCAGCCGACGCTGAGTGACCCTGCCTACGGCGACCAGGCGGAGGTGTCGCCGCTCTCGAAGCCGTCGGCGAAGAGGCCGTCCACGAGCTCCAGGCGGACGCAGTAGCGGGTGGCTCCCCCCGAGAGTTCCAGTTTGTAGCCGGAGAGGAACTCCTGCGGGTCGACGGTCGACCAGTCGAGCACCGTCATCGTGGGGTCGGCGGGCTCGAGCGGCACGATGCGGAGGCCCGCCGCGGTGGCGACTCCCCCCGCGAGGACCGGCGCGACTGGGGTGTTGAGCTGGAAGAAGGCGGTGACGCCCCCCGAGACCGCGAACTGGTCGTCGATGGTGACGCCGAGCGGATCGAAGTCGAGCGTG
The DNA here is from genome assembly GCA_964476605.1 of uncultured Thermoanaerobaculia bacterium. Lineage (GTDB taxonomy): Bacteria > Acidobacteriota > Thermoanaerobaculia > Multivoradales > JAGPDF01 > JAGPDF01. Next base: position 10,810 of record CAYZBH010000038.1, on the reverse strand, counting down.
CGCGTCCAGGCCGAGACGAGCCCGCTCGCGGCGTGGACGGAGGAGAGATCTGCGACGACGTGCAGCCGCGCGCCGTTCGCGCTGACCGTGACCGGCGAGGTCGACGGGTGCTGCTCGAGGGTCGCGGAACCGTTCACGAAGCGCAACGTGTTGTGCACCTCCGGCCCCTGCTCGATCCCGGAGTGGGTGAAGACGTTCTCCGAGACGGCGAGGAAGTCGTCGCGGAAGAGGTTCACCGCCCCCTGCTCCTGATGGGCGTGCGACTCCGAGAGCTCGCCGGCGACGAAGGAGAGCCAGAGCGCGTCGGAGGTCCAGCCGCTCCGCGCGAAGAGGTGCCCGGTGCCGGTCGCGTGGTGATGGAGGGTGGGGGGAGGCGCTTCGGTCGTCCCCGCGGGAAGCAGATCGTCCCGGAAGTTGAAGCCCGAGGTCATCGCGTCGATCGCGATGCGGTGGAGCCACCAGCTCGCGCGGGCGCTCTGCGGCGCCGCGCCGGCCATGGCCCGCGCCTGGAGCACCAGCGCCCGGTGATAGTCGTAGAGCCAAGGGTAGCTCTCGCGGGCGAGGTCTCCGATCGGCGCGTAGCGATCGAGCGTCGGGACGGTCGCGTGGATCCAGTAGTCGATCGTGTCGGCGAGGTGGGTCGAGTCGTCTGCGAGATCGACGCCGGTCGAGTCGCGCCAGAGACGGTAGAGCTCGAAGAGGCGTTGCTGCGCGACGCCGTAGCCGGTCCCTTCGCGGCTGCCGCCGCCGGGCATCTGCTGGTAGTAGGCAACGACCGCCGGCAGGCGGACGTTCGTGAGATCGGCGATCCAGGGCGCGCGGTTGGCGGCGAGCGCCCAGTAGATCGTCGCCTGCAGGAAGCTGAAGTGGTAGTTGTTGCCCGGGTTGTCGGTTCCCCACCCCGACCACGGAAAGGGGTTCCCCCCCCAGGTGGCGCTCGCGGGGTGCCAGATGTTCCAGAGCGTCTGGTCGGCGTAGGCCTCCCACCGCGTCTTCTGCCCCGCCGTGAGCAGGGGGTTCGTCCAGGCGTAGACCAGCGCCAGGTCGCGCAGCATCGGCCCCGCGTAGAGGTAGGAGTCGAAGGCGATCTCGGGGCGCTCACCCGCCGCAATCGCCGCCTCGGCCGCGACGACCTGATCCTCGACCCAGCCGATCGCGAGCGTGGCGTACTGCGGCTCAGCCGTGATCCGGTACATGAAGACGGCATCGGTCGCCGAGAAGCCGTAGCCAGGGCTGCCGGCGACCGCCTGATCGACCCAGGTCTCGAACCGCGCGTAGGCCGGGGAGGCGGTGTCGACGTAGTCGAGCGAGAGCACGAGATCGGCACGCGCCGGGGCGAGCGCAAGGAGCGGGGGGACGAGAAGGGCCGCGAGGCGCCGGAAGATCATCGACGATTCCGGTTCATCTTGGCCCTTCGCTCGCCGGACGGGCTGCGCAGCGCGCCACAGCGGGACCCGCCCCTCCGGGCGGTTGGCGGGGAGCTCCCGATGACGGAGAATCGAGCCTCCGCAGGCAGACTCGAACGAGGTGGATTCGCCATGACGCCACGCCGTCTTTCACTCGGATTCTTCGTTCTCGCGCTCGCCGGTTCACCCGTCGCCGAGGCGGCGATCAGCGGCCACGTGCGGATCGCTGGAACCCCTGCGCCCGGGACGCCGATCGCCGGCGCCTGGGTGAACGTCCAGGCCGACCTCGCGACCCCCGGCACCTTCTCGGCCGCCGACGGGAGCTTCACCCTGGCGAACGTCCCGGCCGGTCTCCTCACCCTCGGCGCGGCGGTCCCCTACGACCGGAACGCCGCGCAGAACTTCGTCACCGGCGGCGCCTCGGCGGCCGACGGCGACACTGCGGTCGACATCTTCCTGAGCCCGGTCGCCCCCACCAACAACCCTCTCTACCAGCCGGTGCCGGTCGAGGCGTGCGGCGCCTGCCATTTCGAGCGCTACACGCAATGGTCGACCTCGCATCACGCCAACGCGGGGATCGACGCCTGGGTGCTCGACGTCTTCTCGGGCACCGGCACGCCGGGCGGCGGCGCCGGCTACGTCTACCGGGCGCTGCACGATCCAGGGGAGACCGGCAACTGCGCCGTCTGCCACGCGCCGATGGTCGACATCCTGACCCCGGGGCAGGTGATGCTCGACGAGGTGACCGATCCCGCGGGCACCCAGGGGATCACCTGCGTCACCTGCCATACGCTCACCGCGATCGACACCACGCACCTGAACGGCCTCCACTACCTGGGGGGCAAGTCGATCTACCGCTTCCCGGACGCCGAGGTGGGCTACACCACCGAGCAGTACGTCTGGGGCCCGATGAGCGACGTCACCTTCGACTACATGCGCGCCTCGTTCTCGCCGCTGCACGGCGAGTCGCTGCTCTGCGCCTCCTGTCACCAGTACAACCGCCCCGAGAACGACCAGGCCGGTCAGCACACCTACACCGAGTGGCTCGCCTCCCCCTACGCGGTGCCGGGTCCGGGCTACCGCACCTGCCAGGATTGCCACGTCCCGGCGCTACCGGGGAGCGGGACGAACTGCGAGTTCGGCGGACCGCTGCGCGAATCGGACGAGCGGCACGAGCACACGTTCATCGGCTCGACCCCCGAGACGCTGCAAGCCAACCTCGCGATGTCGACCACCGTCGAGCAGACGCCGGCCGGGACGATCCGCGTCCGCACCTCGATCGACAACTTCGGCGCCGGCCACGACTTCCCCACCGGCGTCTCGATCCGCAACGCCATGCTCTGGGTGACCGCGACCCTCGACGGCGCGCCGCTCCAGCAGATCGCGGGGCCCACGATCCCCTTCTGGGCCGACGACGCGGTGCCCGGCAAGCAACCGGGCGATCTCGCCGGCGAGCCGGGCAAGGGGATCGCGAAGATCCAGGAGGGGCGGATCAACGACCAGGGGCCGGTGGTCTCTCCGGTGCTCTTCGTGGACGCCGAGGCGCTGGTCTCGAACACGCAGATCCCTTCCGGAGCGATCGACACCACGGAGCTCGAGTTCGCGCTCCCCTGGGGCGCGCCGTTCGACGGCGAGGTCGAGGTCCACGCCGTGCTCCTCTACCGGCGCGCCTGGCGCGCCCTCTATGTGGTCAAGGGGTGGACGGAGGGTCCGCACGGCGAGCCGCTCGAGACCGAGGTGGCGCGCAACGTCGAGCGCATCGCCGTCTCGAGCGCCGGCGCGATCGAGATCCCGACCCTCGCCCCCTGGGGGCTCGCGACGCTCGCCGCGCTGCTCGCGCTCGCGGCGGCGCTCCGGCTGCGGCGGCGCGCGACCTAGCGCGCCGGGAGCTTCAGGGCGCGACTTCGCTCCAGTCGTCGGGGAGCGCGGTCTCGAAGCCGTCGCGGAAGACGAAACCGCTCTGCAGGAGCTCGACCGCGGCCAGGGCGTCGATGCGCCCGAAGCCGAAGGTGTTGTTGGGGAAGGTCGAGGCGGCGATGCCGCCGCAGACCTGGGAGCTCGTCGTCGGATGGAAGGCGCTCTCGCGGATCAGCTCTTCGAGCGCGTCGACGTTGCCGGCGAGCGCCGGGTCGGCCGAGATCACCAACGCCACCATCCCGGCGACGTGCGGCCCAGCCATCGAGGTACCGTCCCAGCAGGAGCCGTAGCCATTGGTCGGGACGCTCGAGCGGATGCAGGAGCCGGGCGCCGCGATGTCGGGCTTCCTCCGGTTGCTCCCGTCGACGGTGACCGGGCCGCGGCTCGAGAAGCCCGAGGGCGCGTCGGTCGAGGTCGTCGACCCGACCGTGAAGACCGCGTCGTAGATCGCCGAGGGGGTGTCGACGGTCGAGCAGGAGGAGCCCGAGTTCCCCGCCGAGTGCGCCATGAAGATGCCGGCGGCGCGCGTGTTCTCGACCACCGTGAGCAGGATGCTGGGGGTCGTGCAACCTTCGGAGGTCGGGCACCCCCAGGAGTTGTTGATCACGTCGGGCGCCATCGCCGGGTTCGGGTTCAGCCCCGCGAGGTTGGTGGGGGCGATGAACCACTGGTAGCACTCCGAGTAGCTGGTCGGCGTGCCGTCCCCCTGGTTCATGTTGCGGCAGCCGATCCACTTCGCTCCCGGCGCCATGCCGATCTGATTGCCGGCGCCGTCGTCCCCGACCATGGTCCCCATGGTGTGGGTGCCGTGGTTGGTGTCGTCGCAAGGGAAGGCGGAGTTGGCGCCGCAGACGCCGCCGCCCGAGTGGATCGAGTCGTGCCAGTTGTAGTTGTGATCGGCCGCGGCGCCGTTCCAGCCACGGTACTTCCCCTTGAGCGCCGGGTGGTCCCACTGGTAGCCGGTGTCCTGCCCCCCGACCACCGCCCCCTGCCCCGTGAAGCCGAGCGCCCAGACCGCGGGAGCGTTGACCTTCGTGATGTTCCACTCGATCGCCTCGGGGACGAGCCCGGAAGGCTCGTCACCGGGCTGCGGCTCCTCGAAGTGGACGGTCGGGTTGGCGGCGATCCGCGCCACGTCGTCGCGCGCGGCGAGCGAGGCCACGGCGGCGCCGTCCCCCTTCGCCCAGATCATGTTGGCGACCCAGAAGGCCTGGTGCGGCAGGCCCGCGCGCGCGAGCTCGTCCAGGAACGGCCCCTGCGTCCGCGCGGCGGTCGCGGTGAGCGTCTCGAAGACGTAGGTTCCCTTGGCGAGCTTGGAGGAGAGGCGCCGCGCTGCCGAGAGGTCGGCCTGCTCCGCGAGCACGATCAGGAACTCGCTCTCTCCCGAGCTCTCGCGGGCCAGCTGATCGAAGACCCACGGGTCGACCTTGTCACGCCAGTCGGCGCGCGCGGGCAGGGCGAGCGCGATCGGGAGGAGCAGAGCGAAGCAGAGAGCGAGACGTCGGAGCATGGCGGACTCCTGGTTGGAGGTGCGAGGCGGAAGCCTAGCACCGAGCAAGGAAAGAGAACGGCCGGCCCCCGCGTGAGGGCCGGCCGTGGGTGAGGTCGATGTCGGGTCGGCTTCAGCCTACGGGCTGGTCTGGCTCCAGGCCGTAGTGTCGCCGCTCTCGAAGCCGTCGCTGAAGAGGTTCGTGAAGGTGCCGACGGTGCACGACTGCACCACCACGTCGTCGACGCTCCAACCCGGGTTGGAGACCGAGGAGTCGGAGCCCAGGCGGAAGCGGAACTGGACGCTCTGGCCGGCGTAGGACGAGAGGTCCGCCACCGAATAGGTGTAGGTGCCGGTGCCGCACCAGGCCTGCAGGCCTGCGAGCGGATTCGAGCAGCAGGTCGAGACCGCGCCCTGGTAGCCGCCGGTGAGGATCGAGCCGGCCGGCACCTGGGTCCAGGTCGAGCCGCCGTTGTTGGAGACCTCGAGGATGCCGCCGTCGTAGCAGTTCGGAGTGTTGGGCTCGAGGTTGGCGACGTGCCAGAACTTGACGACCACCGGGTTCTCGCCGGTCGGCAGGCCGATCGACGGTGAAGCGAGACGCTGGTCGGTGACGCTCGCCGGGTCGCTGGCGAAGAAGTTCTGGGTGCCGCTGTGCGGATTGGTCGCGACGCGGGCCCAAGTGTCCCCGGTGCCGGAGTGGGTGAAGCCGCCGGTTCCCGGCTCGAAGCTGTAGCTCGAGTAGATGACGTGCGCGGTGGTACCGGTCGCGCAGTCGCCCGGCAAGGCCACGGTGCTGAAGGTGAAGGTCCCGGAGGGGGTATCGCCGCAGGCGTTCTGGCCGGTGACGCGCCAGAAGAAGGAGCTGTTGGAGGCGAGCGAGGTCGTCGCGACGTGGCTCGTGCCGGTGACGGTCGCCGAGTAGACGATGTTCGAGAAGCCGGCGTCGGTCGCGACCTCGAGCAGGTAGTCGACGACGTTCGAGCCGGTCCAGGTGAAGGTCGGCACGATCGGCACGTTGAGCGCCCCGTTCGCCGGCGCCGTCAGGGCCGGCACGCCGGGCGCCGCGGTGAAGACGGTCAAATCGACCGGAGTGCTGTGGACGATACCGCTCGGGCTCGACGTTCCAGTGACGGTGATGGTGGAAGTCCCGGCGCTCACGCCCGCCGTGGTGACGGTGAGAACGCTCGCGTTCCCGGGCGCCACCGGATTCGGCGCGAAGCCGGTCGTGGAGCCGGCGGGGTTCCCGGAGGCTGAGAGCGTCACCTGCTCGGAGAAGCCGAGGAACTGGAGCACGTCGATGGTGTAGGTGGCGCTCGTCGGCGAGCAGACGGTGCGGCTCGCCTGCTGCGAGAGGGGAAGGAAGTCGGTCCCGGCCGGCGTGACGTCGGTCCAGACGTTCGGATTGGCGCCGCTCCCCGGGTCGCGGTCGTCGGACCAGAGGTAGTGTGCGAAGCCCCCGCCGTGCGTCTGCGTGTCGTAGTCGCCGTGGTAGCAAGTGGCCAGATTGGCGTCGAGCACCACCGCCGAGGAGACGTCGCTCATCCGCGCGCTGGCGTTGAACGTCGCGCCACCGTTGTAGGAGGTGCGCGAGTAGTAGTCGAAGAGGGTGTTGTTGGCGACATCGTTCTGGCGGCTGTAGTAGCCGACCGTCACGACGTTTCCGACGCCGATCGAGAGCGACGGTTGCCATTGGTCGGTGGTGGTCCCGTCGTCGTTGATCAAGATTTCGGGATCCCACGACGCGCCACCGGTGGTCGATCGACGGTAGTAGACGCTGACGTTGTCGGTGCCGCCGCCGTCGGGGTCGTAGCTGTAGACGACGTGGAGATTGCCCACGCTGTCCACCGCCACGGTGGGAGAGGGCAGGTAGCGGATGTTGCCCTTCAGGGCGGGGCGGCCGCAGCTCGAGGTCGCGCTCGCGTTCTGCGGCACCGTCTTGCCCGTCGCCGGATTGGCGACCGAGGAGAAGGTCGCGCCGCCGTCCGTCGACTTCACGACCTCGATGTCGATCGGGCCGGCCGGGTAGGTCGGATTCCAGCGCACCCAGCCGACGTAGACCGTGCCGTTCGGCGCCACCGCCGGCCAGGCTCCCTGCACGTCGGCGCCCGAGGCGGAGAGCGGAACCGCGGCGTCCCAGCTCGTGCCGCCGTTGCTCGACTTGCGGACCTTGATGCGGCCGTCCGTGAAGTCGGTCCACGCGACATAGAGCCGGCCGTAGTAGGTGCTGGCGGGGAAGTTGTCGACCGCCATGATCTCCTTGTCGTCGTTCCCGGTGCTGCTGATCGGCCCGACCTGCACGAAGCTCTGGCAGTCGTCATCCGAGCGATAGAGCACGAGGCCGCCGGAGAGAGTGAGCGCGGCGTAGTAGAACTTGCCGTCGCTCTTGCGCCAGACGAGACTCGGGTCGCCGCCGTTGACGGTCGGGAAGTTCCCCTGGTCGGTGAACGAGGTGCCGCCGTTGGTCGAGCGTCCGAAGCCGGAATAGCCGGCGCCCTGAGTCACGCCGGAGAAGGAGTCGTTCCAGGCCGCGCAGAGAGTGCCCGTGGTCTCGTTGAGCGCGATCGAGGTCTCGCTCTGAGTCTTCGCGGTGCCCGAGGTGTCCTGGAGCGGATTGTTGACCGGCACGTCGGTCGCTTCGGGCACGAAGTTCTCGCCCGGGAACGCGCCCTCTTGCCGCACGCCGCCCAAGAACTCGGCCTCGCGGCCGCAGGCCTTGGCCAGGTAGAGCAGCAAGCCGTCGAGACGCCCGGCAACGCGCGGGTTGTCGAGCAGCGCGCACTGCTGCGGCGTCGCCGGAGCGATCTCCGGGCTCGTCGCCGGCTTGGCGGCGGCACCGGCGGAAGCGCTCGAGAGGAGGAGCGAGGAGAGAATCAGGAGAGAAGAAAGCACGAGGATGCGACCGGGCCGCGGCCGCGACACGCTACGCTCAACCACTGCGGACTCCTTTCTCGTGGGTAACAGTATCCAGAGGAAGATAGCAGGGAACACGGGCGCTTGATAGGGGCTCGCTTCCCCGAGCGCCGTGGCGATCGAAGGCTACCGGCAGAGCCGCGCGAGCTCCTGGGGCTTCTGGACTTGCACGTGGTGCGAGCTGTCGACCGAGAGGTAGCCCTTCTGGCGGAACTCGACCATCACCTGGTTGACGCGCTCGCGCGAGGCGCCGACGAGCTCCGCCAAGTCGGTCTGGGTCAGACGGAGGCCGATCTTGACGCCGCCCCCCTCCTCGGTCGTCGGGGTGCCGTAGCGCTCGGTGAAGGCCAGGAGCTGACGGGCGAGCCGCCCCGCGACGTCGAGCGAGGAGAGCGATTGGATCTGCTCGTTGGCCATGCGGAGGCGCCCGGAGAGGAGCCGCACGAGATTCTGCGTGAACTCGGGGACGTTGCGCAGGCAGTCCTGGAAGGTCGAGCGATCCATCCAGAGGAAGGTGCACTTCTCCATCGTCATCACGTTGGCCGAGCGGCCGGCCGAGTCGACGAGGCTCATCTCCCCCACCGTGTCGCCGGCGCCGAGAAAGGCGAGGATCACCTCCCGGCCGTCCATCTGCTCGATCAGGATCTTGACCGTCCCCTCGAGCAGGATGTAGACCACTTCGCCCGGTTGCTCGGCGGTGATCATGTTGGTTCCGGCGGGAACCGACTTCCGGTGCATCACCTCGTTGAGCCGCTTCAGCCGCTCGACGGGGACGCCCCGGAAGAGGGGGATTTCGCCCAGGATGTTCGGATCGCTGACTGCGGCCACAGCACCTCCCCGCCCCGGACCGGGGCCGGATCCGGCGTACCGACGCCTGACGATTCAACAGGAGAGTAGCAAAACCGATCGCGCTCGGACTGTGAGCGCCCTCACAGGGTGCGACGGGGAACGTCAGGGGCGACGGACAACGTCAGGGGCGCCGCGGAGCGTCAGGCCGTTGCGACGCGTACCCGGACGTCGACCGCCAGGCTCCCCCCTCCGGGCGCGGCGAGGAGGGGGTTGATGTCGAGCTCGGCGATCGCGGGAAAGCGCTGCGCCAGGCAGGCCAGGCGCAACGCGATCTCCTCGAGCTCCGCGAAGTCGACCGGACGATCGCCGCGCACCCCTTCGAGGAGCTTCACCCCCTGGATGCCGCGCACCAGATCGTGCGCCTCGCCGCCGGTGAGTGGCGTCACCGCGAAGCGGACGTCGCGGAAGACCTCGACGTACTTGCCGCCGAGGCCGAACATCAGGACCGGACCGTAGCGCGGGTCGGTCGAGAGGCCGAAGATCGTCTCGTGCCCCGAGCCGGCCATCGCCTGGACGAGAAAGCCCGAGAGAGCGAGCCCCGCGGCCGCGAAACGCTCGCCGAGGGCAGCCGCGGCGTTGCGGACCTCGTCCGCGTTCCCGAGGTCGAGCTCGATCGCCTTGGCCTCGCTCTTGTGCACGAGCCCCGGCGCGATCCCCTTGAGCACCACCGGATAGCCGATCGCCGCGGCCGCGGTCCCGGCGCTCTCCGCGTCGGCGACCACCCGCCAGGGAGCGACGGGAACGCCCAGGTGCTCGAGCAGGCGGAAGGCGTCGCCGGGCGTGAGGTAGCCGTCCGGCCCGGGGCGCGACAGGAGCTCGCCGATCGCGGCCTCGTCGAGCGCGAAGCGGGGCGGCTCCTCCTCGTCCGGACGGCGCCGCCAGTGGCCGTAGCGGGCGAGCTGCGCCAGGGCGCGCGCCGCCGATTCGGGGAAGCGGTAGACAGGCGGCAAGTGGCGCGCCCCCTTGAGCCCCTCGTAGAAGCCCTCCTCCGCCATCATCACGGCGAGCACCGGCTTGGGGCTCGTCGCCGCCACGCGCCCGATCTCTTCGAGGACGTCGCGCGGGTTCGAGATCAGCGGTTTGACGTTGATCACCAGGGCCGCGTCCACGCCGGGGTCGGCGAGCGCCGCGGCGAGCGTCTTGCCGTAGTGCTCGGGCGTCGCCGAGGCGATCATGTCGACCGGATTGGCGAGCGAGGCCGCGGAGTGCAGGAAGGACTCGAGCGCGGCGCGCGTCGTGGGGGAGAACTCGGCGAGCGTGAGCCCCACGTTGACGCAGGCATCGGTCGCCATGATCGCCGGGCCCCCCGCGTTGGTGACGATGGCGACCCGGTCGCCGGCCGGCAGCGGGCAGCGGTCGAGCGCGCGCGCCATGTCGAAGAGCTCCTCGATCGTGTTGGCGCGCAGCACGCCGCACTGCTCGAGGAAGGCCGAGACGGTGACGTCGGCGCCTGCGAGAGCGCCGGTGTGCGACGAAGCCGCGCGCGCCCCCTCGGCGGTCCGCCCCGACTTGACGATCAGGATCGGCTTCTTCTTGGTGACGCGCTTGGCGATCTCGGTGAAGCGGCGCGGGTTGCCGAACGACTCGAGGTACATGCAGATGACCTTGGTCTCGGGGTCGTCCTCCCAGTACTCCAGCAGGTCGTTGCCCGAGACGTCGGCCTTGTTGCCCATGGAGACGAACTGGGTGAGGCCGATCCCGAGCTCGGCCGCGACGTTCAGGATCGCCACTCCGAGCGCCCCCGACTGCGAGACGAAACCGATCGAGCCCGGTTGCGCGTGGGTGGGCGAGAAGGTCGCGTCGAGCGAGAAGGCGGGGTCGGTGTTGATCACCCCCATACAGTTGGGGCCGATCATCCGGATGCCGGCCTCGCGCACCCGGTCGCGGAGCGCGAGCTCGAGCGAGCGACCCTCCGCACCCGTCTCGCCGTAGCCGGCGGTGATGACGACCAGCCCCTTCACCCCCTTCGCGAGCGCCTCGTCGAAGACCGCGGGGACGAGCGCCCGCGGCACGGTGACGATCACGAGGTCGACCGGGTCGGGGATCGCCGCGAGGGACGGATAGCACTTGAGGGAGTGGACCGCCTCGGCCTTCGGATTCACCGGGAAGATGGCGCCGGTGAACTCAGCCGAGATCAGGTTGTGAACGATCGCCCAGCCGATCGAGTCGCGGGAGCGCGAAGCCCCCACGACGGCGACCGACTTCGGCGCGAAGATCGGTGCGAGCGAGTGCATGG
>CAYZBH010000037.1:2758-39210 GCA_964476605.1 uncultured Thermoanaerobaculia bacterium | reverse complement strand
CGAAGAAGGCGGCCGGCGAGGCCGCTTCGACGACAACAGGGGCCGCCGGAGCCGGCTTCGCTCGGGACGACGCGCAACCGGCGAGAAGAGGAAGGAGCAAGGCGAGAGCGAGAGCGTGACGGGAAGCGCGGCGGGAGAACATGTGGGAGCTACGAGCTGGGACTCTCCCGGGTTGCGGGGGGTCCGGAGTCCACCGACCGGCTCTGGGAAGAAGGCCTGGCAGACCGTTGAGATTCCAGCATCCGTCATCTCGTCGGTGAGCTACCATGCGAGCGGGATGCCGAACGTGATCGTGCACGGCTCGGGGAGCCCGGCGGCGATGACGGAGACGATCGCGCAGGCGTCGAACGGCATGCCGCGCCCGCAGTCGATCACGATCACGACCTCGTCGGCGACCCCACCGAACAGCTTCACGACGGGGACCTACAGCTACGACGGGGCGGGGAACATCAAGACGCTGACCAACGGCCTGAACATCGACCACTTCCGCTACGACCGCTTCGAGCGGCTGGTGGAGTCGCAGTTGGGGTCGGTGGAGCCGGGACACGCGCAGTCGATGGGGTTCGATCTCTACGGGAACATCACGTCGACGACGACGGACGGGGTAACGGTGAACACGCCGACGTCGGCGTCGACGAACCGCCTGACGGGGGCGAGCTACGACGCGTCGGGGAACACGACGGGCTGGAACGGGAACACCTACACGTGGGACCGCCTGAACCGTCTGACGCACTGGAGCAACGCGTCGGAGGGTTGGAGCTACGTCTACACGGCGGACGACGAGCGGTTGTGGTCGATCCAGGACGTGGCGAACGCGGGGTATTCGAACTGGACGTTTCGGGGTTTCGGCAACGAGCTGCTGGTGCGGGACGAGCGTCGTCCCGGGACGACGACGGTGCCGGAGTGGACTTGCCCCGGCGGCGGCACCGAGCTCGTCGATCTCTTCTGCGACGGTTTCGAGAACGGGACGACGAGCGAGTGGTCGTCGTCGACGACGGGTCCGCACCGGACGCTGACGCTCTACGCGTACCGTGAGGGTCGGCTGGCGGCGTCGCTGGAGCTCGGGGGGGACTATCGGGACTACGGGACGGACCACCTGGGGACGATCCGTGTGGCGACGAACCTTCTCGGGGAGATCGGCGCGCAGCACACGTACTTCCCGTTCGGTCAGGAGGCGACGTCGCCCTGGCAGGACGACGTGGTGCTGAAGTTCACGGGTCACGAGCGGGACCGGACCCACTTGCGGGGGTGACCAGCGAACAGGGGCAGGCCGCGTAGAATCGAGGCCAGGGAGGACGGCGATGCGACTTATCCTCGAGTACTGGCCGGACGACGGCGGCTTCGTCGGGCGATTGCGGGAGGTTCCTGGGGTCTTCAGCCAGGGGGACACGCTCGACGAGCTCGAGGAGAACATCCGCGACGCCTATGAGCTGGTGGTCGCCGATGCGTTCGGGCAACCCGCCCCAGAAGCTCCGTGAAGAGACCGAGGAGCACCGACAACTCGAGGGAGAAGAGCGGTACACTCCACCGCATGGCGCGCGCTTTCGTGCTGAGCGACTACATCGAAGAGGCTCTCGCGGGGGCGGTCTACGACAAGCTCGAGGACGCCACCTTCGCGGGGAGGATTCCAGCGTGCCCGGGCGTCGTCGCCTTCGGTGCCACGCTCGTCGCCTGCGAGCGCGAGCTTCGCTCCACCCTCGAGGACTGGATCCTCGTCGGTCTCAAGCTCGGACACGCCCTGCCGGTCCTCGCCGGCATCGACCTCGGCCAGCGACCCGTCCATGCCTCGATGGACGCCCTGTAAGCGACGCGAGTTCCTGCGCAAGCTCGGGCAGCTCGGCTTTGAAGGTCCCTACTCCGGGACGCGGCACCAGTTCCTCGTCTTCGGGCACCACCGTCTCGCCGTCCCGTCCAATGACGAGTACTCGGTGCCCCAGCTTCGCCTGATGCTGGGCGAGGTCGCCGCGATCCTCGGCCGCGATCTCTCGCTCGAGGATTGGGACCGTCTCTGACGCGCGAGCACTCCTGAGAGTGCCCGCTCCCCTCAGCCCGCGGGCAGGCCGTCGAAGAAGGTGACTTCGCCGGTTTCGAGGGAGTACTCGGCGCCGACCACCAGGAGCTCGCTCGATTCGATGCGGCGCTCGAGGAGGGGGGAGCCGTGGCGCAGTTGGCTCGCGGCGATGCGGACGTTGGCGCGGACGGCGGCGGCGAGGAGAGCCTCGGAGTCGTGCCGGAGCTCGGTCGCGAGGAGCGGCTCGACCGCCGGGCGCACCCGCTCGACGATCGAGCCCAGGCCGCGCGAGGGGTGCTCGGCGGGGGCCAGCAGGTGCTCGACGGTCGCGATCACCGCGCCGCAGCGCGAGTGGCCGAGCACCACCACCAGGCGGGTGCCGAAGCGCTCGGCGGCGAACTCGACGCTGCCGATCTGCGACGAGGCGACGACGTTGCCCGCGACGCGGATGACGAAGAGATCCCCCAGCCCCTGGTCGAAGACGAGCTCGGCCGGAACGCGCGAGTCCGAGCAGCCGAGCACGATGGCGAAGGGGTCCTGGCCGGCGAGGAGCTCGTTGCGGCGCTCGTGGTCGCTCATCGGGTCGCCGCCGCGGATGCCGGCGACGAAGCGGCGGTTCCCCTCGCGGAGCCTCTCGAGCGCGTAGCGGGCGGAGCTTCTGGGCATCGTCGGGCGATCCTCTCGCGCTTCAGGGGGTGACGGCGCTCCAGGCGCCGAAGCTCCCCCCCTCGAAGCGCTCGGTGAAGATCCCGTTCGACTGGCAGCTCCCCGGCACCTGGACGTGCGTCACCGCGAGGTCGTCGACGTACCACCCTTCGCCCGTCACCGCCCCATCGGTGCCATAGCGGAAGGCGAGCCGCACCGACTGTCCGGACCAGGGGGAGAGATTCACCGTCTTCTGCAGGTAGGTCGCGGTCTGGCCTGCGCTCGAGAAGGCCGGGGTACCGGGGGGCATCGCGACGCAGGCGTTCCCCGCCTCCGTGATCGTGTTCGGGTAGCCGCCGCTCGGGGTGAGCTGCGTCCAGGTGGCGCCGCCGTCGGTCGAGAGCTGCACGATGCCGCCGTCGTAGGTCGCCTCGATGTCCCAGACCGTCCAGAAGGTGAGCTGCGAGGACTGGGCCGGGGTGAGCGTGAAGTCCCCTTCGAGCGAGATGCAGGCGCCGGACGCCGCGCCCGAGCCGAAGCTCCGGAGCCCCGAGTGGGGGCGCACCTCCATCACGTGCCAGCCGGCGTGCTCGGGAACCACGAGATCGCCGAGCGCGTCCGGGGGCGCGCCGCCGCCGAACGTGTCGAGCGGGTGGTCGCCGACCTCGGCGCCGGTCGCGAAGGTGCCGTCGGCGACCGGACCGGTCGGCGTCACGGCGCGGTGCACGAGATTCCCGTCGGCGCTCGCATTGCCGAGATCGACCGCGCGGACGACGTACCAGGCGGGGAAGCTCGAGGCGGCCTCGACGTCGGTGAAGGCGCCCCCCAGCACTCCCTGCGCGATCCGATTGCCCGCGCCGGGGACGAAGAGCTCGTCGGTGCCGCGATAGACGTCGTAGGCGACCGCACCGCCGCAAGTCGCCGTCGCGGCGCTCCAGGCGAGCTCGACCGCGCAGGAGCTCGCGGCGGCGTTGGTGGCGCTCGCGAGCCCCGCGAAGAGCGGCGGCGCGGTGCAGGCTCCGGTGGTCGAGGCCTCGTCGCAGGTCGAGAGCTGTGAGGTGCAGAAGCCCGTGGGGTCCGACTCGCGCACCCGGTAGCCGTAGGTCACCTGCCCCGACGCGCTGGTGTCGGCATAGCTCGCGTCGGTGAGCCCGGTGGCCAGGGTCTCGAAGCTGCCGCCGCAGCCGCCCAACGCGCGCTCGACCGAGAAGGTGTTGCCGGGCGTCCCGCTGCCGCTCCAGGCGAGATCGATCCGCTGGTCGCCGTTCGGCGTCGCGGCGAGGGCGGTGGGGGCGGCCGGGACGGTGCAGAGGCGCGGGCGGAGCACGAAGAGCCCCTGCTCGATCCCCGAGACCACCACGTTGCCGCTCGGGAAGTAGGGGTAGACGCTCCAGGCGCCGTTGAAGTTGGCCGTGTCGCTCGCGGGGTAGATGTCGAAGTAGCCGACCTGCGAGAGGGTGGCGCTCGCGGGGTCGTCGAGCCGCAGGATGCGCAGGCCGCTCCGGTAGTTGGCCTGGAAGACGAAGCTCCCCTTGACGTACTGGTTGTGGTCGATCGCCTGGGTCGGGGAGGTGAAGTGGCCGAGCAGCTGCGGCTGCTCCAGGTTCGCGACGTCCCAGACGTAGGTGTAGGTGTTGTGCCCGAAGTCCGATTCGTCGAGCTCGTCGTCGATCAGGAAGTAGCGGCGGTCGTCGGTCAACCAACCCTGATGGGTGTACGCGTTGCCGGCGTAGGCGGTGCGGGAGATCTGCGTCGCGGCGCTCTTGTCGGTGACGTCGACGATGGTCAGCGTGTCCTCGTTGGCGGCGAAGCAGATCTCGTCACCCAGGTGATCGGGATCGGGGCCGTCGTAGAGGACGCACTGGGCGTCGTGCGTGTAGCCGTCGGCCGAGAAGCAGCCGGCGAAGGTGGGCGTGGCGGGGTTCTGGATGTTCACCATGTGAAGACCGCCCGCGCAGTTCTCGATGCCGGGGCAGGCCGCGGTCGAGCTCGAGCCGCCGACCAGGTAGGCGAAGCCGCTCGCCTCGTTGATCGCCACGTTGTGGGCGCTGCCGATGCCGGAGTAGTGCGCGCTCTCGGCGAAGGTCACCGGCGGCGAAGCGACCGAGAGCAGCGCCGTGAGATCGAAGACCTGCATGCCGTGGCAGCCGTCGAAGTCGGAGACGATGAAGGCGTGGTGCTGGTAGACCTTGATGTCGCGCCAGGTCGAGTTGCCGCTTCCGGACGACGGGAGGCGTCCGAGGTAGACGGCGTCTTCCGGATCGGTGATCTCGACGAAGGCGGTGCCGTTGCGCAGGCCGACGAGCGCGAACTCGCGCCCGCTCGCCGGGTCGGTCCACCCCCAGATGTCGTTCGCTCCCGAGGCGCCGCCGAGCGAAGCCAGGGGAACGAACTCGAGCAGGTCGACGTTGTCGCAGGGGTAGGCACCCGCCATGCCGCCGCTGCAGAGCACCTCGTGCTCGGGCACCAGCGCCTCGGGAGGGGCCTCGTCGGCGAGCTGGCGGCGCATCGTCTCGGTGAGGGCGTCGCTCTCGACGGCCGCGAGCGGGGCGGCGAGGAGAACGACGGAGATCAGCGCGGCTGAGACGAGTCGCATCGGTCGGCCCCTCCTCGACGTGGAAGGGGGCGAGGCTACCAGAACCCCCTCGGAGGTGCTGCGACACCCCGCCGGGGCCCGCAGCCCCTCGCCCAGCCGCCGGCCGCGCCGGTATGCTGCCGGCGATGGAGCACCCGCTCGTCCTCGGCATCGAAACCAGCTGCGACGACACCGCTTGCGCGGTGGTGGACGGCGCCGGGCGGATCCTCGCCTCGGTCGTCTCGAGCCAGCTCGCGCAGCACCGCCCCTACGGGGGCGTCCTCCCCGAGCTCGCGGCGCGCGAGCACCTCACGTCCTGGGAGCCGGTCTCGAGCGAGGCGCTCGCGCGCGCCGGAGTGGCGCTCGCCGGGATCGACGCCGTGGCGGCGACGCGGGGGCCGGGGCTCGTCGGGTCGCTGCTCGTCGGCCTCTCGCTGGGGCGCGCCATCGCGTTCGCGCGCGACCTCCCCTTCTTCGCGGTCCATCACCTCGAAGGGCACTTGGTCTCTCCCTACCTCGCGACCGACGGATCCCCCGCCGAGCCGATTCCCGAGGAGCTCGTCGGCCTCGTCGTCTCCGGCGGGCACACGGCGCTCTACCGGGTGAACGCTGGGGTCGTCACGACGCTCGCCGAGACGCGCGACGACGCGCTTGGGGAGGCCTTCGACAAGATCGGCAAGCGGCTCGGTCTTCCCTATCCGCAAGGGCCGCACGTCGACCGCTGGGCGGAGCTGGGGGAGGCCGCGCGCGCCCCCCTGCCGTCGCTCGGCGGCACCGAGGAGCTCTTCTTCTCCTACTCGGGGCTCAAGACGGCGGCGGTGCTCGCGATCGAGCGGCTCGAGCGGGAGGGGGTCGCGACCCAGGCGATGCTCGCGGGCGAAGGGGCGACGGAAGCCGAGCCCCCCTTCGCGCAACCGGTGCTCGATCTCCTCGCCGGCTTCCGCGCCTCGGCCGTGAAGCAGATCCTCGACCGGCTGACGCGCCTCCACCGCCGCGCGCCGTTCGACGAGCTCGCGGTCTCGGGGGGAGCCGCCGCCAATCGGGAGCTCCGCCGGCGTTTGCCGGCCTGGGCCGAGGAGCGTGGCGTCCGGCTCCGGCTGGTGCCGCTCGCGCTCTCCGGGGACAACGCGGCGATGATCGCCTTCGCGGCGCTCCTGCGCGCCCGGCGCGGCGAGCGCGACGACCCGCTCGCGGTCGACGTCGCGAGCCGCATCCCCTTCGCGCCGGCGGGCGCGGGGGCCGGCGCCCGATGAAGGGGCCGAGCTTCTGGCTCTGGCTGCCGGCGAACCTCGTGCAGGGGATCTTCACGGCGCTCTGGAGCGCGCTCTGGATCAGTGTCGCGCTCCTCGTGCACCTCGTCGCCCGGCGGCGCGCGCCGGCGCTCTGGCTCGCGCGCCACGTCTGGGCGCCGGGCCTGGTCTACGGCGCGCTCGCGCATCTGGTCGTCGCCGGGCGCGAGCGGATCGACTTCTCGCGGCCACACCTCTTCGTCGCGAACCACCAGTCCTGGATCGACATCCCGACCCTCTTCATGGCGGTGCCGGTGCCGCTCCACTTCCTCGCCAAGCGAGAGCTCGAGCGGGTCCCCTTTCTCGGCTGGTATATCCGCGCCATGGGGATGATCTTCGTCGATCGCGCCGACCGGAGGGGCGCCACCGCTACCGTGACCAGGACCGGGGATCTCCTCGCGCGGGGCGGCCAGGTCGCCTCGTTCCCGGAGGGGACGCGCTCGCGCGACGGCCGGCTCCGACCCTTCAAGAGCGGCGGCTTCGGGGCGGCGCTCGACGCGGGGGTGGACGTCGTGCCGGTGGCGATCCTGGGCGCCGGGCGGGTGCTCCCGGCGGGCGGCTTCGCGGTGCGGCCCGGGCGGATCGAAGTCCGCTTCGGCGCGCCGATTCCGACCGCGGGGATGGCGCACGGCGAGCGCGCGGCGCTCGCGCGACGGGCGGCGGAAGAGGTCGCGACCCTGCTCGCTCCCCGGACGTAAGATCGAGCCTCGACCAGAACCGGAAGGAGACCTGATGAGCCTCGCCCAATCCCTCGCCGCCGAGCTCGACTACGAAGCCGCCAACACGCGGAAAACCCTCTCGCGGGTGCCGCTCGAGAAGTACGACTGGCAGCCGCACCCCAAGTCCTTCTCGCTCGGCCGCCTCGCCAACCACGTCGCGAACCTCCTTAAGTGGGGGTCGGGGACCATGAGCTCGACCGAGTACGACTTCGAGAAGCAGCCCTACGCCGCCGACGAACATCGCACCACCGAGGCGCTGCTCGCGGGCTTCGACGCGAAGCTCGCCGCCACTCGCGCCGCGATCGCCGAGGCCGACGAGGCGGCGTTCTTCGAGCCCTGGACGCTGCGCCGGGGGGAACAGGTCTTCTTCACCCTGCCGCGCGTCGCGGTGCTGCGCAGCATGGTCTTCAATCACGGCATTCACCATCGCGGCCAGCTCACGGTCTATCTCCGCGAGCTCGACGTGCCGGTGCCGGCGCTCTACGGCCCGTCGGCGGACGAGGCGTGAAGAGCGGTCGCCCGGTGCGCGCGGCCGTCGTCGCAGGCGTCGCGCTCGCCCCGCTCTTCGTGCTCGCGGTTGCGGCGCGCGGTGAGGACGGCGCCGCAGCGCCGGCGCCGAAGCCCAAGCCGAGCGCGGAAACGCGCTTGGCCGAAGCGGCGGCCGACTTCGCGGCTGGACGCTGGGCCGACTGCGAGCAGCGCTTCGACGCCCTGGGGCGGAGCGACGTCCGCTACGGCCTCGCGGCGCGCGCCTTCTACGGCGCCGCCTGCTGCACGGCGCAGCGCGGCGACTTCGACGGCTCCTTCACCCACCTCGCCGACGCGCTCGCGGTGGGCTTTCGCGATCTCGATCGGGCGCTCGCCGATCCGCGGCTCGAGACGCTGCGTACCGATCCGCGCTGGCTCCCCTTCCTGAAGCGGGTCGAGATGCAGCAGGAGGCCTACCTGAAGACGCTCGACCCGGA
Organism: uncultured Thermoanaerobaculia bacterium; assembly: GCA_964476605.1. Lineage (GTDB taxonomy): Bacteria > Acidobacteriota > Thermoanaerobaculia > Multivoradales > JAGPDF01 > JAGPDF01. The sequence continues at coordinate 31,006 of CAYZBH010000037.1, read as the reverse complement.
TCTCCTCCAGCTCTACGTCGAGGATCGGGAGCAGCGGGTCGAAGCGCGCTCCGGAGGGAAGGCGCAGGAGCTCGCGGAGGCGAGCGCGGCCCGACGCGCGAAGGTTCTCGCCCTGGTCCGGCAGGGGCGGGCGACGAAGGCCGACGATTGCTTCCATGCCGCGGTGATTCTCGGAGCGAGCGAAGCCGAGCCCGAGCTCGCGCGCGCCGAGGAGCTGGCACGTCGCGCGCTCGCGATCGATCCCGATCTCCTGGCCGCGCGGCCCGAGATCGCGATCGCGGTCGACCGGCGCGCCATGGTGGCGGGCAAGCCGCAAAGGTACGGGACGCAGCTGGTCGAGAAGGAGGGGCGCTGGCAGCTCTACCCGGTCGACCCCGCGACCTCCGACGCCGAGCGTGCCGCGCTCGGCTTGCCACCGCTCGCCGAAGCGCGTGCGCGCGCCGAGAGCCTCAACGCGAGGCCGACACCGGCGCGCTCCGCTCCGAGCCCGCGCTGAGACTCCCGGTTCAGCCGATCGCTTCGACCGAGTAGCGCGAGAAGGTGAAGTCGGGCCCCCAGGCCTCCGCGGGGAGCCCCGCCTTCCGTTTCAGGTGGGCGACGAAGTCGCGCGGATCGGGGAGGCTCTCCCAGACCGCGGGCAGGAAGGTCGCCCGATGGACCCCCGCCTCGAGGATGAGCCCGTCGATCCCCGGCCGGAGCGTCGCCAGGAGCTCCCGTTCGCTTCCGACGACGAGCGGCTCGGCGGGGCCCACGATCGCGAGGTGGATGTCGAGACCGGCGAGCTCCCGGGGGGCGAGCGGCGGGAAGCGGGGGTCGTCGAAGGCCGCGGCGCGCGCGTTGGCGGCGACGTCGGTGGCGAGGGCGCGACGAGGGGTGAGGCTCCCGATGCAGCCGCGGAGCTCTCCGCCCCGCTGCAAGGTGACGAAGGCGGCGCCCGGCTCGAGGAGCACGGGGGGAAGGCGGCCGGGGTCGACCGCGGGCGGCAGCGAATCGCCGAGGCGCGGGGTTTCCCCCGCGAGCGCCGCCCGGATCACCTCGCGCGCCAGGGCGAGGAGCGCTTCGCGCGCCGCGGCGTCGTAGCGCGCCGGCGCCTCAGAGGGCGACATAGGCGCCGTAGCCCACCACGCGGTCGCGCGGACCCGCGGTGTCGCCCGAGTTGCGCAGATCGAGGCAGCGGAGAGTGAGCCCTTCGGCGACCGCCCAGGCGAGCAGGCCGCGGAGCGGCCGGGCGCCGCAGGCGTCGGAGTCGCCGATGCGCGCGAAGGCCCCGGCCTCGATGGCCGCCGAGGTCGCGGCGTCCTGCCGCTCGGCCGCCTCGTAGTCGAGGTAGTGCGACAGGTCGGTCGAGACGACGACGAGCGTCCCGTCGAGCGCCGCGAGGCGCGCCACGACCTGGGCGACCTCCTCGACGCCCGCCTCGCCGACGACGAGCGGCACGATCGCGAGCCCGGGCAGGAGGAGCTGCAGGAAGGGGAGCTCCACTTCGAGCGCGTGCTCCCGCCGGTGCGCGGCGTCGAAGCGCTCGACCTGGGGGAGCCCGGAGAGCGCCGCGATCCCTTCCGCATCGAGCGGCACCTCCCCCAGCGGCGTGAGGAAGGCCTCGGCGTCCGGCAGGGCGAGCCCCGCGAATGGAACGTAGTGCGACGGGCCGAGCAGCAGGACGCGGCGCACCCAGGTGGCGCCGGTCAAGCTCGCGAAGGCGCTCCCGGCGACCGGGCCGGAATAGACGTAGCCGGCGTGGGGGGCGACGAGCGCGCGCGGCCGGACCGCCACGGCACCGCGACCGGCGGCGGCGCCGCGCGCGGCGGCCAGATACCCGCGCACCGCGGCGGTGAGCGCGCGCGGGTCGTCCGGATAGAAGAGTCCGGCGACGGCGGGAGGGCGGAGGCGGGGCACCGTGGGGAGCCTCCCGTCCATCATGCACCCTTCGCGGGAGTTTTTCGAGGGGTCCGGGCGTTGATCTCTTCGTGGGGGAGCGCGTCGAGAGCTTCGAGGGCGCGGTCGCCACGCGCTATTGGCATCGTCTCGAGGACGGGCGAAGCCAGTGCGACCTCTGCCCGCGCCTCTGCAAGCTGCGTCCGGGGCAGCGTGGGCTCTGCTTCGTGCGGGCCGCGAACGAGGCGGGCGAGGTGGTGCTGACGACCTACGGTCGCTCCTCGGGATTCTGCGTCGATCCGATCGAGAAGAAGCCGCTCGACCACTTCCTGCCCGGCACGCCGGTGCTCTCCTTCGGGACGGCGGGGTGCAACCTGGCCTGCCGCTTCTGCCAGAACTGGGACATCTCGAAATCGCGGGAGTGGGACCGGTTGAACGACTCGGCGAGCCCGGAGGCGATCGCGCGCGCGGCGGCCCGGCTCGGCTGCCGCTCCGTCGCCTTCACCTACAACGACCCGGTGATCTTCCTCGAGTACGCGATCGACGTCGCCGACGCCTGCCGCGCGCACGGCATCCACCCGGTCGCGGTGACGGCCGGCTACATGACCGAGGCGCCGCGGCGGGACTTCTACGCGCACATGGATGCCGCCAACGTCGACCTCAAAGCGTTCAGCGAGTCGTTCTATCGCAAGGTGTGCGGCGGCGAGCTCGGGGCGGTGCAGGAGACGCTCGTCTATCTCGCGCGCGAGACCGCGGTCTGGCTCGAGATCACCACCCTGCTCATCCCCGGGCTCAACGATTCCGACGGCGAGATCGACGCCATGACGCGCTGGGTCGCCGAGGCGCTCGGTCCCGAGGTGCCGCACCACTTCACCGCCTTCCACCCGGACTGGAAGCTGCTCGATCGTCCGCCGACGCCGGCTTCGACGCTCCTGCGGGCGCGCGAGATCGCCCGCGCCAACGGTCTCCGATACGTTTACACGGGCAACGTGCGCGACCGCGAGGAAGGCTCGACCTGGTGCCCGGCGTGCGGCGTTCTGGTGATCGGACGGGACGGCTACGAGATCACCGCGTGGAATCTCGAGGGGGGGAACCGGTGCGGCGCCTGCGGCGCGGCGATCGCGGGGCACTTCGAGGCGCACCCGGGCCGCTGGGGCTCCCGGCGACAGCCGGTCCGGCTCGCCGCCAGCGCCGGTTGATCGACGCCCCGAACGGTTGACATCTTGACATCAAGAGGTGATGCTTCGGCATCATGCGGACCACCGTGCGCCTGCCCGACGAGGTCCTGGAGGAGGCGAAGCGCTACGCGCTCGACCGAGGGACGACGCTGACCGAGCTCTTCGAGGAGGCCTTGCGCGAGCACCTCGCCCGGCGGCGCAAGCAGCAGCACGCGCGTCGTCGCCTCGAGCTGCCCACGTTCGACGGCCGCGGTCCCCTGCCGGGAGTCGATCTCCACGACGGAGCGAGTCTCCTCGACCGGATGGCGGGCGATGGCCCTGCTCGCCCCTGACGTCAACGTGCTGGTCGACGCGTTCCGCGCCGACTCGCCGCATCATGCGCGGATCGGCCCTTGGTGGCGCGAGGTCATCGCCTCCGTGCGGAGCGTCGTGTTGTTCGAGCCCGTGCTCGCGGGGTTCCTGCGCGTCGTGACGCATCCACGGGTCTTCGATCCGCCGGCGCCGCTCGCCCTGGCGCTCTCCTTCGTCGATGCCCTGGAGAGCCAGCCGAACGTGATGCGTCTGGCGCCCGGGGAACGCCACTGGGAGATCTTCCGGGCGCTCGCGGTCGCGAGCGAAGCGCGTGGCAATCTCGTCGCCGATGCCTACCTCGCCGCCCTGGCGATCGAGCGCGGTTGCACCTGGATCTCGAGCGATCGCGACTTCGCCCGCTTTCCGGGTCTCGACTGGCGACCGCCCGGGGGCTGAGCCGCTCGCGTCTCAGTCGATCGAGACCCGCTCGACCGCCGAGACGAAGAGGGTGTCGCCCAGGCCAGGGTGGCGTCGCAGGAGCGGCAAGCCCTTCTGTTCGAGCCGCTCGCGCTTGAGCCCGAGCACGACGAGGTCGGCGGCGCGCGAGCGCTGCGCGACGAGCTGATCGAAGTCGACCGCCTGGTCGGTGGGAATGATGCGCAGGTTCTTGGGGCTGATCGGGAGGCGCCCGGCCTCCACCATCTCGATCAGCCGCCGTCTCTGCTCCGCCGCCTCCTCCTTGGGGGCGGCCGCGAAGATGCGGATCTCGGCGTCCCCCCAGTCGGGGTGGCCGAGCAGGATGTAGGCGAGCAGGATCATCAACGGCGCGTTCTCGTAGTCGTGCCAGGTGAGCCAGACGTGGATGTCACGCCGGCTGCCGAAGAAGCGCTCGCCGTGCCGGAGCAGGAGCGGACTGATGCCGGCGTCCCACGAGAGGGCGCAGCCGTCGCGGATCTCCTCGAGGTATTCGCCCCCGTCCGAGAGCATGAACTCGAAGAGCGTCGCGTTGTGCTCGCGACCGGTGACGCTCGGCATCTGGAAGGCCTGCGCGAGCGCGGTGCGGAGCGACGGCGAGACCAGCGTGTCGACGACCAGCGAGCTGCGCCGCGACTCGGCGAGCTCGACCAGACGCGGCTGCAAGCGCGCCGCGGCGCGCGAGCTCTCGGCGTCGAGCCGGCCGCGCAGCAGGTGAAGGTAGGTGCCGAATCCCTGCCGCCGGCAGAGCCAGGTGAGCAGCTGGAGCGGCGCCGAAACCTCGAAGGTGCGCTCGCCGACCGCGATCAGGTTCGGGCGCCACTCGCCCGGGTTCGAGCTCGAGGTGGTGCGCTGGAGCTGGATCTGGAAGTGCCGCATGGTCTGCGTCATGACGCTGCGGAAGAGCTCGGCCAGGTCGCTGCGTCCCCCCTTGGCGCTCCGGAGGCCGGTGTAGATGCCGGCCATGGTGAAGATCGCGAGCAGCGCGTAGGCCGGATCCATCTGGAACATCAGGAGCAGGCAGAGCACCGCGCCCAGCAGGCTCAGGTACCACTTGGAGCGGAAGCTCGGGCGGAAGCTCGGGCGCGCGGCGAGGTGCTCGAGGAAGCTGATCGCGCAGAGCGATCCATAGGTCACCATGAAGAACATCGAGATCAACCGCGCCACCGAGTCGATGGAGCCCGCGGCGACGGTCGCGACGGCGAGGAGCGCCGTGACCAGGCTCGCGTTGCGCGGCTCGTTCGCCGGACCGTGTCCCGCCGCGAGGAAGCGGTTGATCGCGCGCACCGGGGCCACGCCGTCGCCGGCCAGCGCCTGGAGCGTGCGGGGTGCCACCAGGATCGAGCCGATCGCCGAGGAGAGCGTCGCGCAGGCGAGGCCGATGGGGACGATCGGAGCCCAGGTCGCGATGCGCGCCATGACGAGGGGCTCGCTCGCCAGGATCTCGGAGGGGGCCGAGAGCGCGAGCTTCACGATCGCGGCGACGTAGACCACGAGACCGGTCACCGTTGCCGCGAGGACCCCGAGCGGGATCGAGCGGCGCGGATTCTTGAGGTCCCCGGAGAGGCCGACGCCGGCCGTCATGCCGGTGAAGGCCGGGAAGACGATGGCGAAGACCAGCATGAAGGGGTCGCCGCCGGAGACGCCGTGGAAGATGGCGAGCGGCTGCCCGGCGGCCGCGGAAAGCGGGTCGCCGAGGAAGAACATGCCGAGCGAGAGGACGAGCAGCCCCACGATCCCCCAGAGGGCGGTGACGCCGAGATCCGCGCCGCGCACCACCACCAGGAGCGCCAGCAGCCCGACCGCCGGCAGCGAGACCCAGCGCGGATCGAACGGGAGCCCGGCCCAGGCCTCGAGCCGCGGCGCGAGCGGGCGGAAGGCCTCGGCGAAGGCGATCATGTAGAAGGCCACGGAAACCGCCTGCGAGAGGTAGAGCCCGATGCCGATCGTGGCGCCGATCGTGCGGCCGAAGGAGCGCGAGATGATGAAGTACTCGCCCCCGCCCTCCACCCGCCGGTTGGTCGCGATCTCCGAGATCGCGAGCGCGGTGGGGAGGGTCACGAGATGGCCGATGAGGACGATCAGCAGGGCCCCGAACAGGCCGACGTTGCCGACCGCGTAGCCGAAGCGCAGGAAGAGGATGGCGCCGAGGATGGTGCTGATCGACGCCAGGAAGACCGGCGCGGTGCCGAATCCGTGGCCGGTTGGGGCCGGCCCCTCGAGCTCGCCGTTGCGTTGCGTCACGGGAGCTTCATCATCGCCGCGGGAGCGCGCGCGACGCAAGGGTGGGGCGCCGGGCGACGGCGGAGCGTCGCCCGGCGGGGGATGGCTAGAAGCGGCCGATCCAGGCCAGCGTCAGCTTGCGCGCCGGCTGGCGGTAGTACTGCGCGTCGCCCAGCTCGCTCTCGGCGATCGGATCGCGCTCGTCGGTCAGGTTGGTGCCGTCGAGTCGGATCTCGTGGGCGCCGAAGCGGTAGCCGAGGCCCCCCGAGAGCACCGCGAAGCCGTCGGCGAGCGCGGTGTTGCGCTTGTTGAGATAACGCTCGCCGGTCCAGCTCCAGCTCGCCCAACCGGTGACGCCGCGCGCGGGGGCGTAGACGAGGCCGAGCGAGCCCAGATCGCGCGGTGACATCTCGGGACGGTTGCCCGCGAGCTGGGTCGGCTCGCCGTCGAACTCGGTCAGGTAGTCGCGGAACTCGGCGTCGTGCTTGGCGTAGGTCGCGGTCGCGAGCCAGTCGCCGAAGCTGTAGGAGACCTCCGTCTCGATCCCCTCGAAGCGCTCCTTGCCCGCGTTCTCGAGCGCCGGCCGGTCGTCGACCACCTGCGAGACGACGAGGTTCTCGAAGTCCATGCGGAAGGCCGCGACCTCGACGCGCAGGTGGCCGTCGAGGAAGCTCCCCTTGATCCCGGCCTCGACCATGCGCGCGGTCTCGGGGTCGAGGATCTCGGCCTCGGCCTCGGGACCGAAGTCGACCACCGCCGGCTTGAACGCGTCGCGGTAGTCGGCGAAGAGCCAGACCTCGCTCGCGTCGGTGCCGACCACGCGGTAGGAGAGACCGAGGCTGCCCGAGAGGCGGCTGTCGCTGCGCGAGTCGTGGCCCCCCTCCTCGTCGCCGCCATCCTCCTCCTCGAAGGGTTCCGCCTCCCCTTCTTTGGTCTCGTCGGTGGCGTTCAGCCGGAGGCCCGCCTCGACGCGGAGGTCGGGGGTCGGTGCCCACTCGCCCAGGGCGTAGAGGCCGGCGAAGCCGCGCTCGTCCTCGAGATCGGTCCCCTCGACGGGCGTGCCGTCGTGGCTCGACTCGCGGCCGTGGCCGGCGAGCGGCACGGAGTAGTCGAAGTTCAAGCTGTCTTGCTTCCCCTTGCCGTAGAGGTAGTCGACGCCGGCGACGAAGTGCGTCGTGTCGCTGGTCTTCCAGGCGATGTGGCTGTCGAGGTAGAGCTCGGTGAAGTCTTGATCCTGCCGGTAGCCCGCGGCGTTGTCGTCCCCTTCGACGACGTCGCGGAGGAAGCCGCGCACGATGTCACGCTGCGTGCTGGTGACGGCGACGGTGGTCGACCACTCGCCGCCCAGGGCCGCGTGGTCGTAGGCGGCGGAGAGGGCGAACCGGTTCGCGTCGATCTTGCCGTCGCTCGGATTGTGGTTGGCGTCGAGCGGCACGAGCGCCGAGAGGGTGCGCCCCTGGCGCGGGTGCGGGCTCGCCGGCTCCTGGTTGAGGATCTGCGCATCGAAGTCGAGCCGGAACTGGCCGCCGCCGAGGTCCGCGGCACCGCGATAGCGGGCGTGCGCGCGGTCGTAGCCGGTGTCCTCGTCCTTGAAGCCCTGGCGTTCGAAGTCGACCGAGAGCGACTGCTTCCACGCACCGATCGCGGGTAGGGCCGAGCTCGCGGCGGCGCCGAAGCTCGAGTGCTCGCCCACGAAGAGCTCGTAGCGCCGGCCGGGGGCTCCGGCGGCGCGGTGGATGACGTGGATGACGCCCACGAACGAAGTGGCGCCGTACTGGACCGGCGCGGCGCCGCGCATCACCTCGATGCGCTCGACGTCGTGCAGATCGACCGCGTCGACCGAGGGGAGGAAGGCGCCCCCCCAGGGCACGCCGTCCACGACCAGCAGGAAGGCGTCGAACTCGCGCAGCCCCCAGAACTCGGGGATCGAGCTCGCCGGGCCGCCGTCGCCGCCGGGGGCGACGACGACGCCGGCGGTGAGCGCCAGCGCGGTCGGCAGATCCCGGGCGCCCAGCTGCTCGAGGCGCTCGCCCGGGATGACGGTGATCGAGGCGGCGACCGGCATCACCGCTTCGGGGACGCGGGTCGCGGTGACTTGGATCTCTTCTTGTACGGCGGCCTGAGGAGCGTCTTGGGCACCCAGGGGAAAGACGGTTCCGGCGGTCAGAAGGAGCGCCGGAGCAAACGAACGCAAACGGACCATCATCGGCTCCTGTCGTCGAAGGTTGAGGGTGAGGCCACGCAACGGAAGCGGCGCGCGGGCGCCGCCCGTCTCATGTGTTCCGACGACAGAGGAGCGCGAGCGCGTCGCGCGCGGGGCGGACCCGCGAGTCTTCGGAGGCGCTCGCGGGGAGGGGTCCCGGCGGCGCCGGGGAACGGTTCGCTGCCGGGCGCAAGAGCAGGGAGTCGGAGTTGGGAGCGGTCGCGAGCGCGAGCTCCGGCGCGCCGTGAAGGAGCTCCGGTGGGGCGCGGAAGGCGCCCCCTCGGGCGAGGGATTCCACGGTGCGGACCCGGGCACCGGAGCGGTCTCCCTCCTCCCAGCGCAAGACCTCGGCCGCCCCTGCACGAGCCGCTTCACCGCGCGTGAAGACGCCTTCGGCGGCGGGCAGTCCGGTCCAACTTCCGGCCCGGATCCGGAAGCGGGAGGCGTCGAGGACGTCGATCTCCCGGCGCTCGTCCCCGAAACGGAGGAGCAACCGGACGTCGTCGCTCGGCAGGTTCGGCACCGTGACGCGATAGCGCCCGATGGCGCGCCCCAAGTGGGGCGTCAGGCGCACGGGCCAGCTCCGCCCGCCGTCGACCGAGAGGAAGACCTCCCACTCCTCGAAGCCGGGGAGCGCGCCTTCGACCACCTGGCGCCAGCCGATCTCGACGCTCTCGCCCGCCGTCCACGCGACGCCGTCGGGCGCCGCGAGCTCGAGCGCCGCGCGGGGTGCCGGCGCGGCGAGAGCGCGAGTCGCCTCCGCCACGGAGGGGGCGGCGGCCAGCAGGGCCGCGAGGAGTAGGGGTCGCATGGCGCTTCGCAGAGGCGCAGGGATCCTATCGTCAAACCAGCCGGCTGCGCGTGGGAAAGGAGTCTGGGAGTGCGGGCCGTCCGGGAGCTCAGCCGGACTTGCCTTGGCGCGCGGCCTTCGCCTCCTCGGTGCGCGCGCGGGCGAGCGCCGCGCGAGTCTCCTCGGTCCGCGCGTTGTCATCCCCCAGTTTCTCCTGGCGGATCGAGAGCGCCTCCTCGAGATCGCGCACGGCGTCGGTGGCGCGATGCTCCGCGAGCGCGAGCTCCGCCCGGGCCGCGAGCGCCTCGGCGAGCCGCGGGTTGCGCTCGGCGTAGACTCGACGGGAGAGCTCGACGCTGCGGTCGAGCGCGCTTCGCGCCGCGGGCAGGTCGTGGAGCGCCAGGCGCGCGAGGCCGAGATTGCGTAGCGATTGGGCGACGTCGGGGGCTTCCTCGCCGTAGACCTCGCGCCGGATCGCGAGCGCTCTCTCGATCGCGGTGAGCGCCTCGGCCGGGTGCCCTCGGGCGAGCAGGACCATGCCGAGGTTGTTCATCGCCGACGCCACGTGGGGGTGGAGCTCGCCGTGCGCGCGACGCCACGCGGCGAGCGCGTCGCGGAACCCCGACTCGGCGCAGCCCCAGTCCTCCAGCCGGTAGCAGACGACCGCCAAGTTGTTCGCCTCGGCGGCCAGGCTCGAGTCGACGCCGGCGTAGACCTTCTGCGCGAGCGCGTAGGCCTCGCGACGCAACCCGAGCGCCTCCCCGGTGCGCCCGGCATCGAGCAGCGTGCTCGCCAGACTGTTGAGCGACTCGACCACTTGCGGGTGCTCTTCGCCGTAGGCGCGGCGGCGGATCTCGAGCGCCGCCCGAAGCGCGTCGAGAGCGGGGCCGTAGTCCCCGAGCTCGCCGTCGATCAGGCCGAGGGCCTCGAGCGAACCCGCGATCTTGGGATGGTCGGCGGCGAGCTGGGCGCGGCGCACGGCGAGCGAGTGCTCGGCCAACGGACGGGCGTCCAGATCGCGTCCGGCGGAGTGCAGCAGCAGCGCGAGCCCCTCCTCGCCATCCGCCACCTCGAGGCTCTCGCGGCCGTGAATCTCGCGGTCGAGGTCGAGCGAGAGACGCTCCTCGGCGGCCGCCTCGTCGTAGCGTCCCAGCTGGCGAAGCGCCGCTCCCACGTTGTAGTGCGCGTTGGCGAGCTCGCCGCGGAGCTCCGGACCCGCGGCGGCGAAGATGGCGAGGGCCCGGCGCTGCGCCTCGAGGGCCGCGTCGTACTGGTCGCGCCAGTAGTGGAGATCGCCGATCGCGAGCAGCACGCGACCCATTTCGGGGCTGGACTCCCCCTGCTCGCGGGCGACCAGCGAGCGGGCTTGCCCGAGCAGGCGCTCGGCGCGGTCGTAGTGGCCGAGATTGCGCTCGATGGTGCCGAGCGTGAGCGTGAGCTCGGCGCGCGTGCGCGGCTGGTCCTGGAGCTCGTCGGCGAGACGGCGCTCACCCGTCTCGAGCAGGTCCGCGATCGTGCGCTCGGAGCGCACTCCTTCGGCGGGGTCGGTCTCGGCGAGGAGGCCGACCAGGAAGTCCTTGATCGCCTCGGCGCGCCGCGCCTGGGCGAGCCGCTCGCGCGAGGCGGAGAGCGCGTAGCCGAGCGCCGCCAGGCCGGCGAGCAGGGCGACGACGATGGCCGCGGCGGAGGTCACGCCGACGCGGTGGCGGCGCACGAACTTCCTGGCGCGGTAGCCGATCGCGTCCGGCCGTGCCTCCACGGGGCGGCCCGCGAGATGCGCTTCGAGATCGCGCCGGAGCTCGCCGGCCGAGCGGTAGCGCCGTTCGGGTTCCTTGGCGAGCGCCTTGAGCATGATGGCGTCGAGATCGCCCGCCAGGCGTCGCGCCAGCCGCTCCGGCGTCAAGTTCCGCTCGGCCGCCGTCGCGGCTCCACCGCGCATCGCGGCGAGCGATGGGGGGACTGTCTCTCCGCTCACGATCTGACGTTCGAGCTCGAGCGCCGAGTCGCTGGTGAGCCGGTAGGGTCGCGCTCCGGAGAGGAGCTCGTAGAGCACCAGACCGAGCGCATAGACGTCGGTCGCGGTCGTCACCGGCTCCCCCGTCACCTGCTCGGGCGCCGCGTACTGAGGCGTGAGAGGCGCCGGAAGACGGGTGCGCGTGAGCTCGGGTTCGAGCTCCTCTTCGAGCAGCTTGGCGACGCCGAAGTCGAGGAGCTTCACCTGCCCGTCTCCGGTCACGAAGATGTTCGAAGGCTTGAGATCGCGGTGGACGACGAGATTGCGATGCGCGTGCTCGACCGCCTCGAGCACCTGGCGAAAGAGCTGCAACCGCCCCTCGACGCCGGAGCGTCGCGCGTCACTCCAGCGCGTGATGGGCTCGCCGTCGACGAGCTCCAGGACGAGGAAGGGCCGTCCGTCCGGTGCCACGCCGCCGTCCAGGAGTCGCGCGATCGCGGGGTGCTCGAGCCGGGCGAGGATCTGGCGTTCTCGCTTGAAGCGCTCCCGGCTCCCCGGAGCGTCTGCCGCCCGGCGCAGCAGCTTGAGCGCCGCCCGCTGATCGTAGAGCCCGTCCGCGCGCCGCACGGCGTAGACCGTGCCCATGCCGCCACGACCGAGCTCGCTCTCGATCCGCCAGGCGCCGAGCGCCGTGCCCACGGCGAGCGCCTCGCCGCCGCCCGCGTCGCCGTCGAAGAGGTCGGCCATTTGCTCGAGCGCGGGGCGCGCGAGCGGCTCGTCGTCGCCGTCGCCCCGCGCCACGGCGAGCGCGCGCTCGAGGCGCGGGCGCAGGCGGGCGTCGTCGTCCGGGAGCGCGGCGAGCGCCGCGGCCTCGGCGGCGGCATCGAGATCCAGGAAACGCTCGAGGAGCTCGGCGAGGCGCCGCCAGTCGCGATCGCGGAGTTCGTGCGGATCCGGAATGCCCGCGCGCAAGAGTTCAGCCCCCGGCGGCGCCGGTGCCGGCCATCCAGTCGGCGAGCAGGGCGCGCGCCTTCTGCCAGTCGCGCTTGACGGTGCGCTCGGAGAGCGCGAGCAGCTCGGCCGTCTCCTCGACCGAGAAGCCGGCGAAGAACCGGAGCTCGACGATTCGCGCCAACCGCTCGTCGTGGCGCTCGAGCGCTGTCAGCGCCTCGTCGACGGCGAGCGTCTCCGCGGCGCGCGCGACCAGGGCGCCGGCGCCGTCGTCGAGCGTCTCCGGGCGCACCCCCCCGCCGCGCTTCTCGGCCAGCCGCTCGCGCGCGCGGTCGATCAGGATGCGCCGCATGACTTGCGCGGCCGCGCCGTAGAAGCGCCGCCGGTCGTCGTCGGCCGGCCGGAAGCTCCCCACCAGGCGGAGGTAGAGCTCGTGGACCAACGCGGTGGTCTGCAGCGTCGCCTCGTTGCGCTGGTCCGCGAGCGCCCGATGAGCGAGGCGGTGCAGCTCGCCGTAGAGCAGGGCGAAGAGCCGGTCCGCGGCGGCGCGATCGCCGCCGCCCCACGCGCCGAGCAGGCGCGTGACCTCGCCGGGCGCTCCGGCGGTGACGCGAGGCTCGGACATTTGTCTGCCAAGTTAGCGCTCTTGGAATGCGGGGGCAAGGGCGCACGCGGCGGGACGCAGCGAGAGTTCGTCAGGGATTGAGCGACGACCATGGGGCGAAGGGGATCAGCGTTTCGAACCCGTCGACGAAGATGTAGCTGCTGTCGAAGCGCACCCAGCCGAAGTCGGTGTCGAGGCCGTTCCACTCGATCGATCCGGCGACCACCAGCCGGCCGTCCTGGTCGAGCGCGAGCGCCGTGCCGTTGTCGTTGCCGGCGCCGATGCCGTAGCCGAAGTCGAAGAGCTGCCGGCCGGAGGTGCCGAACGAGGGGTCGATGGTCAGGTCGCGGTGGAAGCGTCCGATGGCGAAGTCGCTGTCGCCGTTGGGACCGAGAGCGAAGCCCGCGGCCACGATCTTTCCGTCCCCTTGCAGCACCAACGCGCGAATGGAGTCCTGCGGGTGCACCGGACAGGGAGGAAAGCCGAGCGTGCAGAAGGGACCGAAGGTCCCGCCGAGATAGGTGCCGTTCGCCGAGAGGCGATCGAGGGTGAACTTCCACTCGTTGGACCCGGTGGCCAGGTCTCCTCCGATGACGACTTCGCCGTCGGGCCAGACGCGTACGGCCCAGGCGAAATCGTTGTTCGTGCCGCCGCTCGCGGTTCCCAGCTGAACCGTGCCGGCCGCGCCGAAGGAGAGGTCGAGCGAACCGTCGGCGAGAACGCGCGCGAGTGAGCGGTCGAAGTGTCCGCCCTGGCTGGTGTTCCAGCTCGCCCCCGCGACGACGAGCCCGCCGGCCGGATGGGCGGCCACCGCGAGACCGAGGTCTGGTCCGTCGAGCGCGATGGCGACGGTGGCGAGTCCGCCGCCGCCGAAACCGAAGTCGAGCTGACCCTCCGGGGTGAGGCGCGCGAGACCGATCTGGAGGTCCGTCACCCCGACATCCACCGACCCGGCGAGGAGGATGCGATTGCTGCGATCGAGATCCATCGCGGCGAGCGTGTCGGTGTGGTCCGCGCCGAGATCGAACGCCACCGGTGCCACGCCGTCCCCGAGGCCGCCGAACGCGGTGTCGGCGCTGCCGTTCTCGAGCAGGCGACCGACGTAGAAGTCCTGATCGCCGTTGCCGTAGTCGAGCGTTCCGGCCACCAGCAGGCGTCCGTCAGCCAGGCGGCGGAGCGCCGCGGCGCCATGATTCGTCCCCAGGCCGAAGGGGTTGATGGCGTAGCCGCTGGCGCCGAAGCTCGAATCGAGGACTCCATTGGGCCAGAAACGGCAGAGCGCGAGCGTCCAGGAGACGCTGCTGGTGGCAATGGTCCCGGCCATGACGATCCGGCCGTCCGGCTGCACGACCACCGCGCGACCCGTGTCGGTGTTGTTGCCGCCGGCGTCGAAGCTCGCGTGTCCGGAGCCGAAGGGCGCTCCGTCGGCGGCGAGCGGGGGCCCCGTCAGCAGCGCTCCCAGGAGCAGTGCGAGAACGAAGTGGCGACCGGCCGTTGGCATCGTGACCTCCCGTGACGCCCCGTCGAGGGGGCGTCATGAGGGAGGTCGGAGCCGGGCGCTCGCCGGGGCCACTCCGCCGGCGGTTTCGCGCTACTGCCAGCGGAAGAGCTTGAGGGCGAGGGCGAAGGAGAGGAGGGTCCAGGCGGCGAGGTTGACGAGCTCGGGGAGCGTCGAGACGAAACCGGCCCCTTCGAGCATCACGCCGCGCAGCGCGTCGTTGAGCGCGGTCAGGGGGAGCGCCTGGATGAAGGGCTGAAGGGCCTCGGGGAAGCGCTGGTTGGAGAAGAAGACCCCCGAGAAGATCCACATCGGGAACATCACCAGGTTCATCAGCCCCGAGACCCCTTCGACGGTCTTCGGGCGCGCGGCGACCAGGATCCCGAGGCCGGCGAAGGCGAGCGCGCCGAGCAGAGCGGAGAGCGCCAGGAGCGCGATCGAGCCACGCAGCGGGACGTCGAGAACGAACACCGCGAACGACACGAGTACCGCGACCTCGAGGGTGAGGAAGACGAGGCGGGCGGCCAGGTGCGCGAAGAGGAATTGCCAGCGCTTCATCGGCGAGGCGACGAAGAGCTTGAGGAGCTTGCCGGAACGCTGTTGGACGATCGAGAAGCCGATCGACCACATGCCGGTTCCCATCAGGTTCATGCCGAGGAGACCGGGGATCAGGAAGTCGATGTAACGGGCGCCGCGCTCGGTGACCTCCTGGAGCTCGGGCTCGAAGCGATCTTCGCGCCCCGCCGCGCGCTGCAGGGCGCGATCGACCTCGAGGCGTGCCTGCCGGCTGTCGGGGCGCGTCGGATCGTAGCGGTAGGTCGGCGGATCGGTCGCGAGCACCAGGAGCGCGAGCTTCCCCGAGACCAGCCCACGATCCCCCTCGGCGCGCACCACCAGGCGCGGGGCGAGGGTGCCGGTCGCCTCGAGGGCGGCACGGCGCGCCTCGGCGGTCGTGCCCAGCTCGACGCCGACCGGCAGAGGATCGGCCGGCTTGTTGCGGAACGCGACGCCGAGCGCCAACGCGAGCAGGAGGGGGAAGGCGAAGACCCAGAAGATCGCCTCCGGCTCGCGCAGGAACTCCCGGACCCGCGCCAGGGTGAGCTCGAAGAGAGCGGGGCGGGAGCGGAAGACGCTCACGACGCCTCCCCGTCTTCGAGCCGCCGCCCCGCCAGCGCGAGGAAGACGTCCTCGAGCGTCGCGTGGTGGGTGGCGAGCCGCTCGGCTTCGAGGCCACGGGCGGCCAAGTGGGCGAGCAGCGGGGGCACGGCCCGCGCCACGTTCCGCACCGTCAGGCGATAGGTGGGTCCGGAGCCCGCGACCTTCTCGACCCCGGGAAGCGCCGCGAGTGCCGCCACGTCGAGGGGCGCGGCGCTCTCGACCTCCACCACGTGCTCGGCGCCGAGCGAGGCGACGAGCTCGCGCGGCGTGCCGAGCGCCAGCAGCTTCCCCCGGTCGATGATGCCGACGCGATCGCAGAGCCGGGCCGCCTCCTCCATGTAGTGGGTGGTCAGCAGGACGGTCCGCCCGCGGCGCTTGAGCGCCTCGACGATCGTCCAGATCTCGCGCCGCGAGGCCGGATCGAGTCCGGTGGTCGGTTCGTCGAGGAAGAGCACTTCGGGGTCTCCCACCAGGGCGCAGGCGAGGGAGAGGCGCTGTTTCTGCCCCCCCGAGAGGGTGCGCACCGACGCGCCGCGCTTCTCGCCCAGGGAGACCAGATCGAGCGCGCTCTCCGGGTCGAGCCCCGACGGGTAGAAGCTCCGGAAGAGATGGGCGATCTCTCCCACCTTGAGCTTCTCGGGAAAGCGCGTCTCCTGGAGCTGCACGCCGATGCGCGACCGGAGCGACGGATGGCCCGGACCCCAGCGTTCGCCGAGGACCGCGACCTCGCCCGCGGTGGGCGCGGTGAGCCCTTCGAAGATCTCGACCGTGGTGGTCTTGCCGGCGCCGTTGGGGCCGAGCAGACCGAAGCACTCGCCGGGGGAGACGGCGAGGTCGAGCCCGTCGACCGCCGCGAGATCGCCGTAGCGCTTGACCAAACCGGAGCAGCGAAGGGCGGCCTCCACGGTGCGGAGTCTATCCAGTCCGGGGCGGCGTAGGATCGCCCCGGATCACCCGCGAGAACGCTCCGACGATGCGAGTCTGCTATTTCATCCAGAGCCATCGCGCTCCGTCGCAGGTGGCACGTCTCGTCCACGCCTTGCGGCGCGGAAGTCCGGACGCCCACCTGGTGGTGGGGCACGACGCGCGCCGCTCCGAGCTCCGAGCGGCCGAGCTCCCGGACGGCGTGGATCTCTTCGTGCCGCCGCCGCCGATCGAGCGCGGGGAGCTCTCGCTGCTCTCGCCGTACTTTCTCGCCCTCGAGCGCCTGGCCGCGCAGGAGGTCGACTACGACTGGCTCGTCTACCTCTCCGGGGACGACTACCCGACTCAACCGCTCGCGCGCAGCGAGCGCGCGCTCGCCCTCTCCGGCGTCGACGGTTTCCTCCTGCACTGGGAGGCCTTTGCGCCGGCGAATCCCTGGGGGCGGCGTCGCCAGGGCGTGTTCCGCTACCGGTATCAGTATCGGAAGATCGCGCCCGGTTGGGTGCCGCTGCTCCGGCTTCTCAAGCCTCTCAACCGCCTGCAGTCGCTCGTTCACCTGCAGACCACGTACGGACCGCGGCTCGGCGTGCGCGCTCGCGCGACGCCCTTCGGGCCGGGGCGCGTCTGCTACGCGGGGATCCAGTGGACGACGCTCGGGCGACGAGCGGTCGAACGCCTGCGCGCGCTCCTCGCTCGCGAGACCGGGCTCCTCGACTACTACGGGCGCACGCTCTGCCCCGACGAGTCGGTCGTGCAGACGCTCCTGCTCAACGAGCGCGATCTCCGGTTCGCCAACGCGTCGCTGCGCTACGTCGACTCGCGCGGGACGCGCGACGGGCGCCCGCGGACGCTCGGCCGCGAGGACCTGGCGGCGCTCGAGGATCCCGCGGTGCACTTCGCCCGGAAGTTCGACGCCACCGCCGACCGCGCGCTCCTGGACCGCCTGGACGCGCGTCTCGCGTCTTCCACCTAGGGGTCCTGAATGGCGCTCAGGCGCAGGACCTCCACGCGGCGCGCGAGCCAGCGCCCGAGCGGCGGACGCCCGGTTCCGTCGCGCCGCTCGGCCGCGACGCGGGCCGGGAGCTCCTCGAAGAGCAGGCGGCGCCAGACCTCGACGATCGCCGACGGGGTGAACTCGCGCGCGCGCTCGCGGCCGTTGTCGACCATCGCGCGGTAGAGCCCCGGGTCGGTCCGCAGCCGCTCGAGCGCCGCCAGAGCCTCGGCGCCGCTCGTGATCTCCAGATAGTCGAGCTCCGAGCGGCGGAGCGCCCGGAAGCCGGGCTCGGGCCCCAGGAGCGCGGGGACCCCGGCGAGCCAGGCGTTGTAGAGCTTGGTCGCCGGCTTGTCCGCCCCTCTGCGGAGGCGCGGGCGGAGCGCCACCACCGCGTCGATGGCGCGGAAATCGGGCCACGCGAGGGTGTCGCGGCGGTGCGATCCGCCGGCGTAGGCGACCGCGTCTCCGACCCATTCGACGCCACGCGCGGCGAGCGTGGCACCCCAGGCCGGGTTCCGGAGCTCGGGGTGGAGGTTCTCGAGATACCCCTTGAAGGCGACGCGCTCGAGGCGGGTTCCACGCGCCGGATCGCGCGGCAGGAGGCCGGGCTGAGACCAGAAGGGGAGATGCACCCGCCGCGCGCCGGCGCTCCTGGCGCTCTGGACGACCTCGAGATCGGCGAGACCGCGCAGCGATCCCCGGTCGCCGCGCACGCCGACCAGGACGAGCGGGGAGAGCGACGGGCATTGGGAGGCGACGCGGTGCCGGTCCTTGGCATAGAAGAGCAGGGTCCCGCGCTCGGGCAGCCGATCCACGAGCTCGACGGGTAGCCCGGCGCGGGCGAGCCGGAGGTAGGTCTGGAGGATCCAGGCCTCGTCCCCCTGCTGGAGGAGCCGCCAGTCGCGGTCCGGGTCGATCCGGGCGAGCTCCCGCAACGGCTCGCGCGTGAAGTAGAAGGCGATGCGCTGGTCCAGGATGCGCTCCTCGATCGGCGTTCGGCGGAGTCTATCCGGGAAGCGGAGGAGCGGCGCGAGCGGATAGACTCCGCCGCGCATGCATCCGCCGTCCCGCATCCGCAACTTCTCGATCATCGCCCACATCGACCATGGCAAGTCGACGCTCGCCGACCGCCTGCTCGAGCGCACCGGAGCCCTCTCGCAGCGCGAGATGCACGCCCAGGTGCTGGACGACATGGAGCTCGAGCGCGAGCGCGGCATCACCATCAAGGCGCGGGCGGTGCGTCTCGCCTACCGGTCGGAGGACGGCGAGCAGTACGTCTTCAACTTGATCGATACCCCCGGTCACGTCGACTTCTCCTACGAGGTCTCGCGTTCGCTCGCCGCCTGCGAGGGGGCGCTGCTGGTGGTCGACGCCGCCCAAGGAGTCGAGGCCCAGACGCTCGCCAATGCCTATCTCGCGGTCAACGGCGGGCTCGAGATCCTGCCGGTGATCAACAAGATCGATCTCCCCTCGGCGGATCCCGAACGCGCCAAGGAGCAGATCGAGCAGGTGATCGGCATCGACGCCTCGAACGCGGTGCTCGCCTCGGCGAAGTCGGGCCTCGGCGTCGACGAGCTGCTGGAGCGGATCGTCTCCGACATCCCGCCTCCGAAGGGGGATCCGGAAGCTCCCCTCAAGGCGCTCCTGGTCGACGCCTGGTACGACGTCTATCGCGGCGTTGCCTGCCTGGTGCGAGTGGTGGACGGAAAGCTGCGCAAGGGGGAGAAGATCAAGTTCTTCTCGACCGGCCGTGTCTTCACGGTCGAGGAGATCGGGACGTATCACCCGAAGCCGCGCGCGATCGACGAGCTCGGCGTCGGCGAGGTGGGCTACCTCTTCGCCAACGTCAAGGAGCTCTCCGAGGGGAAGATCGGCGACACCATCACCCACGCCGACCGGCCGACGGCACACCCCTTTCCCGGCTTCCAGGAAGTCAAGCCGATGGTCTTCGCCGGCCTCTTCCCGGTGGTCTCGGAGGACTACGAGGACCTGCGCGACGCGGTCGAGAAGCTGCGCTTGAACGACGCCTCGTTCAGCTTCGAGCCCGAGAGCTCGGTCGCCTTGGGATTCGGTTTCCGCTGCGGCTTTCTCGGCCTCCTCCACATGGAGATCATCCAGGAGCGGTTGGAGCGCGAGTTCAACCTGGCGCTCATCACCACCGCCCCCGGCGTGCGCTACCGGATCGACCTCTCGGACGGCTCGCGGCTCGAGATCTCGTCGCCCGCGCAGCTCCCGGACCTGTCGCGTGTGGAGGCGATCGAGGAGCCCTACATCCGCTCGACGATCGTCACCCGCGACGAGTTCGTGGGCGGCATCCTCGCTCTCTCGCAGGACCGCCGCGGCGTCCAACGAAGCCTCCAGTACCTCTCCTCGGACCGCGTGTTGATCGAGTACGACTTCCCGCTGGCCGAAGTGATCCACGACTTCTACGACAAGCTGAAGTCGGTCTCGCGCGGCTACGCCTCCTTCGACTACGAGCTCGCCGACTACCGCGAGGGGGACGTGGTGAAGATGGACGTGCTCGTGAACGGCGAGGCGCTCGACGCCCTCGCCGTCATGGTCCACCGCGAGAAGGCCTACGCCAAGGGGAAGGCGCTGGTCGACAAGATGAAGGAGCTCATCCCGCGCCAGCTCTTCGAGGTGGTGCTCCAGGCCGCGATCGGCAGCAAGATCATCGCGCGCTCGACGGTCAAGGCCTTGCGCAAGGACGTGCTCGCCAAGTGCTACGGCGGCGACATCACCCGCAAACGGAAGCTCCTCGAGAAGCAGAAAGAGGGGAAGAAGCGGATGAAGTCGGTGGGCGCCGTCGAGATCCCCCAGGAGGCCTTCCTGGCGGTGCTCAAGGTCGAGGACTGAGCGGGCGCGGCAGACGTCGCGATAGAATCTTCCTCCGATGGCACGTACAGTGAGCGTTCGGAAGTTCGAGCTGGGCGACAGCTCGGCCGAGGCCGAGGCGCGCCGGGACTGGGCGGCGATTCCGCCGGCAGAGCGCCTGCAGCTCGTCTGGGAGATGGTGCTCGAGTACCTCGCCTGGCGGAATCCCGATGCCCCTGAACCGCGACTTCAGAGATCTGTTTGCCGCGTTGAACGCTGAAGGGGTTCGCTACCTCCTTGTCGGAGGCTACGCCTTCTCTTTCCATGCGGTGCCGCGCTACACCAAGGACCTCGACGTTTGGGTCGAGAGCTCGCCGGAAGCTGCACCGAGAATCTACCGGGGACTGCTTGCCTTCGGCGCCCCCGCCGACTTCGTGACCGAAGCGGATTTCCGGGAGCCCAGGGTTACCGTACAGCTTGGTGTGCCGCCCAACCGAATCGACGTCCTGACCGCGGTAACGGGGCTCTCGTTCGAGGACGCTTGGCTGCGACGGGTGGAATCGACCTTCGGCGACCAGCGAATCTGGGTCATCGGACGCGAGGATCTGGCTCGCAACAAGCGCGCGACGGCACGCCCGCAGGATCTGGTTGATCTCGGAGACTTGGGAGAGCCGTGAGTCCTCGAGCGTCCGTTCATGTCGCGCTGGCGGCGACCCTCTGGGTGCTCGGAGCTTGCAGTGCCCGCGCGGGAAGCGAGCAGAAACTCGAGGAGATTCCGACGATGCACCACGCGAGCGGTACGTTCGAGGTGAAGGTCACTCCCGTCGCGCTCGAGGGCCCGGTGGCCGACGCGACGCTCGGCCGGTTCAGCCTGGACAAGCGCTATCACGGCGCGCTCGAGGCGACGGGGTTCGGTCAGATGCTCACCGCCGGCCGCCCCGACCAGGGCTCGGCGGGCTACGTCGCGATCGAGCGGGTCGACGGCACGCTCGACGGGCGGAAGGGAAGCTTCGCGCTCCAGCACCGGGGCACCATGTCTCCGGCGGGCCTGGATCTCGAGGTCTTGGTCGTCCCCGGCTCCGGGGACGGCGAGCTCGCCGGCATCTCCGGCCGGTGCACGATCCGCATCGAAGCGAAGCAGCACTTCTACGATCTCGAATACTCGCTCCCCGGGCACCCCTGAGTCGCCGCCGCCCCGGCGGGTAGTGGACAAGGGGCGAGGGGGGGTCTACCGTGGAACGCGGAGGTGAACCGCTCCCGAGATCGACGTCCATGTGTCCCGCCCCCCTCAACCGCCGCGAGCTCCTCGACCTCGCCGCCTGCTCGGGCTTGGCGCTCGCCGGGAGCGCGCTCCTGCCGGCACCGCTCGAAGCCCTCCTCGGAGGGGACCTGCCGCGCGGTCTCGCCGTCCTGGCGCGCGAGGCGCCGGTCGGGCGCTTCTGGACGCCGCTCGCCAGCCTCGCCTGCGCCGACTGTCACGCGACAGCGGAGCTCGCGCGCGACCGGAAGCCGAAGCACCCGGCAGGCCTCCTCCAGTGCCAGCTCTGCGCCCATCGCTGCGTCCTCGCGGAGGGGGAGCGCGGGCGCTGCCGGGTCAGGTTGAACATGGGCGGGGAGCTCCGGTCGCTCTCCTACGGCCGGCCGCTCGCCGAGCACGTCGATCCGATCGAGAAGAAGCCCTTCTTCCACTTCCTGCCGGGAGGCGTCGCCTACTCGCTCGGCACCGCGGGGTGTCCGCTGCGCTGCCGGTTCTGCCAGAACTGGGAGATCTCGCAGGCGAATCCGGAGGACGACGCGGTCGAGCGCCGCACGCCGGCGGCGACGGTCGAGCGGGCGCGCGGGGCCAAGACCCCGATCGTGGCGTTCACCTACAACGAGCCGACCGTCTTCGTCGAGTACCTGCTCGACGTGGCGCACGCGGCGCGGGAGCGGGGGCTCCGCGCCGTGCTCGTCTCCTGCGGCTACATGAACGAAGCGCCGCTCGCCGAGATGATCGCGGCGCTCGACGCGATCAAGATCGACCTCAAGGGGTTCACCCCCGAGTTCTACCGCGACGTCTCGGGCGCGGAGCTCCAGCCGGTGCTCCGCTCGATCCGCCAGGTGGCGCGCGCGGGGCGCCACCTCGAGCTCGTGAATCTCGTGGTGCCGACCCTGAACGACTCCGAGCGCGCGCTCTCCGAGCTCGCGGCCTGGGTCGCGGGGGAGCTCGGCCCCGACGTGCCGGTCCACTTCACTCGCTTCCACCCGGACTATCAGCTCCTGAACCTCCCGCCGACCCCGGTCGAGACGCTGGAGCGGGCGCGCGAGTTCGCGATCGCCCGGGGGCAACGCTACGTCTACATCGGCAACGTGCCGGGGCACCCGGGCAGTCACACCTACTGCCCGGGGTGCGGGCAGATCGTGATCGAGCGCTCGGGGATCTTCACCACCGCGATCCGGATGCGGAGCGGAGCCTGCGCGGCGTGCGGCACGAAGATCGCGGGAGTCTGGTCGTGAGGCGCACGCTCGCGCTCGCCGCCACGCTGCTCGTTGTCGCCACGGCGGTGCCGGCGGCCGAGGTGCGAGCGCCAGCCTTCGCCGGCACCTTCTATCCGGCCGACGCGGCCGCGCTCCGCGGCGCGATCGAGGGCTTCCTCGCGGACGCCGCCGCGGACCCGGCGCCGGAGCGTCCGATCGCGCTCGTGGTGCCGCACGCGGGCTACGTCTATTCGGGGCCGATTGCCGGCGAAGGGTACCGGCAGGCCGCCGGCTTCGACCACGAGCTGGTAATCGTGCTCGGGACCAACCACGCCGTTCCCCCCTTCGCCGGCGTCGCGCTCGACGACGTGAGCGGCTATCGGACACCGCTCGGCGTGGTCGTGGTCGACACCGCGCTGCGCGACCGGCTCGCCGCGCTCGACCGGAAGGTCACGCTCCGGCCCGACGCCTTCGCGCGGGAGCATTCGGTGGAGGTCCAGCTCCCCTTCGTGCAGGTGCTCCTGCCGCGCGCCAAGGTGCTGACGGCCGTGGTCGGCGAGCCCGACCTCGCGCTCGCGCGACGCTTCGGCGCGGCGCTCGCGAGCGCGCTCTCGGGCCGCAAGGCCCTGATCGTCGCCTCCTCCGACCTCGCGCACTATCCGGCGATCGACGCCGCGCGCGCCGCCGACCGCGAGGTGCTCAACGGCATCGCCGGGCTCGATCCGGCGGCGGCCGCCGCGGCCTTCGCGCGGGTCGAGCGGGCGGGCCATCCGGGGCTCGTCACCGCGGCCTGTGGCCAAGCGCCGATCCTGACGGCGATGGTCGCGGCGGAGGCGCTCGGAGCGCGGCGGGGCCGGGTGGTGAGCGCCGCCAACTCGGGCGACACGGTGGCGGGGGAGCCGGGGAGGGTGGTCGGCTACGGCGCCGTGGTCTTCGATGCGGGCGCCGGGGGCCCCGACCTCCGCGCCCTCGCCGCTCCGGTACCTCCAGTCGCCGCGACGGCGCTCGGAGCGGACGAGCGCACGGCGCTCTTGGCGCTCGCCCGCGCGACCCTGGAGCGGTATTTCGCGACCGGTACCTTCCCGCTGCCGCGGCCGGCGAGCGCCAGGCTCGCGCGCCCGCAAGGAGTCTTCGTGACGCTCGAAGAGCGCGGCGAGCTCCGCGGCTGCATCGGCGATCTCGAGGGGAAGACACCCCTGGCGCTCGCGGTGGCGCGCATGGCTTTCGCGGCGGCGACCCAGGACCCGCGCTTCCGCCCCGTGCGCCGGGAGGAGCTCCCCGCGATCGCGCTCGAGATCTCGGTGCTCACCCCCTACGCGCCGATCGCGAGCGCGTCGGCGATCGAGGTCGGGCGCCACGGCGTGCTGCTCGAGAAGGGGGGGCGGCGCGCCGTCTTCCTCCCCCAGGTCGCCCCCGAGCAGGGGTGGAATCGCGACGAGCTGCTGACGCACCTGTGCGAGAAGGGCGGGCTCCCCGGCGACTGCTGGCGCGTGGGCGCCCATCTCTCGACCTTCGAGGCGGAGGTCTTCTCGGAAAAGGGCGCCCACTGAACGGCAGGACGCCGCACGCCACCGCGCTCGCCGCGGTCGGTGGGCTCACCCTCGCCGCCCAGGTCGTGGCGCTGCGCGAGCTCGCGGTCGCCTTCTTCGGAAGCGAGCTCGTCTATCTCCTGGGGCTCGCCTTCCTGCTCGCCGGCAGCGCCGCGGGGACGCTCGCCGGCCGCTGGCTCCCGGCCGGCACGCGCCCGGAGCCACCGCGAGCGCTCTTCCTGCTCTTCGCGCCGGCGTTGCCGGCGACCGTTGCGCTGGCCCGCGCCCTCCACCGCCTTCTGGGCGGCACCCCCGGCGCCTTTCTCCCCTTTCCCACCCAGCTCGCCGGACTCTTTCTGGTGCTCCTGCCGTTGGGGCTTCTGGGAGGGCTCCTCTTCCAGCGTGCGGCGGCGGCCGCGGTCGCCGCGGGCGGCCGCCTCGCGGGGGCGTACGCGGCCGAGAGCGCCGGCGGGCTCGTGGGCGGGGCGGCCACCACCCTGCTTCTGGCGCTCGGTGTCTCGAACCTGGCGACGGCGCTCCTCGGCGCCGTGCTCGCCGCGGTCGCCGCGCTCGCGGTCGCACGGCGCTTGCCGGAGAACGGCGACCCGTCGCCGCGCACGCGGTGGTCGGCGCTCGCGCTGGCCGCGCTCGCGGCGGGCGCCCTGCCGTTTGCCGCGGCGCTCGATCGCGCGACCACGCGCTGGAATCACCCGGGGCTCGTCGCGACCGTCGACACGCCGTATGGCCGCGTGGCCGTGGAGCGGTCGGCCGGACAGCTCAGCATTTTCCAGAACGGCGCGCTCGCCTGGGAGAGCGAGGGGACAGCGGCCGAAGAGTTGGTGCACGTCGCCGCGCTCGCGGTCGCGGCGCCGCGTCGTGTCCTGCTGGTCGGCGGAGTCTCGGGCGGGCTGCTGCCGGAGGTGCTCGCGCACCATCCCGAGCGGGTCGACCTCGTGGAAGTCGATCGGAGGATGGTCGACATGCTGCGGCCCATCCTGCCCGAACCCTCGCGGGTGGCGCTCGACCTGCCGCAGGTCCGTCTCGAGATCGCCGAGCCTCGCCGCGTGCTCGCGCGGCCGGGGAGCTACGACCTCGTCCTGATCGGGGAACCGGAGCCCGACTCGGGCCAGGCGAACCGTTTCTACACGCGCGAGTTCTTCGCGCTCGCGGCACGCCGGCTCGCTCCCGGCGGAGTGCTCGCGCTTCGCCTCGCGGGGGCCGAGAACCTCTGGACACCGGCGCTCGCCCGCCGGGCGACGAGCGTCGCGCGGGCGCTCGAGGCGGTCTTCCCCGCGGTCGTCGTGCTCCCCGGCACCACCAGCTTGATGCTCGCCTCGGCGACGCCGCTCGCGCTCGATCCCGATCTCCTCGCGGCGCGGCTCGCGGCTCGCGGCCTGAGGCCCCGGTTGGTGACGCCCCCCTACCTCCGCTACCTGCTCACCAACGACCGTCGGGCGGAGATCGCGGCGCGCCTCGCGACGACCGCGGCCCCCGTCAACCGGGACGCGCGCCCGATCTGCTACCAGCTCACGCTGCTGCTCTGGCTCTCCCGCTTCTTCCCCGCGCTCGGGCGCTTCGAGCCCCCGCGCTGGCTCGAGAGCGGGGCGTTGATGCCGGCGCTCGCCGTGGCGTCGCTGCTGCTGGTCGCGGTTGCCGCCGGCGTCGCCCGCCGGCGGCCGGCGCTGCGGCGAGCGCTCCTGGTTGCCGCCGCGGGCGCCTTCGGGATGATTTTCGAGGGGACGGTCATCCTCGCCTTCCAGGTGCGGCGGGGCGTCCTCTTCCAGGACCTCGGACTGCTCCTCACGATGTTCATGGCGGGGCTCGCGGCAGGCTCGGCGTGGGTCGATCGGCGCGTGGCGCGCGCGGGGGCCACCCGTGCGCTCGGCGCGGGCGTCGTCCTCCTGGCCTCGGCGACCGCGCTCACGACCGCGGCGCTGCTCTCGGCCGGCGCCGATCTCGGACTCGTGGGGGCCGCGGCGCTCCTGCTCGCCGCCGGGGCGACGACCGGCGCGCTCTTCGCCTGGGCGAGCCTCGCCGGAGTGACCGTTGCCGGGGCGGTCGTGGCGCCGCTCTACGCCGCCGACCTCTTGGGGGGGAGCCTCGGAGCGCTCGCGGGAACGCTCCTTCTGCTGCCGCTCCTGGGGCTCCCCGCGACCGCGTTCCTACTGGGCGCGAGCGCGCTCACGCTCCTCCTGCTGATCGGCGTCGGGCGTGGCGGGAGTGGCGTACGATGAACGGGACGAGAGGGAGCGGGCGATGACGCGGACGGCGATCGAATCGATGGTGCGGCGAGCGGAGAGCGTGGCCCCGACGGCGGTCACGGCGGGGACGGCGACCGAGGTGCAGGTGCTCGTCGGCCCCGCCGACGGCGCGCCCAACTTCGCGCTCCGCAAGTTCTCGATGGGCGCCGGCGGCGGCATGCCGCTCCACACCAACCGCGTCGAGCACGAGCAGTACGTGCTCGCGGGGCGCGCCAAGGTCACGGTAGGCGATCGCGTCCACGAGGTCTCGGCCGGCAACGTCCTCCTGATCCCCGCCGGCCTGCCGCACTCCTACCAGGTGCTCGACGCCCCCTTCGAATTCCTCTGCATCGTCCCCAACCAGCCCGACCAGATCGAGATCCTCGACCAGGGGTGCTGAGAGGGCACGAGATCCTCACCCCTTGACCGTCCACCTCTTCGCTTGGAGGAGGGGGCGGAGTTTCTCGCGCTGGTCGCCCTGGATCTCGACGTGGGTCTCGCCGGTGCTGCCGCCGGTGCCGCAGGCGCGCTTGAGCTCGCGGGCGAGCTCGGCGAGGAACGTCGCGTTGCGCGGCAGGCCGTCGACGACGGTGACCGTCTTGCCGCCGCGGCCGCTCTTCTCGATGCGGAGCTTCGCGACGATCGTCGCGGGAAGGGCCTCCTCCAGGTTCCTGCTGCAGCGGCAGTCGCGCTCCGGCCAGCCGCAGGTCGGGCAGGTGCGGCCGCTCGCGGTCGAGTAGACGAGGCGGCTCGCCGGGGTCTTCGGAGGCACGCGGAGAGCTCCTTCAGGCGCTCGCGCGTTCGCGGAGCGCGGTCAGGAACTCCTGCATCGCGGGGGAGGCGTCGAGGTGGAGCGCCTCCTCGACGCTCCAGGGGGACCAGGCCCCGGGGCGCTGCGCGACGTCGTCCACGAAGGCGCGCCAATCGAGCCAGCGCACGGCGTCGACCTCCTCGCGGTCGGGGCGGAGCGCCTCCGGCTCGATCCGTCCGACCACCACCGGGCAGATCTCGTTCTCCACGATGCCGTCGAGCTCGGCCCGGTAGCGGTAGTCGGGGAGCGCCACCCAGAGCGCGTCGGGGAGCGAGCCCAGCTCCTCGCGGCAGCGGCGGGTCGCCGCCTCGAGCGTCGACTCCCCGGGGCCCGGGTGGCCACAGCAGGCGTTCGACCAGACGCCGGGCCAAGTCTGCTTGCCGAGCGCGCGGCGCTGCAGGAGCGTGCGCCCGGCACGGTCGAAGAGGAAGAGGGAGAAGGCGCGGTGGAGCGGGGTCGCGGCGTGGTGCACCTCGCTCTTCGGCGCCACGCCGAGCTCCCGGTTCTTCTCGTCGACCAGCACCACCCATTCGACGCGCATCGCGGCGACTCTATCGAAGCGGCGTGGCGTGTCGTCGACCGCGCGCGGCAACGCCGCGTCGCTTGGCGTCAGCGTGCCGCCGCCGTCACTTCTTGATGATCGCGCCGAGGACGAAGCCCCCCACCAGGCCGTCGATCATTCCCATCCCTCCCCAGCACCAGCCGAGATGGTAGGGGAAGCCGGCGATCACCAGCGGGTAGAAGAAATTCATGAAGAAGGTCGCGAGGCCGAAGAAGAACCCGAATGCCATGCCCCCCTTCCAACCCTCGGCCCAGCTCCCGCGCGTCTTCGCGAAGAGGATCGCGACGCAGATGCCGACCGCGATCGAGATGGCGAAGAAGTAGGCCGGGTTGGCCTGGGTCTGCGTGAAGACATCGCTGTACTTCTTGTAGGTCGGCCCCATGATCATGCCGTGCTGCACGAAGTCGACCAGATTCGTGACGACGCCTGCGACCACACCACCAGCCAAGATGCGGGTCCAGTTCATGCTTCCCCCTCCTGCGGTCGGCCGGCGCCGGAACGGTGCCGGCGGTTGCGAGTTGTCCTGGCGGGCAAGGCTAGCTCGCGACCCGAAGCGCCGCAAGCGGGCGCCCCGGGGGTCAGGAGCCCGACTTCAGATGCTCGCCGAAGAAAGCGACGGTGCGCCTCCAGGCGTCCTCCGCGGGCCCCGCCTGATAGTTGCGACCGGAGGGGTTGGCGAACGCGTGGTCGGCCTCGGGGTAGACGACGATGGTGACGT
>CAYZBH010000037.1:0-2658 GCA_964476605.1 uncultured Thermoanaerobaculia bacterium | reverse complement strand
CCGGAGGGGTTGGCGAACGCGTGGTCGGCCTCGGGGTAGACGACGATGGTGACGTCCTTGCCCAGCGTCTGGAGGGCCTTCTCCATCGCGCGGACGCCGTCGACCGGGATCCCCTGGTCCTTGCCGCCGAAGAGGCCGAGGAGCGGGGCCCGGAGCTTCGCGAGCTCCTTGGCGTCGGTCTGGGTGCGCCCGTAGAACATCACCGCGGCGTCGATGCCGGCGGGCTGGTCGAGCGCCGTCGCCAAGCTCCAGCCGCCGCCGAAGCACCAGCCGACGACGCCGATCGTCGTCGCATGCGCGGTCTCGGCGAGGAAGCGGCGCGCCTGCCGGAGATTCTCGAGCAGCCGCTCGGGGCGCGCCATCGCGGCCTGCATCAGGTCGCGCGCCTGGTCGGGCTCGGTCGCCGTCTTCCCCTCGTAGAGGTCGACCGCGAGCGCCACGTACCCCTCGCCGGCCAGACGCTTCGCCATGGCGCGCACGTTGTCGTTCAGGCCCCACCACTCCTGGATGACGAGGAGCCCGGGGAGCGCCGCGCCCCCCTTCTCCGGGCGGACCAGGGTGCCACGGACGGCAGTGCCGTCGAGAGTGGCGTAGGGGACGTCCTCGGAGACCACCGGCTGGGCCGGCGCCGGTGCGGTCGCCGGGCTCGCGTCGGCGTTGTCGTGCCGGTGCTCGTGTGCCATGCGGGTGACGAGGTCGTCCTGCGCCGGGGACGGCTGGGGCGTGAGGGCGGCGAGCAGTCCTGCCAGGGCGAGCGTGGAGAGCGGGCGCATGGTCGGCTCCTTTAGTCGTTTCGGGGCGGCAGTCTAGCGAAGCGGGAGGGGAACGGGCGTGCCATGGAGATTGCCGCGCCGCGGCGCGCAGCGGGAACGGCCCTTGCAGTGTTCCGAGGTGTAACCCTGCAAGTTGGGAGGACCCATGGAAAGTCGGCTGCTGGGCATCGCGGGGATCCTGGCCCTGCTCGCACCCGCCGCGCCCTTCCCCCAAGGCGCCCATGCCGAAGGACCGCCGGCGCGCCTTTCGACCTTCGGCGAGCGGGTCGACGTGGAGGTCGTCAACATCGACGTGGTGGTGACCGATCGTGACGGCACTCGGGTGACCGATCTCGGACGTGACGACTTCGAGCTCCGGATCGACGGCCGGCCGGTGGCGATCGACTATTTCGCCGGGCCGCGGTTGGGCGGGGTCGTGGAGACGCACGCCGAGGAGGAGTCGGCCGGCGGTCCCGACAGCTCGCCGCCCGAGGCCGGCGGCACGCTCCTCGTCTTCGCGGATTTCTCGGCGCTCGACCCCCTCTCGAAGCAGCTCTTCGTCGGTCAGGTGCGCGACTTCCTCGTGAACCGCAGCGAGAACGGCGACCCGATCGTGATCGCCGTCTACGATGACGGCTTTCGGGTTCTGGAGACGGGCGGGGCCGGGGGCGTCGCGCGGGCGCTCGATCAACTGGCGAAGCTCCGCACCCGGGGCACCCGTCTGCTCGCGGAGAAGAGTCACCTCGAGCTCCAGATCCGCAGGCTCGGGCAGGGGGGCGGAGATCCGTCGCAACTCGCCTCGGAGATCAAGTGGTTCGCGGATCAGGAGGTCGACCGACAGCGGCGGATGCTCGCGGAGCTCGAGCGCTGGCTCCGCTCGTTCGCGGCGCTCGACGGTAGGAAGAGTTTGCTCTTCGCTTCGCCCGGAGTCTCGGCCGCGCCCGCGGCCTACTTCAACGAGCTGGCGACCTTTCAGGCGCGCGCCACCGATCCGACCCTGATGCGGGCGTTGATGCTCGACGAAACGCAACTCGGGGTCTACGACGACTTCGAGCGGCTCCTGGGAGTGGCGCAAGAGGCGCGCATCGCCGTCTACCCGCTGACGCCGCGGGAGCTGCCGCAGGCCTCGACCAGCGCCGAGTTCCCGGGCCTGGGGCCGAATTCGACGCGACCGCCACCGCGCGACCGCACGTACGCCGAGGAGGTCGCGAGCCTGACCCGTTTGGGCGAAGGCACGGGTGGCCGGCGCCTAGCGATCGACGAAGTGCTCGCGCGCGCGCTCGACGTCGTCAGCGACGACGCCGAGGCGAGCTACTCGCTCGGCTTCACGGCCGGTCCGGCGTGGGGCACGAAGCAGCACGAGATCGAGGTCTCGCCGCGGCGGAAGGGGCTCACGGCGCGGCACCGCGAGAGCTTTCGACTTCGCAGCCGGGGAGAGCGTCTCGAGGAGGCTCTCGGCACCGCGGCGGCGACCGGCGTCGCGGACCCGAGGTTTCCCCTCACCGTCGCCTGCGACGTACTATCTGCTCGGTCGCGCTCGAAGAAGGGACGAACCCTCCCGGTCGCGGTGCGGATTCCGCTCGCCGCGATCCTCCCGAGCGCCGAAGAGGCCGAGACGCAGGGGGCAGGCGAAGCCCGAGCCGTCGAGGCGCTCATCGAGGTCCGCCTCGCGGTTCGGGATGCCGAAGGTCGGGTCCATCTCGGCGAGTCGATGGAGGTACCCATCTCGGTGCCACCGAACGAGATCGACGCCGCGCGCAGCGGGATCTGGGTCCACCGGAGCGAGATCGACGTGCAACCGGGGAAGGTCCGGGTGGCCGCGCTCGTCGTGGACGCGCTCAGCGGCGACTATGCGACGGCCACGGCGGACGTCGACGTTCCGAAGCGCTGAGGAGGTTGCATGCGA
>CAYZBH010000036.1:2393-39363 GCA_964476605.1 uncultured Thermoanaerobaculia bacterium | reverse complement strand
CGGACGGGGCGGCGTCGGCTGCGCGGGGCGCGCGGGAGGTGCCGGGGCCGCGGAGGCGCTCGCCGGGGCGGCGGGGCGAGGCGACGGCGGCGCGATCGCCGGGGCGCCGGAGCGCGGCGGTTCGTCGAGCGGCAGCACCGCGACCTTCATCGTCGCGTCGTTGGCGGCGAGCGGAGGGAGCACGTGCACCACGACCTCGGCCTCGCCGATCACCAACCGGTCGCCGTCGGCGATCGGCAGCTCGCCGGAGACGCGCTTCCCGTTGACGAAGGTCCCGTTGCTCGACCCCAGGTCCTTCAGCCGGACCGAGCCGTCGCTCACCTTGAGGATCGCGTGCTGCCGGCTCACCGTGGAGTCGGCGATCTGCACCGCCGAGCTGCGCGAGCGGCCGATCACCGATTCGCCCTCCGCGAGCTCGATCGGCGGCTTGCCGGGGATTTCGACGAACACCTGCCAACCGCTGGCTGTCACGGGCACCTCTCCTCGGCTCGCGAGGCTACGCGTTTCGAATTGGCTTGCATTCTACTCGATGGCACCCGGGGTCGACGCCCTCCGAGATGGGCGTCGAGGAGCCTCGCGGTCGGGCCCTCGGCGCGCTCGAGAAAGGTCCCGAAGGGGCCGCAGAAGAGGAGCCGCCCGCCGTGCGCTCCGCCCCCCGGCCCCAGGTCGACGACCCAGTCGGCGCGGGCAATGAGGTCGAGGCTGTGCTCGACCACCACCACCCCGTCGCCGCGCTGCACCAGCCGCCGGAGCGTCCGGTAGAGCTGCTCGATGTCGGCCAGATGGAGCCCCGTCGTCGGCTCGTCGAACAGGAAGAGCCGCCGCCCCGCGTGAGCCGGCCGGGAGAGGAAGCTCGCGAGCTTGAGCCGCTGCGCCTCGCCGCCCGAGAGGGTCGAGGTCGGCTGCCCGAGCCTCAAGTACCCCAAGCCCACCTCGACCAACGGCTGGAGCTTCCGCACCATCCCCCGCTCGCGCGCGAAGGCGTCGAGCGCTTCGTCGACCGTGAGCTCGAGGGTCTCGGCGATGTCGCGCCCCTGGTGGCGCACCGCGAGCACCTCGGGGCGGAAGCGCCGCCCCTGGCAGCGATCGCAGCGCACCACCACCGGCGCCATGAACTGCATGTCGACCTCGAGCGCTCCCGTCCCCTGGCAGTCCGGGCAGCGCCCGGCTTCGACGTTGAAGGAGAAGTGCGCCGGCGTGATGCCGCGGCGGCGCGCCTCCTCGGCGCCCGCGAAGATGCGCCGGAGATCGTCGTAGGCCTTGACGTAGGTGACCGGATTCGAGCGCGAGGAGCGCCCGATCGGGCTCTGATCGACCAGCGTCACGTCGGCGAGCGCGTCGAGCCCGGTGATCTCGTCGCAGCGCCCGGGCTCGACGTCCGCCACCCCGCGCGAGCGCTGGAAGTTCCCGTAGAGGACGTTCTCGACCAGCGTCGACTTGCCCGAGCCGGAGACGCCGGTCACCGCGACCAGGGCATCGACCGGGAAGTCGACGTCGATCCCCTGCAGGTTGTGCTCGCGGGCGCCGCGGATCGCGAGCCGCGGCCGGCGCTCGAGCTCCTCCTCGACGGTGACCCGGCCGCGCTCGCGCCGGTAGCGGGCGACGTGCCCGCGCGCCGGGGTCGGGCGGCGCTTGCGCAGGTAGCGCGCGGTGAGCGACGCCGGCGAGCGGAGGACCTGCGCCACCGTCCCCTCCGCCACCACCTCGCCGCCGTGCTCCCCCGCCGCGGGGCCGAGGTCGATCAGGTGATCCGCGCCGGCGATGAGCGTCCGGTCGTGCTCGACCACCAGCACCGTGTTGCCGCGCGCCGCGAGATCGCGCAGCAGCTCGAGGAGCTTGCCGCCGTCCTCGGGGTGGAGGCCGATGGTCGGCTCGTCGAGCACGTAGAGGGTCGAGGTGAGCCCCGAGCCCAAGGCCGCGGCGAGGTGGATGCGCTGGGTCTCCCCTCCCGAGAGGGTTCGCGCCTGACGATCGAGGGTCAGGTAGTCGAGGCCGACGCGATGGAGGACGTCGAGGCGCTCGCCGAGCTCCTCCAGGAGGTGCGCGCCGAGCGCCTGCCGCGCGCCGGCGACCTGTCGCCCGGCCAACCAGGAGCGGATCTCCTCGACCGACCAGGCCAAGAGCTCGGGGAGGGTCCGCTCCTCCCAGCGGACCGCGAGCGCCTCGCGGTTGAGCCGCCCGCCGCCGCAGTCGGGGCAGGGGTTGTAGGCGCGATAGCGCGCCAGCAGGACGCGGACGTGCACCTTGTAGGTGCGCGACTCGAGCCAGCGGAAGAAGGCTTCGAGATTGACGAAGCGCCCCTTGCCCCGCCAGACCCAGTCGCGCGCCGCTTCCGGCAGCTCCCCCCAGGGGACGTCGAGCGGGATCTTCCGCCGGCGCGCGGCGCTCCAGAGCCCGTCGTAGAGCTCCTCGTAGGCTGGCGTGTTCCAAGGGGCGATCGGACGCTCGGCGAGGGACCGGCGGCGATCGGGAACCACGCGCTCGGCGTCGATGCCGATCACCCGGCCGAACCCCTCGCAGGTCGGGCAGGCGCCGAGCGGGGAGTTGAAGGAGAAGAGCGCCGGCGTCGGGCTCCGGAGGGCGCGCCCGCAGACGCCGCAGGCGAGCTCCGAGGAGAAGTGGACATGACCCTGCTCGCCGTTCGCCCCCCCGATCGCCTCGACGCGTCGCGCCCCGAGCTTCCATCCGTCCTCGACGGTCGAGGCGACGCGCGCGCTGGCCGCCGGATCGGCGCGGAAACGGCCGAGCGCCAACGGCAGCGGGTTCCACGCCTCGGGCCACCCCTCGTCTTCGGCGAGCGGCACGACGCCCTCGCCGTCCCAGCGGCGCGTGAACCCCTGCCGCCGGAGCTCGGCGAGCAGGGTCTCGGCGCCCCGGCGCGGCCGCTCGACGCGGGTCACCAGGAGGAAGCGCTCGCCGACCTCCCCCGCCGCCAGCGCGGCGGCGACTTCGCCGGCCGCCCAGCGCCGCCCCGGCCCGTGCCCGTCGCCGCAGTGGACGGTTCCCAGGTTCGCGAAGAGGAGGCGGAGCACGTCGTGGATCTCGGTGATGGTGCCGATGGTCGAGCGCGCGTTGCGCACCGAGTTCTTCGCCTCGAGCGCCACCGCCGGCAGGACGTGCCGGATCTCTTCGACCGGCGGGCGCTCCATGAGGTCGAGGAACTGCCGCGCGTAGGTGGACATGGACTCGACGAAGCGGCGTTGCCCTTCGGCGTAGATGGTGTCGAAGACGAGGGAGGACTTGCCGGCTCCGGAGGGGCCGGTCACGACGGTCAACCGTCCGTGCGGGACGCGGCAGGAGACCCCCTTGAGGTTATGGGTCCGCGCCCCTTCGACCTCGACCGCGAGGGTGGTCTCCCCGGTTCCGCGAGCGCTCGTCCGGCGTGGCATCGGAATCTTCGATACTACTCCGCGCGTCAAGGCCGGCCGTAGGGGCTCTCCACCCTGGCAGGGACCCCTTCGGGCAGGCTTGACGCGGCCTTGGAGAAGCGCTAACTTATATAAGTCATGGCTTACGGAAAGGCGCTCCCGGCAATCACAGCGCTCGCGAACCCCACCCGGCGGCAGCTCTTCGAGCGGCTCCGGGTGCGGGCCCAGACGGTCGGCGAGCTCGCCCGCACGGCGACGGTCTCGCAGCCCGCGGTCTCGCAGCATCTCGCGGTGCTGCGCGAGGCCGGGCTGGTCGAGGAGCGGCGGGAGGGCACGCGTCACTATTTCCGCGCCTCGCTGGAAGGGCTGGAAGCCCTCCGAGCCTTCATCGACGCGGCCTGGGACGACGTGCTCGCCGCCTACGCCGAGAAGCCCCCCTCTTCCCCCCGCCGCGGCAAGGAGCGATCGCGATGAACCCACCGCTGTTGGGCCCCGTCCTCCCCCCGGTCAAGAAGTCGGTGCACATCCCCTGGGGGGTCGAGCAGGCCTTCCGCCGCTTCACCGCGGAGCTCGCGACCTGGTGGCCGCTCCCGACGCACTCGGTCGGCGGCGCGGACGCCGTCACCTGCCGCTTCGAGGAGCGGGTCGGCGGGGAGATCTTCGAGGAGCATGGCGACGGGAAGCGCTCGGTCTGGGGAACGGTGCTGGTCTGGGAGCCGCCGGCGCGGGTGCGCTTCACCTGGCACCCCGGCGAGGACCCGGAGACCCGCGGCGAGGTCGAGCTCCGCTTCACGCCCGAGGGCGACGGCACCCGCCTCGAGCTCGAGCACTCCGGCTGGGAGCGCCGCGGCCCCCGCGCCAAGACCATCCGCCGCGCCTACAACTTGGGCTGGGTCTACGTCCTGGAGATCTACGCCGGCCGCCGAGGCCCCCTGGTCCGCACCCTCGACCTCGTCGGCGCGATCGCGCGGCGGCTACAGCGGCGGCGACCGGGGAAGTAGTCGGCGTTCACGCGACGCACAGTCAGCACCGCCTTATCGAGGACGAGTGCTCAAGCCGGGCCGACTTTCGGAGAAGGGTTTAGCCCTCGAGCAGCATCTCGATGGCTTCGCGGAGGTTCGCATTCAGCTCGTCGAGCGTGCCCCCCTGGCTGTGGGCGCCCGGAAATCCGGGAACGTATCCCACGAAGAGGCCCGTGTCGGGGCAGCGCTCGATCACCGCCGTGTAGGTCCGCATGGGCCGGATGATACTCCGTTCGTCGACCTCCCTTCGGCCACCAGGAACCGCCTGTGCGGCCCCAGCCCGTGTCGTTGGGCGGCGCCGGGGATACCGGGCGCTCCTTCACGACGCATCGGACGCCTCAGGTGGCCACGCGCCGATCTGCTGGCGCAAGGCGACGATCTTGCCGAAGTGATAGGCGTTGTGCACCGCCACGCAGTGGAGCTCGTCGGCCAAGGTCCATCCCGGCTCGACCTCGACGGCCAGCCGCGCGGGCGTCTTCCCCAACTCCGCCGCGGCGCGCGCTCCGGTCAGGAAGAGCTGCACGAGCTGGTGCCACTGGTCCTCCCGCTCCGGCGCCGCGGTCGGGTACAGGTCGCCCGGCGGCGGGTCACCCGGCTCGAGGATGCTCTGCTGGTATCCCACGAGGTGCCACAGCTCGTCGTAGATCGAGTGCGCCATGCCCTCCGGCCGCAGCGTCACCTGCGCGAGCGTCAGCCCGGACAGGAGGCGCGCCCTCTCCGCGTACTCGCCGTCGAGGAACAGATGCTCGAGACTGTTCTTGCTCACCCCGACTCCCTCCCGATGGTCGTGAGCGATGCCGCGGGCCTATCGCTTCTTCCTCCCGACACCGGGCAGGGCCGCGACCTGCTTCATCCAGGCTGCGACCTGGCGCTCGTCGAGGTCCTCCAGCGATGCGAGCTCCACGCCCCGCGTCGCCTTGCCCATCGCCACCGGTGTCACCGGCGGTACCGGCGTGAGCGTCGCGCCGTTGATGAACATGAGCTTGACGTGCGTCGCGAAGCCGCCGCAGCAGAAGCACCAGCCGTCGCCGACGCCGTAGTAGGACATGCCCCACTTCACCGAGCGCTCGAGGCCGGCCAGCGTCTTCGCCGCCAGGGCATCGACTCGTTCGGCGATGCCGCGCTGCGGTTCCGGCAAGCTCGCGATGTAGGCGAAGACGGGCGCGTCCCCTTCCGCCGCCTTCGCGGCGCTGGCCTTGCCCGTGATCATCGACTCCGGCAGCGTCCCGCCGCCTTTGCCTGGAGCCGCCGTTCGCTGGGCCGGCCTCCGAGCTCCCGGCTTGGAGGACTTCTCTGTCTTGCGAGCGGGCATGGCGGTCCCTGTTCCTTGGAATCGTGGCGGTCAATCACGGCGCTTCAGCGGCGAGTGACTGTCGGGCGGCCTTGGGTCCCGCCAATCTAGACGATTATCTCCATGACGTCCTTGACCACGCGCCAGATGCCTCCCTGCTTAGACAGGTAGTAGGTATTGACGGAGGCACTCATCGGACCTTCGTCGTATCCACCTGCGATCTCGGCCGTCAGGTCGCCCGTCCACCGGATCTCCTTTGTCCAAAACATCAATGCAGGCTTCCCGGTCTGCCTGTCCCGCACCACGTCATGAGCTGATGCCTCGCATTCGGAGGCGGCGCGCACGGTTTGCTTGAGATTGGTGAAGCGCCCCAGGAAGGCAGTCGATGGATCCGCCTGTTTTCCCTCGGCCGAGATGGCCAGGCAGAAGACCTCCGCCTTGCTCTGGAGGCCCGAGGCATTGTTCACGAACATGTACCGGAATACCGCCTCACGAACCGCATCGGAATCGGCCTCACGGTTCCCCGGAGCCACACCCGCGTGCAATAGCACAGCCACAACCACCATCGCCGCCGACAACCTCATGTGCCTCTCCTGGTCCGCCTGGACATTATGGCCCCCCGTGAGGAAGCAGAGAGTCATCTGCCCCTTCGAGGGTCTTGGTCTACCCAGAGCTCCGGTCAACTAGCGCTGAGCCGACCGGTTCCCCGATTCGACTTCACAATAAACCAGACTCCTGGCGTTCATAGACGCCGCGCGGCAGCCGCACTTCGCGCGCGACGCGCCGGCGCTGTCACGTTTGCAACCAGCCGTACAAGAGCTGCGCCACGGCGCGCCAGGGCGGCGTGTCGAAGGCGATCACTTCCAGGGATTGCTCGAGGACGACCGCGCTGCCCGCGAAGGCGAGGACCGGATGCACGGCGGCTCGGACGACGCGGTCGCGGAGCATCGCCACACCGACCCAAGCGTAGGGGAGCACGACCGCGAACCAGATGTCGGGGCGGGGCACCGAGGGGAAGAGATGGCGCCACCGGAACCAGGCGGGCCACGCCACCACCAGCGTCGCGAGCAGGAGCCAGCGCGCGTGCGCCTCGCGGTCGCGGCGGGCGAGGATGCCGCAGGCGACCAGGGTCACGAAGAGGATGGCCGAGGTGACGACGCCCAAGAAGCTCGAGATGCCCGTCGGGCCCGCGCCGGCCGCGGAGTCGCGGCTCGCTTGATAGAGGCCGGCTGGCACCATCGTCAGGGCCACCCCGGTCGCCAGGGGGAGACCGAGCCAGCCGAGGCGCCGGTGCAGAGCCTGCCGCCGCAAGCGAACGAGGAGCGGTTGGGAGAGGAACAGGAGCACCCAGGAGAGCGCCAGGGCGCCATGCAGATGCAGGACGGTCGGCCCCTCAAAGGCGCCGCGCGCCATCGGCACCACGTAGGTGCCCGCGAAGCCGACGACGACCGCCACCAGGATGACGACGGCGATCGCGACGTAGAACCAACGACCGATCAGAGGCACTGCCGGCACTCTATCCGCGAACGCTCGGCACATGCGTCACGATCGTGGGAACTCCGGCGAGGACCCGGAAACCGGTGGCGAGGTCGAGCTCCTCTTCACACCGGAAGGCGACGGCACCCGCCTCGAGCTCGAGCACTCCGGCTGCGAGCAACGCTGGACGCCTGGGGTACTGCGCTCGCAGGTCAGCGCACGCGCCCGTGCGCGCCGACGCTCTTGAATCCGACGATGAGGTCGTGATTCGGACCCCTTCGGAAGAAGTCGTGCTCCACCCAAGGCTCCAGGTTGCCGGTTCCCGGATTCATGACCCAATACCGAGGCTCCTGGCCTGCGTGCTCTTCGACGCTGAACAGCACGACGGCATGCCAGTACACAGCGAGCACTTGTGTGCCGACGTACAACGGCCCGCGCTTGTTCAATGTGTCCTTGATGTTGGGCGCATCGAACTTTCCGAACGGCATCCAGAAGGTGTCCATTCCCAGACTGGCGAGGACTTGGCGCAGCTCCTTGTTCGTGAAGCCCGCGCGCGCCTGGTCCGGGAAGAGGGCGACGAGCTCAGCCTGTGTGAGGTGGGTTGCGGGTGACTCAGCGGCATCGAGCCACGACTCGAGCGCCGCCGCCCAGCACGAATATCCGCCGAACTGGCGAACACCTCGCGGCGGTCTTGCCGGGTTACTGGCCGCCCCCGGCAGTTTCTGCCGGCGAGCCCCGCGTGGGGAGCCGACCGCTCCGTGCGATGAACCGAGAGCTGGCCGCGGTGGGCGCGGGAGAGTCTCCATTCCCGCGAGACCTCTCTCGGCGTCGTTCGGCCGTCCCGAGGGGACGCCACGCGGCGGTTGATAGTAGTCCGCCTCGTCCGACGCCCGTCGGTCCATCTCAGGAGTCCGGACCGATCACGACGGCCGCAGGCCCTTCGACGATCGTCTTCTTCTCGATGTCGGGGTCTTCCAGCAGCTTCGTGTCGGTCTGTCCTTCGACCAGGCGCGATGCCAGGCGGAGATTCTCGAGCTCGGCGTGCCGCACTTCGGCCTTGACCTTTCGCACGTCCTCGAGTCGGTGCAGGAGCTTGAAGTCCTCCAGCAGCGGATGCGAGCCAGGCAGCGCCTCGATGAACAACTGGCCGGTGGGAACGATCAGCTCATCGGTGCTTTGCCGAACTTGACTGAGATACGTCAAGAGCTCCTTCTGCAGTTCCTCCCGCTTGCTGACGTTGCCGGCCGATGCCTGCCAGCGCTGGTCGAAGTCCTCGGCATCGAACTCCTGCACCGCCGGATCGTTTATCCCGTAATGGGTGTTGATGAAGTCGGTGAGCATGTACGTCGTCAGCGGACACGTGCCCACCAGCGGGAAGATGATGTAGTTGCCCTTGTAGCCGATCGGATTGTCGATGTCGGCCAGTTCGGACAGCGTCTGCTTCTTCGCGGAGAGCGACGTACCGCCCAGTCCCGGAACGCAGGTTTGATTGACGTTGATGACCGCGCTGTACATGCCCGAAAGGCCGACCTGTTCATATCCAGGTTTGCAGTTGGAGTCGGCGTCGGGGCACCACACCTCCAACTGATAGAGACGAAAGTACCGCTGGTCCGAAGGCTCGTGCGCCCAGATGGCCTGCATGTAGTAGAGGATGTTCTGCTTCACGTGGACGCGCAGCTGGTCGATGGCGATGTGACGCGTGTACTTGTTCTGCATGGCCGCGGAGTACTTCTCGGTCGCGGCCTCGAAGGTCGCTGTCGCGCTCTTCAGCTTGTCTTGCGCGTCTGTCAGCGCCTGCTCGACATAGCTGAGCCGGGTCTCGGCGGCCTTTCGGTTCGCTTCGAGGTCCTCGGCGGACCAATCCGACTTCTCGTCGTCGAGGAAGTTCAGATTGCCGTGCCGGACGTCGTCCATCAGCGCGTCCACCATGGCCGCGCCGGGAAGCATCGCGTCGAGCTTGTCCTTCTTCAGAGTCTGCCCGACGATGAGCTCGCGGAGCGAGTCCCGCAACGCCATCTGCTGACTGGTGATGCCCTCCAGCTTCGCCACGAGGTCGCGCTGCTTCTCCCAGCTGGCCCGGACGACCTCGATGGCGACCTCGTCGCCAGCGAAGCCGTTCGTGAGGTACGAGAGGGCCGGGCGGAAGGACTCGTCCAGCAGGACGCGCGCCAGGATCCACTGGTACTGAACGAGCCATCCTTCATCGATCTCGTGCGGTTCCGGAACATCCTGTGCCACCATGATGACCGGTCGAACGCGGTAGAGGAATTCCGTGATGTTGAACCGGCGTTGCAGCTCGTAGAACAGATAGGTGACGGTGATCTCGTTGTTGGGATTCGAGATCTCGCCGGACGCCGTCTCTTCCCCTTCGACGACCGTGCTCGTGTCGACCTCCATCGAGCGCTCCAGGCGGTACTCTTCGGCCGCTTTCAGCGTGGCTTCGTGAAAGGCCTTCTTGTTCGCCGACGAGAACAGCTCGTTGTTGCCACCGAACTCGTTCGTCACGTCGAAGGAGCCGATGCCGATGTTGAACGACCCGTGGGTCGTCATCTTGAAGTTCGTGGCGGTCGTCGCGCGGTTCATGATCTCGGACTCGGCGCGCGTCGTTTCGCCGCGCTGCATCGAGTGCGCCTGAGTCGTCTTCTCGGCGAGTTTTCGCGAAACGGTCTCCTTGACGAGGCGCCGCTTCGTGAACTTCCGCGATTCGTTCGGCGCGAGCGGGACAGTGGCGACGAGGTCGCCAGCCTGATACTCGCCTGGCTCCCACTTCTGTCGATAGGTCACCATGAGCCCGAAGTTGTAGTGGTTTGGCGCGAACACATCGAACGCATAGGGCTCGTTGAGCGCGTTGCCGATCTCGAGAAGGAGTCGAGACAACCGATCGGCCGGCGCTTCCGTCGACGCCGCGTCGGCCGTCGGTTGGCCGCGGTCACCCATCGGCGGTGGTGGAGGCACGATGACGGCGCGCGCGCCGCCGCCCACGGCCGGTGGCGGCGGAACCATCGTCGGCAAACTCCCTCGCACGCCACGGATGAACTCCTTCAACTGCGCGACGTCGTTCAGCGCGTCCGAGGCCGGCAACGCGATGTGGCTCTGCGCCCCCGACCCGACGATCTCCTCGTAGAGTTGCTCCACTGCGTATTTCAGGTTCCCGTCGAACAGGTGGAGCCACACGTTCTTGAACGCGATCTGCAGGACGTGAAAATCGTGGAAGGCTGTGGCGTCGGCCGGTCCACCTCGCAGGTGCTTCATCGCCTCGAGGTCGTCCATGACCACGCTGACGTCGGGTCGCGCGTTCAACAGTCTCCGGGTGACCGCCAGCACTCTGGTTATCTGGGCATCGAGGCTGACGCTCTCCTGCGGGAGAATCTGGCTGTTGTCCAACCACTTCTGCTGGAAGGGTGCGAGGTCCCGGCGGAGTTGACTGATCGCGATCAGCGTCTTGGCCAGCTCCTCTGACGGCTCGTCGCCGCCGAGAAGCGCCTGAATCCTGGGAACGAGCGGAGTCACGGCGGCATTGACCGGCGAGTCCGCCGGCAGGGCGGCGGCGGCGAGGTCGTTCAGGGCGATCATCAAGTTCGCGAGGTCTTCCCGCTCGATCGCGTGCTGACTGATGACTTGGCTCTGGACGGCCTCGAGGATCTTCGCTTGCACCTGGCTGCTGGAGGTGGGCATGGCGCGCTACTTCCTTCCGCGCGG
This sequence comes from uncultured Thermoanaerobaculia bacterium, assembly GCA_964476605.1. Classification (GTDB taxonomy): domain Bacteria; phylum Acidobacteriota; class Thermoanaerobaculia; order Multivoradales; family JAGPDF01; genus JAGPDF01. The sequence goes on along the minus strand of CAYZBH010000036.1, from coordinate 28,507 downwards.
CGCAGTCCCGCGTGTCTTCGTCTTCTTCTTCGTGGCGTCCGTGGACTTCGTGGTTTCGACTGGCTCCTGATCGGCTTTCAAGTAGCGGCGCTCGAGCTCTGCCGGCGACGGGTTCGCGAGCCCGCGCTTCCTCGTGAGGTCGATGCCGCCATTCAGCTTGACCACCGTCTCCCAGAGAGCCTCGCGGTCGAGGTCGCCGACGACCTTCCCGTCCTCGATCGACAGACCGAGTGTCTCGAGCTCCTTCGGCCCGAGATGCAGCTGCATCTTGGGCGATCTGCCGTCGGCCCGCTTCTTGATCTGCGTGAGGCCCTCGAACATCAGGTCGCGCTGGAGCACTTCGGCACGAGTCGACTTGTCCTTGCCTTCGCCAACCGATTCGGACAATGCCGCCTTGCCGACCACGAGGAGCTTGTTCTTGCGCAGGGCCACCGGCACTCCGTGCAGGTTCCCGGCAGCCTTGACGGCCTGCCTTCGCGCCGCGGCCTTGCGGCCCAGCTCGGCCAAGTGGCGCTCCTTGAGGCCGTTCGCAATGGCGTCGCGCGTCTTCCACGTGGCCTCGAACGCGCTCGCCACACGCGTTTCCCCTGCGTCGATCCGATGCTTGGCGACGACCTCGCGGGAGAGTCGAATGAGAAAGGCCTCCCTGGCGCCCGCGTCGATGCGCGGTACCACGGACATGTAGAGCACGCGGTCTTCGGGCGGCGCTGGGTAGGGATGCGCCGGGTTGTCGACATCTTCGGGTGCGAAGACGACCAGGACCAGATCGGGGCGAGGTTCGTTGCCGGGGAACTCCAGGTCTTCGGGCGGAAAACTGAAGCTCCCCGTGCTGTCGGTCAGAACGGACGCAATGCGCCGCCCCAGCGCCTTCATGACCTCCGCCGTGGGTGCACGCTTGCGCATGATCTCCGGGGCGCCACCCGCATCGAAAGCCGCGACCACGACCCTGTGAATTGCAGCATCGGTTTCGCGAACGAGGACAAAGCCGCCGATCTCACGCATATGGGTCCCTCGGAGTTTGCCGTCTAGCGTCGCTTCGTTTTCCTCTTCTGTCGGTAGCGCTCGAGAGTGTCAGGGTCGATGTTCCACTCCTCCATCATCAGTGCCACGAAGTTCCCGATCTCCTCGCCCGATGGCATCTTGCCGTCGCCGAGCGTCAACGCGATCTCGAAGAACGTCCTGGATACCTCGTTCCAGCCCGTTTCGTGAATCCACCTGTGCAGCGAGCGGCGGAGGGCGGCGGTATAGGCGTGCGGGTCGATCCCAGCCTCTCGAAACTCGTTGATCAGCTCCTGGACGAACACGTGGTGCCGTTCGAACGCCTCTTCCAGCTTCTTCGCCAGGTACTCCCGGGACGCGGGCCCGAGGTCCTTGCCGTAGCTGTGCTTCGCGATCTCCAGCACTTCCTCGAAAGCCACTGACACGCCGTGCACGACGACTCCGCCCGCCGCCACGATGACGCCGGCGCCAGCGAGCCCGATGCCGAGCAGGCGCCGAAGCGGCGCGAGGTCGGGTGCGTACTTGACGACTTTGGGGAACTTCGGCCAGGTCGGCCAATACCGGGGCTTGCCGACGACGTACTGCGGGTCGCCGAAGCGCTCCGCGACGCCTGGCCTCCGCTCGGACATGCCGATCTCCACCGTCGCCGCCCGCGCGGCCGCCTTCTCGTTCGGCGACGCTTGCGCACGAACGGTACTGCCGGCCTCGTTCGTCCGGGAGATCGCGGTCTCGATCCATGCGGCCGGAATGCCGCGACTCACCAAGTAGTCTCTAACGGCGTTCGCACGATTGGCCGCGTAGACGTCGTGCCCCTGGCCGGGAACGCGCGATTCGCTGGCATGCCCGGTGATTCGAACCACGGGGTGCCGTCCGGCGTTGCCCATCCGCGTGTGCAACTGCTCGACGATGGGCTCCAGTTGTTCCTTGATACCTGGTTTGTTCAGGTCGGCGGAACCGATGTCGAAACCGGCGATGTTGTAGTTGCGTTCGGGTATGACCGCCTGAACCGAGCCACGCGGGAGATTTCGCTCTGCCTTCGATCGGCGGGTGCCGCGATCGCCGATGCCACGCGTGGAGTCCGGGGCTGGTTGCATAACCCCTCCGAAAACCGGGCTAGATACTGCATGGACCCCCCGGGACAGTCAAGTGGAATCAGCACGGGACCCCGGGGCGGCCAGGCTCCTCGGGGGTGGCGCTGCAACGGTCTTCCCGAAACCTGCCTCGAGCCTGCCGAGATACGACATCTCGCTCACGATCCCGCGCGACCCTTTCGCTGGAATCGTGCGGTCTCGTCGTGGCCCAACAGCCGCACCGCACGGGTGCCGCACAGCCGGGTGGCAACCGGCCGGGGCACGGGGCACACCTTTCGTCACTTCACCCCGGAAGAGGATGGGCGTTCCAGCTTGGCCGACTTTCGGAATGGGGCTCGGCCGCTCAGGGCGGCCACGCGCCGATCTGCTGGCGCAGCGCGACGATCTTGCCGAAGTGATAGGCGTTGTGTACCGCGACGCAGTGGAGCTCGTCGGCGAAGGTCCATCCCGGCTCGACCTCGACGGCCAACCGCGCTGGCGCCTTTCCCAACTCCGCCGCGGCGCGCGCTCCGGTCAGGAAGAGCTGCACGAGCTGCTGCCACTGCTCCTCGTGCTCCGGCGCCGCGGTCGGGTACAGGTCGCCCGGCGGCGGGTCACCCGGCTCGAGGATGCTCTGCTGGTATCCCACGAGGTGCCACAGCTCGTCGTAGATCGAGTGCGCCATGCCCTCCGGCCGCAGCGTCACCTGCGCGAGCGTCAGCCCGGACAGGAGGCGCCCCCTCTCCGCGTACTCGCCGACGAGGAACAGATGTTCGAGACTGTTCTTGGTCACCCCTACTCCCTCCCGATGGTCGTGCGCGACGCCGCAGCCTCGGCCTGCCTTGTCGCGGCGGCTCTCTAGCTGGCGACCCGCCGCGCCGACAGGACGAGATCGGGATCGTGGACGGTGAGCTCGGTCGCCATGCCCGTGGCCGGCGCGAAGCGGATGCGGACCTGGACGGTGCCGGCGGGGAAGAAGGCGCGGGCGCCGGCGTGGAAGAGAACCCGCGCCGAGGTCCCGGCGCGGGTGAAGGTGGGGCCGAACTTCCCGATCTTGACCTCGATGGTCTCGCTCTCGCCGGGCCCGAAGCGGTAGGTTCCGAGCAGCTGCTGGAGCTCCTCGTCGAGGAGCGGCTCGGTCGCCGGCGAGACATCGGCGCCGCCGAGCTTCTCCAGGTAGCCCCGCACCGCCGCCGCGCGCTCGCCGCCGGCGCGGGCGTGGGCGAGGAGGGTGATGTTGTGCGGTCCCAGCGTGCCCTGGCAGCCGGGGCGCGCGGCGACGAACGCCTTCACCGTGTCGAGATCGCCGAGCATCGCGGCGGAGAAGAGGTCCGGGCGCGCGCCGTTCGCCAAGAGGAGCTCCGCGATCTCGCGGTTGCCGACGTGGGAGGCGGCGCCGAGCGCGCTCTCCCAGTCGCCGAATCCCCAGTCCCAGGTCGCCCGCGCGAGCGTCGGATGTTGCGCCAGGAGCTCGCGCACCCGCGCCACGTTGCCGTGCGACACGGTCACCATCTCGCGCGCCATCGCCGGTTCCTGCGTCGGAAAGCTCGGGCCGGGAGGTGTGAAGGGCGCGTCGGCGCCGGCGGAGGAACCGTCGAGACGGAGCGAAGAGTCGCCGAAGAGCGCCGAAGAAAAGGAGGAGCTCAAGCCGACGAGCGGTGCGGCGACGATCAAGCGGCGGCGACTCAGGGCGTCGGACATGCAAGCTCCTCTCGGAAAGCGAATCCCCCTAATACGCAGCCTGCCGCCGCCGGGTTCTCGCCGCCGCGGGCGAATCCGATCGATCCCGAGGGGGGTGGCAACCGGCACCCGCCTCGAGCTCGAGCACTCCGGCTGGGAGCGCCGCGGCCCCCGCGCCAAGCGCATCCGCCGCACCTACAACCGCGGCTGGGTCTAAGTCCCGGGGATCTACGCCGGCAGCCGCGGCCCGCTGGTCCGCACCCTCGACGTCATCGGCGCGCTCGTCCGGCGCCCGGAACGGGGGCCTTCGGAAAGTTAGCCCGCGCTCCTGCGGCGCGCACTCCGACTAGATCAGGTCAAAGCTCCCCAACACTAACGCCTGGCGCTCCGCCTCCTGGACGGTCAAGGCCGCAACGTGGACCAGGCCGGTCCATCTCTGGGCTTTGCAGTCGAGCTACGACCGAGCGGAAACCGCCACCCTCCAATCGAGACGCCGGATACCACACTGCCAGATTATGACCGGGGTGAGCTATGACCGCCCTCTCCCGCTACAATCCGGGCAGGGGTAGGTTCCGTTTGGCCTCGTGAATCCTAGGGCTCGTCTGGTCTCCAGCTCGGAGAGATACACGCGGCCCGATCCGCCGCATGAGCGGCACTTCGGCGCCCGAATCACCGGAGCGGTTCCTGCGTTCTGCCCTACCTTTCAGAGATCGAGCCGGCAGTTGTGGTCGCCCTCGACATGCGAACAGCAGTGCGGGCAGTATTGCAATTCGACACCCCTCGCGCGTTAGACAGTTTCCGAACTCCACTCCCCCAAGCCCGAGTCTCCACTCAACGCTGGCACAGCTCTGAGCTAGAATCGTCATGTTCAACGCGATCGCAGAGGGGAAGTCTAATGGCCGATCCGCATCACTTCACCGAATTCAATCGCAGGAGGCGCGCAGCTTTCCGTGATCTTGATCAGGACGGAAACCGCCCGCTCATTGATTTCCAAACTCAGCCCAGCGCCCCCGCGCTGACACCCCTCTCTCAATCCGAACAGCTACTCTTTAAGCATCAGGAGCAAGTTGAGAGAGACCGCGAGAATGATCTACTCGTGGCCCTGAGACTGCCACTCCAGGGCAGCAGCTCCGCTGAGGAGTAGCGAAGTAGTTTCGAAGCGAGGTGGTACGCAACGAGGCCGGGCTGCGTTGAAATCGCGAGTAAGGCGCAGTGGCCCTGGACAGGTGAACGGCGAAGCAGGTCTGACCTGCTCCCCTCGTTGACACCAGGTCGAATCGATCACTTCGGCCATTCTCTCTGAGCTGCTGCTCCTGGTCGAGGCGCGGCGGAAGCCGGCGGAGCCGGCTGGAGCCGCGCCTCGCGCGCGACGAGCGCTGGGGGTCGGTCTCCCAGCGTGCTGTGAGGGCGCACCTGGTTGAAGTCGAGGCGCCAGGCTTCGATGCGCCGGCGCGCGTCGGCGAGGCCGAGAAACCAGTGGAGATTGAGGCACTCGTCCCGAAACTTCCCGTTGAAGCTCTCCACGAAGCAGTTCTCGACCGGCTTGCCGGGCCGGATGAAGGCCAGCTCGACGCCGTGTTCGTAGGCCCACTGGTCGAGCGCTTTGCTGGTGCACTCGGGGCCGTTGTCCAGCACGATCCGTTGGGGGTACCGGCCGCGCTTTCGGGCGACGGCGTCGAGCACGCGACCGACCCGGCGGCCCGAGATCGACGTGTCGACCTCGATCGCCAAACACTCGCGCGTTGCGTCGTCGACGACGTTGAGGGTCCGGAACACTCGACCGCTCGCGAGCGTGTCGCGCATGAAATCCAGGGACCATTGGAGATCCGCTCGGATGGGCACCACTCGCGGCTGCCGATTCGCCTGCGCTACGCGCTTGCGCTTCTTGCGACGTACCGCCAAGCTGAGCTCCCGATAGGCGCGGTAGACCCGCTTCCGGTTGATCTGCCAGCCCTCGCGTTTCAGGAAGACGTGCAATCGGCGGTAGCCGTAGCGGGGCCGCTCCGACGCCAGCTCCAGGAGACGTCGCCGCAGCGGCTCGTCAGCCTGGTCGCGAAGGCTCGGCCGACGATACGACGATCGGCTGTAGCTCACCAGTCGACACGCCGAGCGCTCGCTCAATCGGTGCTGCTCCCGGAGAAGGTGGATGGCCGCGCGCCGGGCCGCGGGCTTCACCATTTTCTTGAAAGCACGTCCTTCAGCGCCTGCTCGCGCAGCGTCAGGTCGGCGACCGCTGCCTTCAGTCGCCGATTCTCGAGCTCGAGCTCCTTGAGCCGGCGCGCTTCGCTGACATTCATGCCACCGAACTTCGACTTCCAGGCGTAGTAGGTGCCCGACGCGATCCCATGCTCGCGGCAGACCTCGCGGACCGTCTTCCCAGCCTCGACTTCCTGGAGCACGCGGACGATCTGCTCCTCGGTGTACCGGCTCTTCCGCATCCTTCTCCCCTCCGGCGGGCCAGTGTCTCATGTCTCACTGGACCGAGTTGTGGGGAGCAGGTCACCTTCTGGCCTGGCTGGCAGGCGCCGCTGCGCGTGCACTTCTACTGTCTGTCACACGAGCCCGGCTTGTTCACGGAGATGATTGAAGTTGACAGCTTCTAACCCAAGCTCGAGTCTGCGGTTCACCAGCTGAGCATCTGTCGAGAGCAATACATCATCGGGCTTCGCCGCCTCCAGGAGCGAGCAATCCGCCAGGTCCAGCCATTCGAACTCTGGCCGCGCACCAGCACTCCTCGATTTGACTGGCCGTTCAATGAGCAGCGACAGAGCCGTAACGAACTGGCCCTTCAACCTTCGCCCCAGGCTCCTCTCGAGCTTCGAGAGAAAATGCGACGCTTCTGTTGCCACGTGCGCAGTAATGATCACTCGCGGATACTGCCCCAGGAAGCTTTGAAGCAGCTGGAGGTCGTCGGGCACGAAGTCCCGCATGTGTTGAGCGTTACCCAGAAGCTTCGGATCAACAGAGCCTACGACCAGGATTAGCAACGGGCTCGTGTCGAGAACGACCCTACGACTACTCACGATTCTTGACCGAGAGTAACCTGCCGTCAGAATCATTCAATGTCACTACCTTCATTTCTCGGACTCTTCTGCGCTGAAATCGCGCGGCCTCAACCATCGCAGCCAGTGGATTCTCGTTCAGGCGATCCCATGGGCGAGAGAATCCAACCGTTACCCGCCAATGCGCCTTCGACTCGTCATACTCGATCTCCTCGAGACCAATGTTCTCGGCGCCCTCGCTGGAGAAGAGTTCGGAAACCTGCCTCTTTGCAGCCTCTGAAGCCTGTCTCATGTCCATCCGTTCCTCCTTGCCTCCGGAGAGGGTTCAGGTCGCCCAACCGAATAGCAGATCACCGGCGCGCCCCACGGTTGCCTAGGCTTCGCGCCGCAAACGAGCACGTGCGGTGCGGCAAGCCGTTGCACGGCGAATCACTCACGCCTGCGCCACGCGCAGGAAGAGATCGTTCCCCGTCAAGTGGGGCTCAACAGCAAAGATGTGGCTTCTTCTCAGTTTGAGAATGAGCCGCCAGCGTGATCCAGTGAGGTCGGGAGCCCAGCGCGCCAGCGCATCGACGACCTGGCGCTCCGAGACCTGCGCAAGGGACAGTCCCAGCACCTCCCCTTCCGCAAGCGCAGTGGCGTCAGCGAAGTTGTTGCCGCGCCTGTTTCTAACCCTGAGGTTCTGGCTCAGGTCAATTGAAATCTCAGTTGGGTCACCCCGGCGCAGCTGGATGTCTCGCGCAATGAGGTTCCCAGAGAAGTTACCCGAATACTCCAGGTAGATCGAACACGGGCCTTTTCGCAACTCGATGGCTCTCATCCGGCCTCCAGGTAGCCGTCTATCGGCACTCAAGTCCACCGGCGCGGTGCTCTATTGCCGAAATCACTGCGGCGAGGGGCAGCCTACTCACGATCGCCCCGCCTGCGCCCAGTCACGACGCTTGAGCGCTCGGGATCGCCGGAAGGGTGGCTGAACTCCTTCACGCATTGCTTCGGTTTTCGGCGCCCGGGACCTAGTTTCGCGCGACAAACGAGCTTTCTTATCTGAGACTCATCGCGGCCGATTACAAGGTCCTCAGCTTCAAGCGCCGTAGCGAGGTTGATGCGCCGAACTTGCCCTCGCGCCGCTGAAACGTGGGCAAGCGCCCCGCTGGCCCCAGACATCAAGAGGCACTCCCGGGACGATAGCGGGAAGCTCGTAGTGACCTCGGGGGACGCAATCCCGTACCGCTGAACACCCAGGTCCTCCGGCGGACGCTCCGGGTGCACAATCGCGAACGGGTTATCAGATGTGATGAAGAGGTTCCTCCGATCTGTGTGCAACACGGCCCAGTTTGCCAGGAAGAAATCCCGACCCAGCCTCGGCCCGAGGTCAATCATGTGGGAGATCCGATAGTTCGGATGGTACTCGAGAGCAAAATCACCGCTATCAAGAAACTCCAGCAGTTCATTCCGAGAAGCCCCGAAGAGACCGTCGGCATTCGGCTGCTCAAGATTCTTGCGGATGACAACCTCAGCCAAGCCAGTTAGCGCCTCATTGGCGGACCGCTCAAACGCCGGCGTCCGACAAGCAAGGAATCCAAGAAACACCGAGAGGTTGTATCGGTCCTTCGTGCTGATGGCCTGGCGCGAGGCGAGAGCGGTGAAGACCTGAGCGGCGCGGCCCTCGATCCGTGCGAGATCCGACTCCACTTCGGAGACCGCGGCCCCCGAATCGTCGACGAAGCTGTAGTAGTGCCGCCTCACCGCCGTGTTCAGAGGGCGCTCGAATCGGACCTCATTCCGACGTTCATCGAAGACGACGAGCCTGCCTGCGTCACTGAAACCAAACAGGTAGAACTGAGGCAGATAGTGATGACGCTTGGGCTTCTTCATCCTGCTTGTGCCCTAACCACTGACACGCCGTCCCGCCAAAGTCAGGTTCCAGCCGCGTCGAGGTATGCCGTCCCCCTTTGTCTGTCGTTGACGGGTGCCCTCGAATGTGAGCTCATGAATGTCTTCCTGCTCATACCTGAACTATCTCGTCGCGCTCGAACCAGCGCATACTAGACACATGCTTGGCAATGTTGTCGACATCCTCCGTGTACACAACGACGGCGAGGCTTTCCTGAGCTCTGCTGCACGTCACGTAGAGGAGACGGCGCGTTCTATCAACCGATGTGTCCTTCCCCTCGCGCTGGTTCTTCACATCAGTTGCGGAAAGGGCCTTCGCTCCCAACAACTTGTCGTAGCTGAACAGGAAACCGCGGGCTTCGCTGTCATCCAGGACAACCATGACCCGTGGGAACTGCAGTCCCTTGATGCCCTGATGCGTTCCGAAGGGCGACCTGTCAGATATGTACTCAACGTACGCACGGAGCTGACTGAACGGCACTGAAAGCGCTTCCCGCCAAGCATCGATTTCCGGGTTCCTATCGGCTTCTGCTGCCGTGGCGGCCAGCTCTGCCTCTCCTTCCTGCGCCTTTGCAGCGGAGAGTATCGGAGCGAAGACATCAGGGATGCCGAAGAGACCCTCGTGCGAGAGCGCCTTGAGAACTTCCAACAGGACGGGCTCCGCGCCATCGCGCCACAGGGAGGATATCGACTCCACAGACCGGCCGACAGTACGGAGGTCATCCAGTGCTCTTCTGCCTGCGCTCAGCCTGTCGGCAGACACAAGCGGGGAGTGCTCCTTCACGACTTGGGCCACCTTAAACCTGTCATCGGCCTGCAGTGCTTGGACCAACGGCAGTACCTGCTGTGCGAAGAAGGCGACTCCGCTCAAGGTCCCATCAAGCAGGCCTGTCTTGAAGCGATCTATCTTGTAAAGCGGCACGAAGAAGCCGTCGAAGCCTCCTCTGCGCGCCGCCATGTGGTGCTCCAGGGTGAGCACCTTGACCGCTTGCCGATCGGTCCATTCACGGTCAGAAGCGGCATCAGCCATTCTGGCCGCCACGTTAGCTTCAACTGCGGTCTTGTCTAAGCCATCCGTATCCTTGACAAGGAACAGTCGTACGACCCCTTCCTTCGCGTCCGAGCGATGCTCCTGTACTTGTCCGTCTGCTTCCGCTCTTATTCGGTTCAGCAGCCTTACCACACGTTTTGGGCACCTGTGGTTCGTAATGATGGCAGGCTTAACCCAATCGTTCGGAATGGCATGCTCCAAGCCCACCTTTCCGTCTGCATAAACGCGCTGCATGGTATCGCCGAATAGGAGGAGACTAAACCTGTCGCGATTCTCGGCCTGCAGCACAAAGAACGCATCAATCAGGTCCTTCTGCGTATCCTGACTCTCATCAACAAGCAAGACGGGGTGCTTCCGAATCAGGATCTGCGACATGAGCGGCTTGTCGGCCAGAAACGCAGCGGAGAGGGCTATCACTTCGGCATGGTTCAACGAGTTCTTCCCGATGTTCTCGCCATTTGGGTTGTAGGTGAACTCCTTGATGGCATCGAGGTGCTGAAGCCGCTTCTTCTTTGCCTCTATCTGAATCTCCCGCTCAGCAGCTGCCTTCGTGCCAGCCCGTCCTGCAACTTGTCCCATCCGGAGTTCCGCGATGTCAGCAGCCAAACGGCCGCGGAGCCACGCGGCGATGTCCTTGTGGAAGGGGCGAATCTGCTCCCAAGCGAAGCTGTGAATCGTGGACACCGCGAAGATCGGATCGAAGTCGATCCTGCGTCGGATCTCATCGCATGCAGCATTCGTATAGGTGATTGCGGCAACCTTTTGGCCAGACTGCCGGAAACGCTCACCGTAACGCTGCCGGAACGCGCTCATCGCCTCGACAACAGCTCTTGTCTTTCCGGTGCCAGCACCGGCATAGAGGAATAGGCTCCTTGGCTTTTCCAGGTCGAGACAGCCTGCGAGCGTCTTCCTCAACTCACTGTCTTCATTCGTGGCGTCAGGCATTCTTCACCTTCGCCGATACGGTAGCCAGGGCGTCAACTGCCCTCGCGTCGAGAGCCTCTTCAAGCCACCTGAGACCATCGGCAATGTAGGCCGGCGGGAGCACGTCCCCCGGCTCGCTCAGCCATAGGAGGTCTAAGGTCATCTCAGCCTTGCTGCCCTTCTTCAGGTTCTCGAACATCTCCTTGCAGGCATCTGCGAGCGTAGCCTTCCCGAGAGCGTCTCGGAGCTTTCTCAGCAGCCCTTTTGAAGCGCCGTATCCCCTGAACAGCTCCACGTTCGTCAGAGCCAAAGCATCTTCGAACGTATAGGGAATCGCCTCCGCCGCAGCTTCACCTTCCTTGAACTTCACGGAAATCGGGCACTGGTATGCGACCCGGACCAGCTCTGCCGGCGCCTGCTTCGCGCTGGAGGGCAGACCGAGCAACTCATCGAGACGTTCCTTCTTCGGCACCCAATCCTTGAGAGTGCTATTGCCCGTTCTATACCCCTTGCCGCGCTCGGGCAGCGCCTTTGATGAACTCGACGCCTCAATGGCGTCCAGGTCCGTGATAATCAGGGAGAGAAGTCCAAGTGTATCCAGCAACGGCCTTAGCCGATGTGCATGTGCGCCGCCTATCTCAAGGAGTGAAACATAGCGTTGGTCGAGTTTCGGAAACTTCGACCGAATGAAGTGCGGCACCAGCATGCGTTCAGCCGATCCCTCCACAAGAATGGCCGCATCTGCAAAAAAGAGATCGCAATGGGTGGTCCGAAGGTAGCGGGTGGCGAACTTCGAAGTTTCATCGTGATCACCAAATGTCTTTGACAGATTCACGACCCTGGCCGTCGGGACCTCGCCTCCCTCCGCGGCGGCTTCGCGCCGGAAGTATCGCAGGCAAGTGAAGTCCAATTCGTGGGCGATGTGTGACGAGTGGGTGCTGACTATCAACTGCGTGCTGAGTGGACCGTCCTTCAGTGCTTCATGGGCGCGAAGCACGTCGTACGCCTTCTTGATGAAGACCTGTTGAACCTGGGCATGCAGGTGAGCTTCGGGTTCTTCGATCAGCACGACGTGCAAGGGTTCGATGGCTGCGCTATCCGTAGTCTGGGTCCTCGCCGCCTTACCGACACGCATCCATTCGTCCCTAAACCTGATCAGGCTGAACACCATCGAAATAAGGTTCTGGTAGCCAAGCCCGTTGTACTTCTCGGGCAGCGACAAAGAATGTGCGCCCGGCAGGTCAAACTGCACCGCAGTCTTGTGATCCAGGCTGTCGACCGGGCTGAGCTTGCTTGTAAGGGATATCTTAGGATCGCTGAACCCCGGGTAGTTGAGCCCCTCAAGCTCACCGAGCGCCGAGCTGAAGCTAGTCTTGAGTTTCTCGTCAAAGATCGTCTTGGCTGCTTCGATTGCCTCCAGGGCTTCTACATCGCTGGGATCCGGGGCCTCTGTCGGATCCAGGTGCTTCGAGAAGTACCGCCTCAGCTGCGTCGATAGACTCGCAAAACCGCTGTGCGATTCGTCCTCGGTCTTTGGGTCAGAGAATCCACGTTGGGCGGTAATCACGTCGATCTTGAAGAGGCCGTCGAACGGGTCGAGCTTCAAGGGATCGATATCGGCGGGAAGCGGCTGCGGCTTGGCGATGCCGCCCTCTGGGTCATGGCACTGCGCGGGGTCAAGGATGTACGCCCGCACGCCAAAGTGCTTCTGAAGCTTAAGCTCTCTATCCAAGAACTCCCGCATCGAACGTGGCCAAAGAGACAACGAGGACTTCTTCTTCGCGGAGCTTGACTCAGCGTTGCGTGCGGACTTGTAGGCACCTCGGAAATCCTTGTAGAACTGCTCCATCCCTCTGGGGGCGAAGACAAGTCTCACGCCGAGGAGGTCCTTCGGGCTCCAGCCGAGTGTGGGGACAAGGTGGGCGATGCGGTGAATGTCCTCCTTGTCAGCCTTTAGCCAGATGTCAATAGCCGGTAGAAAGGGCATCCAAGAGTTCATCGTGAGATCAGGCTTTTCCTCATCCTTGGCTGCCGCCCACTGCACCCCGAATTGGTCCAAGGCGAGCCAATTCGACAGCGTGAAGTCTGTAGTCGCCAAATCCCTGTGGCGGCTCTTCTTGAGAAACAGGATCAAGGCGTCCATCGCGGAGGTCTTTCCGCTGTTGTTAGCACCGACAAAGATCGTTTCTTTGGCAGCGATTTCGACGCGGCAAGATTTGAGCTTCCGGAAGTTCTGAATCTCAACAAAGGCAATATTCATTCAGTGCCCTCCTGCGAGCGTCCTTCTCGACGCAATTACAACTTGCCAACGGCTCACGAGTTGAGCGGCGCCCACAAACGGCAGACCGCGAAGCGGGCCATCGCTGCGAAGCGCGTCTGGCCGAACGTAGTGTCAGGCGGCATCGTGCGGGTGATTCTCACAGGCGCCTCTTGCGAGCAGGAGCACCCTTCGAAAGAGACGCCTTTGCTGCGCCATGCTCGGAGTCATGGCAGCCAGGATGAAAGGGCTGCAGATTCGTTGGCGAGTGTTGGTTCGGATCGCGACGCCTCAGATGGTGAAAGACGGCCTCGGTGCGGGAGACTAGTTCGCCGCAGCCCCGGCACCTCCCATTCCAGTGAATCAATGAAGCCGGCTTCTGGGCCTCGGTCGGATTGCGGCCCCATGACGGATGCTTCTGGATGTGAAGGAAGGCAACGTCGGCAACAGCTTCTGCATGACATCCGGTCTCTGAAGCAAGGTCCTCGACTAGGGCAGAGACGGCCTGCCTAATTCGCTTGCGATGCTCGTCATCCATTGGCCTTCTCCTGGTTTGCCCAATGCCGCCTAACGGATCTGAGTTGAGCGGCGGGTCAGCACGGCCCTCACCGAGCGAAGCGAGACAAGGCCGCCGAAACCCGCCCGCTCGACGAGTTAAGCGACACGCCGATTCGGCCTGGCCGACTAGTTCCTCGTAGCTAGCGCTTCTTCAGGGCCTTCTTGGCCGCCTTCTTCGGGGCCTTCTTGGCCGCCTTCCTCGGGGCCTTCTTCGCGACCTTCTTGGCTGGCTTCTTCGCAGCTTTCCTTACCGACCTCCTGGCAGAGGCCTTCTTGTGCGCTTTCTTGCCTCCGATGCCGTTTGTCACTTGTGCCTCCTTGATCTTGTCCCTGGTTGAAGAGGTCGATGACGCCATTGCAGTACTTTCGATAGGAGTCGCGCGATGACCACAACATGGAAATCCCCATGAGCGCGGCGAAGGTCCAATGCCATCCGCCCCAATGGGGTGCCGGCCCGACGGAGAGCCGCGCACCCGCCAGAAAGGCCAAGGCGATGAACGAGTTTGAATAGAACTGGTAGTAGCGATAGAAGCCCTCGATCAGGGTGTTGAGTGCTGCCCGCTTGCTCTCGTCTACCCGTGCCCAGGCTATGACCGGCTTGGCGACGCTCAGATTACCCAGCCCCTTCCAATGAAACAGGCGGTCGATGAGCATGGCCCTGACTCCGCTCACGCCAATGCCCAGCGCAATGGAGCTGAGCAGGACGAATAGGAACACGCCGACCCCTTGCTCCTTTTCGCTCGCAGCTACGAGCCATGAGCGAGCGGTCCAGGAGTAGTAGCTGAGAGCCTTGAAAGCGATGAATCCTGGCGCCACGAAGGCGATGGCGGTCCCAAAGTCTAGGGATGCTGCCTTGCTTTCGGCCATTGCCTGCTCCTAGTCGGTTGTCATGGAGTTCAGCGGCGGCAGGGATGCGCGAAACGCGGCCCTGACGCCCGCTGGAATGATGGTTGGACGACCTGCCGCTACGCTAGACCCGGGTTGTCGAAGTTGAAACGCAGCTCAAAGCGCTGGCGAACCGACTGGTTCCTCCTAACTCGTTGGCAGTAGGAATGAAGATGCTTCTTCAATACTGCCGGAAGCAGATATGGGTTCACTAGGATCGCATTTCGTTTCGGGGTGAACCTCACGGCAGTGGCCGGTCGGCTCAGGAGAATGCCGGTTCCGGTTTGTGAGGCGTGGTACAGACCGCAGCGAGCTGCCTCGTAGAGCAGCGAGGCCCTGCGGTTTCGAGTAGTTTCCGGAAGCCGCCGGAGGCGAGGAAACACCGACAAGAAGCCAAGCTTGAAGTGTTTCGCGGATTGGCCCTGACGCGCGAAACCAGCCTCGTACTTCGCGATGGTCTCGAAGTAGCTCAGGCAAAGGTTGAGCACTGCGAAGCCAGCATGTGGGTTAGCGGGTTGGCCGTCGATGCCGTTCGCGCACTCATCGGCAATATCAAGTTGCCAGCCCAAGAGACGAGCCTCGAATAGTTCGAGCTTCTTCTCGGGCGTAACAGGCTTCGCAAAGTCACTCCTGCGGTGCCTCGGCGACAGCCACGAATCCTTGGTATTTGTTCTCATGCCGTGAAGCTAGGGTCATGCGACAAATGGGCACCTGCCATTCCGTGGGACATCGGTCAAATACCAGTGTCGCACATCTGGCTGACGGATGGTGGCATCCGTCCTAGTCGGTTGGGTTTGGGGCTGGCTCGGCGGGCTTGAGGGGCGTGGGAAGGGCGACCGATCTCGTCGGATAAACCGTTGGGGGGCCGGACGGTGCGTGAGCGGCTTCGAATCCTCGCGCCCATACCCTAATAACGAACGAGAGGGCGAAACCGGTCGCTGGGAGTAGATCCCCGTCGTCGTCCGCCGGCGTTGCCCGCGGGAATCCTGGGCCGGTCGGCTGCCGGGGCCGGCCTCCGGCACGGGCTGCCTGCCCGCGAATGCTCGCGGGCAGGGGGCTTATAGCCTCGCTTCTTCGTAGCCTTCTACGGCGCCGTCGAGCTCCAGCGGGCGGTGTTGGAGGTCTCGAAGCCGTCGACGAAGGGGAGCGCGGTGTCGGCGTCGGGGAGGGGCCAGACGTAGGCGCCGCGGGAGCGGGTGAAGAGGGCCAGGGTCGTGAAGCCGCGGTCGATCGCCATGTCCCAGATCATCACCGGCGGCAAGCCGTCCGTGAAGCGTAGCCAGACCGGGCTCGCTACCGTGATGTCGTCGGTGTAGTAGAGCCCCCAGTCGCTGCCGGCGAAGACCTGCGCCGGGCGCCTCAGGCCGCCGGTGCTCACTCTCGACGCCGCCGGAGCGGCCGTCCACCGCCTGCAAAGGCGACATCCGTGGAACTAGCCCGCGCTCTCGAGACCCGAACTCCTACGGAAACAGATCGAAGCTCCCCACTTCCGACGCCAGGAGCTCCGCCTTCTGCACGGTCAGAGTCGAACCGTCGATCCGGCAGGTCCACTTCTTGACCTTGCCGCCGAAATACGACCATGAATAGAAGACCAGGGCCCTCGGGTCGCCTACCCCTCGCGCGGGGGGGCCGATCTCGAAGTCGACTTTCCGGAGCATCTCCCGGCGACGCGCAGCTTCATCAAGCCCCTCGCGCACGAGGTGCCGCAGATAGTCGCTGTTCGGTCGATCGAGCGGTATGTCACCCACGCTCTCGAGGACGAGCGCATAGGTGGGATTCGGGTCTCCGAGCAATCGAAGGACATCCGAGGAGACCGCCCTGAGGCCGTCGGGGCCCCGCGGAGGCGCCCGGAGCTCGAGCTTCAATGGGAGAGAACCCACGACCGGCTCGCCGTCCATCCAGACCAAGCTCCATTCCGAGCTCGTTCTCGCGTAGACGGCTCTCACAGGTAGAGCACGCCCCTGCAACGTCGCCAGAGTGCACGGCGTGTTCATCGACGACAGAAGCAGGTCGTCTATCGAGATCAGATCGCGCTCCACCTGCGCGGCGCCGTAGGCGCGGAAGTCGCGCTCGACCCTCTCCGCAGGAGGTTGGGCCCCCGCACTGCTCGAAGGGCAGGCGACGAAGGCCCAGACCAGGCTCAAGATGGCCGCTCTCGCGGATGCGACCCTCGGAAACGGCCAGACTGCGCGTCTCGCAATTCCCCCGCTCATTTCCCTGCGTGCGTTACCGCCTCCCCGTTCCGAAAGACAATATCTGCCGCCGAATCCCCGTGAATGTCCCGCGCTTCGAGCAGGAAGTAGTCGGCCAGGGACGAATGCTCCAGCACGCCATCGCTTCCTCGCGACACGAGAACAAAATCCGTCGTTCCGCGCGATTCGCGGACCTCTAGCTCGAAGCTGTTCCCCCAAGCGTCCAGCCCTTCGTTGACGGCGTGTACCGCGGTGCGAAGCTCGCTCGCGGAAAGGGCGCGCCCGAGCTGTCGACCCTCCATCTCGATGCGCCCGCAGATCACTTGCATGTCTGCGAACGTCCTCAGCTGCTTCGCCCTCGAGTAGGCCTCGAATGCTCCGCAGTTCGAGACCAAGAGCGCGAGGAGAGCCAAGATGAGTCGGCTCTTCATGGTTCCTCCCTCGGCTCCTTCTCTGAGAGTGTAGTCACCATTCGACCGACTTTCTTCCCTTATCTTGCGGACCTTCCGAGGGGCCATCGCGAGCACCGCATGGACAATACGTGCGCCGGTTGGAACTAGTCTGACTCGTCAATGTAGAAAACCGGACTCGCTTCCTTTTCGGGAGATCCATCGGGCCTCTCGCGAATCTCATCCACCTCGAAGACGATGGAGTCCGCCGAAGCGTTCCAGAGCTCTTCGAGAAACGCCGGGTCTCTGACCAGCTCGCTTTCGGCCCGCGAGATCGCAGCTTCCTCGTTTGTAGCGGATACGAAACGCCAAGCATAGACGCCGCCTTCACGACGATTCCCCCTCTCATCGAGGAGAACGAGCCTGGTTCCGTGAAGTAGCACCTCGTAGTCAGGCATCCAGATACCTCCTTATCCGCCCGACCGTAATCGCAGGGATCTGGAGTGGAGTGAGACCAGCATAGGCCAGGAGCAGGGAGCGCGATAGCTCCAGCGAGCACAGCAGAGCGAAGGAGACTCCCGAGCTGACGTTCGAGGTGGCCCTCCCGCGCGCCAGACGGTATCCGAAAGGAGCAACTACACGAGCCCTGCGATCTCCGCCTCCCGCGCCTGAGCGAGGAAGCGCAGGGCGAAGTTCCGGATCGCCTCTAGCGGAGATTCAGCGTCGGTGAGGTTCTCGAGCGCTCGGAAGCTCACGATCTCGGTACTTCGAAGCTCCCTACGGCGCGGTCGAGCTCCAGCGGGCGGTGTTGGCGGTCTCGAAGCCGTCGACGAAGGGGAGCGCGGTGTCGGCGTCGGGGAGGGGCCAGACGTAGGCGCCGCGGGAGCGGGTGAAGAGGGCCAGGGTCGTGAAGCCGCGGTCGATCGCCATGTCCCAGATCATCACCGGCGGCAAGCCGTCCGTGAAGCGTAGCCAGACCGGGCTCGCTACCGTGATGTCGTCGGTGTAGTAGAGCCCCCAGTCGCTGCCGGCGAAGACCTGCGCCGGGCGGTGCGGGTTCACCAGGATGCTGTCGACCGGGATGTCCGGGAGATTCCCCGACTTGTCCTCCCAGGTGAACGTCGAACAGTTCGCGCCGCAGACCACGCGGAAGACGTGGCCGGGCGTCGTGGGTGTGTTCGCGTCGAAACCGCCCACCGCCGCGTAGCCGGTCGTCGGGACGTCCGGGTCCGTCGTCACGTCCAGGATCGGGCGGTTCGGCAACACCGAGTTGCCGTCCGTCACGTTCACCCAGGTGGCGCTCGTCGCCACCCCCTGGCCGAGCCCGAAGCCGTACTGCACGTTGCCGTCGTTCGTGCCCACCAGGGCGATCGTGCCGTCCGAGACCGCGTACGAGAGCTGGTTGATGAACGAGCGGTCCGCGAGCGTGTTCTTCGTGAGGTCCAGACTGTTCGCGTACCAGCTCGAGGCGGGAACGGCCCCTTGGATCGTCTCCCAGACCCGCTGCGTGCCGGCGATCATGTGATTGCAGATCGTCCCCGGGCAGTTGTAGCGGTCGATCTCGTAGGCGTGGACGAAGCTCACCCGGTCCCCAGACCAGGCGCCCGAGGCGTTGCCGTACGAGCCGTTCGGCCCCGTCGTCGAGACCCGGAGATTGCCGTTCTGGCTCTCCTGATACCAGCGCAGCCGCTGCTTCGGCTCGATCCGCGCGTACATGCCGTCGCCGCCCAGCGTCGTCGTCCAGGCGGCGGGGCCCGGGGCACCGCTCCAGACCTTCACCGACGAGCCGTTGTCCTGCGCGCCGCCGTTCGCCCCCGGCGTCGCGTCGTCGGCGAAATAGCCCGTGATGTCGCCCGAGTAGAACTCGATCGTCGAGATGCTCGTGTTCAGGTGGATGAAGTCCACGTCGCTGTAGAGCGCGGCGTTGGCGTTCGAGCTGTAGAAGACCCCGCCGTCGCTCCCCACCAGGAGCGTCGCCGAATTGCCGCCGACGAAGGCGCGCGCGTGGTGATCGACGTGGACGTTGCCGCCGTTGTAGCCGCAGGTCAGATTGTCGAACGTCGTGCCGCCGTCCGTCGAACGGAAGACATCGACCGTGCTGATGAAGACCACGTCCGGATTGTTGGGGTCGACCGTCACCCCCTGGTCGTACCAGTTCTGGCTGTAGTCGCCGGTGCAGCCGTGGCCGAGGAGGCCCGAGGCGGTCGAGCGCTGCGTCCAGGTGACGCCGCCGTCCGTCGAGCGCCAGATCCCGAGCTGGCCGCGGGTGGGGATCGAGGCGACCTGGGCGTAGATCACCAGCGGATTGCTGGGCGAGATGCCGAGATCGATGCGGCCGAGCGTGTTCGTCGGATAGGGGGTGCCCGAGCCCGTCCCCGCCGGCCAGCCGGTCGAGCGGAGCGTCCAGGGGGCGGGGCAGCCCGAGGCGGGGAGCGTCGCCGTGTAGATGCCGTTCGCCCCGTTCAGGTTGAGATCGGGCTGCACCGTCGTGTTGAAGCCGCGGGTGCCGATCGCGACCACCAGCTCCGTCGCCGAGCCGGTGTCGCGCACCACGAGGCCGGTGACGTCCTGCCGCTGCGACGAGAAGGCGTTCGTGAAACAGGGTCCGGTCCAATTGGCGCCGGCGTCGTAGGAGACGAAGAGGCCGGTCTTGGTGCCGACGATGACGTTGTCGCTGTCGCGCGGGTCGACCTCCACCTGGCCGATCGCCTGATACTGCGGGAAGACGCCCGGAGCCTGCGGATAGGCGCTCGAGAAGACGTCGGCGCCGAGCATCGTCCAAGTCGCGCCGCCATTCGTGCTCTTGAGGAGACCGGCGGCGCCGAACGACCAGGAGACGTAGCGCAGGTCGCCGGTGCCGGCGTAGATCGTCTGCGCGTCGTTGGGGTCGAGCACGATGTCGCCGATCGCGATCGTCGAGAGCAGCGGGTCGTCGGTCGCTGGCGCCCAGGTCGTCGCGGCGCTGCAGCAGTTCGTCGTCTTCCAGACCCCGCCGCCGTTCGAGCCGAAGTAGGCGACCGCCGGATTCGTCGGATCGGTCGCGATCACGTTCGTCCGCCCGGCCGAGATCCACCCCCCCTGCCCGTTCAGCGGCTGCGGGCCGAGATTCGTGAAGCCGGTCGGCGGAAGCGCCGGGAGCGTCTCGGCTCCTCCGGCGCCCCCCGCGCGCGCCCGCTGCCGGAGCTCGCCCGCGGGCGTGCCGACCGCCATGGCCGCATGATCTTCCGCCGCCGCGAGCAGCCAGCGCGCGTCGAACTTGCCGGTCGGATAGGTGTAGCGCACCGCGAAGTAGTCGCCGTCCCCCGGGCTCTCGCCCGCCTCCCCGTCCCGGTCGGCGCGCGCTTCGGCCGCGCCCCGAGGACGGGCGTCGGGGTCGCCGGCCGGTGCCACGGGGACAGCCCGGAAGCTCACGCCGAAAGCGGCGACCAGCAGGGTGCAGCGCAGCAGGAGCGTAGCGAGGGGGGCTCTCACGATTCCGGATCCTCCACGGACGAGCGCAGTGAGGTTCGCGCGACGCTACCACGGGGCGACGCTCCCGAACCCGCGCCGGCGATCTGCGTATGATCGGAAGATAGCCCCCCCGGCCGGGGCCGAAGAGGTCGTCTGGCCTCATCTGGAGGAGGTTGCCGCATGCGTTTCCCGCGAATCGGTTTCTCTTGGCTGGCCCTGCTCGCCCTCGTTGCGCCTTCCGCCCAAGCGGCAAATACGGTGGCGAAGAAGGCGGCGCAGCCGCTGCCGAAACCCGAGCCCCGGCTCGCGGCGGCGACCCTCGACGGGCTCGCCTTCCGCAACCTCGGCCCCGCGTTGATGTCCGGGCGCATCGCCGACGTCGCGATCCGCCCCGACGATCCGAGCACCTGGTACGTCGCGGTGGGCTCCGGCGGGGTCTGGAAGACCACCAACGCCGGCACCACCTGGACGCCGCTCTTCGACCACCAGAGCTCCTACTCGATCGGCTGCGTCACCCTCGACCCCTCGAACCCGAACGTCGTCTGGGTCGGCACCGGCGAGAACGTCGGCGGCCGCCACGTCGGCTTCGGCGACGGCGTCTACAAGAGCGAGGACGGCGGCGCCCACTGGCGCCGGCTCGGGCTCGAGAAGTCGGAGCACATCGCGAAGATCCTGGTGCACCCGAAGAACCCGGACGTGGTCTGGGTCGCGGCGCAGGGGCCGCTCTGGGCGCCGGGGGGCGAGCGCGGCCTCTTCGAGACGAAAGACGGCGGCAAGAGCTGGCGGAAGGTCCTGGGCGGCGGCGACTGGACCGGCGTCACCGACGTCGCGATCGATCCGCGCGATCCCGACCTGCTCTACGCGGCGACCTGGCAGCACCAGCGGACCGTCGCCGCCTACCTGGGCGGCGGCCCCGAGTCGGGGATCTACCGTTCGACCGACGGCGGCGAGAGCTGGACCAAGCTCACCCAAGGGCTGCCCGAGGGGAACCTCGGCAAGATCGGGCTCGCCGTCTCCCCCCAGCGCCCCGACGTCGTCTACGCCGCGATCGAGCTCGATCGCCGGACCGGCGGCGTCTGGCGCTCGGCCGATCGCGGCGCCTCCTGGGAGAAGCGCTCCGACGCGGTCGCCGGCGCCACCGGACCGCACTACTACCAGGAGCTCTACGCGAGCCCGCACGCCTTCGACCGCCTCTATCTCGTCGACGTGCGGGCGCAGATCTCCGACGACGGCGGCAAGACCTTCCGCCGGATGAAGGAGAGCGCCAAGCACTCCGACAACCACGTCATCGCCTTCCGCGCCGACGATCCCGACTACCTGCTGGTGGGCACCGACGGCGGCCTCTACGAGAGCTTCGATCTCGCCCAGAGCTGGCGCTTCGTCGCCAACTTGCCGGTCACCCAGTTCTACAAGATCGCGGTCGACGACGACGCCCCCTTCTACAACGTCTACGGCGGCACCCAGGACAACTCGACCCAGGGGGGGCCGTCGCGGACCGACAGCACGAGCGGCATCCGGAACTCCGACTGGTTCATCACCCTCTTCGCCGACGGCTATCAGCCGGCGACCGAGCCCGGGAACCCCGACGTCGTCTACTCGGAGTGGCAGCAGGGAAACCTCGTCCGCTACGACCGGCCGACCGGCGAGATCGTCTACCTCAAGCCGCAGCCCGAGCCCGGCGACCCGCCCGACCGCTTCAACTGGGACGCGCCGATCCTGGTGTCGCCGCACTCCGCGACGCGCCTCTACTACGCCTCGCAGCGCGTCTTCCGCTCCGACGACCGGGGGGACAGTTGGCGTCCGGTCTCGGGGGATCTGACGCGCGGCATCGCCCGGCTCGAGCAGCCGATGATGGGGCGGCGCTGGAGCTACGAGGCGCCCTGGGACATGGGCGCCATGTCGGACTTCGGGACCATCACCTCGCTCGCCGAGTCGCCGCGCGTCGAAGGGCTGCTCTACGCCGGGAGCGACGACGGCCTCCTTCAGGTCTCGGAGGACGGCGGCGCGCACTGGCGCGCGATCGACGTGGCCACGCTCCCCGGCGTGCCGGCGGGGGCCTTCGTCAACGACATCAAGGCCGACCTCCACCAAGCCGACACCGTCTACGTGGCGCTCGACCACCACAAGTCGGGGGACTTCGCTCCCTACCTGCTGAAGAGCACCGACCGCGGGCGGACGTGGCGCTCGATCGCCGGCGACCTGCCCCCGCGCCACCTCGTCTGGCGCGTCGTGCAGGATCACGTCGCGCCGAACCTCCTCTTCGCCGCCACCGAGTTCGGCGTCTACTGCACGCTCGACGGCGGCACGAAGTGGATCGAGCTCACCGGCGGGCTCCCCACCATCTCCTTCCGCGACCTCGCGATCCAGCGCCGCGAGAACGACCTGGTGGCGGGCTCGTTCGGCCGCGGTATCTGGGTGCTCGACGACTACTCGCCGCTGCGCGAGCTGTCGGAGAAGGCGCTCGCCGAGCCGGCGCTCCTCTTCGCGCCGCGCAAGAGCTGGTGGTACGTCCCCCGCCGGCCGCTCGGCGGCGACGGCGTCGCGGAACAGGGCGCCGCCATGTTCCTCGCCCCCAATCCGCCGTTCGGCGCCGTCTTCACCTACTACCTGGCCGAGGACGTCCAGTCGCGCGCCGAGCGCCGCAAGGCCGCGGAGAAGCCGCTGATCGCCAAGGGGGAGGACACGCCGATCCCGGGTTGGGAGGCGCTCGAGGCCGAGCGCCGCGAGCCGGAGCCCGCCGTCTACCTCCTGGTGCGCGACGCCGGGGGCGAGATCGTCCGACGGGTCGAGGCGCCCGCCAAGAAGGGGTTCCATCGCGTCGCCTGGGATCTCCGTTATCCGCCCGCGGACGCGCTCGTGGCGCCTCCGAAACCCCCCGATCCCGACGAAGACTTCCCGGCGACGGGCTCGCTCGCCGCGCCGGGGCGCTACAGCGTGGAGCTCGTGCGGCGGGTCGACGGGGCGACCGAACGGCTCGCGGGCCCGCGCGAGTTCGAGGTGGCGCCGCTGCGCGCGCGCGGGCTCCCGGGCGCCTCGCCGGCGGAGGTCGCGGCGTTCGGGCGGCAGCTCGAGACCGCGAGCGGACGCCTGAGCGCCGTGCGCTCGGCGCTCGACGCGGCGGCCTCGCGGGTCGACCTGCTGGCCTTCGCCCTCGCGCGCTCCCGCGGTCCCGCCGCGCTCGACGCCGACGTCAACGCCCTGCGGCAGGAGCTCTACGCGCTCGACGAGACGCTCGGAGGGACGCGCACGAAGGCGGAGCTCTCCGAGCCCGATCGCGCGACCGTCGGTTCCCGTCTCGGCGCCGCCGGGATCGGCACGCGCTACTCGACCTACGGCCCGACGGCGACCCACCGGCGGGCGCTCGAGCTCGCGGAGAGCGAGCTCGCGACGATCGAAGCGCGGCTCGAGGCGGTCCGGAACGAGACCCTGCCGGCCCTCGAGCGTCGCCTCGACGCGGCCGGCGTGCCGTGGACCCCGGGGCGCGCGCTCCCCTGACCGAGAGAGGAGGTTCCGCCATGGCCCCCATCGACGAACGCGAGCTCGAACACACCGAGCCTCTGCCCTCCCGTTCCACGCGTCCCGCCCGTTCCAATGTCTCGGACCGCTCCTCGGGCGGCAGCCCCGCGCTCTGGATCGGCGGCGCCGCGCTGCTGATCGCGATCCTCGCGATCTTCGCCTGGCGCGCCTCGCGCTCCGTGGCGACCCCGGACGCCATGCCCCCCTCCGCCGCGGCGCCCGAGGCCGAGGCCGCGCCCGCCGCTCCGGCAGCCGCTCAACCGACCGCGATCGTGCTGCCGCGCCTCGACGTGAGCGACGCCGTGGTCCGCGAGCTGGCCGGCGCCCTCTCGGCGCACCCCCGGCTCGCCGCCTGGCTCGCGAACGACGAGCTGGTGCGCCGTTTCGTCGCGGCCGTGGTGAACGTCTCGGAGGGGACGAGCCCAGCGCCGCACCTGCGCTTCCTGACTCCCACCGAGGGCTTCCGCGTCCGCAGCACCACCCTCGGGACCTTCGTCGATCCGGCGAGCTACCGCCGCTACGACGGAGCGACCGAGACCTTCGTGTCGCTCGACAGCGCCGGCTGCGCGCGCCTCTATCGCGAGATCCATCCGCTCCTGGATGCCGCTTACGCGGAGCAGGGTTATCCGGGCCGGACCTTCGACGAGACCCTGGCGCGCGCCGTCGCCAACATCCTCTCGGTGCGCTTCCCCGACGCGCCGCTCGCGGTGCGCCTCAAGGTCACGACCTACGAGCTGGAGGACCCGGCGCTCGAGGGGAGCTCGGCGCTCACCCGCCACCTCCTGCGCCTCGGGCCGGAGAACCTCGCGCGCGTGCAGTCGAAGCTCGGCGAGCTCGCCCGCGCCACGAAGCTCCCCGGTTTCGAGCGCTAGCCGAGCGCCAGCTCAGGGCGTCGTCTGCGACCAGGCGGAGCTGTCGCCCGACTCGAAGCCGTCGCGGAAGAGGGTCACCACTTCGTAGAGGTCGATCGCGGCGGGGTCGTTGGTGACCGTGTAGCCCGCGGCGAGGAGGCGCTGCATCGACTGGTCGAGGTAGGTGCGGAAGGCGCCCGACGGGAGATCGGGATCGGCCGACGGCACCGGCCAGGGGGGCGTGAAGCCGTTGGCGAGGAAGGCCGGAACGAGGATGTTGGCGACCGCCCAGCGGTCGGCCGCGACCGGATCGAGGCTCGCCACGAGCTCGTCGCGTCGGGTGGCGCCCGAGTAGGGGGTGGACGGACCGGTATTCGGATTGCCGTTCACCCAGATCGCGTCCAGGAGGTTCAGATCGGGCGGCCCGATCAGCCCCATCACCGCCCCCAGCAGGCCATAGCGGATGGCGTTGTGCGATCCGGTGCCGATGTAGTTGGTGACCAGCCCCATGTGGTTCTTGACGCAGGCGGTGGCGCCGTAGACCGCATGGTGCGACTTGAGGACCGGCAGGTTGATCCGCTTCAGCCGGGTCCGGTCGTAGCTCCCCGCGGCCGGCGACCAGACGCCGTAGCGGAGGCTCACGTAGGCACCCCCCGCGCTCCGGAACTTCGGATACGAAGGGCGCGCCTGGAGCGTCGGATCGTAGGGCTCGAGCACGTAGCCGTCGGCGAGATCGCCGCTCGAATACTCGCTCACCTGGGTGTCCTTGAGCGCCGTCCAGTCGAACTGGGAGACCGAGTGGCCGAGCCCTTGGAAGTGGAGCACGACGTCGTGCGGTGAGAGCGAGGTGTCTTCGGCGTTGTTGGAGAGACGATCGAAGCCCGAGGTGGCGGCGAACTGCGCGTTCTCGGCGATCACCACCTCGCCGGTGAAGCCGTCGGGGTGATCGACGAGGACGCGCACCAGACCGCGCAGCAGATCGGTGTTGGTGCCCCCGCGCTGATCCCACTGGTAGTTGATCTTGACGACCACGACGTCGTGCGCCGCGATCAGGCCATCCGGCCCGGAGAGATCGGTCACCTGGGGCGAGCGGTAGATCTTGAGGCCCCGCCGCCCCATGAGCGCCAGCAGATCGTCGAGACATTCGAAGCGGTCGCCGACGACCTGCTGCCGGCAGCCGGCGGCGTGAAAGAGCTCCGCGCGGTAGTCCGCGGGGGCGCGCAGCAGCGGCGCCGCCGGCAGCGCGACCGCGTCGAGCGGCGTGAGGTCGTTCCACCCGACGAGTACGGCGAAGAGCGCGGCGCAGAGGGTGGCGAGAGCGACGGGAGCGCGAAGGGCGGCACGGAGCCGGCTCCGGAGGACCGCGAGGCCGGCCGCCGCCGGAGCGCCGAGCGCGA
>CAYZBH010000036.1:0-2293 GCA_964476605.1 uncultured Thermoanaerobaculia bacterium | reverse complement strand
CGGAGCCGGCTCCGGAGGACCGCGAGGCCGGCCGCCGCCGGAGCGCCGAGCGCGAGCATCGCGGTCGCGAGCGCCGCGCGCTGGCAGGGGTACGCGAGCCGGCTCGGCCGCCGGCCGCTCCTGAGGAGCACCCAGCCCAGCGCGAGCAGACCGGTCGCGAGCGAGTTCCAGAGCAGCCAGCGCTTCGCGGTCCTGCCGAACGAACCGCCATGCCGCGGGCAGCTCCCCCCCGGATGGGACATGCCTCAGGCTGCGCCGTCGGCCGAGCGCCCGCAACGCCCGTTCGGGCGGGGGGCGTCTACTGTCCGGAGCTCAGCGCGCGCCCTGCCGCGCGAAGGTCCAGTGGAAGCCATCGGGGTCGTCGAGGGAGAAGGCGCGCCCCCAGGGGGAGTCCTTGGGCTCGTCGGTGATCTTCGCCCCGGCGGCCCGCGCCCGCGCGGCGAGCGCGTCGACGTCCTGGGTCGTGCGGCACCAGAGGCGGAAGCCCTCCCCCTTCTTCCGGTCCCGCCCCTTCTTCCAGTCGTCCTGCCCCAGCCCGAGCTCGCAGGAACCCGCCTTCAGCATGACGAAGACGAGCTTGCCCCCCTCCTCGAAGCGCTCCCCGGGAACGAACCCCAAGGCCCGGGTGTAGAAATCGAGGCTCCGCTCGAGATCGCTCACCGTGAGCCCCGGGGCATAGCTCCGCAGGCGCAGCGTCTCCGGCTTTCGGCGCGGCTTCGGCGCGCGCTCGGCTTCGCTCTTCGTAGGCTTGGCCATGGTGCCTCCTCGTGTTCGACCCTCACGCTAGCACCCCGATCCGGCGCCGCGAACGGGCTGATAAACTCTTCCGCCGCCATGATTTCGGTGACGAACTTGAGCAAAGCCTGGGGGGCGGACACGCTCTTCGCCGGCGTTTCGCTGCAGCTCAACCCCGGCTGCCGCTACGGGCTGGTGGGGGCGAACGGCTCGGGCAAGTCGACCCTGCTCAGGATCCTCGCCGGGGAGGAGCTCGCCTCCGACGGCACGATCAACATCCCGCGGCGCGCCCGCCTCGGGGTCCTCAAGCAGGATCACTTCCAGTACGAGGAGACGCCGATCCTCGAGGTCGCGATGATGGGGCGGCACGACGTCTGGGAGGCGATCGTCGAGCGCGAGCGGCTGCTCTCCCACTCCGACGACGAGGCCTTCGACACCGACCGCTACGCCGAGGTCGAGGACTACATCCTGCGGAACGACGGCTACGCCCTCGAGGCGAAGGCCGGCGAGATCCTGGAAGGCCTGGGCATTCCCACCAAGGTGCACCGGGAGCCGATGCGCGTCCTCTCCGGCGGCTTCAAGCTGCGCGTGCTGCTCGCCCAGTGCCTCGCCGCCGAGCCCGACGTGCTGCTCCTCGACGAGCCCACCAACCACCTCGACATCCTGACCATCCGCTGGCTCGAGAAGTTCCTCTCGAGCTTCCCCGGCTGCGCGATCGTGATCTCGCACGACCACCGCTTCCTCGACAACGTCTGCACCCACATCGTCGACGTCGACTACGAGACCATCCTCCTCTACCACGGCAACTACTCGAAGTTCGCCGAGGCGAAGGTCGAGGAGCGCGACCGCAAAGAGGCCGAGATCGAGAAGCGGGAGGCCGAGATCGCGCACCACAAGGAGTTCGTCGATCGCTTCAAGGCGAAGGCGACCAAGGCGCGGCAGGCCAAGTCGAAGATGAAGCTCATCGAGCGCATCGTCATCGACAAGCTGCCGCAGAGCTCGCGCCGCTACCCGACCTTCCGCTTCGGCCAGCGGCGCCCCTCGGGGCGCGCCGTGCTCGCGATCGAGGGGCTCTCGAAGTCCTACGGCGAGAACCACGTCCTCTCCGACGTCTCGCTCACCGTGCAGCGCGGCGACCGGCTCGCGATCCTCGGCCCCAACGGAATCGGCAAGTCGACCCTGCTCAAGATCGCGATGGGGCTCCTGGAGCCCGACGCGGGCAAGGTCGAATGGGGCTACGAGACCTGGCCCGGCTACTTCGCCCAGGATCACCGGGAGGCGGTCGAATCCTCCGAGCAGACCCTCGAGTCCTGGTTCTGGGAATTGGTGCCCGGCGAGACCGTCTCCTTCGTGCGCGGCAAGCTCGCCGAGGTGCTCTTCCAGAAGGAGGAGGTCGAGAAGCCGTTGCGCGCGCTCTCGGGAGGGGAGGCCGCGCGCCTCGTCTTCGCCAAGCTGTCGGTGACGCGCCCCAACGTCCTCGTCCTCGACGAGCCGACGAACCATCTCGACCTCGAGGCGATCGAGGCGCTGGTCGGGGGGCTCGAGGCCTACGACGGCA
>CAYZBH010000035.1:0-40035 GCA_964476605.1 uncultured Thermoanaerobaculia bacterium | reverse complement strand
CCGTCGCGCTCCGGCTCGCAACGCTTTGCGAGGCGCGTCGCGTCTCCTCCGCTCTTCCCCGCCGGCCCTACCCCCGCGGCAGGAGGGTGACGTCGATCGGCTGGGGCGCCGCGCAGGAGCGGAAGATGCGAGCGCCAGCGAGCACGGGCACCGAAGCGGCGCACCAGACGGTCGCAAAGCGAGAGTTTCGATCGACCTCAGCTCCGCTCCCCGCTTGACCCTGCTGGTCGAATCGCGCGAGGGGTACAAGAACCTCTGCAAGCTGATCACCGCCGCGGCCGACGGCAAGCCCAAGGGAGAGGCGCGCGCCACCTGGGAGGAGGTCGCCCGGCACGCCGCGGGGCTCCACGTCCTCACCGGGAGCGACGAGAGCCCGCTCGCGCGCCTGCTCGACCAGGGCGAGCTCGCCGGCGCACGCGCCCTCCTCGAGCGGCTCGCGGCGCTCTTCCCCGGGCGCCTGCACGTCGAGCTCCAGCGCCACGGCCTGCGCGGCGAGGAGCGGAGGAATCAGCTCCTCGTCGAGCTCGCCGAGCGCCTGCGCCTGCCGCTCCTGGCGACGCAAGGGGCGCGCTACGCGCGGCGCGAGGAGAAGCCGCTGCACGACATCCTGACCGCGATCCGCCACCACGTGACGCTCGACGCCGCGGGGTCGCTCCTCGCCGCCCAGCGCGAGCGTCACCTGAAATCGGCGCCCGAGATCGCACGCCTCTTCCCCGACCTGCCAGGTGCCGTCGCGCACGCGCGCGAGCTCGGCGCGCGGCTCGACTTCACCCTCGCCGACCTGGGCTACCGCTTCCCCGACTATCCGCTCCCTCCCGGGGCGACGCCGACCTCCTATCTCGCCGAGATCACCTGGAACCGCGCCCGCGCCCGCTTCCGGCCGCTCTCGGCGCGCGCCCAGGCGCAGATCGAGCGCGAGCTCGCGCTGATCGCGAAGCTCGACCTCGCCGGCTACTTCCTGATCGTCTGGGACTTGGTCGAGTTCTGCCGGCGCGAGCGCATCCTCTGCCAGGGGCGGGGCTCGGCCGCCAACAGCGCGGTCTGCTACGCCTTGGGCATCACCGCCATCGATCCGGTGAAGATGGAGCTCCTCTTCGAGCGCTTCCTGTCGGAGGAGCGCGGCGAGTGGCCCGACATCGATCTCGACCTCCCCTCGGGGGACCAGCGCGAGAAGGTCATCCAGTACGTCTACCGCCGCTACGGCGGCGAGGGCTCCTCCGCCGCCATGACCGCCAACGTGATCACCTACCGCGACCGCATGGCGGCGCGCGAGGTGGCGAAGGTGCTCGGCTACTCCGAGAGCCAGGTCGACCGCCTCGCCAAGCAGCTCGGCCACTTCCGCTACGACCTCGAGCGCGGCGACGACAAGCGGCTCGAGCGCGAGCTCGCCGCCGCCGGCTTCGATCCCGCGGAGGGGCGCAACCGTCACTTCGCCACCTACTGGCGGCGCATCCAGAACCTGCCACGCCACCTCGGGCAGCACTCGGGGGGGATGGTGATCGCCGCCGGCCGGCTCGACGAGGTGGTGCCGCTCGAGCCCGCCGCGATGCCCGGCCGCACCATCGTGCAGTGGGACAAGGACGACTGCGCCGATCTCGGCCTCATCAAGGTCGACCTGCTCGGCTTGGGGATGCTGAACGCGCTCGAGGAGGCGATCCCGATCATCCGCGAGCACGAGCGGCAGGAGGTGGATCTCGCCCATCTGCCGGCCGACGACCCGGGGGTCTACGCGATGCTCCGCGCCGCCGACACGGTCGGCGTCTTCCAGGTGGAGAGCCGCGCGCAGATGGCGTCGCTGCCGAGGAACGCGCCGGAGAAGTTCTACGACCTCGTCATCCAGGTGGCGATCATCCGGCCGGGGCCGATCACCGGCGGCATGGTGCACCCCTTCTTCGAGCGGCGGCTCGGCCGCGAGGAGGTCACCTACTTCCACCCGGTGCTCGAGCCGATCCTGAAGCGGACGCTCGGCGTGCCGATCTTCCAGGAGCAGCTGCTGCGGATGGCGATGGCGGTCTCGGGTTTCTCGGGCGGCGAGGCCGAGGAGCTGCGCCGCGCGATGGGCTTCAAGCGCTCGGTCGAACGCATGCAGTCGATCGAGCAGCGGCTGCGCGCCGGCATGGCCGCGCGCGGCATCGCCGGCGAGACGCAGGACCGGATCGTCCAGTCGATCACCTCCTTCGCGCTCTACGGCTTCCCCGAGTCGCACGCCGCGAGCTTCGCGCTCATCGCCTACGCCTCGGCCTACCTCAAGCGCTACCACCCGACCGCCTTCCTGATCGCGCTCCTGAACGCCTGGCCGATGGGCTTCTACCACCCGGCGAGCCTGGTCAAGGACGCGCAGCGCCACGGCGTCACCGCGCTGCCGATCGACGTCAACCACTCCGACTTGCGATGTTGCTGGGAGGAGGGCGCCTGCCGGATCGGGCTGCGCTACGTGAGCGGGCTGCGCCAGGCGGCGGGCGAACGGATCGCGGCCGAGCGGGCGCGCGGCGGACCGTACGCCGACGTCGAGGCGCTCAAGCGGCGCGCGGAGCTGCGCGACGACGAGCTCGCGCGGCTGGCCGAGGTGGGGGCGCTCGCCTCGCTCGGGCTCACGCGGCGCGCCGCGCTCTGGCAGGCGGCGCTCGCGGCACGGCCGGCGGGGGCGTTGTTCGAGGAAGAGCCTGCTCCGGAGGAGGGCATCGATGTCGAAGAGGGTGGGTTCCTCGGTCGTCAGCGTTCCCCCGCGTCCGGTCCGATCTCCCCGCGCCGGGACCGGCGGGCGCCTTTCGAAGGCCAGCCAGGGGCGCCCGCCTCCGCTTCGGCCTCGCCGGGTCGTGGTCGTGTGCCAATGCTTTCGACTGCTCGGCCTCAGAGGCCCCTCTGCGGGGAGCTCCGCCCGGACGCGCCCCCACCCGGTCGAACTCTCGGGGCACGGGAAACGATGGCAACTCCTCGGGGGGAAGGCCGGCGGGGGAAGGCGGAGGAGACGCGACGCGCCTCGCAAAGCGTTGCGAGCCGGAGCGCGACGGAGCCTTCACCCGACGGCCGCGGGCGGCGGAGCGATGGAATCTCCCGCGCGGGAAGGGGCGGGCACGGAGGGGGGGATCAGCGCCCCGTGAATCGGCTGAATGCCAGAGAAGTCGGCTCCCCCCTCCCGGAGATGACCCCGTTCGAGGAGACGGCGGCCGACTTCGCGGGCACCGGGCTCACGGTGGGCGCGCATCCGATGGTCTACGCGCGCGCGGCGCTCGCCCGCCAGGGGGTCGTCCCGGCGGCCGAGGTGCCGAAGTTCGCAGCCGGCACGCGCATCCGCACCGCCGGCGCGGTGATCGTGCGCCAACGCCCGGGCACCGCCAACGGCACCCTCTTCCTCACGCTCGAGGACGAAACCGGCATGGTGCAGGCGATCGTCCGCCGGGCGCTCCTCCTCCAGGAGCGCGCGGTGATCGTCGGCAACCCGGGCCTCGTGGTCGAAGGGGTGGTGCAGAACCGCGACGGCAGCGTCTCGCTCCAGGCCGAGCGCCTCTGGCCCTTGACCGCTCTCGTCGAAACCCCGAGCCACGACTTCCACTGAACCGAACGCCCCCGCTCGCGCAGGCGAAACCGCCCGGACGGGCGGCCCTACGACACCGGTGGCGCGCCATCATGAGGGGCGTGAACGCTGGGATATCCTGACTGGGGCTCCATGGAACAGAACTCCGTTTCTCCCTCTTCCTCCCTCCCCCCCTCCGTCGACGTCGCCGTCATCGGCGGCGGCGTGGTCGGCATCGCCTGCGCTCACGAGCTCGCCCGCCGGGGCGCTCAGGTCCTCGTGCTGGAGCGGGACCGCGTCGGCCACGGCTGCTCCTTCGGCAACGCCGGCTGGCTCACCCCGTCGCTCTCGCTGCCGCTCGCCAATCCGAGCGTCGTCCGCAAGTCGCTCGGCTGGATGCTCGATCCGGAGAGCCCGCTCTACATCCAACCCCGGCTCGACTTGGCCTACCTCCGCTGGCTCAGCGGCTTCCTCCTCGCCGCCCGGCGCGACCGCTTCGAGCGCGGCGCCGCGGCGCTGCTCGAGCTCTGCCGGGTGAGCGTCGACCTCTGGGAGGAGCTCGCGGCACGCGCTCCCGAGCCCTTCGGTTTCGCCCGCCCCGGCCTGATCGCGGTCTACGAGCATCGGACCTCGCTCGAGGCCGCGCGCGGGATGATCGAGCTGGTCTCGAAGAACGGCATCCGCGCCGAGCTCTGGAGCGCCGACGAGGTGCGCGCGCGCGAACCGGCGATCGTGGGCGCGCAGGTCGGCGGCTGGTACTTCCCCGACGACGCCCAGTGCGAGCCCTATCCCGCCGTGCAGGCCCTGACCGCCGAGGCCCTCCGCGCCGGCGTGCAGATCGCCGAGGGAACCGAGGTCTACGCCTTCTCGACCAACGGGACCCACCCGCGTCGACTCACCACCACCCACGGCGTCGTCGCCGCCGAGCGCGTGGTGCTCGCGACCGGGGCTTGGTCGGAGGATCTCGGCAGGGAGCTCGGCCTCCGTGTCCCGATCCTGGGCGCCAAGGGATACTCGCTCGTCCTGCCGCGCCTCGATCCGCACCCGACGCGCTCGATCTACCTGATCGAGCGGAAGGTGGCCGTCAATCCGCACCGGCACGCGCTCCGCATCTCGGGGACCCTCGAGCTCGTGAAGAACGACTTCTCGATCAACCAACGGCGTCTCAACGTCATCCTGCGCGGCGCGCAGGGAATGCTCGCGCTCCCCGAGCAGCCGCAGGTGACCGAGGTCTGGCGGGGGCTTCGTCCCTGCGCCCCCGACGGTATGCCGATCATCGGCAGAGCGCGTGGCAAGGGGGACGTCTGGCTCGCCACCGGCCATCAGATGACCGGGCTCAAGACGGCGCTCGGAACGGGCCGCCTGTTGGCCGACCTGATGACCGGCGTCACCCCCAGCTTCGACCCCGAGCCCTTCCGGGCCGATCGCTACTGAGGGTCGCCGGGAGATGGCGCCCGAGGCCCCGCCCGCTCGCCTGGCTCGCCCGCGCCTCCGCTCGCTCGACGTCTTCCGCGGCGCGACCATCGCGTTGATGATCCTGGTCAACAACGCCGGCGACTGGGGGAAGACCTACGCGCCGCTCCTGCACGCCGAGTGGCACGGCTGGACGCCGACCGACCTCGTCTTCCCTTTCTTCCTCTTCATTCTCGGCGTGGCGATTCCCCTGGCGCTCGGGCCCCGCCGCGACGCGGGTCGAGAAGGAACGGGAGCGCTCCACCGGAAGATCCTCCGGCGCGCCGCTCTCCTCTTCGCGCTCGGGCTGCTGCTCAACTGGTTCCCCTTCGACCCGGTCATCTGGCAGCGTCCCCGCATCCCCGGCGTGTTGCAGCGGATTGCGATCGTCTACCTCGTGGCGGCGCTCGCCTTCCTCCACTTCGGACGACGCGGACGCCTTCTCCTCTGCGTCGCGCTCTTGGGCGGCTACTGGGCGCTGATGCTTCTCGTGCCGGTCCCCGGTTTCGGCGCCGGCAACCTCTCGCCGGAGGGCAACCTCGCCGCCTGGCTCGACCATCGCGTGCTCGGTCAGCACACCTGGCGTTACGCCCCCGGACCAGGGGATCCGGAGGGAATCCTCTCGACGCTCCCGGCCATCGTGTCGGCGCTCCTCGGGATCTTCGCCGGCGAGCGGCTCCGGCGAAGCGAGGGCCTCGGCGCGGTGCGGCCGTTGGCGGCATGGGGAGCGCTGCTCGGAGCCGCCGGCCTCCTCCTCGCGCCGCTCTTCCCGATCAACAAGAACCTCTGGTCGCCGACCTACGTCCTCTTCACCGGCGGCGCGGCGCTCGCCGCGCTCGCCCTGCTCCATGCGTTCGTCGACCGGCCCGGCTCGCCGCGCGGAGCCGGCTGGGCACGCCCCTTCGCGATCTTCGGCAGCAACGCGATCGCGGTCTATGTCGGGAGCGGGCTGCTCGCGCGAGTCCTCTCCCGCATCCGTTGGCCGGATGGGGCCGGAGGGGTCGTCGCCCTCCAGAAGTGGCTCTACGAGCACCTCTGCGCGGCTGTCTTCCCGGACTACATCGCCTCGCTCGTCTGGGCACTGGGAACCGTGGCGCTCTGGTTCGCGGTCGCCATCGCGCTCGACCGGCGGCGGATCTACCTGAGAGTCTAGAGACGCGCCAGCAGTTGGCCCACGGCCAACCCCAGGTAGGTGCCGAGCACGTTCCCCACCACGGCCAACAAGAGCCCCACGGGCGCGAGCCCTGGCTGGTAGATCTCCGCCACCACCGGCGCCGACGAATAGCCGCCGATCGCCGCCTGGCTCGCGGTGCCGAAGAAGAAGGCAGGGGCGCGGAGCAGCCGGAGCGCGACCAGGAGCACCGATGCGTGCACGAGCAGGACCACGGCCCCGGCGGCGATCCAGAGCGGCTGCGCGAGGACGTTGCGGAGATCGGCCTGCGCGCCGACGCCCGCGAGCAGCAGGTAGAAGCCGGCGTAGCCCAGGCTCGAGGCGCCGGCGCCGTCGTAGCGCGCGAGCGGGGTGAGCGAGAGCAGGAGCCCGACGCTCGTGAGGATGAGGATCCCCCAGGCGAAGGGGGAGAGCACCTCCCCCACTTGCGGTAACCGGCGGCCGATCTCCATGGCGAAGGCGGCGAGAGCGAGCGCCAAGCCCACGAGCAACGTGGCGTCGGCGGTCGACGTCGGGCGCCGGTCGTGCTCGAGCCGCCCCGCGACGCGCGCGCCGATCGCGGCGACCTCGGCCCGGTCGGCGCGGAGTCTCCGGTCGAGCGCCGCCTGCCGCCCCGACAAGTAGATCAGGAACGCCATCCAGGAGTAGGCGACCACGGTGTCGATCAGGATCGCGATCCCCTGCGCGTCGGCCGGGATTCCGAGCGCCGTCGCCACGGCGACCAGATTCGCGCTGCCGCCGATCCAGGTGCCGGTGAGAGCCGCATAGACCTTCCAGGCCCCCTCGCCGAGCGCGCGGCCGAAGAGGAGAAAGGAGACGAGCGAGCCCGAGGCGATCCCGACCGCCGCCGCGGCCATCGCGGCGAGCGCTCGCGGCCCGAGACGGGCCACCGCGCGCAGATCCGACGAGAGGAGGATGAGCGCCAGGCTGGCCGGAAGCAAGAAACGCGAGAGCGCTCCGTAGAGTGGGCTCGTCGCGGGGAGGAGCCCGGCCGAGGTCGCGAGCATCGGCAGCGCATAGACCCAGAAGACCGGCGGCAGCCGGCGGAAGAGGGGCTCGAGAGTGGGCCGCTCGGCGAGCTGGAAGACCACCGCGACCAGCGACGCGAGCGCCGCCAGGATCGCGAAGGGCGAAGAGAGCATGCGCGCATCTTCGCCGCGCGGCGACGTCGCGGTCAACCGCCATAAGATCCCCGCATGACGATTCGCTGTCGCACGCGCACGGTGGAGCTCCGCCTGCGCACTCCCTTCCGGCTCTCCCGTGGCACCTCCGCGACGCGCCGCAACGTGATCTTCGAGATCGAGCAGGACGGCCTCGTCGGGCGCGGCGAAGCGGCGCCGATCCCTCGCTACCGGGAGAGCGCCGAGTCCGCCGCCGGAGCGCTCGAGTCCATGGCGGCCCGTCTCGCGGATCCCCGGGCCTTCGCCGAGGAGGCGGAGCGGCTCGCGGCGCCTGGCGAGCGGGCGGCGCGGGCGGCCTTCGACGCCGCGCTCCACGACCTCGCGGCGCGGCGGCTGGGCGTCCCCGTGCGCGAGCTCCTCGGCATCGGCACGCGCGCCCTGCCTCCCACCTCCTGGACGATCGGCATCGACCCGATTCCGGAAGCTCTCGAAAAGGTCGCGGCCGCCTCGGCTTTTCGCGTCCTCAAGCTCAAGATGGGGCTCGAAGGCGACCTCGAGCTCCTGCGCGCGGTGCGCGGCGCGACGGACCTGCCGATCCGCGTCGATGCCAACGAGGGGTGGTCGTTCGAGCGCGCGGTCGAGATCCTCCCGGAGCTCGAGCGGCTCGGCGTCGAGCTCGTCGAGCAGCCCTTCCGGGAGGGAGACCTCGAGAGCGTCCGCCGCCTGCGCGAGCACACGCGTCTGCCGCTCCTGGCGGACGAGGACGTCCACGACGCGCGCGACGTGCCCCGCCTCGCGGGGGCCTACGACGGCATCAACCTCAAGCTCGCGAAGTGCGGTGGCATTCAGCCGGCCCTCCGCCTGATCGCCGTGGCGCGCGCGCACGGCCTCAAGATCCTCCTGGGCTGCATGGTCGAGACGTCGCTCGGCATCGCTGCGGCGCTCGCGGTGGCGCCGCTCGTGGACTGGATCGACCTCGACGGTCACCTGCTGATCGCGAACGACCTCTTCTCGGGCATCGGGCTCGAGGAGGGAAGACTCGTGCCCTCGGAGGGCCCCGGTCTGGGCGTCGAGCCGCTGGCGAACGACGCGCTCGCCGCGCCCTGAAGGCACCCGCACGGGAAGCGCGCCGCGCGCCGAGGCGCAGGGAGCGCCCGACCCGCCGATATACTGCCGGCATGAATCCGTTCACCTGGCAGGACGGCCGCCTGCACGCCGATGCCGTCCCGGTCGAGGCGATCGCCGCGGCCGTCGCAACCCCCACCTACGTCTACTCCGCGACCGCCATCCGCGACGCTTTCGGACGCCTCCAGAAGGCTTTCGCGCCGCTCGACGCCGAGCTCCACTACGCCGTCAAGGCAAGCCCGAACCTCCACCTGATCCGCCTGCTGCGCGGCCTCGGAGCCGGCATGGACGTCGTCTCGGGGGGAGAGCTCGAGCGCGCCTGGCTCGCCGGAACGCCGATGTCGGAGATCGTCTTCGCCGGCGTCGGCAAGAGCGAGGACGAGGTCCGCGCCGCGCTCGACGGCCGCTTCAGCCCGGTTCGCGAGGTCGCGGAACGCTTCGGCGCCGGCGATCCCCTGACGCGCGGCCCGGTCGGTCGCTTCAACGTCGAGTCCGAGAGCGAGCTCGCGCGCCTCTCGAAAATCGCCACCGAGCTCGGGGTCGTCGCCCCCTTCTGCCTGCGCGTCAACCCGAACGTCGACCCGCACACCCACGAGTACACGACCACCGGCAAGGAGGAGAACAAGTTCGGTATCGACGCCGACCGCATCGGGGCGGTGGTCGAGCGCTGGGCGGGGAAGCCGGGGCTCGCCTTCCGGGGGCTCCATCTCCACATCGGCTCGCCGGTCCCCGAGGTCGAGCCCTACGCCGAGGCGATCGCGGTCGCCTTCGGCCTGATCGACGAGCTGGCGCGTCGCGGCCACGTCGCGACCATCCTCAATCTGGGCGGCGGCTGGCCGATCCCCTACACCGAAGGTTCGGTGCCTCCGCTCGAGGCGTACGCGGCGCGTCTCGTCCCGCTCCTGGCGCCGCGCGTCGCCGCCGGCCTCCGGATCCTGCTCGAACCGGGACGCTCCATCCTCGGCAACTCGGGGCTTCTGCTCACCCGCGTCGAGCACGTGAAGCGCGGCCGCGCCAAGACCTTCGTGATCTGCGACGGCGGCATGCACACGCTCATCCGACCCGCGCTCTATCGCGCCTTCCACTTCGCCTGGCCGGCGCGCTGGGAGGGACCGGCGCCGCGCTGGGTCGAGGAGTCCGACCTGCCGGGGCTCGAGCGCTGCGATCTCGTCGGCCCGATCTGCGAGACCGGCGACTTCCTGGCGCGCGGCCGGCTGCTGCCGCCGATGGAGCAAGGGGACCTGGTCGCCGTCTTCTCCTCCGGCGCCTACGGCATGTCGATGGCCTCCAACTACAACGACCACGGCCGTCCGGCCGAGGTGCTGGTCGACGGGGAGCGCCTCCTTCGGATCAACGCGCGTCAGCGGCTCGAGTCGCTGCTCGAAACGGAGCGCGAATCGGTCCCGCTCCTCGCCCCCGCGGCGCGGTGAGCCCGCGGTGACGACGCGCCTCCTCCCGGCGCTCACCCTCCTCCTGCTCGCGGGCTGCGCCACCTCCTCTTCCGTGAGCGACGCGCGCTCGGCTCCGGACCCGCTGGGCGGCTGGTTCGACGATTCGCCGCCGCTCCGCGTCTTCGCCCGCCGCGCGGCGAAGCTCCGCTTGCAGATCGTCGTCGGCTGGTTGGAGGAGTCCCCGGGCGCGCCGCCGCGCCTGCGGCAGGCGACCTTTCGCGCCGGCGCGGAGTACTTCTATCCGGCGAGCGCGATCAAGACCTTCGCCGCGGTCGCGGCGCTCGAGCGGCTGGCGGAGATCCGGCGCGAGACCGGGCTCCCGATCGACCGCGGCACGCCGCTCGCGATCCATCCGCTCTTCGCGGGCGAAACCCTCCAGGACGCGGATCCCACCCACCTCGCGAACGGCAAGATCACGGTCGCGCAGGAGATCCGCAAGCTCGCGATCGTCTCCGACAACGAGGCCTTCAACCGCCTCTACGCGCTCGCCGGTCAGGACGGCATCGCCGCTTCGCTGGCGCACGCCGGCCTCGACGCGCCGAGGATCGTGCACCGGCTCTCGCGACCGATGACGCCCGAGGAGAACCGGCGCCTCCCCCGCATCGACTTCGCGGCGGACGGTTTCACCCACACGCTCGCGGCGCGCGAGAGCGCACCGCTCCCCCCACCCCCGACGATTCCCCGGCTGCTCGCGGGGCGGGCCTACCTGACGGGCGACCGGCGGGTCGACCGGCCGATGGACTTCGCGACGAAGAACCGTTTCTCGCTGATCGACCTGCAGCGCGGCCTCTGCAAATTGGTGCGCCCCGACGCCGCCTGCGGGGGCGGCGGCCCCTTCGCGCTCGCCGACGACGACCGCGCCTTCCTTCTCGGCGCGATGAGCGAGGTCCCGCGCGCATCGACCGACCCCGTCTTCGATCCGGTCGCTTATCCCGACTCGTGGGGGAAGTTCCTGCTGCCCGGCCTCCTCCGCGTGCTCCCCGAGGAGCGCTGGCGGATCGTCAACAAGATCGGCCGCGCCTACGGCTTCTCCACCGAGAACGCCTGGATCGAGGAGCGAGCGAGCGGCCGCTCGCTCTTCGTCGCCGCGACGCTCTATACCAACTCGGACGGCGTGCTGAACGACGACCGCTACGACTACGACACGGTCGCCTCCCCCTTCTTCGCGGCGCTCGGCGAGGCCGCCGGGCGCGCGCTCGCCGAGTCTGCGGCTCAGCCGAAGAAGAGGTAGCAGACGAGCACGGCGGCGACGAAGCCGCCGAGGTCCGCGGCGAGGCCGCAGGCCACCGCGTGGCGCTCGCGCTTGATCCCGACCGCGCCGAAGTAGACCGCGATCGTGTAGAAGGTGGTCTCGGTCGAGCCCTGGATGACCGAGGCGAGCCGGCCCGGGAAGGAGTCGGGGCCGAAGTTCTTCATCGTCTCGATCATCATGCCGCGCGCGCCGCTCCCGGAGAGCGGCCGCATCAGCGCGGTCGGGAGCGCGTCGACCCAGCGCGTGTCGGCGCCGAGCGACGCCACGCCCGAGCGCACGACGCCGAGCAGCAGGTCGAGGGCTCCGCTCGCCCGGAGCACACCGATCGCGGCGAGCATCGCCACGAGGTAGGGGATGATCCCGACCGCGACCTCGAACCCCTCCTTGGCGCCGGCGACGAAGGTCTCGTAGACCGGCTCCTTGCGCCGGAAGGCGAGCGCCACGAAGGCGACGATGATCGCGAAGATCAGGAAGTTGGAGACGATCG
Organism: uncultured Thermoanaerobaculia bacterium; assembly: GCA_964476605.1. Taxonomy (GTDB): domain Bacteria; phylum Acidobacteriota; class Thermoanaerobaculia; order Multivoradales; family JAGPDF01; genus JAGPDF01. Next base: position 28,462 of record CAYZBH010000035.1, on the reverse strand, counting down.
AGGACTGGCGCTCGAGCGCCTCGCGCTCGAGACTGCCGAAGTAGAGGACGATGCCGGCCACGAGCGCCGTCATTCCCCCGAGGTAGGCGAGCACCACCGGATCCCAGAGCTTCAGCCGCTGCACCATCGCCGTGACGACCAGCCCGACCATCGTCGAGCAGAAGGTCGCGATCAGCAGCGGCAGGAAGACGTCGGTCGGGTCGGCCGCCCCGAGCTGAGCCCGGTAGACGAAGATCGCGACCGGGATGATGGTGACCGCCGAGGTATTGATGACCAGGAAGAGGATCTGATCGTTGGTCGCCCGCTCCGGCTCCGGGTTGAGCGACTGCAGCTCCTTCATCGCCTTGATGCCGAGCGGCGTCGCGGCGTTGTCGAGACCGAGCATGTTGGCGGCGAGATTCATCACCATCGCGCCCATCGCCGGATGCCCCTCCGGCACGCCCGGGAAGAGGCGCCGGAGAAGCGGACCGAAGGCGCGCGCCAGCAGGTCGACCGCGCCACCCTTCTCCCCCAGCCGCATCAGCCCGAGCCAGAGGCACATCATGCCGGTCAGTCCGAGGGCGATCTCGAAGGCGGTCTTCGCCATCTCGAAGGAGGACGAGACCATCGACGCCCAGACCGCGGCGTCGCCGAGCACGAAGGCGCGGTAGCCGCCGGCCAAGAGCGCGATCAGGAAGAAAGCGGCCCAGATCCGGTTGAGCATCGGCGCTCCGTCGACGTTCCGCCGCGCCTCAGCCGTCGAGGACGGCGAGCGCGTTCATGGCCTGGAGCGTCGCCCCATAGGCGAGGCACTCCTCGTCGACGTCGAAGTGGTCGTTGTGCACCGGGTGGACGATGCCCGCCGCCTCGTTGCGCACGCCGAGCGAGTAGAAGGCGCCCGGCACGTGCGTCAGGTAGAAGCCGAAGTCCTCGACCCCCATGTTGGGGCGCGAGAAGACGACGATGCGCTCGGCGCCGACCAGTCGCTCGGCGCTCCGGCGGACCACATCGACCATGCCGTCGTGGTTGATCACCGGGTCGAAGCTCGGATCGATGCGCACCTCGGCGCGCGCCCCGAAGCCGGCCGCCACCCCTTCGGCCACCTCGCGGATCCGCCGCAGCACCAGCTCGCGCGTCGCCGGCTCGAGGTTCCGAACCGTGCCGACCATCTCGACGCGCGGCGCGACGATGTTTCCCTGCGTGCCGCCCACGATCTTCCCGAGCGTGACCACCGCGGCGGAGCGGGCATCGACGTTGCGCGAGACGACGGTCTGCAGAGCGGTCACGACGTGCGCCGCGGCGACGATCGCGTCGACCCCGGCGGCGGGATAGGCACCGTGGCAGGAGCGTCCGTGGACGACGATCGTCACGTCGTCCGACGAGGCGTTGCGCTGTCCGTAGCGGAGACCCACCACGCCGACGTCCATGCCGGGGTCGACGTGCAGGCCGAAGATGGCGTCGACGTCCGGCGCTTCGAGGACTCCCTGCTCGACGAGGAGGCGCGCGCCGCCGACCGTCTCCTCGGCAGGCTGGAAGATGAGCTTGACGGTGCCGCGCCCGGCGCGCACGCGGTCGCGCAGCAGCCGCGCCGCGCCCAGGAGAACGGCGGTGTGGACGTCGTGCCCGCAGGCGTGCATCCGCCCCGGGATCTCCGAGCGGTAGGGGACCTGCTTGGCGTCCTGGAGCGGCAGCGCGTCGAGATCGGCGCGGAGCGCCACCACCTTCCCTTCCGAGGCACCGCGAATCGTCCCGAGGACGCCGGTGCCGGCGAGCCCGGCGACGAACTCGACGCCGAGCTCGGCCAGCCGTTCCTGCACCCTGCCGCTCGTCCGGTGCTCCTCGAGCCCGAGCTCCGGATGGCGGTGGAGATCGCGGCGGATCTCGCTCATCCATTCGCGGAAGGCGCGGGCCTCCGCCAACAGCTCGGCGCCCTGCCGGTCCGTCCCCTCGCCAGCGCTCTGCGACATGCCGGGGAGCGTAGCAAAGTGGCGCGCGCTAGAGTCGCACTTCGTGAAGCGCGCGGGACACCAGGCTCGGGCTCTCGCCCTCGTCCCCCTGTCGGGGGCGCTCCTCCTCGCCGCCTGCGGGGATCGCGACGCCGCGCCTTCCGACCGGAGCGTCGCAGGGCCTGAGCGTCCCTCGCTCCTGTTGGTCACGCTCGACACGACGCGGGCCGACCACGTGGCACCCGAGGCGGCGGCGACCGCGACGCCGGCGCTCGCGGCCCTCGCGGCGCGTTCCCTCCGTTTCACCCAGGCCTACGCGACGGCGCCAGCCACCCTCCCCTCGCACGCCTCGATGCTCACCGGCCTCTACCCCGCCGGTCACGGCCTCCACGAGAACGGGCGCCGGCTCGCCGACCCGGTTCCGCTCGTCACCGAGCGGCTGCGCGACCTGGGCTACGCGACGGCCGCCTTCGTCTCCGGCTATCCGCTCGAGCGTCAGTTCGGCCTCGAGCGCGGCTTCGCGCGCTACGACGACGCCTTCGGCGACGGGCGCCTCGAACGTCCGGCGCGCGAGACCACCGATCGCGCCCTCGCCTGGCTCGCCACGAGCGCGGCCCCCCGGTTCCTCTGGGTGCACTACTACGACCCGCACGAGCCCTACGCGCCGCCGGAGCCCTTTCGCTCCCGCTTTCCGGACGACCCCTACCGCGGCGAGATCGCCGCCATGGACCAGGAGCTGGGGCGCCTCCTCGCGGCCTTCGAAGGGCGCGCCGGCGCGACCGGCGCGCGGATCCTGGTCGCCGCCGATCACGGCGAGGGGCGAGGCGACCATGGCGAGATGCTGCACGGAAACCTCCTCTATCAGGGGGTGATGCGGGTGCCGCTCCTGCTCGCCGGTCCGGGGTTGGCGCCGGGCGTGCGCACCGAGCCGGTGAGCCTGCGCGAGGTGCGGGCCACGCTCCTCTCCTGGGCCGGGGACCGCTCGGAGGGGGACGGCTTGCTCGCCGCCGCCGCCGGCCCGGTGCTCGGCGAGGCGATGCAGCCTTTCCTCGCCTACCGCTGGCAGCCGCAGGTGATGGGAATCGCGGGCCGGCAGAAGCTGATCCGCTCCGGCCGCAGCGAGCTCTACGACGTCGTCTCCGATCCCGCCGAGGCGCACGACCTCGCGGCGGCCGAGACGCCGGACCGTGCGCTCGCCAGGGCGGTCGCCGAGTACCCGCTCCCCGAACCCGGCCCGGCGGCGAGCGCGCCGCTCGACGACGAGGCGCGGCGGCGCCTGGCGAGCCTCGGCTACATCGCCTCCGCAGGGACTCCCACCGCCGTGCCACCGGGAGCGCCGCGCGCCGCCGACATGACCCGCCTCTTCCCCGAGCTCGACGCCGCCTCGCGCGACTTCGTCGCGGAGCGCTACGCCGAGGCCGCGCCACGGCTCGAACGGATCCTGGCGGCCGACCCGGGGAATCTCATGACCGCCGTGCGTCTGGGCGTCAGCCGCTCGCTCCTGGGGCGCGATCGCGCCGCGCGCGCCGCCTTCGAGACCGCGTCGCGGATCGATCCCGACTCGATCGAGGTGCAGCACTATCTCGCGATGCACGACCTCAAGAGCGGCCACCCCGAGCTCGCGGCCCCCCTCTTCGAGCAGGTTCTGGCGGTCGAGCCCGATCGCCTCGCGGCGATCGAAGGGCTTGCGCGCGCCCGCGCGAGCCAGGGGCGCCTCGCGGACGCGGCCTCGCTGCTCGAACGCTCGGCGCCGCTCGCGCGCGATCCGGGCGCGCGCTGGGCCGAGGCCGGCCTCGCGCGCATGGAGCTCGGCCAGACCGAGCTCGCTCTCCAGGCCCTCGAAAGCGCCCGCGATCTCCAGGGCCCCGCCTTCCACCGGGATCTGGAGCTCGGGGTCCTCTACCTCGCGGAGAAGCGCTTCGAAGCAGCGCGGGACGCGCTCGACCGCGTGCCTCCCGACCATCCCGCGGCCGCGCTCGCCCTCTTCAAGCGCGCGCAGGTGAGCGTCCTCCTGAACGAGCCCGATCGGGAGGAGCGGATCCGCGCCGCCTGGGAGCGCGCCGATCCGGCGACCCGCGGCCTGATCGAGAAGGAGCGTCTCTTCGCGGGCCTACTCCCGCGCTGACTCCGCAGCATCGGTGGGAAACGAAAAGGCCCGCGGATCGCTCCGCGGGCCTTCACGCGACGCCAGTCGGACGGCCTCACGAGGAGGCCGTCGTCCGGCGGCTCAGAACTCGAACGTCACCGAGAGCTGGAAGCGGCGCGGGTCGAAGTAGTCCGTCGGCTGTCCGAAGCTCGCGCTGCTCACGACCGGCTGATAGGCGTACCCAGTCTGCTTGTCGAGAACGTTGAACACGTCGCCGCGGACCCGGATGCCGAACCGGTCGCCCAGCTTGAAGTTCTGGGTGTAGTTCAGGTCGATCTGATAGTGCGCGGGGCTCCTTCTCGATCCCGCCGGCTCGGCGAAACGGATCGTGTTGCTCGTGCTCGTAGTGAGCGCCCGGTAGACCTCGACGTCCCAGGCCTCCCAGGGCTGGCCCGACTGGTAGACCGCGTAGGCGCCGGCGCTCGCGTCCCAGGGGAGCAGGTAGTAGCCGAAGAGCTTGAGCTGGTGCCGGCGATCGCCGTGCAGGTCGCCGTACTTCATGTTCCAGAGCTGGCGCCCCGGGCCGTCGGCGATGTTCGACGAGCCGATGAAGGTGTTGAAGTCGTTGTCGATGAACGGGTCGCCGTTGGTGTTGTCCTGATCGAAGTTGCCGAAGTAGTGGCTCCAGACGTAGGAGCCGCGCAGGTACCCCTTGCTGCCCCGCCACTCGATCTCGGCCGCCGCCTCGTAGTACTTGGTGAAGGCGTTGTCGAGCTCGGCGATCACGTAAGACGACCCGCCGATCCCCTGCTGGAGCTGCGACAGGTTGGGAATGTAGAGATCGTGCGAGATGTCGCTCGGCGCGTCGGCGAACTGGCGCGCGTTGTTGTTGGTGTCTTCCCAGAAGTTGTAGGAATAGCGGTAACGCGCCGTCAAGCGTCCCGTCAGACCGTGCGAGAAGTCGCGCGAGGTGCCGATCAGGTACTCGTCGGTGGTGCGCGGATTGAGATCGGGCTGGAAGAACTTGCCGGTCGACGAAGCGAGCGCCTGGATGTCGATCAGGTTGCCATTGGCGTCGAAGTTGGCGAGCCGGGTGGCGGCCAGGTTACGCGCCCAGGAGGCGGCACGTGGCAGCGAGCTCGCCGCCGGGTTGAAGCGCGACCAGTTCGCGTAGACCGTCCCGGGCTGCGCGTAGGCCCAGACGAAGCCGACGCGCGGCTGGATCTGGTCCTGGAAGTCGAGCTTGTACATCTCGTACTTGCAGGTCAGGCAGAGCTCGAGGCCGGAGGGGTTGCTGCCCCCCTTCCGGAGCCCCTGGCCGTAGAGCGTGTCCTGCGAGAGCAGGAAGCCGACGTTGAAGGTCCAGTCGGCCCAGTGCATCGAGTCGTTGACCTCGACGTTCTGCGACTCGAACTCGGAGTGGATGATCGGCACCCGCTGGCCGAAGCCGGAAAGCCCGGTCTGCAGCACGCTCGCCTGGAAGTAGACCGGCCGGCCGCTCGAGGTGATGCGGCCTCCCGGAATGGTGATGTTGCCCCAGCCGTTCGAGCTGCGGTCGAGGTCCTCCTCGTCCTTGTACCACTGGTAGCCGATATGGAGCTCGTGGGTCACGCGCTGGCCGAACATCCAGTCGTAGCCCGCTTGATAGCTCTTGCGGTAGAAGTTCTGGCGGTTGATCTCGCTCGCCCCACCGACGAAGCCGCTCCCCACGCGCACGCCGTTCTCGAGGTACCCGTACTGCTGGATGAAGGGGTTCACGAAGGCGTTGTACGCGGTCTCGCCGGAGCGCAGCACCGGCACCTGCAGGCGCCCCTGATTCGCCAGGTCGGCGATGTCGAGCGGCACGCTGCCGTCGCCCGCCGGCTCGAAGCCGAAGAGGGTGTCCGGAATGGAGCCGGTCTTGTTCTGGAAGTCGGTGTAGCGGAAGGTCGCGAAGCTGTTGTCGGTGACGTTCCAGGTCCCCTCGAAGATGCCGATCTTGAGCGTCCCCTTCTCGCCCAGGCCCGCGGTCGCCGCTTCGTTTCGCCCGACGCTCGCGTGCGTCCCGGTGCGGTCCGAGTCGCGATAGCTCGCGTGCAAGAGCAGGTTCTCCATCGGCTGGAACGACAGCCGGCCGAAGTACTCGTCGCGCGTGCTCTCGTAGTCCGGGACGTCGCCGTAGAGATTGGCGCCGTTCTTCCGGCTCACCGTCGGCCGGTAGTAGGAGGCGTAGAAGAAGAGCTGGTCCCTGAGGATCGGCCCGCCGAGGCTCGCCGTCCCCCAGTCCTTCGTCTCGTCGGCGAAGGAGTTCGGGTCCTTGCTCTTGCTGGTGAAGGAGTCGGGCTGGATCTGGTAGCTCAGCTGGCCGTGGAAGAGGTTGGTCCCCGACTTGCTGATCGAGTTCATGGTGAAGCCGGCCGAGCGGTTGAAGTCGATCGCCTTGGCACCCGCCTTGATGATCGACACCTGGTCGATGTCGTGCGAGCTGGGCTCCGTCGAGAGGGTGCCGAAGAGCGGCAGGCTCACGTTCACGCCGTCGAAGAGGTAGACGTTGTCCTGCCCCGATCCGCCGGCGCTCGGGCCCCGGATGATGCTCTCGGAGTACTGGACGCCGGGGATGAGCTTCTGCAGGTCCCGGTACTCCTGGCCGACCGGCAGGGCCTCGATGACCTCGGAAGTCACCGCCGCCTTGACTTCGGCGGAGGTCGAGTCGATGAGCGACGCCTGGGCCACGACCTGGATCTGCTCGGACACCGCCTCGAGCGAGAGATTCACGTCGAGGTACGCGTTCTGCTGCAGGGCCACCAGCACGGTGCGCCGCTCGGGAGCCATGCCCTCGAGGGTGAAGGAGACGTCGTAGGTGCCCGGCGGCAGGGCCGAGAGCCGGAACTCGCCGTTCACGCCGGAGGTCACCCGCCGCGCCTGCGGTAGCACGCTCGAAGATGCTTCGATCGAAACGCCGGGGAGCCCGGCACCGTCGGGCGACGTCACCTTGCCGCTGATCGACCCGGTCTGTTGTCCGATCGCCGGCGCGGCGATCAGGACCAGCGCGAGACAGCCGAAGAGCCACTTCTTCATCGTTTCACCTCTCCTGTCGAAGGCCGCGGCGAGCGCCGCGGCGCCTAACGGAACGACGATCTGTCAATCCAGACGAGCTATGTTAAGGAATGTAACACGCCGGTCACTTCCCCGCCACCGGCCGCGGGGGGACGCGCCCCCGAGAATTCAGCGCGGACCTGGAGCCAGGACGCGATGCAGGTGGCCTTCGGCGGCGGCGAGGCGGGCGCGGGCGGCGGCGGGGTCGAGGCCGAGGCGGGCCATGACGATCGCGGTCTTGACCTCGCCTTGGGCGCGGTCGAGGAGGTGCGCGGCGGCTTCCGGAGGAACTCCCCCAGCCTCCGACACGATGCGGCGCGCGCGGTCGACGAGCTTGGCCGAACCCATGCGGAGATCCACCATCCAGTTCTCGTAGACCTTGCCGAGCAGCACCATGGCGGTGGTGGTGATCGCGTTGAGCGCGGCCTTCGTCGCCGAGCCCGCCTTGAGACGGGTCGAGCCGGTGAGGATCTCCGGCCCGGTCGCGAGCGCGATCAGGAGATCGACCTCGATCGCGACGCTCGCTGCGGTCGCGCAGGTCAGGAGGATGGTGCGAGCGCCGGCACGCCGCGCCGCGGCGAGCGCGCCGCCCACGTAGGGAGTGACCGAGCTCGCCGAGATGCCGATCACCAGATCGAGAGGGCGCAGCGCGCCGACCGCCGCCTCGCCCTCGTCGGCGCGGTCCTCCGCGCCCTCCCGCGCCCGGTAGACCGCTTCCTCGCCGCCGGCGATCGCGGCCCGGATCCGCTCCGGCTCCGTGCCGAAGGTGGGAGGGCACTCCGCCGCCTCGAGCACCGCGAGGCGGCCGCTCGTCCCGGCGCCCACGAGGAGGACGTCGCCCCCGGCGGCAAGAGTCTCCGCCAGCCACTCGGCGGCGCGTGCGAGCTCCGCGATGCGCGCCTCGGCGAGCTCGAGCCCCCGCCGATCCTCTTCGAGAAGGAGCGCGACCGCCGCTTCGCTCCCCATCCGGTCGAGCTCCCGGCTCGCCGGATGTCGCGCTTCGGTCGCCAATCCTTTCCAGGTCGAGGGCGTCGTGCCACCGCTCCCGCCCTTCCCTCGCCTCTCGCTCACCGCGCCGCTCCTTCGCCCGCTGCGAATCCGTCGCGTCGCCCACCGCGTGCCTTGGTTAGGATGAGCGCGCCGGGCGGCGACGACACGAGGGGAGGATACATGGTGGAGCTCCTTACGCGGGGAGTGGTCTGGGCGAGCAACGCGGTCTGGGGCCCCTGGACCGTGGCGCTCCTGCTCGGGAGTGGCGTCTTCCTCACCCTGCGTTACCGCTTTCCGCAGCTCCTGAGGCTCCCCGAGGCGCTGCGTTCGCTTCGCCCCGCGGCTTCGGGAGAAGCGGGGGCGATGACCCCCTTCCAAGCTTTCATGACCGGGCTCGCGGGCTCGGTCGGTACCGGCAACATCGCCGGCGTCGCGACCGCGATCGTCGCGGGGGGACCGGGCGCCGTCTTCTGGATCTGGTGCTACGGCTTCTTCGCCACCGTCATCAAGCTCACCGAGGCGATGCTCGCCGTCCGCTTCCGATCGCCTCGCCCGGAGGGGCTCTCGGCCGGGCCGATGCACTACTTGGAGCAGGGACTCGGATCGCGCCCCCTCGGCCGGCTCTACGCGCTCGTGGCGGGAGTCGCGGCGCTGACCACCACCCCCTTCACGCAGCCGAACTCGATCGCCATCGCCTTCGAGAGCGAGCTCGGCGTGCCACGCTGGGCGAGCGGCGTCACCCTCGCGCTCCTCACCGCCGTCGTGGTGCTGGGAGGGGTGCGCTCGATCGCCCGCGCCGCCGAGCGCCTCGCCCCCGCCATGGTGGCGCTCTACCTCTTGGGCGGCCTGGTCGTCCTCGTCGCCTTCGCCGACCGCCTGCCGGGGACGCTCGCGCTCATCCTGCGGAACGCCTTCTCGCTCGAGGCCGCGGGAGGAGGGGCTGCCGGGACCGCGATGATGCTCGCGGTGCGCTACGGCCTGGCGCGCGGCATCTACGCCAACGAGGCGGGGTACGGCACCGCGGCGGTCGCCTACGGGAGCGCGCGCTCCGACCAGCCGGCGCGGCAGGGGCTGAACGCCATGGTCGAGGTCTACATCGTCTCCTTCGTCACCTCCAGCGTGAGCGCCCTCACCATTCTCGTCTCCGGAGCCGCTTCGGGCGGCGCGACCAGCACCGCGCTCGTCGCCGCCGCCTTTTCGTCGGTGATCCCCTACGGGGGCTTCCTCGTCATGTTCTGCGCGCTGCTCTTCGGCTACACGACGCTCATCGGCTGGGGCTACTACGGCGAACAGTTCATGGCCTACCTCGCGGGGCCCCGAATCATCCGCCCCTATCGCGTCGTCTACTGCGCGCTCGCCGTCCTCGGAGCGACCACCGGCGTCGAGCTCGTCTGGGCGTGGGGGGACCTGATGAACGGCCTCCAGATCTTTCCGAACCTGATCGGGGTGCTGGGGCTTTCCAGCGTCGTCGCGAAGATGCTCCGCGACGGCCGCTGATTCCGCGCATGCTACGCTGAGATCGAAGTGAGCGAGAGCGTGCGCTACGTCATCGGAATCGACGCCGGCGGAACGAAATCGGTGGGCCTCCTCGCCGACGAGAGCGGCGCGATCCTGCGCGAGGCGCGCGGCGGCGGCGCCAACCTGCGCGCCCACGGTGAGCTCGGCGTCGAGAAGTCCCTCTTCCAGGTGCTCGATGCGTTGAACCCACCGCAGGCGGTCGACGCCCTCTGTCTCGGCATCGCCGGCGTTGCCCGGGAGGCCGATCAGGAGCTGGTGCGCGACCTGCTGCGCCGCATCGGAATCCGCCGCGCGGTGCGGATCGTGACCGACGCCGAGGTGGCGCTGGTGGCGGGCGCCCCCGACCGGCACGGCATCGTGCTCGTCGCCGGCACCGGCTCGATCGCCTACGGCGTCGACCCATCCGGCAAGAGCGCCCGCTCCGGCGGCTGGGGGTACCTGCTCGGCGACGAAGGATCCGCCTTCTGGCTCGGCCACGCGGCGGTCCGCGCCGGGATCCGGGCGGCCGACGGTCGCGGCCCCACCACCTCCCTCTATGTCCGGATCTGCGCTCAGCTCGAGCTCCACGAGCCGGCGCGCCTGGTCGAGTGGTTCTACGATCAGGAGCTCTCCCGAACCCGCGTCGCCCAGCTCGCACGCCTCGTCGAAGAGGCGGCGGCCGAGGGGGACGAGACGGCGCAGGACCTGCTCGATCAGGCGGCCCGCCATCTGGCGCGCGCGGCGCGAGCCGTCGAGCGGCAGCTCGACTTCCCCGCCCCCTACCCACTCGTTCTCTCCGGCGGAGCCTTCCGCGCCTGCCCGAGTCTCATCCGGCGGCTCGAAGCGCGCCTCGACGACCTTCCGAAGGCGCAAGTCGTGCGCCTCGAGGCCGAGCCGGCGACCGGCGCCGTGACGATGGCGCTCGATCTCCTGCGCGAGGCCGTCCCGGCTTGACCCGACGTCTCATCGTCAACGCCGACGATCTCGGCCGCAGCGACGGGATCAATCGAGGCATCTTCGAAGCGCACGCCCGCGGCCTGGTGACGAGCGCCACGCTGATGGTCGGCTTTCCGGCCGCAGCTCGGGCGGCGGCCGAGCTGCAGCGCTACCCGGCGCTCGGCGTCGGGCTCCACGTCACCTTGACCGGCGCCCTGCCGACCCTTCCCGCGAATCTGCTCCCCAGCCTGGTCGACGCCTCGGGGAGGCTGCCGAGGAAACCCGATCTGGTGGGCGACGTCGCGCCGGCGGAGGTGCTCGCCGAGGTGCGTCACCAGCTCGCTCTCTTCCGCGCGCTCACCGGCCGCCTCCCCACCCATCTCGACAGCCACCATCACTCGCACCGGTTGCCGGTCGTCCTCGACGCGCTCCTCACGTTGGCGCGCGAGCATGGCCTGCCGATCCGCCGCTCGTCCGAGGAGATCGCCCGACGCGCCGCCGACACCGGCGTCGCGACCACCGACCGCTTCGTCGAGAGCTTCTTCGGCGGCGACGCCACGCTCGCGACGCTCCGGGCGGTCGTCGCGTCGCTCGACCCCGGCGTGACCGAGCTCATGTGCCACCCGGGTTACGCCGACGACGAGCTCCGCCGCGAGAGTGGCTACGCGGACGCGCGCGCGGCGGAGATCACCGTCCTCACTTCGCCCGAGGCACGCTCCCTCTTCGCGGCGCTCGGCGTCGAACGGATCCACTTCGGCCTCCTGCGCCGGACCTGACCGCCGTGCGCGTCCTGACGCTCCCCGACGAGCAAGCGGTGGCGCGCGCGGCGGCCGACCGGCTCGCCGAGAGCCTCGCGCGGCGCCCCGACCTGGTGCTGGGGCTCCCCACCGGACGCACCGCGATCCCCTTCTACGACGAGCTCGCGCGACGGCACGCCGACGGAACCCTCGACCTCTCCCGGGCCCACGCCTTCAACCTGGACGAGCTGCTGCTGCCGCGCGGCCATGCGGCGACCTTCAAGACCTTCATGGAGCGCCACGCCTGGGGACGAGCCGGTTTCGATCGCGCGCGCTGCGCCATTCTCGACTCCTCCCCCGAGGACCCGCAGGGTGAGTGTCGGCGCTACGACGCGGCGCTCGCGGCGGCGGGGGGACTCGATTTCGTGCTCCTGGGCGTCGGCGCGGACGGCCACGTCGCCTACAACCTGCCGGGCGAGCCGGTCGCAGCGACCCATCTCGTGACCCTTCCCGAGGCGCTCGCCGATTCCCTCGCGGTCCCGGGGAGCTACCGGCCCCTGCGCGCCATGACGCTCGGTCTGGGGGCGCTCCGCGGTGCGCGACGCGTCGTCGTCGCGGCGACCACGGGCGAGAAGGCGCGGGCCGTACGGGCCCTCGCCAGCGGTCGCCCCGATCCGGCTTGGCCCTGCTCGCTCCTCGCCGAGCATCCCGATCTCGAGCTCCTCCTGACGCCGGTCGCCGCCGCGGAGCTCGCGTGAACGTCGGCGCCTTCGACCTCGTCCTGCTGGTCGCCTATCTCGCGGGGGCGGTCCTCTTCGGGCTCTGGATGGGACGCGACACCCGTTCCGCCGCCGACTACATGCTGGGCGGCCGCCGCGCCCCCTGGTGGCTGATCCTCGTCTCCATCGTCGCCACCGAGACGAGCACGGTCACCTTCCTCTCGATCCCCGGCTTCGCCTTCGCGCGCGACCTCACCTGGATCCAGATCCCGCTCGGTTTCCTTCTCGGGCGCTTCGCCGTCGCGTATCTGCTCCTCCCCCACTACTTCCGCGGCGATCTCTACACCGCCTACGAGGTCCTGGCGCGCCGCTTCGGGGGCTCCACGCAGCGCGTCGCCTCGGCGCTCTTCGTGGTGACGCGGACGCTCGCGGACGGGCTCCGGCTGTTCCTCACCGCCATCGTGCTGCAGGAGATGACCGGCCTAGCGCTCCCCTGGGCGGTCGCGGCGATCGGTCTGACCACTATCCTCTACACCTATTTCGGCGGCATGCGCGCGGTGCTCTGGACCGACTTCGTCCAGTTCGGCATCTACTTCGGCGGCGCGCTCCTCGCGCTCGCTCTCCTCGTGGACAAGCTCCCCGGCGGCTGGTCGGAGCTCTTCGCGAGCGGCGCTGCGGCAGGCAAGCTCCGCATGATCGATCTCTCCTTCGATTGGAAGGAGCCGTACGCCCTCTGGGCGGGGCTCGTCGGCGGGCTCTTCGTGACGCTCGGGTCGCACGGCGTCGACCAGATGATGGTGCAGCGCTATCTGTGCGCGCGCGACCTGCGCGACGGGCGGCGCGCGCTCACGCTCGGCGGCTTCGTCGTGGTGGCGCAATTCGCGCTCTTCCTGCTGATCGGCGTCGGGCTCTTCGTCTTCTACCAGCTCCATCCGCCGGCCGTCCCCTTCGACCGCCCCGACCGCGTCTTCGCGCGCTTCATCCTCGACGAGATGCCGGTGGGCGTGGTCGGAATCCTCCTCGGTGCCATCTTCGCCGCCGCGATGTCGACTCTCTCGAGCTCGCTCAACTCCTGCGCCACCGCGGCGACCCGCGATCTCCATCGCGCGGGGACGCGACCCGGCGAGGATCCCCGTCGCGAGCTCCGCCTCTCGCGCCGCTGGACGGCGCTCTTCGGGCTGGCGCAGATCGGCGTCGGCATCGGTGGCCTCTGGCTCCGCTCCTCGGTGGTCGCGAGCGTGCTCGGGATCGCGGCCTTCACGACCGGCATCGTGCTCGGCGTCTTCTTCCTCGGGATCCTGGCGCCGAAAGTCGGCGAGCGGGCCGCCCTCACGGGGCTCGTCGGCGGCCTCGCCAGCATGACGGCGATCTTCTTCGCGACACCGCTCGCCTGGCCCTGGTACGCCCTCGTCGGCTCCGCCTTGACCTTCGCCTTCGGCTGGGGAGCGAGCTACTTCTGGCCGCGCGAGGGCTCGCTCGCCGCGGCGACGTCTTCGGTCTCCGGATAAAGGAGCGCCGGCCGGCGCTCGGCGCGCCAGCGCGCGATCGCCGCGGCATCGGCGGCGAGGATCGCCTCCGGTGCGACACCGGCGCGGAGCGCCGCCAGAGGCTCGGGCGCGCCCAGCAGCCCGACGAGCGAGGCCCCCTCCCGGTTCCAGGCGAAACCCTGGAGCTTCGAGAGCGCCGAGAGGAGGGCCACGCCGAAGCCGTAGCTCGGCGCGCGGCCGGGGTCGGTGACGACGACGCGGAAGCCGCTGCACTCCCGGTCTATGTACTTCGGATCGCGCGCCGCGGCGGAGGCCCGCGGCGTGAACCGCACCGGTTCGAGCCGGTAGCCGGGAACCTCGAGATCGAGCGCCGCCGGATCGAGCCAGGGCGCTCCGAAAGTGAGAAAGGGTGCCTCCGTGCCCCGCCCCTCCGAGAGATTCGTCGCCTCGAGCAGCCCGACGCCGGGGTAGGCGATCGCCGCGTCGGCCCTCCGCAGATTGGGCGACGGCGACACCCAGGCGAGGCCCGTCTCGCGCCAGGTCATGGCGCGACGCCAGCCCGCCATCGGGATGACCGTGAGCTTCGCGGGGTGCTCGCGCCGCGCGTTGGCGTAACGCGCCATCTCCCCCAGGGTGAGGCCGTGGACGAGCGGACCTGGCGCCAGGTTGACGAAGCTCTCGGGCACCAGGGCGCGCGGCGCGCTCACCGGCCCCTCGATCTTCTCGCCGCCGAGCGGGTTCGGTCGGTCGAGGACGACGAGCTCGACACCCGCGTCGGCGACGGCGTCGAGCAGCAGGAGGAGCGTCGAGGAGTAGGTGTAGAACCGCACCCCCGCATCCTGGAGATCGAAGACCACGGCGTCGAGCCCGGCGAGATCGTCCGCCGTCGGCTTCCGGTGATCGCCGTAGAGGCTGACGATCGGGAGACCGGAGTCCGCGTCGACTCCGCTCTCGACCCTCTCTCCCGCGGCCGCCTGGCCCGCGAGACCGTGCTCGGGCGAGAAGAGGCGCACCACGTCGAGCCCTCGTCCGCGGAGGACGTCGAGCGCGGAGCGGCCGTCGCTCGCCACCGAGGCGCGATGCATCACCAGACCCAAGCGCTTCCCCGCGAGCGCGGTGACCTCCCCGTCGGCGACGCGATCGAGACCGGTGCGGACCGCCGGAGCCGACGGCGTGGGATCCACGAGCGCGCGGACGACGGCATCGGCGACCGCCGGGCGCACCTCGAAGATCTTCCGGTTCTCCCGCGTCGGGTGGACGCGGTTGGTGAGCAGGACGACGAAGAGGTCGCGCGCCGGATCGATCCAGATCGAGGTGCCGGTGAAGCCGGTGTGCCCGAAGGCGTGGGCGGAGAAGAGCGTCCCCGCCGAGGACCCTGTCTCCGACTTGGTGTCCCAGCCGAGCGCCCGGTCGGAGCCCGGAACGACGCCGGCGCGACGCGTGAAGCTCTCGACGGTGGTCCGCGCGATCAGCCGTTGGTGCCCGTACGTTCCCTTCCAGAGCAGCATCTGCGCGAAGCGCGCGAGCTCGGGCGCGGTCGAGAAGAGCCCGGCGTGGGGCGCCACGCCCCCCATTGCGAAGGCGTTCTCGTCGTGGACCTCGCCGTGCACGACGCGCCCGCGCCAGGGGTCGCGCTCCGTCGGCGCGATGCGGGCGAGGAGCTCGCGCGACGGCCGGTAGGTCGTTTCGCCCATCCCGAGCGGCGCGAAAAGGCGCTCGCGCGCCAGCTCTTCGAGCGAACGCCCGGAGACGCGCTGCAGGATCTCGCCCAAGAGGATGATCCCGAGATCGCTGTACTTGGTCTCCGTCCCCGGCTCGTAGACGAGCGGCATCCCCTCGACCCGCTCGACGTAGGCCTTCCAGCCGGCGATCTCGCGGAAGAGCGGCGCCCACCAGTCGATGCCGGCGGAGTGCGTGAGGAGGTGGCGGACGGTGACCCGCTCCTTGCCCGGGCCGGCGAAGCGTGGCAGGTAGCTCTGGACCGGCGCGTCGAGATCGAGCCGCCCCTCGTCGACCATCATCATGGCGAGCGAGGTCGTGACGACGACCTTGGTGAGGCTCGCGAGATCGTAGAGCGTGTCGACGGCGACCGCCGGCGCGCCATCGTCGTAGCGCTGGTGGCCGAAGGCGCGCAGGTAGGCGAGCTTCCCCCGGTGTCCCACCGCGACGACCGCGCCGGGGAAGGCACGATCGGCGATCGCCTGCTCGAGCACGCGATCCACTTCCGCGAGCCCTGCGGCCGAGAAGCCGGCATCCTCCGGCGTCGAAGGGGCGAGCTCGAGCGCTCGCTCCGGGAGATCGAGACCGTCTCCCACCTCGGCGATCCCCGGGATGGAGACCGGCAAGCGGCCCGCGAGCGGGCGCTCGCCGAAGAGCGCCGCCACCGCAGCCCTCTGGCTCGAAGGGTCGGCACCGTAGGCGCAGAGATAGACCGGCACGGCCGGGAATTGAGTCAGGAGGTAGGGGCTCCCGAACGAGATCACGACGGTCGGGACGCCGCCCTCGGCGAGCCGGCGGAGGAGCTCCGCCTGGCTCGCGTCCATGTCGACGCGCCCCTTGGAGGAGGTCACCCGCACGAAGGCCGAGACGACGACGTGCGTCTTGCCGGCTGCCGCCTGGAGCAGGGCGTCGGCCACCGTCGCGGGCACCTCCGGACCCAGGCGACGCGTCTCGACCCGCGCGCCGCGAGCCGCGAGCTCGCGCCCCGGGATCCCCGCCCCCGGCTCGATCTGAGCGTTGGTCCAGTCGCTCGAGAGCACCAGATGGAGGATGTCGAGCGGCGCTTCGGCGTGGAGCGGGAGGACGCCGCCGCGGTTCCGCACCAGCGTCATGGCGCGGCCGGCGATCTCGAGCGCGCGCGCGGCGTCGTCGGGACGGCCGACTTCGGCGTGCATCCGATCGCGATCGACCCGCCGCTCGTGCGCGAGCCCGACCCGCGCCTTGGCGCGGAGGACGCGCTCGACCGAGCGGTCGAGCCGCGCGGCGGAGAGCCTCCCCTCCTCGACGGCGCGTACCAACGACTGGATCGCGACGCGTGGATCCTCGGGGAGGAGGACGACGTCGGCCCCGGCCTCGACCGCCTGCACGACCGCCTCCCCCATCCAGACCGAGCCGACGCCGCGCATCTCCATGGCGTCGGTCACCACGAGCCCGTCGAAGCCGAGCTCGCCGCGCAGCAGATCGGTGGCGATCGGGTGCGAGAGCGAGGCGGGGCGGCCGCTCGCGTCGAGCGCCGGAACCGCCAGGTGACCGAGCATCACCGCATCGACGCCCGCCGCGATCGCCGCGCGGAAGGGTGCGAGCTCGACGCGGTCGAGGCGCGCGCGGTCGCCGGGAATGGTGGGGAGCGCGAGATGGCTGTCGACCGCCGTGTCGCCATGCCCCGGGAAGTGCTTGGCCGAGGTGAGGATGCCCCCCGCGCGGGCGCCCTGGACGAAGGCGGCGACCAGGCGCGCCACCCGCTCCGGGTCCTCGCCGAAGGAGCGTAGGTTGATGATCGGATTGCCCGGATCGTTGTTGACGTCGGCCACCGGCGCGAGCGCCCAGTGGACCCCCGCGGCCCGCCCTTCGCGCGCCGTGAGCTCCCCAGCGAAGCGCGCCGCCGCCTCGCCATCCCGGCCTCCGATCGCCCCGATCGCCATGGCGCTCGGCAATGCCACCGGCCCTTCCGGAATGCGGAAGGAGAGGCTCCGCTCGAGATCGGCGGCGACCAGGAGCGGCACCCTCGCCGTCTCCTGCAGCGCGTCGAGGAGCACCGGCACCGTGTCGAGCTCGGAGAGGAAGAGGACGATGCCCCCCACCTCGAGGTCCCTCACCTGCTCGAGGAGCGCGCGGTGCGCCGCGGAATCGGGGTGCGCCGGAAGACCGTAGGCGCGCACCATGACGAGCTGCGCGGCCCGCTCCTCGAGAGTCAGGCTCGCGAGCGTGCGTTCGACCCAAGCGGCGTCCCCCGTGGCTGGAGGCTCTTGCCGCGCGCGCGCCGCCGGCGCACCCGAGCGGCAGGCCAGGGCGACGAGCAGGAGCGCGGCCAGGGAGCGCCCGCGTCTCATCGCGTGGGCTCCACCAGCTCGACGCCGTCCAGGAAGACGCTCGCGACCGCCGCCCTCGTGACCTCGCCGTCCTCCGCCGCCGGTCGCACGACCAGGAACGAAGCCGGGCCCTCGAACCGAAGCGGACGTGGCGCGTCTCCCCAGAGCGCCGCGAGTCTCTCCCCAGGCTCGCGTGGCGCGCGCGCATCGCCAGCCTCGGCGAGCGCCGCGAGACGGGCCGCGAGCTCCCGCCCAGCGGGCAGCGCGGGCGCGCGACGGAGCACGATCCGTGGTAGCTCGGCACGGTCGCTCGTGACGTCGACGCGCGGTCTTCCCGATCCGGCGAGCGCACGCGCCCGCTGCTCCGCGGCGCCCACGCGCCCGAGCGGCACGCGCCAGACGACTCGCGCCACGCCGAGACGCGCCAGGAGATCGAGCGTCGCGCCGTCGAGCCAGCGCCTGGCCCGCCACTCCGCGATGCCCACCGCGAACGACGGGACGAGGCGGAGCCCGCGAGCGTCGATCTCCCGGCCGGCGCCGAAGACGCGCGCGTCACCGAGCTCCGTCACCTCCGAGCGCGCCGTGCGGCGCGCGGACGCCGGCAGACATCCGGCGAGCTCGCGATCGCCCTGCTCGAGGTCGAACGCGAGGTCGGCGCGATAAGGGAGAGCGACCGCCGGCTGCTGGATCTCGCCGCCGCGCAGCACCACGTCGCTCCAGAGGTCGACGTTGTTCTCGGGGAGCGCGTCGTAGACCGCCGGATCGCGCGCCGCGAGGTCGTCCGCCGCGAGCTCCGCGAGCGTCACGCCGAGCGCCACGAAGTCGAGCCGCGTGAGCTCCTCGAGCGGAACTCCGGGGGGGACGCCGCCGCTCTCGATCAACAGCACCGGCATCCCCCAGGCGGTGAGGTTGTCGCCGAACGAGCGCGGGCTCCAGGTGGCGTCGTAGCGCGCGAGACCGCCGGGCGCGAAGGGGGCGAGGGCCGCCGCGACCGCGGCGCCCGCGCGCTTGGCGAGCAGCCGCCCCGGGGTCATCGTCCCCTCCGCGTCGCCGGTCACCGCGAGCACGGCGTTCGTCGCCAGGACACCGGTGTCTCCCACCGAGCGGCGCCGGTTCTGGTCGTGCAGGTTGAAGCCGAGCACGGGGTGAAGCTCTTCGCGCAGCCGCTTGAGCACCCGCCCCTCGGGCGTCGTGAGATTGAGCGCGTCCCGGTTGATGTCGATTCCCTGGGCGTTCCGCCGCGTGTAGGCCGCGGCTCCGTCCGGGTTGAGCATGGGGACGAAGTGAAGGGTCAACCGGTCGAGCAGCGTCGCCACCTCCGGTTCCTCCCGGTGCCGCAGGAAGTAGTCTGCGAGGTCGAGCAACGCCGGCGTGGCCGACGGTTCGTCGCCGTGCATCTGCGACCAGAGGAGCACCCCGCGGTCCCCATGCCCGAGGGAGAGCAGGCGGATCGGCCGCCCTCCGACCGAGCGGCCGACCTCGCGGAGCGATAGCTCCGGGTGCTTCGCGACCAGGGTGTCGAGGAGCTTCCCGAGATCGACCGGCCGCAGGCAGGGCGCCGGCGTCGTGACGAAGCGCTCCGCGGGCCAAGCCTGGTAGAGCGAGGTGGCATCGAGCGCCTGCAGAGTCGCCGGGACGAAGGCCGCGAGGAGCCAACCACGCCACACGGATCGCATCATCCCTCTCCCTTCTCGGCACGCGCGAGACGCCGCGCGGCGCCGCTCCAGAGGCGGCGGATCCCCCCCGCCGAAAGGACCGCCAGGCCTGCGAGCAGGAGCGCCGCGCCGCGGCGCCCATAGAGCGCGGAGCCGGTCGCGAAGAGCGCCGCGTAGACCGCCACGCAACCGAGCGCCGCGCAAGCGATCCCCGACGGCAGCTCGCCCAGCCCCTCGGGGAGCGGGTCTCCGGCCTCCGCCGCGCGCCGCCGAACCACTTCCCAGCCGGGCCCGCCAGGCCGCGTGGTGCGAAAGAAGCGGCGCAAGGTCGCTTCGTCGGTCTCGGGACCCCACCAGGCGGCGAGAAGCCACGCCACGGTCGTCCCGCCCACGCCGATCAGGAGCTGCTCCCACGCCGCGAGCGGCGCGCCGAAGAGGCGCGCGTGCAGGAGTTGGAGATAAAGCGCCAGCAGGAACGAAACCCCCATGGCCACCAGCTCCGCGGCGGCATTGACGCGCCACCAGAACCAGCGCAAGAGGAAGATGAGCCCCGTCCCGGCACCGATCTGGAGCAGGATCTGGAAGGCTTGGAGGGCGTTCTCGAGGAGCAGCGAGAGCGCCCCCGCCGCGGCCATCAGGACGACCGTCGCCCATCGCCCCACGGCGACCAACTTGCGCTCGGACGCCGTCGGATCGACGAACCGCCGGTAGACGTCGTGCACGAGATAGGAAGCGCCCCAGTTGAGGTGGGTCGAGATGGTCGACATGTAGGCCGCGACGAGCGACGCCACCACGAGGCCGAGGATCCCCGTGGGCAGGAACGAGAGCATGGCGGGATACGCGAGGTCGTGCCGCACGACGCGGGGATCGACCGCCGGGAAGGCGGCGCGGAGCGACTCCAGGTCGGGAAAGACGACGAGCGAGGCGAGCGCCACCAGGATCCAGGGCCAGGGGCGGAGCGCGTAGTGGGCGACGTTGAAGAACAGCGTCGCCCCCTGCGCGTGCGCCTCGCTCTTCGCCGCCAGCATCCGCTGCGCCACGTACCCTCCGCCCCCCGGCTCGGAGCCCGGGTACCAGACGCTCCACCACTGCACGGCGAGCGGAATCAGGAACACCCCGAGGAAGAGCGAGCGGTCGGAGAGGTCCGGAACGAAGGCCAGGCGGCGGGTCACCTCGGGGTGCGAAAGGAGGCCGGCAAGCCCGCCCACCTCGGGCCGCCCGAGCGCCCAGATCGCGGCGAGCACCGATCCGATCATCGCCACCACGAACTGGAGGAAATCGGTCACCAGCACGCCGGTGAGCCCCCCCAGCATGGCGTAGGCCACCGTGATCCCCCCCGCCACGAGCACCGTCTGCAGGGGCGAGACACCGATCAGCACGCCGCCGATCTTGATCGCCGCGAGCGTGACCGAGGCCATGATCATGATGTTGAAGAAGGCGCCCAGGTAGATGGCGCGGAAGCCGCGCAGGAAGCGCGCCGGACGCCCCGAGTAGCGGAGCTCGTAGAAGCCGATGTCGGTCTCGACGCCCGAGCGGCGCCAGAGGCGCGCGTAGACGAAGGAGGTGACCATCCCCGAGAGGAGGAAGGCCCACCAGACCCAGTTGCCGGCGACCCCCTGGTTGCGCACGATGTCGGTGACCAGGTTCGGCGTGTCGGTCGAGAACGTGGTGGCGACCATCGAGACGCCGAGCAGCCACCAGGGCATCTGACGCCCGGAGAGGAAGAACTCCGAAGCGCTCGAGCCCGCGCGCCGCGTCACCGCCACCCCCACCGCCAAGGAGAAAGCGAGGAAGCCGAGAACCACCGCCCAGTCGATCGCCGCCAGTCGCACGCCCTCACCTCCCCGCGCACCGCGCAAGTCTGTGGGTCAGTCTACCGTCGCTTCGCGAAGCGCTCCGCGGAATCGGCGCGGGCGGCGAGCGAGCGCTGCGATACGCTGTCGAGCGACCGTCCGTCGCGAGGTGATTCCATGCGCCATCGAGCTCCCGTCTCCCGTCGATCCGGATGCCGACTCGCCCGCGGAGCGGCGTTCCTCCTGCTCGTCGCGCTGACCTCGACGCTCGCGGCCGGGCCGCTCGGAGCCGAGGAGGGCGCGGGCGCGCGCGAAGAGCGTCGTCTCGCCGACGCGCTCCGTCTCCTCGACCTCTGGATCGCCGAACGCGTCGCTTACGAGGAAATCCCGGGGCTCGCGATCGGCGTGGTGCGCGGCGACCGCACGCTCTGGACCAAGGGGTACGGAGTCGCCGACCTCGCGACCGGAGCGCCGGTGACGCCCGCGACGCCCTTCCGGCTCGGCTCGGTCTCCAAGCTCTTCACCGCCACCGCCACGCTGCAGCTGCGCGATCGTGGCAAGCTCGGGCTCGACGACCCGATCCTTCGCCACCTCCCCTGGTTTCGCATCGAGTCCCCTTACGCGGGAGCGCCACCGATCACGGTGCGACAGCTGCTCACCCACACTTCGGGACTGCCGCGCGAGGGGGCCTTTCCCTACTGGACGACCCATCAGTTCCCCGAGCGCGACGCGCTGCACGCGGCGATCGCCGGACAGAAGGTCTTCTCCGCGCCAGGTGCGACCTACCGCTACTCCAACCTCGGCATGGCCTTGCTTGGCGAGATCGTGGAGCGGGCCTCGGGGGAGCCTTACGCCGACTACCTCACGCGCCGGGTTCTGCAGCCGCTCGGCATGCTCTCTTCGACCGCCGCGCCCACCGAGGCCGACGTGCAGCGACTCGCGCACGCCTATCAGAGGCGCCGCGCCGGCGAGCCGCGCCGGGAGATCCCCTTCTATCCGACCGGGGTCTTCACCCCGATGGGGGGTGTCATCTCCACGGTCGACGACCTCGTTCTCTTCCTGGCGCTCGAGCTCTCGGCCGACGCCGGGGGCTCCGCCGAAGCGGGGCCGCGACGCGTCGTCGCCGGACCGACGCTCGCGGAGATGCAGCGCCTCCAGTTCGTCTATCCGTCGTTCGCGGGCGGACGCGGGTTGGGCTTCGCGGTCTCGCGGCGCGACGGCAGGACCTTCGTCGGCCACGGCGGCTGGATCGGCGGCCATCGCGCCGCGCTCGAGCTCGACCCGGCGCACAAGCTCGGCGTCGTGGTGCTGACCAACGCCGACGACGCGGCGCCCGCGCCTTTTGCCCAACGCGCGCTCGCGCTGCTCGGCGAGGCGATCGACGGCGCCGCGCCTGACGCCGCAGAGAAGACGGCCGACCCCGCCTGGTCCTCCTATTACGGCAAGTACAGCGACCCTTGGGGCTGGGAGTACGAAGTGTTGACGCTCGACGGTGACTTGATCCTCTACGAGCACGACTATCCGACCGAGGAGGATCCGGCGGCCGCCTTCAACCGCCTGATCCCGGTCCCCGGCGAGCCCCACACCTTCACGATGGGGGACGGCGAGCGCGTCCGCTTCGAGATGAACCCGGACGGCAGCGTCCACCGGCTGCAGCGCCGGTACGAGTTCCTGGAGCCGCTTCGCCCCGCGAGCTGAGGGCGAAGCGGGACTCAGTCGCGCGGGAAGAGGAGGATGGCGTCGCCGTTCGCCCGCTCGCCCGAGCCGTCGGAGGGGTGATTCACCACCTCCCCCTCGACCACGAGGGTCGTCGAGCCGCCACCGTCGAGGTTGATCGCCTCGACGGCACCGAGCTCCAGGAGAAGGCGCTGCAACTCGGCGATCGACATGCCGACGCTCCGATCCGCCTGTCGTCCGTCGACCGCGAGGAGCAGCAACGTGCCGTCGGCGCGGACACCGAGCGCCGAGCGCGGGTGGCGGGCGCGCGAGAAGACCTGCGAGAAGGCGTCCGCGGCGTCGTCCACGACGGGCCGGCCGCCCCTCAGCAGGAGCGGTCCCGCGGCCACCGCGTCGCTCGCCTCCGCCCACGCGGCGTCGGTCGCCGAGCAATCCGTCGTGGGCTGCCCGAAGGGGCAGAGCGCGAGGCTCACGGCGATGGGATCGCCGGCCCGCAGTCGTTCCCCCACCTCGAGCGCCCGGCGCGCGCCGAGCGAGAGCACCCAACCGTCGGCCGGGATGCGCGCCGCGTCCGCACCGCTGCGGCGCTCGACGAGGCGTCCGCCCACGACCACCACCTCGAGCCCCGGCGGGGTGGTCAGGGTCGTGCGGTGAAATTCGGGCGTGTAGAGAATCGTCTCGTCGTCACCCCGCTGGCGATCGATGCCGTCCACTGCGATCGCCGTGCCGTCGGCCAGTCGCGCTTCGCCGCGGAGCGCGAGCCGTCCGAAGAGGGGAGCGACGCGCCCGTCGCGCTCCACGAAGCCGACCGCGCCGCGCCCGCGATCCGGCTCGGAGAGGAGCCTGCCGTCGATCTTGAGGAGCCCCGTGCTGTCCCCCTCGAGGAGGCCTTGGGTGACGTAGTAGCCGCCGTTGATCGCGGCGAGCGCGCCGCGGCGTGCCGCGAGCGCGCGCGTCGTCTCGACGCCGATCGCGGCGTCGGTCGAGTGTGCGACTTGGAGCCTGAACTGGCTGGGATCGACCTCGAGCAGACGCGCCGACCAGGGGCCCGCGGGGTGGGACGGATCCTGTCCCACCTCGACCACGCGGGCCGCGAGACCGGCGCGCGCGAGGAGGGCGGACGCCTGCTCCGCCGACGCGCGCGACGCGAAGTCGGGGAGCCGCACGAAGTAGGGGGCCTCGGCCGTGATGCCGTGGTCGACCTCGACCGGAAATCCGGCCTCCTCGAGGCGCGCGAGCGCGGCATCCGCCGCCGCCTGCTTCGACTCCTCCGCCACGACGACCTGGAAGCGCATCGACGACGCCCGGCTCCCCGCCTCCAGCTTCGCCAGCACGAGGCCCGGGCGGACCTCGCGCGCTTCCCGGCGCCAGACGGGCGGGGCCGGCGGCGGCACCAAGCCGGGAAGCCACGCGCCGTCCGCGTCCGGACCCGGGAGCACCGTCAGCGCGACCGCGTCGGCGTCGATCTCGACCTCCGCCCCGAGCGGCACCGTGACGTTGTCGCGCACGTGGCCGAAGGGAAAGGAGACGAGCACCGGGATGCCGGCGTGCTCGAAGTACTGCCGGAGCACGCCGTCGATCGTGTAGCGCGGATCGTCGCGCGCGCGATCGCCCTCTCGGTCGAAGGCCCGGGTGAACTGGCCGAGCACGACCCCGCGCACTTGGGCGAGCTCGCCCGCGAGCGCGAGCTGCCGCAGCATGCGGTCGACGCGGTAGGGAGCCTCGCGGACGTCCTCGAGAATCAGGATCGCGCCGCGCAAGTCGAGCGCGTAGGGGGTCCCTTCGAGCGCCGAGATCATCGAGAGGTTGCCGCCGACCAGACGGCCCCGCGCGCGGCCGTGCCCCCAGGAGGCGAGCGGCGCGGGGGGAGCGCCGGAGTCCTCCCCGGTCTCCGCCGGCGCCTCGGACGTCAGGTCCGCGAGGGTCGTCGCGTCGTACCGCCAGGGTCCGCCCTCGCGCGCGAGAGCGCGGAGGAACCAACGCTCCGCGAGCGGCGTCATCCCCTCGGGGCTCCCCAGTCCCCACATCGGCATGGGACTGTGGAAGGTGACGAGCCCGGCGCGGCGGTTGAGCGCCGCGTGCAACGCCGTGATGTCGCTGAATCCGATGACGAGCTTCGGATGGTTCCGGATGAAGGCGTAGTCGAGCCGGTCGAGGATCCGCATCGTGCCGTAGCCGCCGGTCCCGGGGAAAATGGCGTCCACCTTCGGATCGCGGAAGGCCGCCATCAGCTCCTCGGCACGGCGTTCGTCGCTCCCCGCGAGGTACCCTTCGCGCGCGAAGAGGTCGTCGCGCTGGACGACGTGATAGCCCATCCCTTCCAGCCGCCCGCGCGCGCGCTCCATGCGCTCGCGATCGAGGTCGCCCGCGGGCGCCACGAAGGCGATCGTGGCGCCCGGCTCGAGGGCCGGGGGCCAGACCATGCGCGCCGGGACCTCGACGGGAGCGGGGCGGGGCGCGGGAGCGACGGGCGACGGAGGAGCCGCTGTTCCGCAGGCGAGGGTCGCCAGCAGGAAGAGCGACATCGGCGCGGCGCCCGCGCGCGATCGGGAGGGTCCTCGAACCGGGAAGATCATGATGCCGTCGAGCATACGTCGGCGCTTGGCTCGGCGGCTCGCGGGTTCGCGAAGGGTCGCGAGAGTAGACTCGCGGCGCGTGATGGCCGAGCGGCACGACGCCGGATTCAGCCTCGTCGAGACCCTGGTCGCGCTCGCGATCGTGGGGCTCGTGCTGCTCTTCGGTCTCGGTCTCTACTGGCAGCAGGTCCGGATCGGCGAGCGGCTCGCCGCGCACCGCTTCGCGAGCGCCGCGCTCGAAGCCGACTACGAGCGTCTTCGCGCCGGAGCGTTGCCGCTCGCCGATGGCGTGCTCGACACCTCGCCGCTCCACGATCTGATCGTGACCCTCGACGTCCAGCCCGGAACAGTGCCCCATTCGCGGCGCGTCGATCTGGTGGCCACCTATCGAGTCCGGGGCGAGCCCTTCCGTCGCTCGCTCGTGGCGCTGCTCTACCTGCGGGATCTCCCGTGAGCGCCGCGCCGCCGCGCAGGCGCCACGGCGAGGGCGGCTTCACTCTCGTCGAAGTCGCCATCGCGACCCTGGTCTTCCTGCTCGTGCTCCTGGTGACGAACGGGCTACTGATCGAGAGTCTCCGCCTCTTCTCGCTCGCCGGACGCGAGCTG
This sequence comes from uncultured Thermoanaerobaculia bacterium, assembly GCA_964476605.1. Classification (GTDB taxonomy): domain Bacteria; phylum Acidobacteriota; class Thermoanaerobaculia; order Multivoradales; family JAGPDF01; genus JAGPDF01. Next base: position 2,675 of record CAYZBH010000035.1, on the reverse strand, counting down.
CGCAAGCCGCAGGAGCTCGCGGCGCTCCGCCTGCTGCGGGAGGATCTGCACGCCGCCGAGACCCCGGTCCCGAGCCTCCCCACCGACCCTCTCCTGGCGCGTCAGGCCGACGGTTTCGCGCTCTGGCAGCTCGTGGGCCACCGGCTCGAGCGGCACCTCCTTGCCCTGGACGGGACCGACCGCGGCCGCCGGCCGATGCTCGACGGCATGATCGCGTTCCGCTGGCAGGTGACCGCCCCCGGGCTCACGGAGGTCACTCTCGTCCGCCGGCGCCCGCTCGGCGCGAGCGGCTGGCGCGCGGCCTCCGCCGCTTGGCGCCCGCTCGGCGAGACGCTCGAGCAGGCGACCGTCGTGGTCTCCACGCGCCTGGGACCGGAGCCGTGATTCCAACCGCCGGAAGGCCCGAGCGGGAGCGCGGCGCGGCGCTCCTGGCCGCCCTCTTCGTGCTGGTGCTCGTATCGACCGCCGGGCTGCTGATCGCGACGGGCCTCGCGGTGGACCTCGCGGAACAGCGGGGGGACGACCGGCGCGCGCGTCTCTCGGCGCTCGCCGACTCGGCGCTCGCGGAAGCGCTCGCCGACCTCGCGGAGGACCCCGACTCGGCCGGCTTCCTCCCGCACGCCTTGGGGGGAGGAGAGATCGAGAGCGGCGTGGCGGCGCTGCCCGGCGGCCGCCTCCTCGTCACCGGCCGGGCTCGCCTCGCCGGCTTCGAGCGCACGGTGCGGGCGGAGGTGGTCTTCGGGCCCCACGGGCCGCAGGTGACCGCTTGGCGCCTCGGCGGAGCGGCCGCGCCCCCGTGAGAACCGCCTTCCGACGTCTGCGTATCAAAGCGCAGGAGGACTCCGTGTCCAAGATCCCGTGCTTCGTCCCTCGGAGGCCCGCTCGTTCCGTCGCCGTCTTCGCGACCTTGCTCGCCCTCTCGATCTCGGGCGTCGCCTCCGCGGCGCCGTTGGATCTCGCCACGGCGCCGCGCGGCGAGATCCTCTCCGGCGTCGAGCCGCTCGCCGATCCGAGCCAGACCTACGAGCTCTACCTGCCGAGCCGATTCGATCCCCAGAAGCGCTGGCCGCTCCTCCTGGTCTTCGACCCGCGCATGCGGGGGCGCGTCGCCGCCGAGCTCTTCCGTCCGGCCGCCGAGGAGCTCGGCTGGATCGTCGCCTCGTCCAACAAGACGGCGAGCGACGGTCTCGCCGACTCGAACCAGCGCGCCATCAACGCGATGTTCCCCGACGTCATGCGCCGGCTGCCAATCGACGAGCGGCGCATCCACGCCACCGGTTTCTCGGGCGGCGCCGTGCTCGCCTGGACGGTCGGCGTGCTCGGCGGCAAGCTCGCCGGCGTGATCTCGGTCTGCGGCCGCCCGGCACCCGAGCACGCCGACAAGAAGCCGAACTTCGCCCTCTACGCGGCGACCGGGGTAGAGGACTTCAACTACCTGCCGACGCTCGACCTGATGCGCATGGCCGAGAAGGCGGGCGTCCGCCGGCGGCTCGAGGTCTTCCCGGGACCCCATGCCTGGTTCCCGCCGGAGCTCGCGCGGCAGTCGCTCGTCTGGATGGAGATGGGCGAGGCGCGCGCGGGGCTCGCTTCGCCGCCGCCAGAGCTCGTCGCCCGCCTCTTCGCGGAGGAGCGTCAGGCGGCCGAAGCGCTCCTCGACTCCGGGGATCCCTACGTTGCCGAGCGACGCGCGCGCGCGGTCGCCGATACCTTCCGCGGTCTGGCGGACGTCTCGGCGCTCGAGGGCCGGGCCGCCGCGCTCGCCAAGTCCCCCAGCTACCGTGCCGAGGCGAAGGCGGAAGAGGCGGCGGAGCGCTACGAGCGGCTCGGCATGCGCCGCATCGCCGAGGGAGCCGCGCTCCTGAGCCGCGAGGACCCGCCGGCCGTGGCCTCGCTCCGGCATCACTTGGCGCTCGACGATCTGCTCCGCGCCGCCGCCGACGAAGGAGCCGAGGCACGCGCCGCGAAGCGTCTCCTCAACCGCACCGCCGTGGAGCTCTCCTACTACCTCGCCGGAGACTGGCTCAAGGCGGGCGACTACCGGCGCGCCCTGCCCGCGCTCGAGATCGCGACCGTCGCGCGCCCGGGGGATCCGGTCGCCTGGTACAACTTCGCTTGCGCGCTCGCACGCTCCGGCGCTCCCGACCGCGCCGTCGCGGCGCTCGCCAAGTCGCTCGACGCCGGCCTCACCCATCCCGAGCAGATGGCGACGGACGCCGACCTGGCGTCGCTCGCGGGGCGCCCCGACTTCCAAGCGCTCCTGGACCGCGCCAAGGCCGTCGCCAACGTCAGCGGAGGCTGAGCGCGGACCGCGGTCGACGCCTGCTCGCTCAGCCGCCGCCGGGAGCCTTCGCCTCGAGCCAGGCTCGCGCCTCGAGCATCGCCCCGGAGAACGCTCCGCGATCGCCCGCCAGGATCCAGCCCGAGAGCTCCTCGAGCGCGCGCGCCAGGCCCTGGTAGACGGCCGGCGTGGAGGCATTCAGGCGCTGAATGGCGAAGTAGAGCTCCGGGCTCTCGGCGGCCACCGTCGCGGTGGTCGCGAGCTGCGCTTGGAAGGTCGTCGACCCGACTCCAGCCATCTCCGCGAAGGTGAGACCGCTGGTCGCGAGAGCCCGCGCGAAGAGGAGGTTGATCAGGTGCGAGAGGCCGAGCACGTAAGCGGCGATCTCGTCGTGCCG
>CAYZBH010000034.1:0-41638 GCA_964476605.1 uncultured Thermoanaerobaculia bacterium | reverse complement strand
ATGTCCCGCCGATTGCGCTTCATCCCAGCCGGATCGCTCGTCGAAGTCACTTGCCGCACCGTGCAGGGGCGGCTGCTCCTGCGGCCGTCGCCCATTCTCCGCGACCTGACGTTGGGCGTCTTGGCGCGCGCGATGCGCCTTTATCCGGTCGAGCTCCACGCGTTCGCCTTTCTCTCCAACCACTTCCATCTGTTGGTAACCGTCGAGAGCGCGCAGCGGCTGGCGAGCTTCATGAGCTACCTCAACTCCAACCTCGCCCGGGAGGCTGGGCGGCTCATCCGCTGGCGCGAGAAGTTCTGGGGGCGCCGGTACCAAGCCATCCTCGTATCCGAAGAGGCGGAAGCCCAAGTCGCTCGCCTTCGCTATCTCCTCGCCCATGGTGTCAAGGAAGGCCTGGTCCGATCGCCGCTCGAATGGCCCGGCGCCCATTGCGCCCGGGCCCTGCTCGAGGATCGACCGCTCGCCGGCCGATGGATCGACCGCACGCTCGAGTACACGGCGGCGAGAAGACGCCTTCGGCTCGACGCCGAGGCGTTCGCCACAGTCGAAACCGCGAGGCTCTCGCCGCTGCCCTGCTGGAAGGACCTGCCCGAATCCCGTCGACGGAGCTTCGTGCGGGAGCTCGTCGAGGAGATCGAGCGCGAGGGACGAGTTGACGCGCGACGCACGGGGAGGCCCCCGCTCGGGTTGGCCGTCGTGGTGCGCCAGGATCCGCGGCACGAGCCCAATCGTCTCAAGAAGGGTCCCGCCCCGCTCGCTCACGCGGCAACGCGGGGGGCTCGAATCGCCCTGCGCGAGGCCTACCGCACCTTCCTCGCAGCCTATCGGCATGCAGCGGACCGCCTGTCCTCGGGTGCCCTCGACATGCTCTTCCCCCGCGGCGCCTTCCCACCCGCTCTTCCGCACCGATTCGCCATCGGGTAGTGGTCCTTGCCCAGACCGGGCGAGCCTCGACGGCCATACGACGTCGTCGATTCGGTAGAGGTGCGCGCGATTCGGCGCTCGCGGGCGAAGAGTGGGCGGATTCATGAGATCTAGTGCGCGCCACGGGCCGAGCCATACCTCGGCCAGCCTGCTGTCGAGCGGCTTGAAGAGCTCAGGAACCCCTCGAACGGCTCGTCGATAGGAGAATGCTCACGAATCGGCTGGCACCTCCCTCTCCGTGCGTTATCTTGCGGCGGAGATGGTTCGGCGGGTCTTTCCGTGGCTGCTCCTCTCGAGCGTTCTCCTCGCGCAAGAGCAACCCTCGTCGGTCGCGGCGCGGGAGAGCGAGCTCGAGGGGATCCGGGGGGAGATCGCGCGCCTCACGGCGCGGCTGGAGCAGGTCAAGGCGTCGGCGGCGGGGATCGAGGGCGAGCTCGACCGGCTCGAGGTCGAGCTCGAGCTCCAGGGGCAACGAGTGATGGAGGCCGCGGCGGCGAAGTCGATCGCCGAGGAGCGGGCGGTGGCCTCGGAGCAGGCGATCTCGGAGCTCGAAACGCGTCTCGACGGTGAGCGCGCGCGGCTGCGCTCCCGGCTCTCCGGTCTCTACCGCATGGGGCGGCACGGCTACCTCCGCATGCTGCTCTCGCTCGCTCCGGGCGAGGAGCTCCTGCCCGCGGTCCGGGCGCTCCGTTACCTCGCGCGGCGCGATGCCACCATGGTGGCGTCGATCGAGGATCTGCGCGCCCGCCTCGAGGTCGAGCACCGGGTGCTCGCCGACGAGCGCCAGGTCGCCGAGGCTTGGTACGCGCGCGAGAGCGAGCGGCGCAACCAGTTGGCCGAGCTCGAGCGGCGCAAGAGCGAGCTCCTGGCGGGTACCCGGCGCGAGAGTGAGCGACTCGCTTCGCGGGCGCTCGAGCTGGGCGAGCGGGCGCGCAAGCTCTCGGCCTTCCTCGACGCCCTCTCCGGGCGGAGCTCCGCCGGTCTCGCGGGACTCCCCATCCGCGACTTCCGGGGCGTTCTCGACTGGCCGGTCACGGCGCCCGTGGCGCAGGAGTTCGGGCCGCGGGTCGATCCCCGCTATCGCACCAAGGTGCCGCACAACGGCCTCGACCTCGCGACCACGCCCGGCGCCGAGGTGCGCGTCGTCTTTCCGGGCAAGGTCCTCTTCGCGGCGCCCTTCGAGGGCTTCGGACCGACCGTCGTCGTGCAGCATCTGGGCGGCGCGCTGACCCTCTACGCCGGGCTCGCCGAGCTCTCGGTCCGGAAGGACGATGTGCTATCGTTGCACGCGCTCCTGGGGCGGGCGGGCAGCACTCTCTACTTCGAGATCCGGGTGGAGAACAAACCCGAAAACCCGCGTTCCTGGCTGCGCTAGCCCGAATCCAACTCCGAACCTTGGCCGACTCCAACCGCTCGCGCCTCCGCTTCCTCCTCCTGTCGCTCGTCGTGCTGATTCCGCTCGTCGCGGCGGTGCTCTCTAGCGCCACCGACGAGACCAAGAAGGAGCCGAGCCCCGACGCGCTCTACCGCTATCTCTCGATCTTCTCCGAGACCATGAACCTCATCCGGCAGAGCTACGTCGAGCCGACCGAGATGGGTACCCTCCTCGCGGGGGCGATGGAAGGGTCGACCGACGCGCTCGACGCCTACTCCATCTTCCTCCCGGCCTCCCTGCCGGCGGCGGAGGAGCCGATGGTGATTCCGGGCGTCCGGCACGCCGGGCTCCTGATCCTCAAGGATCGGGGCGTCGCCTTCGCGTCGTCGGTCGAGGACGGCAGCCCCGCGGCGGCCGCGGGCTTCGAGACCGGGGACATCTTCGCGCGGCTGGGCGAGCGTCAGACCCGTCAGATGCCGCTCTGGGAGATCAACCGGGCGCTCGCCGGACCGGCGGGCGGCAAGATCGAGGTCGAGATCGTGCGCCGTGGCGAGACCAAGGTGCTCGCGCTCCCCCTGGGCGAGGTGCCGGCTCCCGCGCCCAGGATCGAGCGACCGGAAGGCTTCGCCATGCTTCGCGTGCCGCGTTTCGAGGCGGCGGCGGTCGAGCCGACGCGCGCGCTGCTCGAGGGACTCGTCGCCGAGCCGGTGGACAAGCTCCTGGTCGACCTCCGCGGCGTCGCGGGCGGGGACCCGGAGAGCGCCTACCAGATCGCCGGTCTGTTCGCCGCGGGCGAGCTAGGGACGCTGAAGGAGAAGGACAAGGTCGAGCGCACCTTCGAGAGCGCGACACCGGCCGTCTTCCACGGCACCCTCGCGGTGCTGGTCGACAACTCGACCTCGGGTGCCGCGGAGATCCTGGCCGCGGTGCTGCGCCAGAAGGCCGGAGCCAAGCTCGTGGGCGTGCCCACCTTCGGCTGGGCCGGCGAGCGTACGAAGCTCGAGCTCTCCGGCGGCGCGCGCCTGCTGCTCACCACCGCCTACTTCGCGGGGCCGGACGGCAAGCCGCTCTCCGAGGCTCAGACGCCCGATCTGCTGGTCGACGAGCTATCCCGCCGTTTCGAGGAACGCGAGCGTCCGCTCTCCGAGCTGATCCTCGATCGCGGCATCCGCTTCCTGCGCGGCGAGCTCGCCGCCGAGAAGCGCGCCGCCTAGCGCGCCGCCTCCGCGGTCGCGCGCCCGCTCATGGCCCGTCGCAAGAAACGCTCTCCTTTCCGCCCGCTCCTCTGGGTCGCGGCCGGCGTCGCGCTCTTCGCGCTCGGCGCCCTGCTCGGGAATCGGCTGCTCGACCGGACCCCGAAGGCGCCGAGCGTGGGGGCCGCGAAGCCGGGCGCGCGCACCGCGGCGCCCTCTCCGCGCGCGAACGAGAAGGCTCCGAAGGCGAAGGGCGAAGGCGGGCCCTCTGCGGAGGCCGCCGGGACAGGGACCGGAGTGCCCCCCGGTGCGCCGACGCCTCTCACCACGCAGGAGCGTCCGCCGGCGCGCCTCGCGATCCTCTTCGACGATCTCGGCGAGAGCGTGGCGATGCTCGACACCATCGCCGCTCTCGGCGGGCCGTTCTCCTACGCGGTGCTTCCGAACTCGAGCCGGGCACGCGAGGTCGCCTACGCCGTTTCGGCGCGCGGCGGCGAGCTCCTGGTGCACCTGCCGATGGAGGCGGAGGGGAACGAGGATCCGGGCCCGGGCGCGCTCGAGGTCACCATGTCGAAACGCGCGGTGCGCCGCGCGACCGAGCAGGCGCTCGAGGCGGTCCCCGGCGCCGTCGGAGTCAACAACCACATGGGCTCGCGCTTCTCGACCGACCGCCCCGGGATGGCGGCGATGCTCGAGGTGCTGGCCAAGCACGGGCTCTTCTTCGTCGACTCGCGCACCACCCCCGGGAGCGTCGGCTTCGAGCTCGCGCGGGACGCGGGCATTCCGACCGCGGCGCGGGACGTCTTCCTCGATCCCGAGCTCGGGGAAGCCGCGATCCGGAGCGAGTTCGCCCGCCTCCTCGAGCTCGCGCGCGAGCGCGGCGCCGCGATCGGGATCGCTCACCCCCACGCGGTGACTTTGAAGGTCCTCGCGGAAGAGCTGCCGCGCGCCCGCGCCCGAGGGTTCGAGCTGGTGCCGGTCTCCTTCCTCCTCGAACGGAGCGAAGAGCTGGAGTAGGCGGGGCGGATCTCCCTGGCGCCGCGCTAGTCGGCGCCGCGCAGGGCCACGATCGGCCGTTCCCGCAACGGCTTCCAGCTCGTGACGAGCCCGGTTCCGGCTGCGAGCAGGCTCATCGCGACGAGCGCGACGAGCGGGATCGCGGGCTCGGGGCGCCAGCCGATCTCCATCCCCCGCTCGAGCACCGTGGCGCCGAGCGCGCTTCCGGCGATCGCGCCCAGGAGGCCGGCCAGGGCGCCGACCACCGCCGACTCGGTGGCGAAGAGGAGCGCGACCTGGGCCCGCGTCATCCCGAGCGCCTTGCCGAGCGCCACCTCCCGGGCGCGGAGCGCCGCGCCCGCGGCGATCGAGCCGGCCAGGATGGCGAGGCCGGCGAGGATGGTGAAACCGCCGAGGAAGCGGACGCCGAGCCCGATGCGCTCGAGCACCGCGCTCACCTTGGCGAGCACGTCTCGGATCGCGAAAAGCGTGATGTTGGGATAGCGCGCCGCCAGGGCATCCTGCAGCGTCGCCTCCCCGCCCTCCGGCAGGCGCACGGCGGCGAGCCTGAGCTGGGGCGCGCGCTCCAGCACCCCCGGCTCGACGACCAGGAAGAAGTTGATGCCGAAACTCTCCCACCGCACCTTGCGGAGGCTGGTGACCGCGAGCTCGATCGGCACCCCCTGCACGTCGAAGGTGAGGGTCGATCCGACCCCGATCCCCAGGCCGCGGGCGAACTCTTCCTCGACGCTCACCTCGGCGCGCTCCGGATCGGACCAGAGCGCGCCCGCGGTCACGGTGTTGTCGGCGGGCAATCGGTCGAGATAGGTGAGGCGCTGCTCGCGGGTCAGGCGCCAGCGCCGCTCGCGGGGTCCCTCGTCGCCGTCTCCCGCTCCGTCGCGCCCCTTCTCCGCGGCGGCCGCGAGCTCCCGGACGGGCCGGCCGTCGACCGCCGCGAGGCGGGCCATCACGACCGGCACCGAGTCGACCTGCTGGGCGTGGGCCCGGGCGAGCTCCTCCTCGACTCCCGCCCATTGGTCGGGCTGGATGTCGATCAGGAAGGCGGTGGGAGCGGAGCTGGGGAGGTCGGCGGCGAGCCGGTCGACGAGGCCGCGCTCCACGGTGAGGAGTCCCACGACCACCATCGCGCCGAGACCGAGCGCCACCAGGCTGGCGGTGGTCGGCGCTCCGGGCCGCCCGAGCGCCGCGAGCCCGTAGCGGGGGGCGAGCGGCAGACGGAGGCGCGGCAGACGGCGTACCGCCGAGACCAGCAGCCGCGCGGCGAGCGCGAGGAGTCCGGTCGCCGCCGCGAGCCCGGCCGCGAAGGCGAATCCCAGCGCGAGCGAGCGCGCCTGCGCGGTCGCGAGCCCGGCGACCCCGAGCGCGAGCGCGCCGCCGAGCAGAGCCACCGTGGCGCGCGAGGCCGGCAACGGCTCGCTCGAGCGGCGGAGCACGCGGGCCGTCGGCACTCGGAGCGCGCCGAGGAGCGGCGGGAGCGCGAAGAGGAGCGCGACCCCGAGCCCCAGGCCGAGACCGTGGAGCGCGGTCGAGAAGGCGAGCGGGGCGAGGGGCAGGCGGGGGACGAGGTTGCCGAGCAGAGCCGGAAGAAGACGCTCGATCCCCCAGCCGCCGGCGAGACCTGCGACGCTCCCGGCGAGCGCGAGCAGAGCCGTCTGCCCCAGGTAGAGCGCGATCGCTTCGCGCGGTCTCCCGCCGAGCGCCTTCCAGACGGCGATCGCGTCGAGCCGGGACTGCACCCAGGCGCGGACCGTCTGCGCGACGCCGATGCCGCCGATGAGGAGCGCCAAGAGCGCGACGAGGCCGAGGAAGCGCTCGGCGCGGTCGACCCCCCGCCGGAGCTCCGGCTGCCCCTCGGCGAAGGTCTCGAGCCGATAGAAGCTCGGCTCCGGCAACAGGGCGCGCAGCCGCGCCGCGAGCGCCTCGACGCGGTCGGGCGGCGAGCCCTCCGGGAGGCGCACGAGGAGCCGGTAGTCGATGCGGCTGCCGAGGCCGACGAGGCCGGTCGCGGCGAGGCTCTCGCCCGCCAAGTAGAGCCGGGGACCGAGCGCGAAGGCGCGGCTCAGCCGATCAGGCTCCGACTCGACGACGCCACGGATCGTGAAGCGCCGGCCTCCCACCTGGATCGGATCGCCGATCGCGAGCCCGAGCCGGGTCAGGAGCTCCGGCGCGGCGACCGCTCCACCCCTGGCCAGGAGCTCAGCCAGGGGCTGCTCCGGTCGCAGCGCGATCTGGCCATAGAAGGGGAAGGTGCCGTCGACGGCGCGGAGCTCCACGAGCTGACTCCGCCCCGCCTGGGCGGTGCCTTCGGGAGCGAGCGCCACGGTCACCATCTCGGTCAGCCGCGTGCGCTCCACGCCGGGCTCGGCGGCTAGGGCCGCTTCGACTTCCGGCGGCGCGGGGCGATGGCCCGAGAGACGGAGATCCGCGGCGAGGAGCTGTCGCGCTTCGCGTCGCAGCCCCTGGCGCAGGCTCGCCGAGAAGCCGGCGACCGCGACCACCGCGGCGACCCCGATCGCGAGACAGAGGACGAAGAAGAGCAGCCGTCCGCGGGAGCCACGCGCCTCGCGCGCGAGAAGCCTCAGATAGACGCGTCCGGTCACGCGTCGCGCCCCTCGACGCGCCCCTCGACGCGCTCGACACGGCCGTCGCGCAGATAGATGCGGCGGTCGGCGCGCCTGGCGATCGACGGATCGTGGGTCACCAGCACCAGCGTCGTCCCGGCGGCGCGACGCAGACCGTCGAGCAGGTCGAGGATCCGCTCCCCGGTCGTGCTGTCGAGGTTGCCGGTCGGCTCGTCGGCGAAGAGGATCGCCGGCTCCGGAGCGAAGGCGCGCGCCAGGGCGACCCGCTGCTGCTCGCCACCCGAGAGCTGCGCCGGGTAGTGATGCGTCCGCTCGGCGAGTCCCACCGCGTCGAGCATGGCGCCCGCGCGCGCGAGCGCGCCGTCGATTTGGGCGAGCTCGAGCGGCAGCAGGACGTTCTCGAGCGCCGTGAAGTTGGGCAGCAGCTGGAACGACTGGAAGACGAAGCCGACGCGCCGCCGGCGCAGCCGCGCGAGCGCGTCTTCCGAGAGCGCCTGGATGGGGAGCCCGTCGAGCCGCACCTCCCCTTCACTCGGCCGGTCGAGACCGGCCAGGAGGCCGAGCAGGGTGGATTTTCCGCTCCCCGAAGGCCCCAGGATCGCGACGGACTCGCCGGCGGAGATCGTGAGGTCGACGGCGTCGAGAATGGTGAGCAGGCGGTCCCCGGAGGGGAGGCGCTGGGTCAGGCGGATCGCTTCGATGCGCGCGGTCATGAGCTCCTCGCGGCGAATAAGATCACGCCGTGCGCGCCATCGCCTCGCTGTCGATCGCCTGCCTCCTCACCCTCGCCTGCGGGCGCGAGGAGGAGCGTCCGTCCGCCCTCGTCGCGCCCGCGAAGGAGCGGCCCGCCGCGGCGTCGCGCGCGCCGGTGGCCGCTCCGGCGCCGCTCGTGGTCTTCCTGGGCGACAGCCTGACGGCCGGTCTCGGGCTCGACGAAGAGGAGGCCTACCCGGCGCGAGTCTCCGAGGCGCTCGCGGCTCGCGGCGTCCGGGCGCGCGTCCTGAACGCGGGCGTCTCGGGGGACACGACGGCGGGAGGGTTGGCGCGCCTCGACTGGCTCCTCGCGCAGCGGCCGGCGCTCGTCGTGGTCGCGCTCGGCGCGAACGACGGCCTGCGGGGCCAGCCGCTCGAGAGCATCGAGCGGAATCTGCGCGCCATCGTGGAGCGCGTCCGCGCCGCCGGGGCCGGGGTGATTCTCGCCGGCCTGCAGATGCCGCCCAACTACGGACCCGAGTACACCCGGGAGTTCCGCGAGCTCTATCCCCGGCTCGCGCGCGAGCTCGACGTGCCGCTGATTCCGTTTCTGTTGGAGGGCGTCGCCGCGGTCCCGGCGCTCAATCAACCCGACGGCATCCACCCGACGGCCGAGGGGCAACGCCACGTCGCCGCGATGGTGCTGCCGGTGGTCGAGCGGGAGCTCGCGGCGCGCTAGCCGGCGACGACGTCGAGCAGACGGCGGCAGACGGCTTCGGCGGAGAGCTCCGGGCGCCAGCGCGCCGCGATCGCGCGGCCGTCGCGCCCGCCGCGCTCCCAGAGCTCGAGCTCGTGGACGAGGGCGGCGGCCAGAGCGCGCGGCCGGCGATCCCGGGCGACCGTCCCGAAGCGGTCGCCCTCCACCAACCCGATCAGGTTCGGGAGCGGCGGGCCGACCAGCGTGGTGCCGAGCGCGAGCGCCTCGAAGGCGACGTGCGGTCCGGTCTCCCAGCGGGAGGAGAGGACCAAGGCCCGGCTCGCGGCGAGCGCCGGGCGAACTTCCGAGGGAGGACGTTCGCCGGGAAGCTCGACGGCCGGAAAGCGCGCCGCGAGCGCTCCGAAGGCGTGCGCGCCCTCGGCGCCGAAGAGCGTCACGCGGGTTCCCGGTCGGCGCGTGAGCAGCCGCTCGAGAGCGCTCGCGAGGAGCGGCGCGTCCTTCTGCGGATCGCTCCAGCGACCGATCGCGACGAGGCGCTCTTCCTTGGCGGGAATCTCCGCGGCGCCGAAGTCACGCGGCACGGGGTAGGGAGCGGCGAAGGCGCGCTCGGAGAGCCCGGCGGCGCGATAGTGAACGAGAAAGCGCCGGAAGCGGACGATCGCCTCGCGGCTCGCGAAGGCGATCGCCGTCGAGGCGCGCGCGCTCGCCACGACGTCGAGCTCTTCGGGATCACGCCGGCGGGCGCTCGCGAGGTAGCGCCGCGCGAAGTAGACGGAGGCCCGCAGACGGTCGCGCAGGCTCTCCTGGCGCGGCCCGATGTGGCTCCAGGCGGCGCGCGGATGGACCGCGTAGCCGAGCTGTCCGTCGGAGTCGGCGAGCGCGACCCGTGGCACGCCCGCCGCCGCGAGCGCCGCGAGCACCGGCGTCTCGTGCAGCCAGGTCAGGCCGACCGCGAGGTCGAAGCCGCTGCGACGCCAGAAGGCCGGGTCCTCGAGCTCCGTGAGCGAGGAGACCAGCCTCCGGGGACGATCGAAGCTGCCGATCCAGGCGTGCGCCGTGACCAGCTCGGGGGAGTGGCCGAGCGCGGCGAAGCCGTCGAGGAGGTGCTCGTGGCGAAACGAGATGCGATCGAGCGACCGCGCCTCCGCCCAGAAGCAGGCGATCTTCAGGCGTCCTCGCTTTCCTCGGCCTTCGCGGCGTCCCACGCCGCGTCCATCTCGGCGAGCGTCGCGTCGGCGAGCGAGCGGCCGCGCGCCGCGAGCGACTCCTCGACGCCGCGGAAGCGACGCCGGAACTTGAGGTTGGCTCGCGCCAGCGCGGCCTCGGGGTCGATCTCCAGGTGGCGGGCCAGGTTGGCGACGGTGAAGAGGAGATCGCCGAGCTCCTCGGCGCGACGCTCCTTCGCGAGGTCGGGCTCGGCTCCGGGCGGCTCGCCGAGCTCGCGGCGCAGCTCCGCGAGCTCTTCGTCGAGCTTGTCCAGCACCGCGGCGGCGTCGGGCCAGTCGAAACCGACCCCGGAGGCCTTCTGGGTCAGGCGGTAGGCGGCGACCAGGGCGGGGAGCGAAGCCGAGGTCGCCTCGTCGAGCAGCGACCGGCGATCGCCGCCGCCGTCGCGGACCTTGCGGCGCTCCCAGGCGGCGCGCACCGCTTCCGCGTCGGCCAGCCGCTCGCCGCCGAAGACGTGCGGGTGGCGCGCGATCATCTTCGCTTCCACGCGGTCGATCGCGGCGTCGACGTCGGGTCCTCCCGCCTCGGCGGAGAGCGAGGCCACGAAGACCGCCTGGAAGAGCAGGTCCCCGAGCTCACCGGCGAGGGCGTCGAGATCCCCTCCGTCGATCGCCGCCGCGGTCTCGTGCGCCTCCTCGAGCAGGTAGGCGCGCAGGTCGGCGAGCCGCTGCTCACGGTCCCACGGACAACCGTCGGGAGCCCGCAGGCGGGCGATCAGTCGCGTCAGGCGCGCGAGGTCGGAGGCGGCGGGAGGAGGAGTCGAGCTCACGTCGGATGCGGTCGAGCGCGGGCGCTCGCTTGCCGGTCGAAAACCGCGCTTGTTAGCATAGTCTAGCGTTCAAGCAGCCTGCCGTGAGCGAGATCAAGGTCACCGACAAGCGGATGTTCACCCCGGACGGGCGTCTGCGGGAGGAGTACGCGCGCGCCGTGGACGAGGCTTCGGACGAGACTCCGGAGGCGAGCGCTCGCGAGGCGCCGGCCTCGCTCACCGATCCGGAGACGGCGATGCCCGAGCCGGCGGCCACGACGCGCGAGTCGGGCGGAGGACCGCGGCTCGAGCTTCCGGGAACGCCCCAGGCGCTCGGAGGGCCGAGCTTCTACGATCTCGTCTCGGTCCTGGCCGAGCCCGTGTCGCTCTACCTGGGCGACCTCGCGCTGCCCGACGGCAGCACCGCCGAGAACCTCGAGATGGCGCGGCTTCACATCGACCTGCTCGATCTGCTCCGTCAACGCACGGCCGGGAATCTCTCGGCGCAGGAGCGCACGGTGCTCGAGGACCTCCTCTACCAGCTGCGGATGCGCTATGTGCAGAAGCGCGGGTGACGCGCCGCGAGGTCCGCGGAGGTTGACGCTGGCCGCGATGACGGCGGTCGCGGCGCTCGTTGTCGGGGCTCCGAGCGGGCGCCTCGAGGCGCAGGCGGCGAGCGGTCAGCCGGCGGGGTTCGAGCTCAGCCCGGGCGTCGAGCGCGCTCTCTACCGTCTCCAGGAGTCGTGGCTGCAGTGGGTCGGCGCCTTCTACAGCGATCACCCCGACAAGGCCTCCGAGGCCGTGGAAAGCATGCTTTCGACCGCGCATCAAGTCGGCATGACGCGCGTCGTGGACCTCGCGCTGGGAGCCGCCGCGCAAGCCCTCCGCTCGGCCGAGGACGGCAACATGGCGCGCGCGCGTTGGGCGCTGGAGGCGGCCGAGCGGCTCGACCCGGGCCGGCCCGAGATCGCCTTCGCCCGCGCGCGCGTGGAGCGGCGAGAGGGCTCCTACTTCGCCATGGTGCGCGACGACGTCGCCGGCCTGGCGCGGCTGCTCCGCGTGCCGGAGCGCCGTCTGTTCGCCGCGAACCTGGTTTTCTGGCTCGTCGCCGTGGCGATGATCGCGGCGGCGTTCTTCGTGCTCACCCAGGTGGCCGCGAAGGGGAGCGCGGTGGTGGCCGATCTCGAGGGCTGGCTGGCGAAACGCGTGCCGCGCGGCGTGGCGCGGCTGGTCGCCTTGGCGCTGCTCCTCTGGCCTCTCGCCCTTCCCTCCGGCCTACTCTGGTTGCTGTTGCTCTGGTCGGTCCTGCTCTGGGGATACGAGAGCCCGAGCGAGCGTTGGGTCAGCGTCGGCGCCTGGCTCGTGGTGGGACTGGCCCCGTGGATCGCCGCGAACGAGATCGAGCGGGTGGCGCTGGAGCAGTCGCCGCCGATCCGCGCGCTCTCGCACCTCGCGGCGGGACGCCTCTACGGGGGGCTTTTCGCGGACCTCGAGGTGCTCGACAAGGCGCTCTCCGGTGAGCCGGTCGCGCTGGAGCTCGAGGCCGACGTCCACCGGACGCTGGGACAGTGGGAGCAGGCCCGTTTTCTCTATCGGCGGGTGCTCGAAGCCGAGCCGACCAACGCCAGCGCGCTCATCAACATGGGTGCCTTCTACTTCCGCAAGGGGGATTTCGCGCTCGCGATCCCCTATTTCGAGCGCGCCGCCAAGGGCTTGCCCCCGTCCGCGGCGGCCTACTACAACCTCTCGCTCAGCTACTCGGAGTCCTACCAGTTCGAGGAGTCGCGCGATGCGCTCGCGGCGGCCAAGGCGATCGACGGCGATCTGGTCGATCGTTGGTTGCAGGTGCCGAATCTCGAGCGCGTCCTCACCTTCAATGGCGGCCTGGAGCGGAGCGCCGAGATCCGCGATCGGTTGCGGAGCGAGTGGCTCGGCTCGCGCGCCGGAGAGGTGGAGACGCGCCGACGGCTGCGCGCCTGGTCCGGCATCGCGGCGCTCGCCGCCGCGCTCGTCGCCTTCGCGCTGCACCTCTTGCGTCGTAAGCGCGGGTACGGACAGCCCGTCGACTGGCTCGGCTGGCGCAGCGGCCAGGTCTCTCGCTGGGTCCGCGCCCTCCTGCCCTCTCTCTCGCAGGCCGAGCTCGGGGAAGGGGGGCGCGAGGTCGCGAGCGTCGTCGCGCTCGCCGTGCTGGGGCTCTCGCCCTTTCTCTTCTCCTTCGGCGTCGAGCTGACGCTCGGCGGCGGATTCCCGGCGGAGCTGGCGCGGGGGTTCGCGATTCTCGTCCTGGCGCTCTACGTGGCCGTCTGCGTGCGGCGTGAGCTCCGGCAGGTGGAGTAGGCTGCCATGGCGCTCGAGGGCGACCTCAAGATCTTCAGACTGCCCGACATCCTCCAGATGGTGTCGCAGCAGCAGAAGACCGGCATCCTGACCGTGCAGGGCGAGCTCGACATCCTCGCCGTCTCTTTCCTGCGCGGCGAGATCGTCGCCGCGGACGCGCTCAACCAGAGCTTCGAGGAGGGGCTGGGAGATGTCCTGGCGAGCCAGGGGCTGATCCAGCCCGACGCCTTCGCGCGACTCTCCGAGGAGCAGCGGACGTCCGGCAAGCGCCTCGCCGACTATCTCGTCGAGAAGGGCTTTCTCGATCGCGGCCAGCTGCTCGGCGCGCTCCGGCAGCAGACCTACCGGCTCCTGCTCCAGGTCCTGCGCTGGAGCGAAGGGGAGTTCAAGTTCTACTCCGGCGACGAAGTTTCGTTCGAGGAGGGCATGGTCCCGATCTCGATCGAGGAGCTCCTGCTGCGCTCGGTGGGGGACCTCATGGGCGAAGGGACGCTCTCGGGAACCCTGCCGCACGGCTTCGTCGCCTACGAGCGGCTGCCGAGAGAGGGCACTCTCAAGGTGCTCGGCGTGGATGGAGACCGGCCGAGCGAGGACCCGGGAGATCTCTGGATCTCGCAGGACGAGCGCTCGCTGCTCGAACGCCTGGACGGCGTGACGACGGCGTCGAAGATCGGCGAGAGCTCGGGTCTCGGCGAGTACAAAACGCTCTACGGCCTCTATCGCCTCCTGAAGCTCGGTCTGGTGCGTCCGGCGGGGGGGACGCAGCCGGAAGCGACCGCGCCGAGCGTGGAGACCGTCGAAGAGCCCAAGAAGCGATCGCGGAGCGTCGGCATCGAGCTCCCGAAGGAGATCGCCTTCGCCGCCCGAACCTGGATCGGAGCGCTGCTCGGTTTGGGGGCGCTCGTCGTCGGAGCGGCGGTCGTCACCCTCGCCGTGCGGGAGCCCGCGGCGACCCTGCTGCCGTTCCCCTGGCAGAGCGAGGAACGGGAGAGTCTCGCGACGCAGAGGCGGGTGGCGCACGCTCAGCTCGTCGACCGCGCCGCGCGGACCTTCTTCCTGGTCGAAGGGCGCTATCCCGACCGGCTGCCCGAGCTGGTCGCCTCCGGGCTCCTGCCCGAGCGGGATCTGCGGGATCCCGAGGGGCGGGCTCTGCACTACCGAGCCGAAGCGCTCTCCTACGTCCTGCGGACCCTTCCCGGCGCTGCTGGCAGCTCGGCCCCCGCCATGTCCGAGACGATCACGGGCGATTTCATGGTCGACCCCGAGTTCTATCGGAACCTCGAAGTGGGGGAGGGCACCCCCTTGGTTCTCCTGGACTAGCTCGGCCGGGAATAAATCTGAGCTTCAAATTGTCAACATTGATGGATCGAGGATTGACACTCGATCGCTGAGATTTTACAGTTCTCGGGCGACAAGGAGGCTCGTGTGAGCAAGATCATCGGCATCGATCTCGGCACCACCAACAGCGTGGTGGCCATCATGGAAGGCGGCGAGGCCAAGGTCATCGCCAACTCGGAGGGGAGCCGGACCACGCCCTCCGTCGTCGCGTTCGCCAAGAGCGGGGAACGCCTCGTGGGGCAGGTCGCCAAGCGGCAAGCGGTGACCAATCCCAAGCACACCATCTTCTCGATCAAGCGCTTCATGGGGCGCCGCTACGACGAGGTGAGCGACGAGATGAAGATGGTGCCCTACCGCGTCGACCGGGCGGAGAACGGCGACTGCCGCGTGGCGATCGAGAGCAAGCTCTACTCTCCGCCCGAGATCTCCGCGATGATCCTGGGCAAGCTCAAGCAAGCCGCGGAGGACTATCTCGGCGAGAAGGTCTCCGAGGCGGTCATCACCGTTCCCGCGTACTTCAACGACGCCCAGCGGCAAGCCACCAAGGACGCCGGCAAGATCGCCGGTCTCGACGTCAAGCGGCTGGTCAACGAGCCGACGGCCGCGGCGCTCGCCTACGGTCTCGACAAGAAGAAGGACCAGACGATCGCCGTCTACGACTTCGGCGGCGGCACCTTCGACATCTCGATCCTCGAGGTGGGCGAGGGCGTGGTCGAGGTCAAGGCGACCAACGGCGACACGCACCTGGGAGGCGACAACATCGATCAGCGGGTCATGGACTGGCTGCTCGAGGAGTTCAAGAAGCAGGAAGGGATCGACCTCGGGAAGGACCCGATGGCGATGCAGCGCCTGAAGGAGGCCGCGGAGAAGGCGAAGATCGAGCTCTCGTCGGCGATGGAGAGCGAGATCAACCTCCCCTTCATCACCGCCGATCAGAACGGGCCGAAGCACCTCAATCTGAAGCTCACGCGGGCGAAGCTCGAGCAGCTCGTCGAGGACGTCATCCAGCGGTCGGCCGGCCCCTGCCGGCAGGCGCTCAAGGACTCTGGCCTCGACGCGCGCCAGATCGACGAGGTCGTCCTGGTGGGCGGGCAGACCCGCATGCCGGCGATCCAGAAGCTGGTCAAGGATCTCTTCGGCAAGGAGCCCAACAAGGGCGTCAATCCGGACGAGGTGGTGGCGATCGGAGCCGCCGTGCAGGGGGGGGTGCTCAAGGGGGACGTCAAGGACATGCTGCTCCTCGACGTGACTCCGCTCTCGCTCGGCATCGAGACGCTCGGCGGCGTCTTCACGCGGTTGATCGAGCGCAACACCACGATCCCGACCAAGAAGAGCGAGGTCTTCTCGACCGCGTCGGACAATCAGACCCAGGTCGAGGTGCACGTGTTGCAGGGCGAACGCGAGATGGCGCGCGACAACCGGACGCTCGGGCGCTTCCATCTGGTCGGGATACCCCCCGCTCCGCGCGGGATCCCGCAGGTCGAGGTCACCTTCGACATCGACGCCAACGGCATCGTGAACGTGTCGGCGAAGGACCTCGGCACGGGCAAGGAGCAGCGCATCACGATCACCGCCTCTTCGGGGCTCGCCGAGGACGACATCCGGCGGATGGTCTCGGACGCCGAATCGCATCAGACCGAAGACAAGAAGAGGCGTCAGGCGGTCGAGGCGCGCAACCGCCTGGACGGTCTCGTCTACTCGACCGAGAAGACGCTCGGCGAGCACAAGGAGAAGCTCGGAGCCGCGGAGCTCGGCGCCATCGAGTCGGCGCTCGCGGAGGCCAAGAAGGCGCTCGAGGGGGACGACGTGAGCGCGCTGGAAGCGGCCGAGCGCCAGCTCTCCCAGGCCTCGCACAAGCTCGCCGAAGCGATGTACAAGAGCGCCTCGGGAAGTCCGGCGGCGGGGCAGGGGCCGGCACCCGGTGACTCCGGCCACGAGGAGGTCATCGACGCCGAGGTGGTCGACGCCGACGGCAAGTCGAATTGAGGCGGGAGCCATGCCGCGCCGGAAACGCCCCGAGGGGCCGCGCTACGTGATGATCTCGGTGGTCGCCGAGCAGTACGGCGTCCACCCGCAGACCCTGCGGCTCTACGAGCGCGAGGGTCTCATCAAGCCGGCGCGAAGCGCCGGCAACACGCGGCTCTACGACGAGACGGCGATCCAGCGGCTCGAGGCGATTCTCACCTTGACGCGCGATCTCGGGGTGAACCTCGCGGGCGTCGAGGTGATCCTGCAACTGCGCGAGCAGCTCGACCTCGTCCAGGGGGAGCTCGACCGGGCGCTCGAGCAGCTGCGCAAGGAGCTGGTCGACCGGAGGAACGGCATCGAGCGCGAGCGCGCGCTCGTCCCGGTCGCGTCGCGGGCGCTCGTCCGGCGGTAGCGGACGTTTCCACCGCCGCGACCGCGTTCATCTGCCGTTCACGAACCGGCCGGCAAGATGGGGGCGATGAACGACGGAGCCGATCTCGGAAGGAGTCGTCGCGCAGGCGCCAAGGCGTGGCTCGGGGCGCTGATCCTCGCCCCGACACTCGCGGCGCCGGTCGCGGCGGCGCTCGAGAATCCACCCCACGTCGACATTCGTTTCCTCGGCGAGCACCTGCCCGAAGCCGCCCAGGATGCGCGGGCGTTCTCCCTGCCTTGGCCGGCCGAGGCGGCCGAAGCCGGACGGTGGAGGGCCTTCGCGGGCGCCGGCTACTCCTCGGCCCGTGCCGAGTTCCTCGACGAGAAGGGGTTTCTCGCAACCCTGGGAGCCGAGCGGGGCTTCGCCGGCGATCGGGCGCTCGTCCTCTTCGGGTTCTTCGACCGCTTCACGGTGAGCGGAGGCGCCGGCGAGCAGGTCTTGTCGGCGAGATTCCTCGCGAGCTCGCCGCTCGATCTTCCGGAGACCGCACGCTTCTCGAACGCAGGCGGCTCGTTCCGCCACGTCGGAGTGGGTAGCGCCTGGAGCTTCCGGATCTCCCCGGCGGCGGCCCGCACTCCTTGGCGAGGCGAAGCGGGTCTTCTCGTCGACCGGCTGACCCTCGATGCCTACCGCCTCGATTTCGAGCTCTTGGATGGAGCAGACGCCGGCGCTCGCGGCACGCTCGACCAGAGCGGGGCGGCGACCTTCGTTACCCCCTTCTTCGGCGTCGGGCGGACCCTCCCGATCGGCCGGCGATTCGACCTCGTGCCGAGGGTGCTCGCCGGGGCGCCCCTCCCGGCCGGTGATTTCGATGGCCGCTTGATCGGTCCGGGGTACGACCGGTCGAGTCGCGATGCGGGCGGTCACCCCGGGAAGATCGGGGACGGTTTCGCGGCCCTTTCAGTGGGGCTCCTGCACCGTCCGAGTGGCCTCGAGGTGGACTTCGGCGGGGCGCTCGCCTATCCCCTCTTCGAGCGCCTGACGCACGACGGCGTGAGCCGTTCGTTCCTCCTCTCGTTCAGTTGGCGCGGCCGCTGATCGATCTTCTCCTCGCCTTCGCTTAGACTGCCCAGGGTGAACGAGCTGGAGCGACAGGCGTCCGCGCGCGCCACCGGCAACCGTTTCGACCGCTGGACGAGGCCGACTCAGCTCTTTCTCTGGATCCTCGCCGTCACCTTCCTGACCCGCCTCGCGCTCGCGGTCGCGGTGCTCCTGCGGCACGATCCGCCGGGCTTCTCGTCGTTGCTCGGGGCTCTGGCGGTGGGGCCCCTGGAAGACCTCCGGGCGGCGGTCTGGCTCGCCTTGCCCTGGTGGCTGCTGGCGGCGGTTCTGCCACGCTCCTGGGGAGAGAAGGCGATCGCGCGATGGCTCGCCCGCGCCGCGCTCGCCGCAGCCTGCTTCGGCACGCTCTTCGTCGGCGCCGCCGAGCTCTTCTTCTTCGAGGAGTTCCGGAGCCGCTTCAACTTCGTGGCGGTCGACTACCTGCTCTATCCGACCGAGGTCACGCAGAACATCTGGCAGAGCTATCCGACGGGCTGGATCCTCACGGGGATCGGCGGCCTGGTCGGTGCGGCGCTCTTCGTGGTCGAGCGGCGACGCCGCAGGCTCGGCGTCACCAGCTCGCCGGCCGGCTGGAAGCGGCTGCGGACGCCGCTCGTGGCGCTCGCGCTGGCGCTCGCATCGGCGCTCTGGTCTCCCGTCGCCGCGCCCGGATTCTGGCGCGACCGCGAGGTCGAGGAGCTGGCGGCGGACGGCTACGTGACGTTCTGGCGCGCCCTGCTCGGGGACGGCGAGACCTACCGTGGCCTGTACGCGGAGAGCGACGCGAAGGAGGCACTGGCGCGCGTGCAGCAGCAGATCGATCCGGCGGCCGCGGCGCGCGGGGAGTTCGCGCCCGATTCGACGGAGCGTCCGGTGACGGCGCGATCCGGACCGCACCTGCGCAACGTAGTGGTCGTCCTCGAAGAGAGCTTCGGCTCCGAGTTCGTGCGATCTCTCGCCCCGACTTACCCGTATCCGGTCGATCTCGCGCCCGAGCTCGAACGCATCGCCAGCGAAGGAACCCTGTTCACGCAGGCGATGTCGACCGGCAACCGGACCATTCGGGCGATCGAGGCCACGACGTCGTCGCTGCCGCCCCTGCCGGGCATCTCGATCGTGCGCCGCTCGGCTTCGGTGGGACTCTTCACCCTCCCCGGGATCCTCGCCGAGCGCGGCTATCGAACCGAGTTCGTCTATGGCGGCAGGGCGCTCTTCGACGAGATGGGCCCCTATCTCGAGCGCAACGGGGTCGAGCGCGTGATCGATCAGGGGGACTTCCCGGAGAGCGCGTTCCGGACCGCCTGGGGGGTCTGCGACGACGCGATTTTCGAACGTGCGCTCGCGGAGATGGACGAGATCTCCCGTCAGGGACGCCCGTTCTACCTGCTCGTCCTCACCACCTCCAACCATCGCCCCTACCGCTTCCCGGAGCGGGAAGTGGCCTGGGATCATCGGATGAAGGCGCGACCGAACGCGGTTCGCTACGCGGATCACGCCTTGGGCGCCTTCTACGACGGCCTGAAGCGGCGGCCCTATTTCGGCGACACGCTGCTCGTGGCGATGGGCGATCATGGCGCTCGCATCTACGGCGCCGCGGAGATTCCGATCGCGAGCTACGAAGTTCCGATCGTCTTCGTGGGCGCCGGTGTGGTGCCGGCGGGGCGGCGCGACGATTCGCTCGTCTCCTCGCTCGACGTGCCTCCGACGGTGCTCGGGGCGCTCGGGCTGAGCTACCGGTCGCGTTTCTTCGGCCGCGATCTCTTCGCCTCGGACGCGACCGCGGGGCGCGCGTTCCTCACCCACAACTCGGCCATCGCTCTGCTGGAGGGGAATCGGCTGGCAGTCCTGGGGCTCCACCAGAGCCGACGGCTCTTCGCCTATCGACGGGGCGTCGACGATCTCGAGCACGTCGCGGTCGAGAGTGATTCGGACCGCGCGCTGGAGGGTGACGCCGTCGCGTTCTTCCAATCCGCCTACGATCTCTATCGCAGCGGGAAATTCACCCTGCGAACGCGAGCCTCGACCGACTGAACGGCCTCGCGCGGAAGGCGAGCGCCGAGAGGCGCGTGCTACGATCCGCGCGTGCTCGACGGCGTGGCGAGACCCGACTGCCCGAAGTGCGGCGGGAAGGGTTGGATCGTGGTGGAGGACCGCGGCGCCGGCACGGCGCACCCCTGCCCCTGCCGGTCCGAGACGCTGGTGCCCCGCCTGCTCGACGGCGCCGGCATCCCACTGCGGTATCGCAACTGCACGCTCGACGGCTTCCAGTTGACGACGATGAGTGAGCGTTCCAGTCCGGTGCTCTTCGAGGCGCGCGAGAAATGCCGGCGCTACGTCGAGGGCTACGCCGACGCCTCGGGCAATCTGTCGGAAGTGGGACTGCTGCTGACCGGCCCTCCAGGTACCGGCAAGACGCACCTCGCGGCCGCGGTCCTTGCCGCCGTGATCCGGCGCTTTCGCGTGCGCGGGAGGTTCGTCGATTTCTCCTCCCTCATTCATCAGATCCAGTCCACCTTCGATCCCGCGAGCCCCGAGTCGAAGCACGACGTGCTCGATCCGGTGATCGAGGCCGAGCTCCTGGTGCTCGACGAGCTGGGAGCGCAGAAACCGACGCCGTTCGTCACCGACACCCTCTACCTGATTCTCAACAGCCGCTACACGGCGCGTCGCCCGACGCTCTTCACGACCAATTTCCGGCTCGCGCGCGCCGGTGAATCGGGGCTGACGAGCGCCGAGGTGCTGGAGTCGCGGTTGACGCCGGCTCTCGCCTCGCGCCTGTACGAGATGGCTGCCGTCGTCTCCCTCGAAGTCTCGGACTACCGCCGGGAGATCGGGCAGAACCGGGTGATCTCCCGGGCCTGGGGCTCGTGAGCCGCCGCCTGGGCGTGCTCGAGGCGCTCGGCCGCGCCGCGAGCAATCTGCGCGGCAACCTGGAGCTGGTCTGGATCCAGATCGGCGCCTCGGTCGCGCTGGCCGCCGTCGTGCTCGTCGGTGTGCTGGCGCTCCTCGCCGCCTTCGGCCTCGCGCCGAAGCTGCTCCTGGAAGGTGATCCGGAGGCGATCCGCGGGGCGCTCGAGACGCTCGCCGGGGACTGGACCGCGCCCTTGCGCCACCTCGGCGCCGCGCTCCTCGTCTTTCTCGTCACCACCACCGTCGCGTTTCTCGCCTATTGCTGGTTCCAGGCCGGCACCCTCGCGGTGCTGATGGCCGGAGAGGCCCAGGCTCCTCCGGCGCGGGGGGCGAAGGGCGCCGTCTTCCGCACCTTCTCGTGGGGCGGTTTCGGCTCGTGGGCGACGCGCTACTATCTGCGCCTCTTCGGACTGATCAACCTCTTCCTCCTCTTTCAGTCGGCCGCCCTGCTCGGCTTGCTCCTCCCGATCTACCTCTTCGGGCGCCTGGCCGGCGAGGAGGGAAACGCGGCCGCCTGTCTGGTCGGATGCGGCGTCGCGATCCCGATCCTGTTCGTGCTCCTGGTGCTGGTCATCGCGATGACGGTGGCGGAGCTTTGCGTGGTCGAGGAGGGCGACACGGTGCGCGCGGCGACCCGACGCGGCTTCGCGATCACCGGCCGACGGCTCGGCTCCTTCCTGATCCTCTATTCCCTCCTCCTGGCCGGCGCCGTGGCGCTGGCGATCTTCTTCGGAGGCGTCGGGGTGGTGGTCGAGCTGGCGCTCGCCGGCAGCGCCTGGAAAGCCCTGCCGACGACGCTCCTCTCGATCCTGCAGATGGCCGCGAGCGCCGCCCTCTCGCTGCTCTTCCTCGCGGCTCAGGCCGCGCTGGTGAAGTCGGAGCGACGCCTCGAGAACCGCTCGGCGTGACGGTGACGCGGCGCGACCAGCGCACCTTCACGGGAGCGATCGCGGGGACCTTGCTCCTGGCCTTCGGCTGCGCCCGCGCCGGCAAGCCCCCCGTCTTGCCTCCTCCCAGCGAAGCGCCGCCCGCGGTGGCGCTCCCCCCGCTCCCGGAGCCCGTCCCGGTTCCAGACGCGCGGGCGCGGGCCGAGCCGGCATCGCCGCCGGTCGCAAGACCTGCGTCGACCCCCGCCGCGCCCGCCCTCCCCGTCTTCTCCGGTCGCGTCCGCATCGGGCTCGCGACCGACCTCGAGAGCGTCACGCTCCCTTGCTGCGACGGCGAGGTGACCGCCGTCGTCGGCGGGGAACGGCTCAGCGTGGCGGCGCCGCTCGGTGTCCGACCGGCAGTCGCGAGCGTCGGCGCCAACGTCTTTCGCCTCCAGATCGCGGCGCTGCGCGACGAGGGTCAGGCGAAGGAGCTCGCCGAGCGGCTCGCGCGGGCGACCGGAGAGGGCGCGGACGCCCGCTTCGACGCGCAGGCCGGCCTCTACCGCGTGCGCTTCGGTCGGTATCCGAGCCGCGAGCGCGCCGAGGCCGGCGGCCGCGGGTTGGCCCGCCACGGCGTCGACAGCTTCTGGATCGTCTCCGAGGGAACGCCGCTCGCCGAGCCTGCGCTCGAGGTCACGCAAGGAGCGCGGCGGTTTCGCGTGGCCGGGCGGCGGTTCGCGCTCGACGCGCCCTCGGGCGGTGGTCTGCGCTGGGAGGGGAAGCGCTATCGCGGCCGTCTCGCCGTCTACCTCAACGATCGCGGCCGTCTGAACCTGGTCAACGAGCTGCCGCTCGAGGACTATCTCCGCGGCGTGGTGCCGCGAGAGCTCGGGCCGGGTGCTTATCCGGAGCTCGAGGCGCTCAAGGCGCAAGCGGTCGCGGCGCGCAGCTACACGCTGCGCAACCTCGGCGGCTTCGCGGACGAGGGCTACGATCTCTGCGGTACCCCCCGCTGCCAGGTCTACGGCGGCATGGACGACGAGCACCCCCTGTCCGATCGCGCGGTCCGGGAGACCGCGGGGGAGATCCTGGTCGACGACGGTCAGCCGATCGACGCGCTCTACAGCGCCACCTGCGGCGGCCATACCGAGAACGTGGAGGTCGTCTTTCCGCTGAAGCGCGGGCGGTATCTGCGGGGCGTGCCCTGCATCGAGGGGGGGCTCGCCCGGTTGCGCGCCGCGTCGCCGGGGGGGAGCGGCTTTCCGCGCGCCCTGCTCGAGGCGGTGCTCGGTGAGATGCCGGCGGAGTATCGCGGTCCGCTCGACCTCGAGCGCGTCTTGCGCCGGCTCGCCGAGCGAGTCCGTCTCGCGGTTCCCGACGACCACCTCGGCAGTCTCGAGAGACGGGAAGTTCAGCGCTTCCTCGGCTCCTACTTCGACCTCGCGGTCGACGCCCGGCTCTTCGTTCGACCGGAAGAGCTCGACTATCTGCTGGCCTCGCCGCCCCGGGAATGGTCTACGGAGGACCGCCGCTTCGCGGCCTGGCTCGCCAAGAGCCGCTGGCTGACCGGTTCTCCCGCCGCCCGGCTCGACGTCCACCAGCTCGACCAGCTCGTCTTCCAGCTCGCCCTTCTGCTGCGCGCGGTCGAGGAGGTGGACGCCGATTTCTCGAGCCTCTCGGGCGACGTCCTCGAGGCGCAGAGCGACGGAGAGCCGCTGCGGCTGACCGTCGGCCCGGAGCTCGCCCTCTTCCGCGACGAGGGGGATGGTGCCGTGCGCGCCTCCGAGACGGTGCTCGCCGCGGGGGACCAGCTGCACCTCTACCGGATCGGGCAGCGCTGGCTCGCGCTCGTGCACGAGGTCGACCCGCGGGGCGCCGCCTTCGATCGCGGCCATCAGCTCTCGAGCTGGACGCGGTTCCGCAGCGACGCGACCCTCGCCGCGGCGGTTTCGGCGCGATTGCCCGGATTCCAGTTCCGCGGCTTCGAGGTCCTCTCCCGTGGTGTCTCGGGGCGGGTCGGGAAGATCCGGCTTCTCGGGGCGGGCGGCACGAGCGAGGAGATCGAGGGGCTCGCGGTGCGCTGGACGCTCGACCTTCCCGATACGCTCTTCACGGCCCGCCGCGTGCAGCCCGAGGGTGGGACGCCCGGGTGGCAGTTCTCCGGTCGCGGCTGGGGGCACGGCGTCGGTCTCTGTCAGGTGGGGGCCTACGGCATGGCGCGGCGCGGCCACGACTACCGGGAGATCCTGGGCCACTACTACACCGGCGCGGTGCTCGACCGTATCCGCGAGAGCGCGGCGGCGACGCGCGAGGGTCTGGACGCTCGTCAGCGGCCGCGGTAGAGGCTCGCGTAGACGCCGAGGCAGCGATCCTGGACGACCTCGAGGCCGGCCTCGGCGAGCCGGCTCGCGGCCTCGTCGTGGCGGATGCCGCTCTGGAGCCAGACGATCTGCGGCCGCCTCTCCTCCGGTAGCGCGAGAATCGCGTCCACGAGCGCCGGGATGGCCTCGCTCCGCCGAAAGACGTCGACCAGTGGGGCGTGGAAGGGGAGGCTCGCGAGATCCGGGAAGGCGCTCTCGCCGAGCGCCCGGTCGAGCGTCGGGTTCACCGGCACGACGCGGACGCCGAGCTGCTGCAGGCGGCGCGGGATCTCGTGGGCGGGCTCACCCGCGCGGTCATCTCCCTTCATCCCGACCACCGCGACCACGCCCATCTCGCGCGCGATCGCGGCCAGGCGCTCCTCGTCCTCGACGATCCGGCCCCGGCGGTCCACGGACCCGATTCTAGGCCAACGGCGGCGTGGCGCGGCTCCCTTGGGCGCGCTCGACGCCGCGGGATAGCATCGGGGCGACCGGGGAGGGAGCCTTGAACTTCGCCTTGAACGAGGAGCAGCAAGCGATCCGGAGGACGGCGCGCGAGTTCGCCCGGCGCGAAGTCGACCCGATCGTCGACGCGCACGACGAGCAGCAGCTCTATCCGATGGCGGTCATGAAGAAGGCCGCGGCGCTGGGGTTCCTCGGTGTGATCTTCCCGGAGAGCTACGGCGGGGCCGGCCTCTCCTACGTCGACTACGTCCTGGTGGTGACCGAGCTCTCGAAGGTGGATCCCTCGGTGGGCATCTCGGTCGCCGCCCACAACTCGCTTTGCACCAACCACATCTACAAGTTCGGAAACGAGGAGCAGCGGCGTCGCTGGGTGACGCCGCTCGCCCACGGCGAGAAGATCGGCGCCTGGGCGCTCACCGAGCCCGGCTCGGGCTCCGACGCCGCGGCCGCCCGGACGCGGGCGCGCAAGGTCGACGGCGGATGGATCCTGGACGGCAACAAGGTCTTCTGCACGCATGGTGCGGTGGGAGACGTCTGCGTGGTGATGGCGGTGTCCGACCCGGAGGCGCCCAAGGGGCGCAACATGTCCGCCTTCGTGCTCGAGAAGGGAATGTCCGGTTTCCGGCCGGGAAAGAAGGAGAACAAGCTCGGGATCCGGGCGTCGGACACGTCGGAGGTCGTTCTCGAGGAGTGTTTCGTGCCGGACGACAACCTCCTGGGCCACCCCGGGGAGGGATTCAAGCAGGCGCTCGCGGTGCTCGACGGAGGGCGCATCTCGATCGCGGCGCTGGGACTCGGCACGGCGCTCGGCGCCTACGAGGGTGCGGTCGCCTATGCCCGCCAACGCGAGCAGTTCGAGCGCCCGATCGCCGAGTTCCAGGCGATCCGGTTCGCGCTCGCCGAGATGGCGACGAGGATCGCCGCCGCCGAGGCGCTCACCTTCGCTGCCGCGACCGAGATGGACCGCACCGGCAAGGTCACGCTCAAGGCGTCGGAGGCGAAGCTGCTGACCGGCGAAGTCGCGGTCTTCTGCGCCGAGCGGGCGGTGCAGATCCACGGCGGCTACGGATTCGTCAAGGACTACCGCGCCGAGAAGTTCTACCGGGACGCCAAGATCTGCACGATCGGCGAGGGGACGAGCGAGGTGCAACGGCTCGTGATCGCGCGTCAACTGCTCTCCGCATGAAGCGCGCGCGGGGCACGGCGGAGTTGGTGGAGGGGCTCCTCGCGGGGCGCGCCAGGGCCGTCGGCCAGGCGATCTCGCGCGTCGAGGACGACGGCGCCGGGCGGGTCGAGCTGCTGCGCGCGGTCTACGCACGGACCGGGCGGGCACGCATCGTCGGGGTCACCGGACCGCCGGGAGCCGGCAAGAGCACCCTCGTCGACCGCCTTGCGCAGGAGTGCCGGCGACGCGGGCAGACGGTGGGCATCCTCTGCGTCGATCCGACCTCGCCGTTCACGGGTGGGGCGCTCCTCGGCGATCGGATCCGCATGCAGGGGATCGCGACCGATCCCGGGGTCTTCATCCGCTCGATGGCGACCCGGGGGGCGCTCGGCGGGCTCGCGCGCGCCACCCGTGACGCCGCGGACCTGCTCGACGCGGCGGGATTCGATTGGGTGATCGTGGAGACGGTGGGCGTCGGCCAGGGAGAGGTCGATGTCGTCGAGAGCGTGGACACGGTTCTGGTGGTGACGGTGCCCGGCCTGGGGGACGACATCCAGGCGATCAAGGCGGGGATCCTGGAGATCGCGGACGTCTTCGTGATCAACAAGTCGGACCGCGAGGGCGCCGACCGCGTGCAGCGCGACCTCGAGCTCATGCTGTCGCTCGGCGGCGAGCGTCCCTGGATGCCGCCGATCCTGCGCACCGTCGCGAGCCGGGGCGAGGGGGTGAGCGAGCTGCTCGACGCGGTCGAGCGCCACCGCGCCTTCCTCGGCGCGAGCGGCGAGCTCGACGCCCGGCGGCGGGCGCAGCTCAGGCTCCGCGTCGAGGCGATCCTGCGCGACCGGGTGCTCGCCGCCGCCGAGCATCACGCGGATTTCGACGGTGAGATCTCCCGCGGGCATGCCTCGCGCATCGATCCCTACGCGCTCTCGGCGGCGATCTTCGCGGAGGTCCTCGCGGCGGAGCGGCGGGAGAGCCGCACGGGGGAGGAACGATGATCCGAAAAGTCGATCACGTGGGGATCGCCGTGCGCTCGATCGCCGAAGCGCGCGGATTCTACGAAGCGTTGGGACTCGTGGTCGAGGCGCTCGAGGAGGTCTCGCAGGAGAAGGTGCGGGTCGCGTTGCTTCGCTGCGGCGAGACCCGGATCGAGCTGCTCGAGCCGACCGCTCCGGACTCCCCGATCGCGAAGTTCCTCGAGCAACGCGGCCCCGGCGTGCACCATCTCTGCCTCGGGACCGACGACCTGGCTGGGGACGACGCGCGCTTGCGCGCCACGGGCGCCCAGCTCCTGCGCCCCGAGCCGACCCGGGGCGCCGGCGGCTGCTGGGTCCAGTTCGTGCACCCCAGGAGCGCCGGCGGCGTGCTGGTCGAGCTTTCCCAAGGGGAGCACGCGTGACCTTCTCCCGCGGCGCCATCGTGGTGCTCCACCTCGCCAATCCGAGCGAGAAGTTCTGGGGCGTCCTCGACTCGCTGGAGGGGGTCGGCGTCGCCTTCCGCGGCATCAGCCTCGACAGTTTCGAGGAGTGGGTCACCGAGTTGGCGCGCCGAGAGTCCTCGGAGCTCGGACTCGCCACCATGTTCGTGCCCCTCTTCCGCGTCGAGCGCCTCTTCCTCGACGAGCAGGTCGGTGCCGTCGAGAGCTACCGCCAGCGCTTCGAGCGCCGCGTGGGAGCGCCGGTCGAGAGATACCTCGGCGGATTCACGGCCTCCGGGGAGGAGACCTCCCGCCCCTTCTAGGGGGCTCCCTAGAACTGGACGTGCTGGACGAAGAAGGTGGGCACGTCGAGGCGGCCGGAGACCAGGTCGGCCGCGAGCTCGGGGGTGAGCCGGAACTCCCCGCCGCGACCCTCGGACGGGGCGTCGCAGACGAGATCGAATCCCTCCACCTCGCCGGGGCGCTGGTCGCGAATGAAGACCAGGGCGTTCGCGCTGGCGAGAATCGCCTTGAAGACCTGTCCCTCGGATGAGGTGGAGTAGACGAGGAGCGGCCGCCGCGCGCTGCTGCCCTGCAGCACCTCGAGGGAAACGACGCCACGGCCGAAGATGAAGGAGCGAATCGCTTCGGCGAGGTCGACGTTGCGCAGCGGAACGCGCGCGGCGCCTGCCTCGAGGCCGGAGATGCGGGGGCGCTGCGCGGGCGCGCGGCTCTCGGCGGTCGGCGCGCCCGATCCGGACGCTCCCTGGGCGCTCACCGAGCGCTTCTGGATGAGATCGGCGAGGGTCTCCTTCTTCGGTGGGGGCGGGCTCGCCTGGGTGAGGTCGGTCGCCTTGCCCCCTTCGATGACGATCGCCGTGCCGAGGTTGGCCTGATTGGCGGTCTCGGTCCGCTCGACGTCGATCTCCGAGAGTCGAATCGCGGTCTGCGTGCCGCTCGGCAGGGTGATGATGGCGCGCTCCCCGTCGACGTCGTACTTCCGCTGCGCCACCAGCTGCGAGCCGTCCTTGAGGTAGACGGTGTAGGCGAAGCCAGGCGTCGCGGTGAGCACGAGAGCGAGGAGGAGGAATCTGAGTGTCGCGCGCGTCATCGGTGCCCCTTTCCGTGCCCTTCGGCGGGGTAGTATAAGCCCCCCGATGATCTCCCACGAGACCGCCCTGCTCGTCCTCGAAGACGGTTCCGTGTTTCGCGGCAGCGCGGCAGCGCCGGGGACTCGCTTCGGAGAAGTCGTCTTCAACACCGCCATGACCGGCTACCAGGAGGTTTTGACCGACCCCTCCTATCGCGGCCAGATCGTGGTCATGACGCAGCCCCACATCGGGAACTACGGCATGAACCGGGCCAACGAGGAGTCCGAGCGTCCCTGGGTCGAGGGATTCGTCGCGCGCCAGTTCACGCGGCTCCCTTCCAGCCACGAGAGCGAAGGGGATCTGCTCGGCTTCCTGCGCCGCCACGACGTTCCCGCGATCGACGGCATCGATTCGCGTGCCCTGGTGCGGCGGCTGCGCGAGCGGGGAGCGCTGCGCGGCGTGCTGACGACGGAACGGAGCGAGGTCGACGCGCTGCAGCGCGAGGTGCTCGACTTTCCGGTGATGGCCGGCCAGGCCCTGGTCGACGAGGTGACACGCCCCAGCCCGTCGGTGATTCCGGCCGACCGCGAGGTGGGGGAGCGCTATCGCCTGGCGGTGCTCGACTTCGGCATCAAGAGCAATATCCTGCGCTCGCTCGCGGCGCACGGAGCGCGCTCGACGGTGCTGCCGGCGCGCACGCCGGCCGACCGGATCCTGGCCCTCGACGTGGACGGCGTCGTGCTGTCCAACGGCCCCGGAGACCCAGAGCCGCTCACCGACATCATCGCGAACGTCTCCCACCTCATCGCCGCCGGGAAGCCGATCTTCGGCATCTGCCTCGGACACCAGCTGCTCGGGCTGGCGCTCGGGGGGCGCACCTTCAAGCTCAAGTTCGGGCATCACGGCGGGAATCAGCCGGTCGTCGATCTCGCGACCCGCGAGGTGTCGATCACCAGCCAGAACCATGGCTTCGCGGTCGACCCCGAGTCGTTGCCGCCCGGCTGCCGGCCGACCGAGGTGAACCTGAACGACGGGACTCTGGAGTCGTTCGCGGTCGAAGGCCGGCCGATCCACTCCGTGCAGTACCACCCCGAGGCCGCCCCCGGCCCGCACGACGCACATCCGCTCTTCGCCCGCTTCCTCGCCTCGCTCCCTCCGGGCGGTCGGCGCCCCGCGTGACGCGCCGCGGCGGAGGCGCGAAGCGGCTCTCGGGGTCGCTCGACTGGGCGATCGCCCGGCGCTTCCTCGCCGGCCACGGATCCGGCCTGCTCGGCTCGAGCGCGCGGGTGGCGCTCGTTGCCTCCGCCTTGGGGGTCGCCGCGATGGGGGTCGCGATGGCGCTCATGACCGGCTACCGCGGCGAGCTCGAGCGCAAGTTGGTGGGGGGAAGCGCGGCCGTGCAGGTCTTCCCCCCGGTCGAGGAGCTGGGCGAGAGCGCGCTCGGGGACCTCGGGCGGTCGATCGCGATGCTCCCCGGAGTGCGCGGCGTCGAGGCGGTTTCCTACCTGCAAGGCGTTCTGAGCAAGGGCGGCGCCGCCACGGAGGTGACGCTCCGTGGCGTGGCTCCGGGAACGGGCCTCCTCGGGGCCACCGCCGAGCAGCTGGCGCCGGACGCGGACGGCCTTCCAGGGGTGGTGCTCGGGCGAGATCTGGCGGGCGAGCTCGGAGCTCACGCCGGCGAGCGCTTGCGCCTCACGGCGCTCGCGCTCGGGGACGGCGCCCCGCGATTCGTCTTCCGCTCGGTGCGCGCGAGCGGCACCTTCAGCAGCGGATTCTCGCAATTCGACCGGGGCTGGGGACTGGTCTCGAGAGAGGCCCTGGGAGCCCTGGCACCGCATGCGCTCTCGAGCCTCGAGGTGACGCTCGAGGATCCCGGACGCGCACCGGCGATCGCCGAGGCCGTTCGCGGGCTGGCTCCCGAGGCGCTGGTGACGGACTGGCGGGAAAACAATCGCGAGCTCTTCTCCGCCCTGGCGACGCAACAGGTGGCGCTCTTCCTGCTTCTCGGCCTCATCGTCCTCGTCTCGACCTTCAACGTCGCCTCGTCGCTGGTCGTGCTGGTCCGCGAGCGCCAGCGGGACCTCGGGGCGCTCGCGGCGCTGGGTCTCCCGCCGCGCCGGCTCCGGCGTGTCTTCCTCTACTACGGTGGGGCGCTCGGCGGCCTGGGAACGCTCCTCGGCCTGGGATTCGCCGGGGCGGTGGCCTGGATCTTCGACCGGTTCGAGGTCATCCGCTTCGGACCGGACGTGGCCTCGATCTACTTCCTGAACGCGGTGCCGTTCCGGTTGAGCGTCGTGGATGCCGCCGCGGTCGCCGCCTTCTCGATCGCCGTCACCTTCCTTTCCTGCTGGCTCCCCTCGCGTCGTGCCTTCGACCTGGATCCCGCGGCGGCGCTGCGCTACGAATGAGCAGGGGGAGCGCGGGAGGGGCCTGTTGGGCCCCCCCGGCTCGCGGAGGCTGGCGCGGCTCACGAGGAGCGCGACGGGGGAGGGGTGGGGGCTCCGGAACGGGCGCGAACGCGACCCATCGAGCCCCCGGCGGGGGGAGGCGGAGGCCGCCTCCTTGCATCGACTAGGTATACGGACGACCCGGGCGCAAGGTTTGGCCCGCCGCTTGATACATTGCCCCACGGCATGAGCGTGCCGCGCTCCCGAGTGGTCCGACGCCTGCGCCTCGCGTTGCGCCGCCTGGAGTTCCTCGTCTCGCGGCGATTCGCCCTGGCCACCCGCGAAGAGCGCCTCTTCTTCCTGCTCATCCCGGCCGTGGGACTCCTCGCCGGGGGTCTCGCCATCGTCGTCGAACGGTTGAGCGAGCTCGTGCGGGTGCTGCTCTGGGGATATACCCCGAGCTTCGAGTTCGCGGTCGCCCACCTCCCCTCCTGGCGCGTGGTAATGGCTCTCGGTTTGGGGGGGCTCCTGATCGTGGTGGTCCAGCGCCTGGCGCGCGCGCCGCTCTCGACGCAAGGAGTCTCGACTCTGATCGAGGCGGTGGCGCTGCATGGCGGCCGCCTTTCGGTGCGTCCGGTCCTCTATTCCGCGGCGGCGGCGGTCGCCACCGTCGGATCGGGTGGATCGCTCGGGCGCGAGGGCCCGATGTTGCGTCTGGGAGCCGCCGTCTCGTCCTGGCTCGGGCAGCGCTTCGGCCTTTCTCCCTACCGTCTCAAGGTGCTGCTCGGTTGCGGCACGGCCGCCGGTTTCGCGGCCGCCTACAACGTGCCGATCGGGGGCTCGCTCTTCGCCATGGAGGTGGTGCTCGGCAGCTTCGCGCTCGAGATCTTCGGGCCGATCGTCATCGCCGCGGTGCTGGCGACGCTGCTCTCCCGCGCCGCGCAGAGCGCGGCGCCGATCTACGCGGCACCAGGTTACGGCCTGGTGAGCCCCTGGGAGATCACCTTCTACTTCGGTCTCGGCCTCGTCGGCGCCGTCGCCGCGGTGACGTTCGTCCTCGGCGTGCGCTTCTTCTCCCGCCTCTTCCGCCATACCGCTCTGGCGCGCGAGGGCATTCGACCCATCGTGGGCCTTGTGCTGCTCAGCGGTCTCGGCCTGGTGGCTCCCCAGGTGCTGGGCAACGGCTTCGAGACGATCACGGGTGCCCTGCAGCGAGGCTTCCCGCTGCGAACCCTGGCGGTGCTCGCGCTGCTCAAGCTCCTCGCGACGGCGCTCACCGCGGGCAGCGGCTGTCCTGGTGGGCACTTCACCCCGTCGCTCTGTTTCGGGGCGCTGATCGGCGGGGCCTACGGAGAGCTCCTGCATCACTTGCTGCCGACCGCGACGGGCTCCTCGGGAGCCTATGCCGCGGTAGGCATGGCGGCGGTGGCCGCCGGGAGCTCGCAGGCACCGCTCTCCGCGATCCTCATGCTCTTCGAGTTCACCGGCAACTACGAGCTCATCCTCCCGCTGATGGCCGCGGCCATCGTCTCGAGCTGGGTGAGCAAGCGGATCTACCCCTACTCCATCTACACCGAGCCGCTCGAGCGGCGGGGCGTCAAGCTCGCCGTCCGGATGGAAGAAGCGGTTCTCGCGGGCCTCTCGGCGGGGGACCTCGTGCGCCCGGACCCGGAGACGCTGGATCCCCGCGCGAGCTACGCGGAGGTCGTCGATCGGTTCCTCGCCACCCGCCGCCATCGCCTCTTCGTGGTCGATGCCGGAGGCACTCTCCACGGGACCGTGTCGCTGCACGACATCAAGCACTCGCTGCGCGATCCGACAGCACAGACCCTGGTGCTGGCGCACGATCTGACCGAGCCGGTACCGGTGGCGCTGCGCTCCGACGATCGCCTCCACCGCGTGGCGGAGCTCTTCGCGCGCTCCGATTTCGAGCGCCTGCCGGTGCTCGACGCCGGCGGGAAGTTCGCGGGCATCTTCGCGAAGCGCGATCTGCTCGCGGTCTACGCGCAGGAGGTCCTGGGCCGACCAGCGGTGCTCTCGACCTACGCGCGCGCCGAGGAGGGGCCGGTCGAGGTGCCGCGCGTCGAGCTGCCGCCCGACTTCTCGCTCCGCGCGGTGCGCTTGCCCGCGGGTCTCGCCGGCCGCACCCTCGCCGAGGCTTGTCTCACGCAGCGGCTGGGCGTGCGCGTCCTCCAGGTGAGGCGATTCAACGCCGACCTCGAGCCCGAGTGGATCCTTCCCGAGGCGGGAACGGAGCTCGTGGCGGATGACGAGCTGGTGGTTCTCGGCCCGACACCCGGCGTCGAGGCGCTGGCGGCGGGTCGGCTCGAGATCGAGGGAGGAGCCGAGACCGGTGCCCGCGGCTGATCGCCAGTCACTACCCGCGTCCGGTCTCTGCGCGTCCTGCCTCTTCGCGCGGGTCCTGGCCTCGCCGCGCGCCCACTATCTGCGCTGCGACCGCGCGGACCGGGATCGGTCTTTCGCGCGCTATCCGGCGCTGCCGGTGCGTCTGTGCCGCGGTTTCGAAGCGCGCGCGGCTCCCGGGGAGAAGGGGCCGGAACCGGAGAGGTGACGGGATCTCGGCGGGAATCAGCCGAGAGTCGAGTGCGGGGCCGAGGGTGCGCCGGAGTGACCTGAGGCACCGGGCTCCGGGTCGGTCTGTTCGCCGGACGTCACGGCGGCGAGCAGCAACAGGAAGGTGACGATCGCCAGGATCGTCAGGATGATGCGCTTGGTGGTCACTTCGGGCTCCTCGAGTTCGCCACGGGAGAAAGCCGGCGTCGTCATGAGAGCCCATCGCCGACGATTCCTCGCCGCCCGGGTGGCGGTCGCCGCGCACATTGGCGGGCGGGAGGGGAACGTCGATCGCCACCCGGGAGGATGGGACGAGCGTAGCGCCCAGGGATGGACGCGTCGTCGTGGAGCGCACGCTCCAGACGCGAGAGCCCCCTCTCCCGGACCCGCGCCGAAGCGTGAGGCGCGGTCAGTCGACGTCGCGCGGCAGATCGACCATGCGATGCCGGAGCGCGTAGCTCACGGCTTGGGCACGGTTGTTCAGGTGCAGCTTGTCGAGGATGTTGCGGAGGTGGAACTTCACCGTGTTCTCGCTCACCCCGAGCTCCTTGGCGAGCTTGCGGTTGGAGGTGATGCCGCGCACCAGGAGCTCGAGGACCTCGCGCTCGCGCTCGGTGAGGTCGTCGGGATGGCGCTGTGCCTCGGCGGCGCGCCTGGGATGGGCGAACTCGGCGAGGAGGCGGCGCGCGAGCGAGGGCGTGAGCGCCGGTTCTCCGCGCGAGACGCCGTCGAGCAGCTCGAAGAACTGCTGCGACTCGAGGTTCTTCTGGAGGTACCCCTGGGCGCCGGACTTGATCGCCTCGAAGAGGTTCGCGTCGTCCTCGGAGGCGGTCAGGATCAGGACCTTGACCTCGGGCGCTTCGGCGGTCAGCACCTTGGTTGCCGCCAGCCCGTCGAGCTCGGGCATCGCGAGGTCCATGAGGACGACCTCGGGCTTCAGGCGCTTGGCGAGCTCGATGGCCTCGCGGCCGTTGCGCGCCTCGCCCACGATCTCGTTGCCGTGGCTCTCGATCAGGCTCCGCAGGCTGTCGCGGAACAACGCGTGGTCGTCGGCGATCAGGATCTTCATCCTCGTCCCCTTTCGTCGCGACGCGGCAGCTCGACCGTCAGGCGGGTCCCCCGGCCCGGCCTTGCGTCCAGCGTCAGTCTGGCCCCGATACTCTCCGCTCTTTCGCGCATGGTTGCAAGCCCGAAGCGGGGGAAGCCGCTCCGGGAGGGGGCCTGAGGGTCGAAGCCGATCCCGTCGTCCTCCACCGAGACGAAGAGACTGCCGTCGGTCTGGCGAAGCGCCACCGCCACCCGCGAGGCTTTCGCGTGCTTGCGGACGTTGGCGAGCGCCTCCTGCACGAGCCTGAGCAGCTGGAGCTCGGTGCCGGGGGCGACCTGGGGGCTCTCCGGCGCCTCGAGCTCCACCGTGACCCCCGTTTCCCCCTGCCAGCGCTCGACGTAGGCGGTGACGAGATCGCGAAAGTCGCTCTGTGGATCGGCGGCCAGCCGCAGCCCCTGGATGCCCTCGCGGACGTCGGCGTAGACCTCGCGCGCCGCCGCCGAGATCTGATCGAGCTGGGCGTCGGCCTCCGCGAGCTTGCCGTGGCGGAGGAAGCCCTGGACCGCCTGCGCCTTGGTATTGACGTAGGCGAGCACCTGCGCGAGACCGTCGTGCATCTCGTGCGCGAGGCGCAGCCGCTCGTCGGCCGCCGCCAGCTCGCGCACCTTGCTGTGCAGCGTGGCGTTGTCGATCGCGATCGCGGCGCTCGCCGCGAAGTGCTCGAGGATGTTGAGGTCGTCTTCCGTGAAGGCCGGACCGCCCTCCCGGTCGCTGAGGTAGAGGTTTCCCCGGAACGGTTCCTTGCAGGGAATCGGAACGGCGATGAGCGAGCTCATCGGGGGGTGACCCGGGGGATAGCCCGCCCGCCGCGGGTCGGCGGCGATATCGGTCACGCGCAGCCGCTCGCCCTGGCGGAGCGAGACGCCGAGCAGGCCGCGGCCGATCGGCGGGCGCCCGATCGCTCGAGCCTCCTCGTCGCCGAGCCCCGAGGTCAGAAAGGACTCGATGGTCCCCTGCTCGCTCATCACGGACAGAGCGCCATAGCGCGCGCCGAGGAGCGCGCGCGCCTGGTCCACCACCTTCTGGAGCACGACCTCGTGCGAGAGCTCGGCGACCACGTCGAGGCTGGCGAGCCGGAGCGCCGCGAGCTCCTGGTTGCTCCGCTCGAGCTGCTCCTGCATGCGCTCGATGACGTCGAAGACCGCGCCGAAGAAGAAGAGGATCGCGACCGCCACGAACGCGTCCATCAGCAGGCTGGACCGCCAGTCGGTCAGGTAGGGACCGAGGGCGTGGCGCGCCGCCTCGAGGACGATCAGGAAGACGGCCGAGGCGACGAACGCGAACCACTTCAGCCGGCGGACCGTCAGGGGTCGCTGGAAGGGCTCGGCGCTCGGCCGATCG
Source organism: uncultured Thermoanaerobaculia bacterium (assembly GCA_964476605.1). Classification (GTDB taxonomy): domain Bacteria; phylum Acidobacteriota; class Thermoanaerobaculia; order Multivoradales; family JAGPDF01; genus JAGPDF01. The sequence continues at coordinate 6,357 of CAYZBH010000034.1, read as the reverse complement.
GCGGGGGTCGGGTTGAGGGCTCTCTGGTCCGTCACTCTCGCGGGGGTCCGATACGCAACAGAGCGTATATCGGATCCCAGCCGAGCGCACTGGTGAGGATCGGAACCCAGGCGAAGAGCAGCAGTGTGACCTTGCCGAGCGGGTCGACCCAGTCCGCCGCCGCCGCGACCAGCATGAAGGCTCCGATCGCCAAGCGGACGACGCGTTCCCAGGTCGCCAAGTTCTTTTGCGGGAGGGTGGGGCTCAATCCGATCTCCATCCGCGGTGATCGTCGCGGGAAACCGGCGGACGAGAAAGAGCGATTCGGGTGGCCAGCATCGCCACCCGAAAGGGTGGCGGGGTAGACTGCCGCCGATGACCGTCTCCTCCCCTCCGTTCGCGCCGAATCGCGTCCCGAGAGTCGACGCGGTGGCGCTCGAAGAGCGCGCGGCGGCGCTGGGCAAGCGCTCGATCAAGAAGACTGCGAAGCTCGCTGGGATCCGTCTCGCCATCTCGATGATCGACCTCACCACGCTCGAGGGAAAAGACTCGCCCGGAAAGGTGCAGCAGCTCTGTCAGAAGGCGATGCACCCGCTGCCGGGAGACGACACGGTGCCGCCGGTCGCGGCGGTCTGCGTCTATCCGAACCTGGTGGCGGTGGCGAAGCGGGCGCTCGCGGGCTCGACGGTGAAAGTCGCTTCGGTGGCGACCGGATTCCCTTCGGGCCTCGTGCCGCTGGACCTCAAGCTCGAGGAGACACGGCGAGCCGTGGAATCCGGCGCCGACGAGATCGACATGGTGATCGACCGTGGCGCCTTCCTCGCGGGCGACTTCGAAAGGGTGGGAGACGAGATCTCCCGCGTCAAGGCAGCGTGCGGCGCGGCGCATCTCAAGGTCATCCTCGAGACCGGCGAGCTCGGAAGCTACGACCAGGTGCGCCGGGCCTCGGTCCTCGCCATGGGAGCCGGCGCGGACTTCATCAAGACGTCGACCGGAAAGATCCAGCCGGCGGCCACTCCGGCGGTCGTTCTGGTGATGCTCGAGGCCATTCGAGACCATTTCCTGGCGACCGGCAAGCGCGTGGGGATGAAACCGGCGGGGGGAGTGCGCTCGACCAAGCAGGCCCTGCACCTCCTGGTGCTGGTGAAAGAGACGCTGGGCGACGCCTGGCTCGTGCCCGATCTCTTCCGCCTCGGCGCCTCGACGCTCGCCAACGATCTGCTCATGCAGCTCGTCAAGGAGGCGACCGGCTGCTACCAGAGCGAGGACTACTTCTCCAAGGACTGACGCTTGTACCGCCAACCCCACAGCGGTTTCACTCGCATCCCCTACGTGCAGTCGTGCGAGATCTCGTCCGCCGACGGATCGCGCTCCGGGCTGCTCTGCAACCTCTCGCTCCTCGGAGCCTTCCTTCATGCCGAGCCGCTGCTGCCGGCCGGTACGCCGGTGCGGCTCCGGTTCACCTTGCCGGACGACGAGGAGACGATCGACACGCCGGCGGCGGTGACCTGGATCAACGACGCGGAGCCCAGTGACGCGTCCGCGTTGCCGCCCGGATTTGGCGTCCGGTTCACCGCGCTCTCGGCGCAGGAGCTTCGCCGCATCGCCTCTCTGGTGCAGTCTTTCCAGGCCGAACCGCGGCCGCTTCCGGGAAGGCCGGAGCCGGAGACGGCGAAGCTCCGGATCCCCTTCGTCGCGCCTTGTCAGCTCACGACCTCGGAGGGCATCGCCCGCGGCAGCGTCTGCAATCTGAGCGCCCACGGCGTCTACGTGAGCGCCGAGACCATCCCGGGGACCGGAGACGCGGTGATCGTCTCCTTCCGGCTGCCGGGCGTCGAGGAGCGCTTCGAACGCGCGGCCGTGGTGACCTGGCGGAATCCGGAGGGGCCCGACCGCGTGCGCGCGCTACCTCCGGGCTTCGGTCTGCGGTTCGCGAATCTCTCCGAGGACGATCGGGTGTTCCTCCACCGGTTGGTCAATCAGTTCTCGAGCGGGCTCCCCCAACCCAGGGCCTAGAGATTCCGGGAGCGCGGGCTCAGGGCCAGGCGATCGAAGCACGCGCGAGCGCGCCATCGGCCTGCTCCGCCCAGCCGCGGTTGGCGGCCGGCGAGGCGGGGCTCGGATGCGGGATACGGACGACCCGGACGGCGCTCCCGAGGGCCCGGCGGATCGCGCGCTCGGCGAACCCGCCGACGGCGACGCAGCAGGGGCTGGCGAAGGCCTCGGCGACCGCGGCGAGGGCCCGATCGCAGGCGGCCTCGAGCGGTTCACGCTCGCTCCGCGGCAGCCGGTCGGGGGTGAGATTCGCCCCTGATGCGGCGAGGAATCCGAGCGGGCACCAGTTCCAGACGAAGGCGCGCGAGAAGAACCGTTCGGGTGTCGAGCAGCGCTCCCGGACCCATCCCCAGAACCGAGCGCCCGAGATCTCCCGGCGCGGACAGTGGAATCCGAGCACCGGGCGCTTCGGGTGCTCGTCCCCGGGCCGGCCGACCGGGCCCCGGATGCCGAGCCACTCGCGGACCGCCGTGACTTCTCCGAACGGCACGCCGGTCTGCATCATGCCGAAGGGGCCGGGGTTCATGCCGACGAAGAGAAGCTCCTTCTCGCCGGTGCCCCACCGCCGGAGATACCGCTCGTGCGGCTCGCGCGCGTAATCGAGCGGACGGTAGACGTGCGCGACCGGCGGCGCGAACCGGAGCTCGGCGGTCGCCCGCGCCAGAGCCCGGGAAATGGCGACCAGGGACGGCACGCGGGCGAGATTAGCAGCGCGATCGCTCACCGCCGCTAAGATGACGTCGATGAGCCACTATCGCGTTCTCGCGGACTATCCCAGGCGTGCGCATCTCGAGTTCTTCCGGCGGGCGTCGAACCCCTTCTACACGGCGACCGTGGAGCTCGACGCGACGCGCGTCAGGGCAGGGGCGCGCGAGCTCGGAGCGTCGACCTACGCGGCGCTGGTCTGGACCTACCATCGCGCGCTCCAGGGGATCGACGCCTTTCGTACCCGTCTGCTGGGAGAGGAGGTCGTGCTCTACGAGGAGCTCTCCGTCGGGATGACCGTGCCGGCGCCTGGGCGCACCTTCACCTTCGCGACGCTTCCCTGGCAGCCCGATGTCGAGCGCTTTCTCGCCCGCGCCGGGGAGACGATGCGCGAGGCCTCGCGACGCGTCGATCTCTCGGGTGGGGCGGCCCCGGATTTCGCCTACTACACGGCCCTCCCGAAGGTGCCCTTCACGAGCTTCGCCCACGTCGCCCTGGCCGATCCTCTCGCCGGCCAGCCGGAAGCGGCCTTCGGCAAGTTCCGCGAGGAGAGCGGGCGGACGATCGTCCCGGTGGGCATTCTGGTCAACCACCTCTACGTCGACGGCGCCGACCTCGGTGACCTCTGCGAGGCGCTCGCCGAGTCGTTCGTCGAGGCCTTCTAGGCGCGGGGGTAGAATCCACCCGGCATGAGCGGCCAGAGCACGAAGGTCCTCGAGGGAGTCGAGCGCGTTCGCGCCGAGCGTCCACGGTTGGAGTTCGGAGGGGTCTGGGAGTATTCCCCGGCACCCGAAGCGACCGACCACGTGCGGCTCGCGAGCCGGTACACCCTGTTCGTCGGCGGGAAGTGGGTGGAGCCGAAGTCCGGGCGCTACTTCCCGACCGTCAATCCGGCGACCGAAGCAAGGCTCGCCGAGGTGGCGGAAGGGGACGCGGCCGACGTCGACGCGGGGGTCGAGGCGGCGAGAAAGGCTTTTCGCTCCTGGTCCCGGTTGCCTGGTGCCGAGCGCGGAAAGTATCTGTACCGGATCGCCCGGCTGATCCAGGAAAAGGCGCGCGAGCTCGCGATCGTCGAGACGATGGATGGCGGCAAGCCGATCAAGGAGGCGCGCGACATCGACATCCCGCTCGCCGCGGCGCACTTCTTCTACCACGCGGGTTGGGCGGACAAGCTGGCCTATGCCTTTCCGGGCCGTGCCGGCCGATCGCCGCGGCCGCTCGGCGTCTGCGGTCAGATCATTCCCTGGAATTTCCCGCTGCTGATGGCGGCCTGGAAGCTCGCGCCGGCGCTCGCCTGCGGCAACACGGTGGTGTTGAAGCCGGCGGAGACGACGCCGCTCACGGCGCTCAAGCTCGCCGAGATCCTCGCCGAGGCCGAGCTGCCCGCGGGGGTGGTCAACATCGTCACCGGCGCCGGCGCGACCGGCGCGCATCTGGTGAATCATCCCGGAGTGGCGAAGATCGCCTTCACTGGGTCGACCGAGGTCGGGAAGCTGATCCAGCGCGCCACCGCGGCGTCGGGCAAGCGGCTGACCCTCGAGCTCGGCGGGAAGGCGGCGAACATCGTCTTCGCGGACGCGGCGCTCGATCAGGCGATCGAGGGGATCGTCAACGGCATCTACTTCAACCAGGGACACGTCTGTTGCGCCGGGTCGCGCCTCCTGGTGGAGGAATCGATCGAGGACGAGCTCCTGGCCAAGCTCGCCTGGAGAATCGAGCAGCTCCGCGTGGGGGACCCTCTCGACAAGAACACCGACGTGGGCGCCATCAACTCGAAGGCGCAACTCGAGAAGATCCGGGAGCTGACCGAGGCCGGCGTCGCGGAAGGCGCCGAGCTCCACCGCTCTTCCTGCCGTCTCCCCGCGAAGGGTTACTTCTTCCCGCCCACCTGGTTCACCGGCGTCGCTCAGTCGCATCGGATCGCGCGCGAGGAGATCTTCGGACCGGTGCTCGCGGTGATGAGCTTCCGGACTCCCGACGAGGCGATCGAGAAGGCGAACAACCTGGCCTACGGCCTCTCGGCCGGCGTCTGGACGGACAAGGGCGAGAAGATCTTCGCGGTGACCAAGCGCCTGCGGGCGGGCGTGGTCTGGGCGAACACCTTCAACAAGTTCGACCCCACGAGCCCCTTCGGCGGCTACAAGGAGTCCGGCTTCGGCCGCGAAGGCGGCATCCACGGGCTCGAGGCGTACCTGGAGCTCTAGGCCACTCCATGACGACGTGGTTCTCGCGCACCCGCGCGGCGGCGAGGGGAGGGCTCTTCCTCGCGACCGCCCTCGGCGCGGCAAGCCCCGCGCAGGCGGCGAGCGACGTGCCCGCGGCGCTGCTCGAGCGGGTGGGCGAGGTCCAGCGCGCGCCGCCGGACGATCGCGCCTTCGAGCACGTCGCGTCGCTCACCACGGAGGTCGGGCCGCGGCTCGCCGGGAGCGCGGGGGATTCGCGAGCGGTGGCGTGGGCGCTCGCGCGGCTCCGCGACCTCGGGTTCGAGAACGTGCGCGCGGAGCCGGTCACGGTGCCGCGGTGGGTGCGCGGCGAGGCGCACGCCGAGATCGTCTCCCCCTGGCCGCAGCCCCTGGTGCTCGCCGCGCTCGGCGGGAGCGTCGGCACTCCCGAGGGTGGGCTCGAGGCGGACGTCGTCGAGGCCGCCAACGTCGCGGCCTTCGAGGCTCTGCCGGCGGATCGCGTCCGTGGCCGGATCGTCTTCCTCTCCGAGCGCATGGAGCGGGCGAGCGACGGCTCGGGCTACGGCAAGACCGTCCAGATCCGCGGCAACGGTGCCGTCGCCGCGGCGCGGAGGGGCGCGCTCGCGGTGGTCATCCGCTCGGTCGGGACCGACTCGCATCGGCTTTCCCACACCGGCGGGATGCACTACGAAGAGGGGGTGCCACGGATCCCTGGCGCCGCTCTCGCGCAGCCCGACGCCGATCTGCTCGCGGCCCAGGTGGCCTCCGGTCACCCCGTCCGGATGCGGCTGCGGCTCGGCTGCCGGGACGCGGGGAGCGCCGAGTCGGCGAACGTGATCGGCGAAGTGGTGGGGCGCGAGAGCCCCGAGGAGATCGTCGTGCTCGGCGCCCATCTGGATTCCTGGGACCTCGGGACGGGCGCACTCGACGACGGCGCCGGGGTGGCGATCGTCCTCGAGGCCGCGCGCCGGATCGCCCATCTCGCGCAGCGGCCACGGCGGACCGTGCGGGTAGTCCTCTTCGCGAACGAGGAGTTCGGGCTCTCGGGTGGAAAGGCGTATGTGGCCCAGCACGCCGAGGAGCTTCCGCGCCATGTCGCGGCGCTCGAATCCGACCTCGGGACCGGGCGTATCACTCGCTTCCGGGCGCGAGTCGCGGCGAGGGACGAGCCCCAGCTCCCCGAGCTGGCGAGAGTCCTGGCATCCTTGGGCATCGCGTTCGATGCCGCCCCCGCGCGGGGCGGCTCCGATATCGGCCCGCTCGGCGAGGCGGGTGTTCCGCTCTTCGATCTGCCGCCCGACGCCACGACCTATTTCGATTTTCATCACACCGCGGACGACACGCTCGACAAGGTGGACCGCGACGGGCTCGCGGCTGCCGTCGCGGCGAACGGCGCGCTCGCCCTCGTCCTCGCGGACCTGCCGGGGCGCCTGGC
>CAYZBH010000033.1:33036-43640 GCA_964476605.1 uncultured Thermoanaerobaculia bacterium | reverse complement strand
CGCTTGAGCAGCACCAGGTTGCGCGCGTAGAGGAAGGGGAGGAAGGCGAAGGAGAGGATCACGGGCACCTTGTCGATGTGCAGGGCGTAGACGAGGGAGATGGCGCTCCCCCAGAAGGAGAGGTGCCAGAAGATCGGTGGCACCACCAGCTGTTTCTGCTTCTCCGAATGCAGCCATTGGATGACGAAGCGACTCGAGAAGAGGATGTTTCCGAGCAGGCCGAAGGCGGTCCACCAGCTCGAGTCGACGTAGAGGAAGGGGAGGAGGGGCCCGAGCAGCGGCTGGAGGAATCCGGACGTGTCGCTCATGGGCGGATTCTCTCCCATCGCGGCAGCCGGTGCCGGGTGCTCGGGTAGAGTGGCGCGGTGCCGCGCTCGCCTCTCACGACCGACGTCGCCATCTTCGCCTCGCTGACGCTCATCTGGGGAACGACGTGGGCCGCCATCCGGGTGGCCCTCGAGGGGATTCCGCCGATGACCGGCGTCGCGGTGCGCTTCCTGTTCGCCGGTCTCCTCCTGCTGGCGCTGGCGAGAGTCCGCAGCGTTCCGCTCGGAGCGTCGGGAAGGCGCGAACGAGGTCTCTGGCTGCTCAACGCGGCGACCACCTTCGCGGGCTCCTACGGGGTCGTCTACTGGGTCGAGCAGTTCCTCCCGAGCGGCATCACCGCCGTGCTCTTCGCGACCTTCCCGCTCTGGGTCGGGGTCTTGGCGCACTTCTTCCTGCCGGCCGAGCGCCTCAGCTGGTCGCGTGGCATCGGGTTGTGCGTCGGGTTCACCGGAGTCGCCGTCCTCTTCTCGGAGGATTTCGGCCGCTTGGGCGGAGCCGAAGCGCATCGCGCGGCCTGGATCCTCCTCCTGGCCCCCTTCGTCTCCGCGGTCGGCAACGTCGGGATCAAGCGATGGGGGAGCGGCATCTCGCCGCTCTCGCTGGCGAGCGTGCCGATGCTCGGCGGCGGCGCGGCGCTCGGGTTGCTCGCCGCCGCCCTGGAGCGGGGGCGGCCGGTGCGGTGGGAAATGGCACCCTGGCTCGCGACGCTCTATCTCGCGGTCGCCGGGTCCGCGCTCACGTTCACGCTCTATTTCCGGCTGCTCGCGCGGCGCAGCGCCGTCGCCGCCTCGCTCGTCTCCTATACGGTGCCGGTGATCGCGGTCGCGGTCGGCTGGCTGGCCTTCGACGAGCCGTTCACCTGGCGCCTCGCCGCCGGGGCGGGGCTCATCCTCGGGGGCGTCGGACTGGCGCTCGGCCGGCCTCTCCCGCTGCGTCGCGCCCGCTCTGCCGCGCTGCGGTAACATCCTTGCCGCGGCGCGGAAAGACCGACCGGGGGTCCGCTGCCGTGCCGCGACCGCGCCGCGGACCCCCCGAGGGGGGAGCATGAGCCAGCCAGCCACCCACCACGTGAGCGAGCTCGAGGCGCGCAAGATCGCGGAGGCTTCGCGTCAGACCGAGTGGGAGCGACCGAGCTTTCTCAAGGACCTCTTCCTCGGGCGTTTCCGGCTCGACCTGATCGACCCCTATCCGTTGACGCGCGAGGAGCGACCCGAGTTCGCGCGCTTCATGGTCGATTTCCGCGACTTCGTGCGCCGCGAGATCGATCCGGTGGCGATCGACGCGGCGGGGGAGTATCCGCAGCGGGTGATCGCGGGTTTGGCCGAGCTCGGCGCGTTCGGCCTCAAGATCCCCGAGGAGTACGGCGGGCTCGGCTTCAGCATGCTCGAGTACGCCAAGGTGATGGAGCTGCTCGGGAGCGTCGATGGCAACGTCGAGGCGTTGCTCTCCGCCCACCAGTCGATCGGCGTACCGACGCCCCTGCTCTATTTCGGGACGGAGGAGCAGAAGCGCCGCTTCCTGCCGCGTTGCGCGCGCGGCGAGATCTCCGGCTTCGCGCTCACCGAGCCGGACGTCGGGAGCGACCCGGCCCGGCTCGCGACGACCGCGGTGCTCGAGCCCGACGGCAGAAACTACGTGTTGGACGGCACCAAGCTCTGGTGCACCAACGGGACGATCGCGTCCCTGCTCGTCGTCATGGCGCGCGACCCCGGCACCCAGCGCATCAGTGCCTTCGTCGTCGAGACCGCGAGCCCCGGCGTGCGGGTGGAGCGCCGCTGCCACTTCATGGGTCTGCGCGCCCTCGCCAACGGAATGCTCCGGTTCGATCGCGTGCGGGTACCGGTCGAGAACCGGATCGGCGACGAGGGCAAGGGGCTCAAGATCGCCTTGACCACGCTCAATACCGGCCGGCTGGCGATTCCCGCCGGTTGCGTCGGCGCCGCCAAGCTCTGTCTCGAGATCTGCCGCTCCTGGGCCGGCGAGCGCGTGCAGTGGGGGAGACCGGTGGGCAAGCACGAAGCGATCGCCCACAAGCTCGCCGACATGGCGGCGGTGACCTTCGCGATGGAGGCGATGACCGAGCTGGCGTGCCAGATGGCCGATCGAGGCGGCTACGACATTCGGCTCGAGGCCGCGGCGGCCAAGGAGTGGACCACCGGGCGCGGCTGGGAGATCGTCGACGACACCATGCAGATTCGCGGCGGGCGAGGTTACGAGACCGCGCCGTCGCTCGCCGCGCGCGGCGAGTCCCCCCTTCCGGTCGAGCAGATCTTCCGAGACTTCCGCATCAACCGGATCTTCGAGGGCTCCTCGGAGATCATGCACCTCTTCATGGCGCGCGAGGCCGTGGACAAGCATCTCGAGATCGCCGGGGACCTCATCGATCCCGAGAAGTCGATGGGGGCCAAGGTGGCCGCCTTCCTGCGCGCGGGCGGCTTCTACGCCTGGTGGTATCCGACCCTCTGGCTGGGGTGGGGGCGCTGGCCCCGCTACGCGCGATTCGGCACCCTCGCCCGGCACCTCCGCTTCGCCGAGAGGAGCTCGCGAAAGCTCGCGCGCCAGGTCTTCCACGGCATGAACGTCCATCGGGCGAAGCTCCAATTCAAGCAGGGATTCCTCTTCCGGCTGGTGGACGTCGCGAACGAGCTCTTCGCGATGGCGTCGTCGATCGCCCGGGCCCAGGCGCTGGCGGGGGCTGACTCCCCCGACGCCGGGCGCGCCGGCGAGCTCGCGGATCTCTTCTGCCGCGGCGCGCGGCGGAAGATCGCGCGCCTCTTCCGCGAGCTCTGGCGGAACGACGATGCACACAGGTACCGGGCCGGTGTCGCGGTGGTCGAGGGACGCCACGCCTGGCTGCACGAGGGGACGCTTCCGGTCACGGAGCATCGCGGCGTGGCTCCGGCTGGGCCCGCCGTGGTAGAGCGCGCGGGCGAGCCGGTGGGAGCCTCCTGAGAGCATGCTGGCGATCCAGCCGTACGCCCCCGGCATGCCGCCGGAGCCGGTTCTCGTCGAGCGGCCGGATCCCGAGCCCACGGTGGGCGAGGTGCTGCTCGAAGTGGAGGCCACCGCCCTCAACCGGGCCGACCTGCTGCAGCTCCGCGGTCGGTATCCGCCCCCGCCCGGCGAGAGTGAGATCCCCGGGCTCGAGGCGGCGGGGCGGGTGATCGGGGTGGGACCGGGAGTCACGGAGGTCCGGGTCGGCGAACGGTACGCCGCGCTTCTCGCCGGGGGCGGCCACGCCGAGCGGGTGGCGGTGCCCACCGGTCAGTTGATCCCGATTCCCGCCGGTTGGACGAGCGAAGAGGCGGGCTCGCTTCCCGAGGCGGCTCTCACGGCCTGGACGAACCTGGTGGCGGAGGGAACGCTGCTGGCCGGGGAGCGCGTCCTGATCGCCGGTGCCACGAGCGGCGTCGGGAGCTTCGCGGTGCAGCTCGCGCGCGAGCTCGGCGGGGAGGTCGTCGCTGCGGGCCGAGACGGAGACCGCCTCGCCCGGCTCGGCGTCGAGCGCACCGTCGTCCTCGGGCCCCACCTGGGGCCGCGAGTCCGGGAGCTGACCGGGGGAAGGGGAGCCGACCTGGTGATCGACTTCGTCGGGGGAGAGCACCTGCCGGAGCTCTTGGAGGCGCTCGCGCCGCGCGGTCGCCTGATCCTGGTCGGCCTCACCGCGGGCAGCCGGGCGACCATCGACCTGGGTCGGCTGCTGCGGGACCGGTTGCGCGTCGTCGGCTCGGTGCTGCGCTCCCGTCCGCGTTCCGAGAAAGCCGAGCTGGTGCGCGCCTTCCGGGCTTTCGGCTCGGAGCGGCTGGCGGCGCGAACGATGGTGCCGGTGATCGACCGGATCTTCCCCTTTTCCGAGGTCCGGGCGGCCTACGAGCACCTCGCCCACGGGCGCCCCCTGGGCAAGGTCGCGCTGCGGCTCTCCTGATCCCTCCGTCACAGGATTGCCGCGGCGGCGGGCCGGAGATAAGCTCGACGACCGTGCCCAAGCGCATCATCCCGATCGCGTCGGGAAAAGGAGGGGTCGGCAAGACCACGTTCGCGGTCAACTTCGCGCTCGCGCTGGCGCGGTTCGCCCCCACCGTTCTCGTCGATCTCGATACGGGCACCTCGTCGGTGCGGAGCGCGATCCGCGTGCCGGTCGTGCGGGATCTCTACCACTTCCACAAGAAGGGTGCGCGCCTCGCCGAATGCGTGACGACGCTCGATGGCGCCCTCGACAGGGCCGGGGCTTTCCGTCGCTTCGGCTTCGTCGCCGGGCCGCGCCACTTCCTCGACGAGCTCGGGAATCCCGCCGCCGGCTTCCGGCGCCGGGTGGCGGAGGAGATCAACACGCTCGCCGCCGACTACGTGGTGCTGGACCTGCGCGCCGGGTTGGACTCCAACGTCCTCGAATTCCTGCCCTACACGAACTCGGGCGTCCTCCTCGTGACGCCGCACCTGCCGCAGGCGAGCCTCGCGGCCTCCGACGTCGTCAAGGCGGTGCTCTTCCGGACGCTGCGCGCGGTCTTCGCGGAGGGGTCCGACGTCTATCAGATCGCGGGATTCGCGGATGGGCGCGAGCTGGTCGAGGAGCTCCTGACGCGCGCGGAGGACGCCTACGACGAGAGCATTCCCAACCTCGATCAGATGCTCCGCGAGCTCCGCGAGCTCTTCGGTGAGCACCCGCTGCTCTCGGCGCTCGAAGGCGTGGTCGGCGATTTCCGCGCTTACTACGTGCTCAACCAGTTCGACGGCGTCGAGGAGAGCCATCAGGCGGCGATCGTTCCCTTCGTCCGCAACCTCGCGGAGAACGTCTCCTCCCGACTCGAAGTCACGCAGCTCGGCTGGATCGTGAGCGATCCGCGCGTCCATCGCGGGAATTGCCAGGGGGTCCCGATCCTCCTCGACGGAGAGCCGGAGAGGCCGCGCGCCGGTCCGGTCGATCCGGTCCTGGCGGAGCTCGAGTCGCTCCGGAGCTCGCTCTTGGGCGTCGAGCGCCGTCCGCTCGCCCGCCGGGCTCCCGGCGCCGGCAAGGGGAGCGACGGCGGAGCGCTCGACGCGATGCTCGATCAGCAGCTCTCGAGCCTCAAGGCGATGTTCGCGGACCGCAAGGGGGACAGCGTCCAGCAGAACTTCAGCTATGCGGTCTACCGGGCGCTGAACCTGATGGAACCGCCGCGCCTGCCGACCGAGTTCGGAATGTCCCGGCTGGCGCCTCCGGAACGCCTCGTCGCCTGGCTTCTCAAGCGTCTCGCCGCCGGCTCGCTGGCTACGCGCTGAGCCCGGGCCGGGCCTCCCCCTTTGCTAGACTCCGCCGGTCGTGGCGAAGCCCTCCGTTCCCTCTCGCGTCGGCATCATCAGCCTGGGCTGCGCGAAGAACCGCGTCGACAGCGAGATCCTCCTGGGTGAGCTCGAGAGGTCGGGCCACGAGATCACGCCCGAGCTCGAACGCGCGGAGACGGTGATCGTCAACACCTGCGGCTTCATCGACGAGGCACGGCGCGAGTCGATCGACGCCATTCTCGAGATCGCGGCGCGGAAAGGCCGTGGCGTCGGGCGGCTCCTGGTCGCCGGCTGCATGGTCAACCAGTACGGCGAAGAGCTGCAACGCGAGATCCCCGAGATCGACGGCTTCGTCTCCCTGGACGACTTGCGGAAGATCGAGCGGGTGGTGCAGCTGGGTGGCGGCGCGCCGCCGCCGGCGCCGGCCCATCTCGTCTTCGACCACACCGCGCCACGGCGTCTGACGACGCGCGGCTACGCCTATCTCAAGGTCGCCGAGGGGTGCGACAATCCCTGCACCTTCTGCGCGATCCCGCAGTGGCGGGGCAGGTTCCGGAGCCGCACGCTCGAGAGTCTCGTCACCGAGGCGCGAGCACTCGAGGCGGCGGGGATCCAAGAGCTCTGCCTGATCGCCCAGGACACCACCCGCTACGGGGAGGACCTCGCCTACGGACGACACGGACTGGCCCGGCTCGCCGAGACGCTGCTCGCGGGCACGGGCTTCCGTTGGATCCGCTTCCTCTACGCTTATCCGACGACGCTCGACGAGGAGCTGCTGCGTCTGATGGGGCACGAGGAGCGCCTCGTGTCCTACCTGGACATCCCGCTCCAGCACAGCCACCCGGCGATCCTGCGGGCGATGCGACGAGGTGGAAGCGCGGAGCGCTATCTCCGCCTCCTCGACCGGGCCAGGGTGCTCGCTCCCGACATCTTCCTGCGCACCACCTTCATCGTCGGATTCCCGGGGGAGACCGAGGAGCGCTTCGAGCACCTCCTCGAGTTCGTGCGCCGCGCCGAGTTCGACCATCTCGGGGCCTTCGTCTACAGCCCGGAGCCGGGGACACCCGCCGCCGAGCTCCCGGATCCGGTGCCGGCGGCCATCGCGAGGCGCCGGCACCGCAAGCTCCTGGCCGTGCAGTCGCCGATCGCGCTGGCCCGCCGCCGGGCCCTGGTCGGGAGGCGCTTGCAGGTCCTCGTCGAGGGAGTCTGCCAAGAGACCGAGCATCTCCTCGAGGGAAGACACGCGGGCATGGCGCCCGAGATCGACGGGCGGTTGCTGATCAACGACGGATCAGCGCCGCCGGCGAGCTTCGCGGAGGTCGAGATCACGGATGCCTTCGCCACCGACCTGGTGGGTCGCGTCGTCGGCCCCGTGGGCGTTCCGGGCATCGAAGTCGCCGTCGCCTAGTCGCATGCAGACGATCCCGGACGCGCTGCGCTCAACGGATCTTCCCGCGGGGTGTGTCGCCACGATCGGGAACTTCGACGGCGTCCATCTCGGCCAGCGCCGCCTGCTCGAGATCGTGGTCGGACGAGCGCGCGAGCTCGGGCAGGCCGCGGTCGCGGTGACCTTCGACCCGCATCCGCTCCGGATCGTCGCTCCGGAGCTGGAGCCCCCTGCCATCACCACCCCCCGCCAGAAGGAGGCGCTCCTCGGGGCGGCGGGAATCGACGTGCTCGCGGTGGTCCCCTTCACGCAGGAGGTGGCGGCGACTCCCGCCCGGACCTTCGCGCGCCAGTTCCTGGCGACGCGGCTCGGCGTCCGCGAGCTCTACGTCGGTCGCCGTTTCGTCTTCGGGCACAACCGGGAGGGGACGCTCGATCTGCTGCAAGGACTCGGAGCCGAGCTCGGGTTTCGTGCCGAAGGGGTCGACGAGGTGCTGCACGACGGGGAAGCGATCTCGTCGACCCGGATCCGGCGCGCCATCGGCGAGGGCCGAATCGGCCTGGCGGGAGAGCTGCTGGGGCGTCCCTATTCGCTGGTGGGAGAGATCGTGCGGGGCTTCCGGATGGGGAAGCGTCTCGGCTGGCCCACCATCAATCTGCAGCCCGAGAGCGATCTCCTTCCGTTCGAAGGGGTTTACGCGACCCGGGTGGTGATTCCGAGCTTTCCGGCGACCTTCGATTCGGTCACCAACATCGGGACGCGGCCGACCGTCTACGAGAGCCACCAGCGGGTGATCGAGAGCCACATCCTCGACTTTCGCTCCGACGTCTACGGCGAGAGCGTGGAGCTCCTCTTCTACAAGCGGCTGCGGGATGAGATGCTCTTTCCGTCCGTGATGGCGCTCTCGGCCCAGATCCGGAGGGACGTCGAGACGACGCGAGAATACTTCGCCATGCTCCGGCGTTCTCAGGAGAGCGGCCCGGGTGTCCGGCACGCCGAAGCCCCGGCGCCGAACGCCGGGACGCCCGCTACCGTCAGCGAAAGGACCCCTCGAAGATGACCAGCGCGAAGATCCTCGATGTCACGCAGCAGAACTTCCAGTCCGCCGTCCTCGGCGCGAAGACCCCCGTCCTGGTCGACTTCTGGGCCGCGTGGTGCGGACCCTGCCGGATGGTGGCGCCGGTGCTCGAGGAGCTCGCCGGCGAGCTCGACGGCAAGGTTCAGTTCGCGAAGCTGAACGTCGACGAGAATCAGGAGCTCGCGATGCAGTTCCGGATCTCGAGCATTCCCGCCTTCCTCCTCTTCAAGGACGGTCAGGTCGTGGAGCGCGCCGCGGGCGCCATGCCGAAGGCGATGTTCCGGAACCTCCTCTCGGCGCACATCTGATCCTTTGGCCACTGCCGGAGCAGCCGACGCCGGGTTGGAAGCGGGGCTGGCGGCCCTCGGGGCGGCGGCGCTCCTCGTGGTCTCGGCAGGGGACGACGCGGATCGCGCCTGGTTCCTCGGTGGAGCCAAGCTCGGCGAGTCGCTGATCGTCGTCCCGCGGGGGCGCGAGGCATCGTTGGGGTTCTTCACGCCGATGGAGCGTGACGAGGCGGCGGCAACCGGTCTCGCGCTGCTGCCGCCCGACCGCCTCGAGCTCGAACGGTGGCAGCGCGCCGCGCCGACGCCGGGCGCATTCCTCGCCGCCGTGGCGACGCAGGCGCTGCTGCTCGGCGAAGTTCCGGCGGGTGGCAAGTTGGCGCTGGCGGGCCGTATCCCGCTCGGGACGGCCTCGGAGCTCCTGGCGGTCCTCACCGCCGACGGATGGGGTACCGTCTCCGGTGGCGACCTCCTCCTCGAGCTCCGGAAGCGGAAGCGGGCGCACGAGCTGACGGAGGTCAGGCGCGTCGCGCGCGCGACGCAGGCGGCCCTGAGGCGCGTGGCCGAGATGCTGGCCTCCGCTGCCGCTCGAGAGGGCGAGCTCTGGGCGGACGGGGAGCGCCTTCGCGTCGGCCGCCTCAAGTCCGAGATCTCCCGCATGCTGGCCGCCGAAGGGCTCGAGCAACCCCGCGCCAATATCGTGGCGCCGGCCGAGGAGGGGGGCGTCCCGCACACTTCGGGCTCGCCCGAGCGGGTCCTTCGGGCCGGAGAGACGCTCGTGGTCGACCTCTTCCCGAAGGGGCGTCTGTTCGCCGACTGCACCCGGACCTTCTGCGTCGGTCCCGTGCCCGAACAGGTCACGCGCGCTCACGCGGCGGTGCTGGAAGCGTTGAGGCTGGCGCATCGGCTCGCCCGTCCGGGTGCCGTCGGCTGGGACCTCCAGCAGGCGGTCTGCGCGCATCTCGCCGGCCAGGGCTACCCGACTCCCGTCACTCACCCAGGGACCCTCGTCGGCTACGTCCATGGCCTGGGACATGGCGTCGGGTACGAGCTGCACGAGCTGCCCAGCTTTCGCCGCGACGCCGGGGAGGCGGGAGTGCTGGCCGAAGGGGACCTCCTGACCCTGGAACCGGGTCTCTACGACCCGGGCGCGGGGGGCTACGGGCTCCGTCTCGAGGATCTCGTCTGGCTGGGACCGGAAGGCGCCGAGAATCTGACCCCCGTGACCTACGACCTGGATCCGCGGGCGCACCTGTCCTATCCTCCCGGGTAGTCAAATCTCGCGACGGATCCGCTAGCGTTTCCCGGCGTATCCTGCTTTGGAAAAGGACGACGTCACGGCGGTCCGCGCCGCGACGTATGAAGAGGAGGCTGCATGAGTTCATCCCACCAGGTGATTCGCAGGCTTCTATGGATCGTCGCGCTCGCCGCGCTGGTCGCGGTCGCGCCGGCGCTCGCCCAAGGAGATACCGCCACGCGCGGTGTCTACCAGGGGCTGCTCGAAGTCGTGAAGTTCGACGTCTCGCCGCCCCTGCGCTCCATGACGCCGCTCCTGCCGCTGCCGCCGGCCAAGGAGGAGAGGGACATGGAGGACGATCCCGAGGTCCCGCTCGGGCCCTACGGACCGCAGGACATCGATCCCATCGTCCAGTACTGGGCCGGCAATCTCGATGCTTTCACGCCCCCCATCGTGAGCTTCAACGGTCCGACCAACCTCGCCGGAGTGTCGCCGCCCGATCCGGTGGGCGACGTGGGTCCGAACCACTACGTCGCGATGAGCAACCTCTTCTTCGCGATCTACGACAAGACCGGGACGCTGCTCTTCGGGCCGGCGGCGAACAACACGCTCTGGGCCGGCTTCGGAGGCCCCTGCCAGACGGAGAACGCGGGCGACCCGATCGTGCTCTACGACCAGCTCGCCGACCGCTGGTTGCTCACCCAGTTCTCGGATTCCTCGGGTCCGCCTTTCTACAATTGCATCGCGCTTTCGCAGACCGGCGATCCGACGGGCGCTTATTACCGCTGGCAGGTCGACAACGGCGCGAACTTCCCCGACTATCCGAAGTACGGCATCTGGCCCGACGCCTACTACCTGAGCACCCGCGACTTCGGGGCTTCGCAGGTGAGCGTCGGGGCCTACGCGATGAACCGGGCGCAGATGATCGCCGGCAACCCGGCCCCTCAGATCGTCTTCTTCATCGTGCCCGTGACGCCCAACCAGTATCCGATCGGCGACGGCCTGCTCCCTTCCGACTTCGACGGGGAC
>CAYZBH010000033.1:9170-32936 GCA_964476605.1 uncultured Thermoanaerobaculia bacterium | reverse complement strand
CGATCGTGACCAACCAGTCGGTGGAAGCGGGGTCGAGCATGGCGGGAATTCGCTGGTGGGAGATCCGCGACCCCGCGGGGACACCGACGATCTTCCAGGAGGGCACCTACGCGCCGGGTGTATCCGATGGCGTGCACCGGTGGATGGGAAGCGCCGCGATGGATTCGGCCGGCAACATGGCGCTCGGGTTCAGCGCCTCGAACGGCACCACCACCTTCCCGAGCTCCTGGTATGCGGGCCGGTTGGCCGGCGACCCGCTGGGGACCTTGCCCCGGGGCGAGGGCTCGATCATCGACGGTACCGGCTCCCAGACCGGCAGCCAGCGTTGGGGCGACTACACCTCGCTCAACGTGGACCCGATCGACGACTGCACCTTCTGGTACGTCAACGAGTACCTGCCGACGACCAGCTCGGTCGGCTGGCAGCTCCGGATCGGCGCCTTCAAGTTCGACGAGTGCGGGACGCCGGACTACTATCTCGGTGCGACGCCGGCGAGTCAGGAGATTTGCGCTCCGGCGAACGCGGTCTACACGATCAACGTCGGCTCCGTTGCCAGCTACACGGATCCGGTGACGCTCTCGGCCTCGTCGCTGCCCGGATCCGCGACCGCCGGCTTCGCGCCGAATCCGGTGACGCCGCCGGGGAGCTCGACGCTGACGATCGGGAACACCGGGACGATCTCGCCCGGTCTCCACACCTTCTCGGTCGACGGTGCGTCGACGAGCGGGGTGCACTCCAAGTCCCTGGACCTCACGGTCTATGCCGCCGCGCCCGCGGCGCCGACGCTGACGGCGCCGGCGGACGGGGCGGTCAACGTGCCGGTCCGGCCGACCTTCACCTGGAGCGCCGCCGCCGGAGCGAGCAGCTATTTCCTCGAGGTGGCCACCGATCTCGGCTTCTCGAACGTCATCTACTCGGCGACCGTCGCGGGGACCAGCCACACACCGGGCAGTGACTTGCCCTCCAACACCACTCTCTACTGGCGCGTCACCGCCGGCAACCCTTGCGGACCGCAGGTCTCCGGCATCTTCAGCTTCGGCACCGTGGCGCTGCCGGGCGACTGCGCGACCGGCACCACGGCGCACGTCATCTACTCGAGCTACAGCTTCGAGCCGGGCACCGGCGGCTTCACCCACTCCGGCACCGGCGACACCTGGGCCCGCGTCACGACCAACCCACACAGCGGCACCCAGAACTTCCTCGCCACCGACCCGGCCGCGTTGAGCGACCAGCGTCTCGCTTCGCCGACGATCGGGCTGCCGACCGGCGAGAACCCGGTGGTCGTCAAGTTCTGGCACGTCGCCAACCTCGAGCCCAACACTCCGAACTGCTACGACGGCGGCATCCTCGAGGTCTCCAACAACGGCGGCTCGACCTGGACCCAGGTGCCGGCCGGCTCGATCCTCACCGGCGGCTACCAGGGCGCGGTCTCGACCTGCTGCTCGAATCCGCTCCAGGGGTTGCAGGCTTGGTGCGGCACCAGCACCTACACCTACTCGGTGGCGGACCTCACCTCCTACGCCGGCCAGAGCGTCCAGTTCCGCTTCCGGCTGGGCTCCGACTCCTCGGTCTCGAATCCGGGGTGGAGCGTCGACGACGTGGTGGTGCAGTCGTGCACCGTCGGCACCTTGACGAACCTCTTCAGCGACGGCTTCGAGAGCGGCAACACCTCCGCCTGGAGCCAGACCACCCCGTAGGCTGAACTCTCCCTGCCGTTGACAGGATCCACGGCCGGCCCTCGCGAGGGGGCCGGCCGTTTCTCGATCCATGAAGTCTTGGTCAGATAGGATCGAACGCGACCCTGGAGCCTCGCCATGCGTGACTTCGAGAAGCTGGGACTCTTCTACCTGGGGCGGCCGATCGACGCCGAGACGGGGCAGGCGGTGGAGGAGCCGCTGCTCTACGACGCGCGGGACCTGGTGACGCACGCCGTCTGTCTCGGGATGACTGGAAGCGGCAAGACCGGGCTCTGCATCGGCCTGCTCGAGGAGGCGGCGATCGACGGCGTGCCGGCGCTGGCGATCGATCCGAAGGGGGATCTCTGCGATCTCCTGCTGACCTTTCCGAATCTTGCGCCGGGGGATTTCCAGCCTTGGGTCCAGGAAGAGGACGCTCGGCGCAAGGGGATCACCGTCGAGGCGCTCGCGGCGGCCGAGGCGGAGAAGTGGAGGAAAGGGCTCGCGGCCTGGGGGCAGGACGGCGAGCGCATCGCCCGCCTTCGCCAGGCGGCCAACTTCCGCATCTTCACGCCCGGAAGCTCGGCGGGCGAGCCGCTCTCGATCCTTTCGACTTTCGCGGCGCCCCCAGCCGAGATCGCGGACGACGAAGAGCTCCTGGGCGACCGCGTTCAGAGCACCGCGACCAGCCTCCTCGGGCTCGTCGGAATCGGAGGCGACCCCCTCAAGAGCCGCGAGCACATCCTGATCGCCACGCTTCTCGAGCGCGCCTGGCGGGAGGGGCGGAGCTACGACCTGGCGACGCTCATCGCCGACGTGCAGAAACCGCCGGTCGACCGCGTGGGCGTCCTCCCCGTGGACGGCTTCTTCCCGCCGCAGGACCGTTTCGCGCTCGCCATGTCGATCAACGCGCTGCTCGCGGCGCCGGGCTTCGACCTCTGGCTCCAGGGAACCCCCCTCGAGGTGGATCGTCTCCTCTATGCCGAGGACGGGCGGCCGCAGATCGCCGTGCTCTCCATTGCCCACCTCTCGGACGCCGAGCGGATGTTCTTCGTCGCGCTCCTGCTCAATCAGGTGCTCGCCTGGATGCGCTCGCGCTCGGGTTCGACCAGCCTCCGAGCGCTCGTCTACATGGACGAGATCTTCGGCTACCTGCCGCCGACCGCGAATCCGCCGTCGAAGAAGCCGATGCTCACCCTCCTCAAGCAGGCGCGCGCCTTCGGCCTCGGAGTGGTGCTCGCGACGCAGAACCCGGTCGACCTCGACTACAAGGCGCTCTCCAACATCGGCACCTGGTTCCTCGGTCGCCTGCAGACGGAGCGCGATCTCGCGCGCGTCCTCGACGGGCTGGAGGGAGTGGGGGGCGCGGGGTTCGACCGTCCCAGGGTCTCGCGCCTCCTCGCCGGTCTCTCAGCACGCCGTTTCCTGCTGCACAACGTGCACGACGACGCGCCGACCCTTTTCGAGAGCCGCTGGGCGCTCTCCTACCTGGCCGGACCGTTGACGCGTGAGCAGATCCGAACGCTGCGTGGACCGAGCTCCGCGCCAGGCCGCACGGCGGCGGCACCGGCAGCGGATTCCGCGCCGTTGGCGTCCGGCGCCGGAGGGGCAGGCGCCCGGCCGGTCCTGCCGCCGGAGATTCCGCAGCTCTTCCTGCCGGTGCGCTCGGCGCGCTCCGGCGCTCCGGTCTATCGCCCTCACCTGCTGGGCCTCGCCCGCGTGCACTTCGAGGATGCGAAGCTGGGTGTCGCGCAACGCGTCGAGATCGCGAGGTTGGCGCCGCTCGCGGCCGGCGCCACGCTCGACTGGCTCAAGGCGGCGACGCCGACGGTCGAAGAAGGGGACCTCGAGTCGACGCCGGCGGAGAGCGCTAGCTTCGAGTCCGTTCCGCCGGAGGCTCTCCAGAAGGGGCAGTTCGGGCGCTGGGAAAAGGGCTTCGCGGACGCTCTTTTCCGCGGCGAGCGCTTGAGCCTCTGGCGCTCGCCGGCGACCGGCGAGATCTCGCGCGTCGGCGAGAGCGAGCGCGACTTCCGCATCCGCGTCGGCGAGGCGGCGCGGGCCGAGCGCGACCGGGAGCTCGACCGGGTGCGCCAGAGCTACGCCGCCAAGGTCGAGGCCCTCGCCGAGCGGATTCGCCGCGGCGAGGAGCGCGTCGAGCGCGAGAAGGGGCAGGCCACGCAGCGCAAGCTCGAGACCGCGGTCTCGGTCGGAACCACCCTGCTCGGGGCGCTCTTCGGCCGCAAGCGCCTGAGCTCGACCAGCATCAGTCGGGCGGCGACCTCGGCCCGCTCCGCCTCGCGCGCCTTCAAGGAGGGGCAGGACGTCGCGGTCGCCGAGGAGAGCGTCGAGGCGCTCCGGCAGAAGCAGGCGGACCTCGAATCCGAAGTCCAGGCGGCGCTCTCCGAAGCGTCCGCGCGGCTCGAGCGTGCAAGCGAAGAGCTCGCGGAGGTCGCCGTGCGTCCGCGCAAGACCGACATCGAGGTGCGGCGGGTCGCTCTCGCCTGGGTCCCCTATCTCGCCGAGGGTGGAGGACGGCTCGCTCCCGCCTGGGAGTGAGCCGCGATCGCGGATGCGCCCGATCCGCCGGCCGCTTCTGACGCTGCTCGGAGGCCTCGCGGCGCTGCTGCTCGCTCTGTCGTTCCTCTACATGCTCGCGATGCGCCACCTGGAAGGAGAGGAGCGCACCTTCTGGCAGGCGCTCACCTGGGCTTCGGGAACCGTTTCGACCACCGGCTACGGGGGCGATACGGAGTGGCGGCACCCGGTGCTGGTTCTCTTCGCGGTGGTCACCCAGTTCGCGGGAGTGGTGCTCGTCTTCCTGGTGGTGCCGATGGTTCTCGTTCCCTTTCTCGAAGAGCGCTTCGAGCGCCGACCGCCGCGCGCCGTGGCGAGGCTCTCGGGGCACATCGTCGTGCTGCGCTCGGGCGCCGAGGTGGAGAGCCTGGCCGGTGAGGCGGAGCGCGCCGGAGTGCCCGTGCTCTACGTCGAAGACCGGGAATCCGAGGCGCGCAGGCTCGTCGAGGCGGGGGCGAGGACGATCTTCGGAACGGTCGACGACGGCGTCCTGGAGAAGGCCCATCTCCAGACGGCGCGGGCGTTCGTCGCCAACGGGGGAGACGACCTCGACGCCGCCGCCGTCCTGGCGGCGCGCCAGCTCGGCTTCGCGGGGGAGATCGTAGCGCTGATCGAGGAGCCCCGGCACCGGAGACCCTTGATCCTCGCCGGCGCCACGAAGGCCTTGACGCCCCGTCATCTGCTCGCGGCGGCGCTCGCGGCGCGTGCGTCCGAGCGCATCAGCCCGACCGTCTCCGGTCTCGAAACGCTCGGCGGCCGCCTGCACGTGCGCGAGCTGCGCCTGAACGCGAGCTCGGAGCTCGTCGAGAAGACGTTGCGCGGAAGCCGGCTCGGCGCCCGCACCGGAACTCTGGTGCTCGGCGTCTGGCGGAGCGGCCGCCTGCTGACCGACCTCGGCGCGGAGACCGAGCTCGCGGCGCGGGACGTGCTGGTCGCGGCGGGGGACCAGGAGGGGCTGAGGAAGCTCTCCGCGCTCGCCGGCGGGACGCCGCTCCGGGGTCGGCAGGGGCGTTTCGTGGTCGCGGGCTACGGCGAAGTCGGCGGAGTCGCGGTCGAGTTGCTCCGCAGCGTCGGCGAGGAGGTCCTGGTGGTGGACCGGCGCGAGCGGCCGGGAGTCGACCTGGTAGGCGATTTCCTCGATCTCTCGGTGCTCGAGCGGGCGGGCGCCTCCGAGGCGCAAGGCGTGATCCTGGCGCTCGACAGCGACAGCGCGACGCTCTTCGCGACCGTCCTGGTCCGCGAAGCCGCCCCCGACGTTCCCATCGTCGCGCGGGTGAATCAGTCCGCGAACGTGGGGCGGATCCACCGTGCCGGCGCCGATTTCGCGCTATCGATCAGCCAGGTCTCCGGCCAGATTCTCGCCGGCACGCTGCTCGGCCAGGACGCGGTCGAAATCGAGAATCAGTTGCGCGTGGTGCGCGCCCCGGCGGAGGCGCTCGCCGGCCGGAGCCTCGCCGAGGTCGACCTGCGCCGGCGCTTCGGCTGCACCGTGGTGGCGCTCGAACGGGGAGAGGAGATCCGCCTTCCCGTTCCCGGGGACTTCCGATTCGCGCCCGGGGATCGCCTCTATCTCGCGGGGAACCGGCGCGACACCCGCCGCTGCCTCGACGCCCTCGGTTAGCGAACGGGAACCTTTCCGCGCCTCGGGCGTTGGAAGAGTGGATGGTGGTCCCCGACGCTTGGCCGACGGACGCTGCGCTCGTCGCTCCCCACCCCGGGGATGCCGAGGGGATCGGTCGCCTCGTCGAACGACACCGCGATCGTCTCGTCCGCTACCTCGCGCGTCTGACCGGCGACCCGGCACGCGCGGAGGAGCTCGCGCAGGAGACCTTCGTCCGCGTCTGGCTGGCGGCGGGACGCTACCGGGAGGAGGGGCGCTTCGAGGCCTATCTCCTTCGCATCGGTACCCGCCTCGCCAGGAGCGAGGAGCGGCGGCGGCGTCGCCACGCTCTGGCGATCGCGCGCGGGTGGCTCGCAGGAGCCACGCTGGAGCCGGCGGAGGAACCCCGCCGCCTGGAAGCGGAGGAGGAGTCGGCGCGGCTCGCGGCCGCGCTCGCCGCTCTGCCGTTGCGGTTCCGGGCACCCCTGCTGCTCTTCGTCGTGGAGGAGCGATCGCTCGACGAGGTCGGTCGCATCCTCGGCCTGCGGGTGGCCACCGTGAAGACCCGGATTCACCGCGCCCGGCGGCGCCTGCGGGCGCTGCTCGGCGGAGACGCCGAGGAAGGAGCGGTCTAGTGCGAGACGACGAGCTCGATCTCAGGTTGAAGTCCCTGCCGGGCGCGGCGGGGCAGGACGGGTTCGAGGCCGGAGTCCGGCGGCGGCTGGCGGAGGCGCTCGGCGCGCGCCGGCGACGGCGGAGGGCGGGCGCGGCGCTCGGGCTGGTGGCGGCGTTGGCCGTGCTCTCGACCGGCTGGTATCACGCGCGCACGGAGGCTCGCGCCGCCGAGCTCGCCGCGCTCCTCGCGGAGCAGCGGGCGCTCCGCAGCGAGCTCCGCGGGCTCCGGGACCTCGCGGACACGCGCGAGCGCATCATTCTCGACGACGGCGCCGAGCGCGTTCTCTACCTGGACTGGCGGACCGTCCGCGCCGCCGAAGGCAGCCCCACCGACATCTAGAGAGGACCCCGACATGCGACACATCTCCTGGACTCGTAGCTTGTTGACTGGCGTCTCGCTCCTTCTGGCCGCGCCGCTCTCGGCTCAGACGCCGGCGCCGAGCGCGGCCTCTCCCGCTCCGGAGCCCGCTCCGCGCGCAGAAAGGGCTCCGGTGCGGCCCGCCGAGCCGCGCCCGGCCCTTTCCCCCCGGTCACCGCGAGCCGAGCGTCCGGTGGCGGAAGGGGGTTACCTGGGAGTCGAGCTGCTGGATCTCACCCCGGAGCTGCGCGCCCACTTCGGAGCGCCGGCCGACGTGGGTGTGATGGTCTCTCGGGTCGTCGACGGGAGCCCGGCGGCGAAGGCTGGAGTCCAGGTCGCCGACATCCTCGTCGGCGTGGGAGATCGCAAAGTGCACGACAGCTGGGAGCTCTCGGGCGAGATCTGGCGCCGAACGAGCGGGGACAAGGTCGCGCTCGGCTTGATGCGTTCGGGCAAGGCGCGCAGCGTGGACGTCGAGATCGAGCGGCGGGCACGGGAGGGAGTGGATGTCGGCCGCTGGATCCTCCCCCGAGTCCCCGAGCCCCCCGGCCCTCCGCCGGGCGTCCGCGAAGGCTGGATGCCCGAGACTCCGCCGCTACCGGAGCTTTCGCCCGCGCTCGAGAGGCTGGGAAGGCTCCTCGAGAGCGAGGAGATGCAGAAGAGACTTCAGGAGGTGCAGGGACGCGTCGATCACGAGCTCGAGCAACGGCTCCGTGAGCTCGAGGTCCGGCTCCAGGAGCTCGAGTCGAAGCTGCGGGAGGAGTCTGGAAAGCGCTAGCGCTCCACCCAGTAGTTCGGAGCTTCCTTGGTGATCACGACGTCGTGCGCGTGGCTCTCCTTGAGCCCCGCGGCGGTGACGCGCAGGAAGCGCGCCTGGGTGCGCAGATCGTCGATCGTCCCGCAGCCGGCGAGCCCCATTCCGGAGCGCAGGCCCCCGGTGAGCTGCGGCAGCATCTGGTGGACGCTCCCCTTGTGCGGGACCATCCCTTCGATCCCTTCCGGCACCAGCTTGGCGAGCGAGCCGGCGCCTTCCTGGAAATAGCGGTCGGCGCTCCCCCGGGCCATCGCGGAGAGCGAACCCATGCCGCGATAGGCCTTGTAGGTGCGTCCCTGGTAGAGGATCGTCTCGCCGGGGCTCTCCTCGGTGCCCGCGAAGAGCGAGCCGATCATCACCGCGCCCGCTCCGGCCGCGATCGCCTTCGAAATGTCGCCCGAGAACTTGATGCCGCCATCGGCGACCACCGGGATGTCCTTCTCGGCGGCGACCGCGGCGGCGTCCTGAATCGCGGTGATCTGCGGGACGCCGGCTCCCGTGACGATGCGCGTGGTGCAGATCGAGCCCGGGCCGATGCCGATCTTGACGACATCGGCGCCGGCATCGATGGCGGCGCGCGTTCCCTCGGCGGTGGCCACGTTACCGATCATCAGCGACACGTCGGGATGGCGGGCGCGGAGCGCCGTGGCCGCTTCGAGCACGCCTTGGCTGTGGCCGTGGGACGAATCGAGGACCAGGAGGTCGACCTTGGCGTCGACGAGCGCCGCGGCGCGCTCGAGGTAGTCCCCGCTCGCGCCGACCCCGCCTCCCACGCGCAGGCGCCCCAGCTCGTCCTTGCAGGCGCGCGGGTACTCGATCATCTTCTGGATGTCCTTCACCGTGATGAGCCCCTTGAGGCCGCCGTCGCGGTCCACGACCAGGAGCTTCTCGATCTTGTGGCGGTGGAGGAGCTCCTTCGCCTCGTCGAGCGTCGTCCCCTCGGGGACCGTGACGAGATCCTCCCGCGTCATCAGCTCGGAGATCCGGCGCTCGAGATTGCTCTCGAAGCGAAGGTCGCGGTTGGTGAGGATGCCCACCAGACGCCCTTCGGCGTCGGTGACCGGCACGCCCGAGATCTTGTAGCGCGCCATCAGCGCGAGCGCCTCGGAGATCCGCTGCTCGGGTCGCATGGTGACCGGATCGACGATCATTCCCGCCTCGGAGCGCTTCACCTTGTCGACTTCGGCGGCCTGGAGCTCGATCGGCAGGTTCTTGTGGACGACCCCCATCCCCCCTTCTTGGGCGAGGGCGATCGCCAGCCGGGATTCGGTCACCGTGTCCATGGCCGCGGAGAGGATCGGGATGTTGAGCCGGATGCGCCGGCAGAGACGAGTCGAGAGGTCGACGTCGTTCGGGTGCACGGTCGAATACCCGGGCACGATCAACACGTCGTCGAAGGTCAGGGCTAGACGGGGGGCGTCGGGAGCGTCGGTCATCGGGAGTCTGTGGGTTCGGTCAGCGAGTGGGTCGCGCGCCATGACGCAAGATACCAGAATGTACAATGCGCCGGACAGACCGTTCGGAGAGGAGCTCGCGATGTACGAGACGCGCCGAAGCCGGAGCCTGGAAGCGGCCCTCCTGGGCCTTGTCGTTCTCTTCGCCGGCGCCAGCTGGGCGCAGCCGGCGGGGCAAGGGGGCCAGGCGCAGATGTCCCCGGCGGAGAGGGCCGCGATGGAGGCCTGGATGAAGGCCATGACCCCCGGTCCGGAGCACCAACGGCTCGCGAGCTACGCCGGAAAGTGGAGCGGGACGGTGACCCTATGGCAGGCGCCGGGGGCGCCGCCGGAGGTCAGCCGCACCTCAGCCGAGCGCACGATGGGGCTCGGCGGGAGGGTCCTGATCGAGCACTGGACCGGCACCATGATGGGGATGCCCTTCGAAGGGAGCGGAACGATCGGCTACGACAAGGCGGCCAAGCAGTGGTGGTCGACCTGGTCCGACAATTTCGGGACCGGCGTCATGGTCTCGCGTGGGGAGTGCGCCGAGGATCCCGCGAAGGGATGCACCTACCGGGCCACCTCCACCGATCCCGTGACGGGAAATGAGATCGCGAGCCGCTCGGTCGTCCGTTGGCCCGGTCCCGACGAGGAGACGATGGAAATGTACGTCCCCGGGCCTGGGGGCAAGGAGTTCAAGTCCATGGCGGTTTCGATCCACCGCCAGAAGTAGTTGGCCCGCGGCGGCGCGGAGGCCGGGCCGCTTCCTTTCGCACCGGCTCGGTGATCAGGCGGCGCCCGAGGTGGCGCCGTGGCACTTCTTGTACTTCTTCCCGGAGCCGCACGGGCAGGGATCGTTGCGGCCGACCTTCTCTTCGACGCGGATCGGCTGGGGTGCGGCCGGCGCGGACGCGGCGCCAGACTGTCCGGAACCGAACTGCGGCGCGGTAAAGACCATCTGCGGTGCGGCCACGGGCGCCGAGCGCTCGCGCCGAGCTCGCTCCTCGGCGAGCTGCTGCTCGGAGACCGGCTCCAGTCGGAAGAGCGTCTTGATGACGGTGTCTTCGACGCGCTCCTTGAGGGCTCCGAAGAGCTCGTAGCTCTCCTTCTTGTACTCCTGCAGGGGATCGCGTTGTCCGTAGCCGCGCAGGCCGATCCCCTCCTTCAAGTGATCGAGCGCGAAGAGGTGGTCCTTCCAGGCGAGGTCGACGAAGCGCAGCATCACGTCGCGCTCGAGCATGCGGAGCAGCTCGCTGCCGAGGCGTCGCTCCTTCTCCAGGTACTTCTCCTCGACCCGCTCCCAGAGCTTGTCGGCGATCTCCCGGTCGCCCATCTCGGCGAGCGGGAGGCTGAGCGCGTGCAAGTCGATGTCGAAGTAGGCGAGGACCTCCTTCGAGAGCTCGGAAAGGGTCCACTCCGTCGGGTCGGCCTTCTCCGGGCAGTGCGTGGCGACGAGGCCATCGAGCACGTCGTGGCTCACCTGGAGGACGTAGTCCTTGCCTTCCTTGCCGTCGAAGACGTCGCGGCGCAGCTGGTAGATGGCCTCCCGCTGCTTGTTCATCACGTCGTCGTACTCGAGCAGGTGCTTGCGGGTCTCGAAGTTTCGCCCTTCGACCTGTTTCTGGGCCCGCTCGATCGCCTTCGAGACCATGTTGTGCTCGATCGCCTCGCCCTCCTGCATGCCGAGGCGTCCCATGAGACCTTGGATCCGGTCGGAGCCGAAGAGCCGCATGAGATCGTCCTCGAGCGAGAGGAAGAAGCGCGAGGAGCCCGGATCTCCCTGGCGGCCGGAGCGGCCACGCAGCTGGTTGTCGATCCGACGGGATTCGTGTCGCTCGGTGCCGAGAATGTGCAGTCCACCCGCCGCGAGCACGTCTTCGCGCTCGGCCGCGCAGGTCTCCTGGTAGCGCGCGAGGGCCGTCTCGAAAGCTTCCGTTTCCGATTCGGCGTTGGCCTCGGCGCGCGCGAGCCCCTCCGGGTTGCCGCCGAGGAGGATGTCGGTGCCGCGGCCCGCCATGTTCGTGGCGATGGTGACGGCGCTCTTGCGCCCGGCCTGCGCGACGATCGCCGCCTCGCGCTCGTGGTACTTGGCGTTGAGCACGACGTGCGCGATCCCCTTCTTCTTGAGCATCGCCGAGAGCATCTCGCTCTTCTCGATCGAGAGAGTGCCGACGAGCACCGGCTGGCCGGACTTGTTCGCCTCCTGGATCTCGTCCACGACGGCATTCCACTTCTCGCGCGCGGTGCGATAGACGACGTCGGACCGGTCGTCACGGATCATCGGCTTGTTGGTGGGGATCGCCACCACGTCGAGCTTGTAGATGTGCTCGAACTCGGCCGCCTCGGTGACCGCCGTGCCGGTCATGCCGGCCAGCTTGTCGTACATGCGGAAGAAGTTCTGGAAGGTGATCGTGGCGAGCGTCTGATTCTCGCGCTCGATCTTGACTCCTTCCTTGGCCTCGACCGCCTGGTGCAGGCCATCGGACCAGCGGCGCCCCGGCATCATGCGGCCGGTGAACTCGTCGACGATCACCACCTGCCCGTCTTTCAAGAGATAGTCGACGTCACGCTTGTAGAGATGGTGCGCGCGCAGGCCCTGATTGACGCCGTGGAGAATCTCCATGTTCTCGACGTCGTAGAGGTTGTCGACGCCGATGAGCTTCTCGACCTTGGCGACCCCTTCCTCGGTGAGGGTGACGGTGTGCGCCTTCTCGTCGACGAGGAAGTCCCCGGTGGTGTGCTTCGAGCCGTCCCGCTCCTCGATCTCCTCGCCCTGGGCGAGGCGGGGAATGACGCGGTCGATGCGGTAGTACTTGTCGACCGACTCTTCGGAGGGGCCGGAGATGATGAGCGGTGTGCGCGCCTCGTCGATCAGGATCGAGTCGACTTCGTCGACGATGGAGTAGTGGTGCCCGCGCTGCACCATCGCCGAGAGATCGAACTTCATGTTGTCGCGCAGGTAGTCGAACCCGAGCTCGTTGTTGGTGCAGTAGGTGATGTCCGAGGCGTAGGACCGTCGCCGCTCGGCGTCGGGGAGGTCGTGCTGGATCACGCCCACGCTCATGCCGAGGAAGCGGTAGACGCGCCCCATCCACTCGGAGTCGCGGCGCGCGAGGTAGTCGTTCACCGTGACCACGTGGACGCCCTTGCCGGAGAGCGCGTTCAAATAGACGGGAAGGGTGGCGACCAGCGTCTTGCCTTCACCCGTCCTCATCTCGGCGATCTTCCCCTGGTGGAGGACCATGCCGCCGATGAGCTGGACGTCGTAGTGCCGCATGCCGAGCGTGCGGCGCGCGGCCTCGCGCACGACCGCGAAGGCCGGAACCAGGAGCTCGTCGAGCGACGCGCCCTCCGCTGCGCGGCGCCGGAATTCCTCGGTCTTGGCGCGAAGGCCGTCGTCGGTGAGCGCCCGGATCTCGGGCTCGAGAGCGTTGATCGCGGCCACCGTCGGCTGCAGCCGCTTGACGTCGCGCTCGTGCTTGCTTCCGAAGACCTTGTTGATGGCGTTCTGGAGCATGACTCGTCTCGTAGGGAATCCCCTCCGTCGCGGGAGCGACGGACGAAGTCGCAGTGTAGCAGAGGGGTTGCGCCGCGTCGGGGCGCGTCAGTTGGTGTCGCCGCCGGTGTCGAGGATGTAGCCCAGCGGATTCACCGGCTTGCCGTCGACGTGCACTTCGTAGTGGAGGTGATAACCGGTCGCGCGACCGGTGTTGCCCACCAGGCCCACGAGGTCTCCGCGATCGACGCGCTGCCCGGGCGTCACGTTGATTCGGGAGAGGTGGCCGTAGATCGTCGTGATCCCGAAGCCGTGCGCGAGTCGCACCGAGCGCCCGAGTGGCCCGTATTCCTCGGTGCTGATGACGACCCCAGCGGCGCTCGCGCGGACCGGGCGTCCCGGCGCCGCCGAGATGTCGATCCCGGAATGGTAGGCGCGCTGTCCCGTGATCGGGTCGCGCCGGTAGCCGAAGCTGCTGGTGTAGAGCCCGCGCACGGGAAGGATCGAAGGCGTGGCGGAGATCAGCTTGAGGTTGTCGCCGAGCCGGTTCTCCACGCGATCGAGGTCACGCCCGAGCACCTCGGCCCGTGCCGCGGTCGTTTCGAGACCGTTCCCCGCGCCCGCGTCGATTGGAGCCGCCCCACCGATGCCGGGTTCGGTCCCGGCGCCCAGATTCTCGATGCCGGCCACGATCGCCAGCCGGCGGGTCCGGTCCTCGTAGGCCGCGAGGTCGACTTGGAGCGTCTGCAGCCGGGTCTCGAAAGACTGGTTGGTGAGGCGCAGCGTGTCGTTCTCGACGCGCAGCTGCGAGAGCTCGGCGCGGTCGACTCGCCCCTCCACGAAGGACCAGAGCGAGAAGATCGAAGCCGCAGTGAAGCCTCCCCCGAGCGCCAGCGCGAGAACGAGCTGGAGCACGGAGAACCGCCACTTGCGGAAGCGCGAGCCCTCGTTACGAACGAGGATCAGGGTGTAGAGCTTTGGCGCCATTCCTTCCCGTCTCGAAAGTCCTGGAACGGAGATCTACGTCGCGACGGCGACCGACTGCCGGAAACGCGACCATTCTAGCCGTAGACACCCCGCTGTCAACTGTTTGCGAGGGTATATGGCATAAGCGCATCATCCGCTCAGCCGCCGGTCGAGGGCCCGGTACTGGATCGCCTCGGCGACGTGCACCGGCGCGAGGCGCTCGGAGCCCGCGAGGTCGGCGATCGTGCGCGCGACCTTGAGAACCCGCGTCAACGCGCGGACCGAGAAGCCCAGACGTTCGAAGGCGCCGTCGAGGAGGCGCTGGCAGGCGGCGTCGAGCCCGCAGTGCTGCCGGACGCCGGAGCTCTCGAGGTTGGCGTTGACCGGAGCCGCGTGCCCATCGGGGAAACGGGCGAGCTGAAGGGCCCGTGCGTGGCGGACGCGGCTCGAGATGGCGGCGGAGCCCTCCGAAGGCCGATCGCCGAGGTCTCGGAGCCGCACCGCGGGGGCCTCCACGTGCAGGTCGATCCGATCGAGCAAGGGTCCGGAGACGCGCGCCCGATAGCGCTCCACCGCGGGCAAGGGACAGCGACAGGGCCGACGCGAGTCGCCGAGGTGCCCGCACGGGCAGGGGTTCATGGCGGCGATGAGGGTGAAGCGGGCCGGAAACTGGAGCCAGGCCCGGGCGCGGACGACCGTGATCACCCCTTCTTCCAGCGGCTGCCTGAGCGCCTCCAGGGCGTCGCGATGGAACTCCGCGAGCTCGTCCAGGAAGAGCACGCCGCCGTGCGCCAGGCTGACCTCCCCCGGGCGGGGGACGGAGCCGCCGCCGACCATGCCCGCGCTGCTCACCCCGGGGTGGGGCGCGCGGAAGGGGCGCTGCCGCAGCAGCCCCGAGGGCGGGCGTTCGGCGACCAGGGAGTGGATCTTGGTGACCGCCACGGCCTCCTCGAGCGTGAGGGGCGGGAGGATCCCCGGGAGCGCGCGGGCCAACATCGTCTTGCCGGCACCGGGAGGCCCGACGAGCAGGAGGTTGTGGCCGCCCGCCGCGGCCACCTCCAGGGCGCGTTTCGCCGCCTCCTGCCCCTTGACCTCGCTGAAGTCGACGGCCGGCGGCTGGATCTCGACGAACGCTTCGGCCGTCGCGGCGGGCGCCCTCGCGAGGGGGTGATCTCCGGTCAGGTGGGCGAGCGCCTCGGGGAGTCCGGCGATTCCGAGCACCGGCAAGCTGCCGGTGGCGGCGGCTTCTCCCGCGTTGGGGGCTGGGAGCAGCAGCTCCCGGCAGTCGAGCCGCGCCGCGAGATCGGCGATCGCGAGCCCTCCCCGGACCGGACGGACCGCCCCGTCCAGTCCGAGCTCGCCGCAGAAGAGGCGTCCCGCCAGGAGCTCCTCGGGGACGGCTCCGTGCGCCGCGAGCAGCGAGAGGGCGATCGCGAGGTCGAGGTGGTTCCCCTCCTTGCGCAGATCGGCCGGGGCGAGGTTGATCGTGACCGCGCGGGGCGGCAGGTCGAAGCCGCAGTTGCGCAGCGCGCTCCGAACGCGCTCGCGGCTCTCCCGCACCGCGGCGTCGGGCAGGCCGACGATCTGGATCTGCGGCAGGCCGGTCTGCACGTCCACCTCGACCTGAACGGGCCGGGCTTCGATTCCCCACGGGGTCGCGGCGAGCGCTCGTGCCAACATCGCTCTCCAAAGACGCGATGGAGGTCGCCGATCTTGCAGTTCGTCAAGTTGGGTGGGCCGTGGTGCGGAGCCGGGCCGCGAGCTCGCCGATCTCGTTGCTCACCTGGAGAAAGAGATCGAGCAGGTCCGGATCGAAGTGCGAGCCGCGGTCGACCGCGAGCCGCCGCAACGCCACGGCGTGCGGGAGCGCCGGCTTGTACGGGCGGGCGGTGGTGATGGCGTCGTAAGCGTCGACCACCGCGACCAAGCGGGCGGCGAGAGGGATCTCGACGCCTCGCCGCCGCCGCGGGTACCCCCCCCCGTCCCAGCGCTCGTGATGGCCGTAGGCGATCTCCATTCCCATGGCGAGGAAATCGTGGCGCTCGTAGCGCTCGACGATGCGGCGTAGGGTGTCGCCGCCGATCACCGTGTGCGACTGCATCACGAGCTGCTCCTCTGGGGTGAGCGGCCCCGCCTTGCGCAGGATGCTGTCGGCGATCGCGACCTTGCCGATATCGTGCAGCGGGCTCGAGCGGAAGATCTGGTCGACGAAGGCGGCGTCGACCGCGGAGTGTCCGGCGGCCAACATCGCCTCGGCGAGCCGCCGGCTGAAGGCCGCAATGCGCTCGAGGTGCTCGCCGGTCGCGCCGTCGCGCAACTCGGCGATCCGCGCGAGAGTGAAGACCGCCATGTCGCGGGTCTCGCGCAGCTGCGCGGTCTGGTCGGCCACGCGCTGCTCGAGGTCCCGGTTCAGGGATTCGAGCTCGCGCTCCTGGCGCGCCAGGAGCGCGACCTGGGCGTCGCTGCTCCGCTTCGCCGCCGCGAGCTCGCGCGTCCGCTCCTCGACGAGGCGAGCGAGCTCGCGGCGTTGTCGGCGGAGTCGCCGCGAGCGGGTGGCGAGCCCGGTGGCGAGGAGGAACGCGGGCAGGAGCACCGCCGCGGTCCGGACGCTCGCGCGCTCGTACCAGAACGGGGCGAGCTCGACACGCAGGCCCGCCGACGCTCCCCAAG
Source organism: uncultured Thermoanaerobaculia bacterium (assembly GCA_964476605.1). Taxonomy (GTDB): domain Bacteria; phylum Acidobacteriota; class Thermoanaerobaculia; order Multivoradales; family JAGPDF01; genus JAGPDF01. Next base: position 16,671 of record CAYZBH010000033.1, on the reverse strand, counting down.
GCCCGTCCCCGCGCGCCGCCTGGACCTCGAAACGGTAGCTCCCGGGGGCGAGCGCGGCGTACGCCGCGGACCTCCGGCCTCCGGCGTCGCGCCAGTCGCGGTCGAAGCCGGCGAGGCGATAGCGGAAGCGCAGCGTCGGACGATCGGCGAAGAGCACCGAGGTGAATCGGAGCTCGAGCACCTCGGCGCCGGGAGCGATCCAAACCGTGCCGTTCACTTCGCGCGGCGAACCGTCGACGCGCATCTCCTCGAGCAGCGCGACCGGCGGCTCGGAGGCGGGAATGCTGCGGACGGGATCGATCCGCGCGAGCCCCCCCACGGTCGGGACCCAGAGCCGGCCGTCGCGCCCTCGCCAACCGGCGGGGAAGCCTCCGCCCACGCACTCCGCGCTGGCGAGTCCTTCCTCGGCCCCGATCGTCCAGGGGGAGATCGCGCCGCGCCGGCCCGCGACCACCTCGGTGAGGTCGCTCCAGGTGAGCCGATGCACCCCCCGCGTGCCGGTGAGCCAGAGGTGCCCCTCGCCGTCGTCGATCAGCCGCGAGAGGAAGAGATCGGGAACCCCGTCTCTGCGACCGAGGCGCTTCCAGCGCGCGCCGTCGAAGCGTGCCAGCCCGCCGCCGTAGACCGCGGCCCAGAGCGCCCCGCTCCTGTCCTCGAGGAAGTCGCGAACCGGCAAACCCGCCAGCCCGCTCGCTTCGTCGAGGCGCTCCCAGGTCCCGGCACGATAGACGGCGGCGCCGCTCTCGAGCCCGGCCCAGACCGCCCCTCGAGAATCCTCGAACAGGACTTCTGCAGTAGCGCCGGCGAGATCGGGGGGAAGCGGTAGCGGCTCGAAGTGGTCGCCGCGCAGGCACGCCGGTCCGGCGGTGGTCCAGGCCCAGATCGTGCCCGCCCGATCCTCGAGCAGCGCTCGTACGTCGAGCGCCGGCAGCCCGTCGCGGCGACCGAAGTTCCGCTCGCGCCGCGGTTCGATGCGTGCGAGGCCGCCGTCGTGCGCCGCCCAGAGGGCGCCCTTCCGGTCGAAGAGCAGCGCGCGGACGCAGCGAAAGCGCCCCCCCCCGGGGAATCCAGCCTCCTCGAATCCCCCCCAACGGTAGCGCCAGAGGCCACCGCAGTTGCCGCCGATCCAGAGCGAGCCGTCGGGCCCTTCGAGGACCGGCAGCGGAACGTCGACCCCCAGCCCTGCCGCTCTCCCGAAGGTGCGGGCAGCTCCCGGGGCGAGACGCATCAACCCGGCTCCGTCGGTTCCCACCCAGAGGTTTTCCTCCCGATCCTCGTAGAGAGCCCTCACGGGCCGCCGCACGATCGCCGCCTCGATCGGGGCGAGGCGCAGGTGCCCTGCGGTGAGGCGAGCGATCCCCTCGCCGCCGATCCAGAGCGCCCCGTCCGAGGTGGAGAGGAGGGTGGTGGGCGCGAGCGCCGCGAGCTCGGAGGGGGTCGCGGCGGGAAGCGGTCGTGCCCCCTCGCGAGCGAAGGCCAGAACTCCGGAGGTCAACGCGAGCATCGCTCCGTCCTCGCCCCGGGCGAGCGCGTGCACCGGCTCCGCCGGGCCGACCGGGCGAAAGGACTCGCCGTCGAACCAGGCGGCGCCACGGCCGGTCGCCGTCCAGAGGCGGCCCGCGGCGTCCTCGCCGAGCGCCGCGACGCGGAGGTCCGGAAGTCCGTCCGCGAGACCGAAGCGAGTCCACCGCTCGCCGGCGAAGCGCAACGCGCCGGCGTCGGTCCCCACCCAGAGCGCCCCTTGGCGATCGATCGCCAAGGCGCGCACGGGGGCGTTGCCGGCGTCGGGCGCCCGCATCCGTTCGAAGCCGTGGCCGGAGGAGCGCCAGAGCCCTTGGGTCGCGAAACCGATCCAGAGCTCGTTGCCGCGAGCGACCGTCAGGGAGAGGACGCGCGCCGCGGGGAGCGTCGAGTCGACCTCCTGACCGAAGCTACGGAAGCTGCTGCCGTCGAAGCGCGCGAGACCGCCGTCGGTTCCCACCCAGAGGAATCCGTCGGCGGTCTGCGCCAGGGCGTTGATGGAGCTCTGCGGCAGACCGTCGCGCGCGGTCCAAGTCTGGCGCACGAAGCGCTCCAGCGCCTCGTCGGCGCTCGCGGAGTGTCCTGACGCGAGCAGTAGGGCGACGGTCGCCGACAGTAGGCGAGGCGCTCGGAGTGCTCGCGGGCGCGAAGAGAGGATCTGCGGCATCGAGTCTCGGTTCGGCGACGAGGCTAGCACCGAGCGGCCGACGTGGACACGGTGCCTCTGCTACTGTCACCCGAGATGCGCGCCTACCTCGACCTGCTGCGTCACGTCCTCGACACGGGGGTGGAGAAGTCGGACCGCACCGGGACCGGCACGCGGTCGGTCTTCGGGTATCAGCTCCGCTGCGACCTGCGGCAGGGATTTCCGCTCCTCACGACCAAGAAGTTGCACGTCAAGTCGATCGTGCACGAGCTGCTCTGGTTCCTCTCGGGGAGCACGAGCGTGCGCCCCCTCCAGGAGCGGGGCGTCTCGATCTGGGACGAATGGGCCGGCGCCGATGGGGAGTTGGGGCCGGTCTACGGCTTCCAGTGGCGCCACTGGCCCGCGCCGGGAGGGGGGGAGATCGATCAGATCGCCCGGCTGGTCGCCTCGATCGAGGCCACTCCGGATTCGCGCCGGCACATCGTCTCGGCCTGGAATCCGGCCCAGATCGACGCCATGGCCCTTCCTCCCTGTCACGCGCTCTTCCAGTTCTACGTCGCGAACGGAGCGCTCTCGTGCCAGCTCTACCAGCGGAGCGCCGACGTTTTTCTCGGCGTGCCGTTCAACATCGCCTCCTACGCGCTCCTCACGGCCATGGTGGCGCAGGTCACCGGGCTCGTTCCCGGCGAGTTCGTGCACACCTTCGGCGACGTTCACCTCTACTCGAACCACGTCGAGCAGGCGGAGCTCCAGCTCGCCCGGGAGCCACGGGCGCTGCCCGTCCTGCGGCTCGACCCGTCCGTGCGATCGATCTTCGACTTTCGTTACGAGCACGTGACGATCGAAGGCTACGATCCTCACCCGGCGATCAAGGCGCCGATCGCGGTCTGAAGAGGCTGCGGGGATGGAGCTCGCGCTCATCGTCGCCGCCGCGGAGAACGGCGCCATCGGGCGTGCGGGGGAGCTCCCCTGGCGCCTGCCCGACGACCTCAAGCGCTTCAAGGCGCTCACCATGGGCCATCACCTGATCGTCGGCCGCAAGACGTGGGAGACGATCGGCGGCCCCTTGCCCGGAAGGACGTTCGTGGTCGTGACGCGACGGCCGGAGTACGAGGCCGGGAATGCCCTCGTCGTCTCCACGCTCGAGGCGGGCCTCGAGCGGGCGCGCGCGGCGGGAGATCCCATGCCCTTCGTCGCCGGAGGAGGGGAGATCTATCGTGCCGCTCTCGACGCGGACGCGATCGACCGCATCTACCTGACTCGCGTGCACGCGACGCTTTCCGGCGATACGTACTTCGCGCCGGTCGACGCCGCGCGCTTCCGGCTCCTCGAGCGCGAGGAGCATCCGGCGGATGCGCGGCACGCCTACGCTTTCGCCTTCGAGACGTACGCGCGCCGGACCTGACGCTCCGCTCGCCGAAGGGCGCGTCGCGAGCCGTTGCTCGGGCGCGCCGATGCTATGCTGCCGGCGGCAGCTAACTTCCACGGAGAGCGTGCGCGATGACGAAAACCCTCGGTTGTGGGCTGGCGCTCGTTGGCCTCGCGGTGGTCTTGGGCATGGTCGGGGTCGGGCAGTACAACGGTCTGGTCACGAGCGAGCAGGAGGTTCAGACCGCCTGGGCGCAGGTCGAGAACACCTACCAGCGCCGTGCCGACCTGATTCCGAACCTCGTCGCCACCGTGAAGGGCTCGGCCGCCTTCGAGCAGGAGACCCTGCAGGCGGTCGTCGAGGCACGCAGCCGCGTCGGTCAAGTGAGCGCGCAGGCGACGCAGCAGATTCTCGACGACCCCCAGAAGTTCCAGCAGTTCCAGCAGGCGCAGGACGGTCTCTCCTCGGCGCTCTCGCGCCTCCTCGTGGTCGTCGAGCGCTATCCGGATCTCAAGTCGACGGCGGCCTTCCAGAACCTGATGACGCAGCTCGAGGGAACAGAAAACCGGATCACGGTGGAGCGCATGCGCTTCAACGAGACGGCGCGGGGGTTCAACACCCAGCTCGCGAAGTTCCCGACCAACCTGTTCGTGCGCCTGCTCGGTTGGCACTTCCAGCAGCGCCCCTACTTCCAGGCGGCTGCCGGCGCCGAGACCGCGCCCAAGGTCGAGTTCTAGGAAGTTGTCCGCGCGAGCGCGAGCCCTCCTTCCACGGTCGCGCGCCGCGGCCGCCGGAGGGCTCGCGTGGCTCCTCTTCCAGGCTGCCGCGCTCCTCGCGACCCCGGCAGGAGACGCTCCGGCGGCGCCGGCACGCTGGGTCGAGGACCAGGCCGGAGTCCTCTCGGCCGGTGCCGCGCGCGCGATCGACGCCAAGCTGGAGGCCTTCGAGAAGCGGCAGGGCTCGCAAGTCCTCGTCGCCATCTATCCTCGCCTGCCGCCGAACGAAGTGTTGGAGGACTACACCCACCGCGTCGCCGAGGCCTGGGGGGTCGGACGCTCCAAACAGGACGATGGCGTGGTGCTCTTCCTCTTCGTGGAGGACCGAGCGCTTCGCCTCGAGGTGGGCTACGGGCTCGAGGGGGCGCTCACCGATCTCGAGTCGAAAGCGATTCTGGAGGACGTGCTCATCCCGCACCTCCGGCAAGGGGACTTCGACGCGGGCTTCACGGCTGCGACCGATGCCATCCTCGCGGCGATCGATGGGGAGTACCAACCCGATCCCCGGGCGCTCGCTCGACGCCCGAAGCTGGACGCGGGGACGCTCGCCTTCCTCGTGGTCGTCGTGGTGCTCCTGGTTCTCTTCTCGGCGCGAGCCTCGCGCCAGAACCGCGGCTCCCGGTGGGGGGGGCCCTGGATGGGCGGCGGCGGCTGGGGCGGCGGCGGTTGGGGCGGCGGAGGGTTCTCGGGCGGAGGTGGAGGATTCTCCGGCGGCGGCGGCTCCTTCGGTGGCGGGGGCGCCAGCGCCCGCTGGTAGCTAGAGACCCCGGACCACCTCGCCCAGGATCCCGATCGCGGTCTCGAGCTGCCGGTCGCTCAGGTAGGGAGCGGGACCCAGCCGCAAGGAGCGGTCGCGGGCGTCCGTCGCGACGCCGCGGCCGAGGAGCTGCTCCGAGATCTCCTGGGCGCGCGGGCTGTCGAGCGCGAGGAAGCCCGCGACCTGCTCGAGCGGTGTTCCGCGCCGGCGCGCGACGAGCTTCCCGTCCAGGTCGAGCGCGTCGAATTCCCGGGCTAGCAAGCCGACCTGATGGCGCGAGACCTCGCGCAGGAAGGTCGGATCGAGCGCGCGCTCGCGGAAGAAGTCGAGGACTCGCGCGGCGCGATAGTGGCTCGCGGGATCGTAGGTGGCGCCGCCGAAGGCGCCGGCACCGGCCGCGTAGTCGACCCGTCCCCAACGCTTGCTCCCCGACTTGGTTCCGAACTCCGCGAACCACCCCGTGAGGATCGGCCGGAGCCCGCCTCCGTCCGGCAGGCGCAGGAAGGCGTTCCCCTCGCCGAGCTGGAGGTACTTGTAGCCGCCGCCGGTGACGCAGGCGCTCTCGAGGCCGAGCTCGCGGAGCGAGAAGGGGATCGCGCCCAGCGCGTGATAGGCGTCCACCAGCAGGGGAACGCCGCTCCGCGCGCAGCGGATCGCGAGCGCGTCCAGATGCGGGACGATCTCCGCGGTCTCGAAGAGCACGGCGGAGACCAGCACCGCCGCGGTTCGGCCGTCGAGCTTGGCGGCGAGCCGCTCGGCCAGTGTCGAGACCGGGTGGGCGGGGACCAGCACCACCTCGATCCAGGGCTCCTCCGCGAGGCGGGAGAGCTGCCTCCGGAGCGTATGGAACTCGCGATCGGTCACCACGAGGCGCGGTCGCCGGTCGAGCGGCAGGGCCGAGAGCCAACGCACCACCAGCTCGTGGGTGCTCGCCGCGAGGGCGATCTCGCCGCGCGGGTCGCCCAAGAGGGCGCGGTAGCCGTCGCGTACCCGCTCGGCCTTCGCGAAGGCCCGCTCCCACTTCTCGTCGACCGCGGCGGCCGCATCCGCGAAGGACTCGAGGAGCCCCTCTCGCGCGACGTCGGGCCACGCCTGGTGCGAGTGACCCGAGAGGAGGAGGCGCTCGGACACCCGGAAGGCGGAGTAATCGCGGGCGAGCGCGTTGGGGGAGCCTGCGATCTCGTCGAGGCGCATCAGAGCGCGGCCCGGATCGCCCAGAGATCGGGGAAGAGGGGTTCGAACAGGGTGCGCCGCAGGTACTCGGCGCCCTGCGATCCTCCCGTGCCGCGCTTGGTGCCGATCGTCCGTTCCACCATCTTGACGTGGCGATAGCGCCACTCCTGGATGCCTTCGTCGAGGTCCACCAGGCGCTCGCAGATCTGGGCGAGATCGGGGCGCTTCCTGTAGATCTCGACGAGCAGGGGTTGGAGCTCGGGAGTCTCCGGGTTGGAGCTCCCGGGATCGCGCTCGAGAAGGGACTTGGGCACCGCGTAGCCGTGGCGATCGAGAAAGCGCGCGAAGACGTCCCAGAGGCTGGGCTCGGCGAGCCTGTTCTCGAGGCGAGCGCGCGCCGCGGGAGCCTCGGCGTGGTGCGCCAGCATGCCGCGGTGGCGGCGGCCGAGGAGGAACTCGAGCTCCCGGAATTGCGGCGACTGGAATCCCGATGCCGCTTCGAGGCGGCTGCGGAACGAGAGGAACGAGACCGGCGACATCGTTTCGAGGATGTCGATCTGGGCCACCTGCACCTTGAGGATCGTGAGAATCCGCTTCAGGGTCGAGTAGACGCTCGGCAGGTCGTCGCGCTCGAAGTCGGCCATCAGGTGATCGAGCTCGTGCAGCAGCTGCTTGAACCAGAGCTCGTAGACCTGGTGGATGACGATGAAGAGCATCTCGTCGTGCTCCGGTCCCTCCGAGAGCGGGCGCTGGCAGTCGAGGAGCGCGTCGAGTCTGAGGTAGGTGGAGTACGTGAGCGACATGCGCTGGAGGCTATCGCAGACGGCGGCCGAGAGTCGGGCCCTCAGTCGAGTGGGACGACGCGATCCAGAGCGAGCAACCAGAGCTCGCGGCGCGGCGGGATGGCGAGCCCGAGGGCGTCCGAGACGCTCCGCGCATAGAGGTCGAGCTGGGGCGCGTAGCGGACAACGAGCGCGTGGACCCCCTCGTCGTCGACGGCATCGCTCTTGAAGTCCGCCACCACCGGAGCGCCGGACGCGGGATCGCGATAGACGAGGTCGATCGTGCCTGTCACGGCCTCCACCGGGACGTCGATCGAGTCGCCCCGAGCTCGCGCGACGAGCGGGAGCTCGCGCGCGACGACGCGCGGCCCGAGCTCCCCGAGGAGGGCGAAGAGGCGCGAGGCGGCGAGACGCTCGAGGTCGGCGTCGAACGCCGCGCCTTCGGCGGCCGAGGGACCCCGGAGCTCGCGCCGGAAC
>CAYZBH010000033.1:0-9070 GCA_964476605.1 uncultured Thermoanaerobaculia bacterium | reverse complement strand
ACCCGACTCGCCGCTCTCGGCGACGCGGCGGAGGATCTCGCCGGCCGGGATCCTCGGCGCCAGCAGGTCGCCGAGGGAGCGCGCGGTCTCGGGTTCGGCATCTCCCGAGTTGGCCGGGAGTGCGCCGGTCACGACCAATCGGCGCTTGGCGCGGGTGAGCGCGACGTAGAGCAGGCGCACCTGCTCGGCGGCCCGGAGGCGCTCCGCGACGTCCGCCGCCGGCGCGAGCCCCGGGGTCGGGACGCCGAAGAGCCGGTACTCCCAGGCGTCGCCGACCCGCTCGGCCTCGACGCTCGGCGCGGCCGAAGCGGCCCGCGGCTGGTGGTGCGCTCCGGCCAGGTAGACCTCCTCGAACTCGAGCCCCTTCGCGCGGTGGATGGTCATCACCCGGACCGCGTTGCCGGCGCCCTCGAGCGGCCGGCTCTCGGGCTCGTCGGGGCGCTCGCGCACCGCGGCGCGAAGCTCCGAGAGGAGACGGTGCGTCGGCTCGTCTCCCGAGAGGCGTTCCGCGAGCTCGCGGAAGAAGCGGTCGAGGTTCGCGAGACGGTAGCGCCCCTGGAAGCGCGCCGCCGCGACGAGCTCGGGCCGGACGGCGGCGCGCAGGCCGTCGACCCAGAGCTCGGCGCTCTCGCGATGAAAGGCTCCCCGGCGCTCAGCGAGGGATCGGGCGGCAGCCGAGAGGGCGGTGGGCCAGGCGGCGAGCGCGGCGAGGTCCGGGTCCGCATCGGACGGCGTCGCCCTGGCCGCGCGCTCGATGGCGGATTCGAGCGCCGAGAGCGCCCGGGTGTCGGGGCCGGTGAGACGCGTGAGTTGCTCCGGGACTCCGGCTGCGAAGAGCGGACTCAGGGCGGCGTCGGGCACGCCCACCCAGGGCGAGCGAAGCCAGCCGACGAGGGCGGGAAGATCGGTCGGATCGAGAAGAGTCCGCACGAGCGCGGCGGCGTCGATGGTCTCGCGGCGCCGGAAATAGCTGCGGTCCTTCTCGACCGCGAAGGGGATCCCGCGCTCGCGCAGCGCCTCGAGGTAGCGGTCGATCGAAGTCGTCGAGCGGAGGAGGAGCGCGGCATCCCGCGGCTCCACGAGGCCGGCTTCGATTCGGCGCTCCAGGTCGTCGGCGATCGCCGCGGCTTCGCGGCGCGCGCTCTCGCCGGAGCGCAACGGCTTGCCCGTCGCGGGGTCCCAGGCGGCCCAGTATTCGACCTCCGCCGCGGCTCCTTCCCGCTCGCCGGTGGCGACGAGCCGCGCGTACGGGACGGCGACCTCCGAGGCGACGCGCATGACGGGCGCCACGGCCCGCTCGACCTCGGCGAGGATCCCCTCGTGGGAGCGGAAGTTCGCGACCAGCGGTTCCGCGCGTTCCCCCTGGAGCGCGCGGTCGACGAACTCGAGGTAGGTTGCGAGGCGCGCGCGGCGCCAGCCGTAGATCGATTGCTTGGGGTCTCCGACCAGGAAGAGGCCGGGGCGCTCTCCCGGGGGACCTTCGAGAGCGAGCCGGGTGACGATCTCGCACTGCAGCTCATCGGTGTCCTGGAGCTCGTCGATCAGGAGCTGGCGGATGCCGCGCCGCGCGTCGCTCGCCACGCGGTCGTTCGCGAGGAGATCGGCGGCGAGCCGCAGCAGATCCGAGAAGGTGGCGGCCCCGCGGGCGCGCATCCGCCCTTCGACCTCGGCGGCGAGCGGCGCGAGAACCTCGCGCGCCGCGTCGAGGCGCTCGGAGTCGAGCCGCTCGAGCAGGGCGAGCGCGGAGTGGAGGCGGCGCGCGGCGCCGGTGATCTCTGCGGAAGCCGCGCCGAAGTGCGCCTCCTCGGCCTTGTTGAAGCCCCCTTTGCGCCACTCCCCGAGCCGCTTGCGGGCCCCGGATGGCGCGAGCTCCGGGAGCGACGCGGCGAGGGCGACGAACCCGGCGCGCGTGGGCGGCGTCGTCGCGAGCGCGCGGGCGAGCGCTGGAAGCGTCCGCGCGGCTTCGATCGAGTTCTTCGCGTTGGTCGGTAAGGAAGCCCCCGCGAGCGCCTCGGCGATCCTCCGGGTTGCCGCCGCCGCCGGCGCGAGCGCGCCGCGGAGCGCCTCGGGGCGCCAGGGATCGAGGGTGAGACTCGTGGCGTCGAGGCCCAAGCCGTTGAGCTCCTCGAGCGCCGAGCGCAACGCCTCGGGTCCGCAGCCGGAGCGCGCGAGGAGCTCGAGGCGCGGGTCGCCGCGCTGGTAGAGCGAAGGGAGCCGGTCGGCGAGCACGTCGAGGACGATTTCGCCGAGCTGCCGCCGGTCGGCGTCGACAGCGAGCGCGGGATGGAGCCCCCCGTCGAGCGCGTAGGCCCGCAACAGGGAGAGGGCGAAGGAGTGAATGGTCTGGACCCTGAGGCGGTCGATCGAGGCGAGGAGCGCGCGCGCGCGCCGCTCCCGGAGCGCGCCCTCGGGCGGCAGCGCCTCGGGGACGAGCCAGGGCTCGAGCGGCTCGCCGTCGGCCAAGCGCGCGAGCTCGCGCTGCGTGCGGGCCGCCATCTCCGCCGCCGCCAGCTCGGTGAAGGTGATCGCGACGACGCCGTCGAGGAGAGCTCCGGCGAGCGCTTCGTCGTCGGTTTCCGGGCGGGCGCTCGCGGTCTCGTCCCAACCGGCGCCGAGCGTCCAGGCGAGGAGCCGCCCGACCAGTGCCGTCGTCTTCCCCGTTCCGGCGCCGGCTTCGAGCACCACCGGGCGGTCGAAGCGAACCTGTGCCAGACGACGGGCGGCGCGGTCGCGCGCGAGCGCCTCGGCGCTCACGGGGCGTCTCCGTCGGGGCTGGAAGTCTCCGGCAGGAGAAAGAGATCGCTCTCGGCGCGCTCTCCGTCCGAGCCTGGCACGCGCCCGCGCGCGAGATCGGCGCGCATCGCTTCCGCCCACCGCGCGAGGCGGCCCCGGGCCGCGGAGTCCTCCTGGATGCAGGCTTCGACCAGCTCGCAGTGCTCACAGGCGGGCCCCGGACCCTCGCCCGAGCTGTCGACCAGGCGCGGGAGAAACCGCCCCGCGGCGCGCGCACGCGCGGCGGCGCTCGCGGCGCGCGCCAGACCCTGGAGCGCCGCGAGGGCGCTCTCGTCCAGGGCGGCGACCGGCGGCAGGGCGCTCTCCTCCCCGCCGGCGAGCGCGAGCAGGCGACCGGTCGCGGGGCGGCCCGCGAGGGCGGCGACGTAGGCCGCCGGTTGCAGCGAGCGCCCCGCGAGGACGGCGTCCTGGAGCTTGGTGCCGCGGGCGAGCTTCTCGATCGTGCGCGCGCTCCCGGTCTTGTAGTCCGTGAGGACGAAGCGGTCGCCCTCACGATCGACGCGGTCGGCCCGGAATCCGAGGCGGAGGGGGGCCCCGAAGGGAGCCAGATCCGCCTCGCCCTCGAGCTCGATGCCGACCACGTGCCGCCGCGTGCCGTAGTCGGCGCGCGCCACCTCGACGCGCTCGACGAGGGCGTCGGCGAGCAGCTTCTCGAACCCCCAGCGCTGGAGACCTTCTTCGGCGAGGAGCGTCGAAGCGATCCGCCGGGCGGCGCGCGAAACCCGCTCCCGTTCCGGGAAGGGGAGCGCGTCGGGGAGTCCGGCGCTCTCCGTCCAGCGAGCGGTCGGAGGGTCCCCAGGCATGGCCTCGCGGAAGATCTCTTCCAGGAGACGATGCGTCGCGATGCCGACGCGCACCGGGTCGAGGGGCTCCGGCAGCGCGAGCGAGGGGTCGGGGAGCGGCTCCAGGCCGAGCTGCCGGGTCAGAAAGTCGAGCCAGGGACAGGCGATCAGCCGCTCCACCCGGGTGACGAACAGACGCTCGTCGGGCTGCGCGCCGACCCGGCCGAAGTAGGGCCCGAGCCGGGACCACCGCCGCCGGCCCGACGGCGTGCGCGGATCGACGTCGACCTCCTCGAGCACCGCGGCACGATGGCTCGCCAGCGCGAGCACGTCCGCGGTGACCGTGGCCTCGCCGCGTGCCTCCGCGAGGGCGGCAGGGAGAGCGGCCGCCCAGTCGCCGCGGCGCCTCTCGAGGCCGGCACGCGTGGCGGCCTCGGTGGGGGACCACGGCAGCCCGGTGGCGGGCTCGGCGGTGGCCGCGAGCGGCTCGCTCCAGGCGTCGCGGAGCGCGCGGGTCGTCGCGTCTCGCCAGGAGAGCCGGTCGAGCAGGGGGGAGACCAGGCGCTCGCTCCCGTCGTCCGAAACCGTCGCGAAGGAGAAGCAGACGCGGGGCGCGGCGGCGATCAGCTGGTCGAAGAGAAAGCGCTCCTCCGTGTGCCCCTCGGACTTGACCGGCAGGTCGCGCAGCAGGGCGCGCGCCTGATGCCGCACGCCGTCCGGGAGGAGCGGGTCGTCCTCGATGCGGCGCGGAAAGAGCCCGCGGCGCATGCCGACGAGGAAGAGGCGGTCGAAGCTCCGGCCGCGCGCGGCGGTAACCGAGAGCACCTGAACTCCTCCGCTGGCACCGCCGACCGGGAGCTCGGGGAGGGTCTCCGCGGCCCGTCCGAGAAGCTCGGCGAGCTCGTCCCGGCGCACGCGGAAGTCGCCGGGCGCGTCGCCGGCGATCGTGTCGAGGGTGGAATCGAGCCACGCGCGGGCGGCGCCGCGCGCGGGGAGCGAGCGCTCGCCGAAGGTGCGGAGCGCGCGCGTCATCTCGCCCAGCGGCGCTTCCGCGGGCAGGTTCTCGAGCCCGCGCGCGAGCCCGCGGACCGCGGCGACGTGCGCCGCCAGGCGGGCGCGTGGATAGCGGCGATGGCGCCGTGTCGTGCCGGCATCGCCGATATCGCCGATACCGCCGGTGTCGCCGTCGGTCTCGATCTGCCGGAGCGGCAGGCGGACGTCTTCGAGCGCCTCCGGATCGAGCGTCGCGAAGGCCGCGAGCGACGCGACGCCGAGCAGACGGAGGACGAGGCGCAGCTCGGCGGCTCCGGCGAGACCCTCCTCGCCCGGCGCCAGGAGATCCACGGCGAGATCGGCTTCCGCAGCGCCCCGTCGGTCGAGCAGCCGCACGAGCGAGCCGATCTCGCGGCGCGCGGGATGGCCGCCGCCGGCGCCCTCGACGGAGTAGGGGAGCGCGGCGGCCTCGAAGGCGCGGCGGAGCGCCGGCAGATAGACCTCGAGGTCGCGTGCCACGACGCCGACGCGCTCCGGAGCGAGCACCGGATTGGCGGCGAGCTCCCGACGGATGCGGCGCGCCACCTCCCGCGCTTCGGCGCTCTCGCCGCGCGCCGAGAAGGCGGAGAGCTCGGCACGCTCCTCGGGCGGCGCGACCTCGATCCGGAGTCCCCCCGACAGGCGCTCGCGCAAGGCCGCGCCGAAGGGCTCCTTCGCCGCCTCGCGCGGGGAGCCGGCGGAGCTCTCGGGCAGGTCGAGCAGCACCGTCGCGGGTCCCCACTTGGCGAGCCCCTCGAGCAGGTCGAGCGCGCTTCCCGTGGCATCCGCGAAGCCGTGGACGATCCATCCCCGTCCGGGGGGGAGGAGCTCCGGGCGCCCGGCGAGGAGCTCCGCGGCGCGCCGGTAGAGGCTCGCTCCGGGCGCGAGACCGAGCCGTTCGATCTCGAGCGCCGCGCGTCGGGCGACGCGCGCGATCGCGAGCGCGCGAGGCCGGTCCGCGAACGCGATGCGGACGTCGTCCGACGCCAGGAGCTCGGCCAGTGGATGACCGTGGACCGACTCGAGACCGGCATCCAGCAGGTCGCGCACGGTGGCGACCAGGGTCGCGTATCCCCCCTCGAGGGGCTCCAATGGTCCGTGAAGCTCGGCTTCGCGCCGCGCCTCGCGGGCCACGAGGAGCGGGAGGAGAGTGCCGCCGAGCGGCGGCGTCGCGCCCGCGCGTTCGAAGAGAAGCAGCGCGAGACGGCGCAACGTCAGAATCTCGACGCCGAGCCAGGCGGGGCGCCGCCTCGCCATCTCCGCCAGCAGGTGGACGCGCAAGGAACCCGAGGGGACGACGATCCGTCCCGGCCCGGCATCCGTCGCGAGCGCATCGAGGGTCTGCGGCGCGAGGCGCTCGAGCTCCGCGAAGAGCGCGGCTTCGGTCGCGCGCGGACCGGCCGCGACGAGGACGCGCCGCGTGAAGGGCTCCATCTGCGTCAAGATACGGAGCGTCATGGGGGCCGGTCAACTGCGGGAGCTGCTCGACGCGCTCTGCGCGCTCGGAGGCGCCGCGAGCGCCGCCGAAGCCTTGGTCGCCGATCGCGACACGATCCTCTTCCGTCACGCGGCCGGCTTCCGGGTGGGGGGGGAGTCGCTGCGCGCCGGAGTCGGCGCCCGGTTCGATGCCGCCTCGCTCACCAAACCCTGGATAGCGACGCTCGCGCTCCTCCTCGATCGGGACGGCACGCTGCCGCTCACGGCGCGGCTGGGCGAGCTCGACGGCGACGCTTGCCCGGCGGCCGGCCAGAGTCCGCTCGAGGCGCTCCTCCGCCACCGCTCGGGAATCGCCGCCTGGACGCCGCTCTGGGTCGCGACCGCCGGACGGACCGAAGGCGAGCTCCTCCTGCGGGTGTTGCTCGGAGAGCGCTTCTGGCGAGGGCGTGGGGACGAGCCGCGCTACAGCGATCTCGGCTATCTCCTCTGGGGGCTGCTCGCCGAGCGCGCGAGCGGGAGCTCGCTCGCCGACCTGCTGGACCGTCGCGTCGCCGGGCCCCTCGGGCTCCCGCCGATCGGTGCCCTCGCCGCACATCCGCCCGCGCCCGTCGAGTGCCGGCTCGACAACGGACGGGAGGTGGAGCTCGCGCGCGAGCAGGGGATCGCGATCGGGCGCCAAGCGCCCTTCCGGCTCGGCCAGCCACAGGACGGCAATGCGCGCCAGGTCGGCCGGCTCACCGCGCACGCCGGCCTCTTCCTCACCGCGGAGGAGCTCCTGGCGCTCGGTCGCGAGTGGCTGGCGCCGGGGAAGCTCCTCACGCTGGAAGAGCAGCGTCGAGCGCTCGCGGGGAGTGGCGGTTACGCCCTCGGCTGGGCACGCCAGAGCGCGACGGGCTCGAGCGGGAACGCCCTCGGACCGCGATCGTTCGGCCACACGGGGTTCACCGGCGGCAGCCTCTGGATCGATCCCGAGCGCGAGCGGATCGACCTTCTGCTCTCTCACCGATTGTCGTCACGCGCGGATTGGAACGAGGTCCGACGGGAGTTCCATCGACGCGCCGCGGAGATCTGAGTCGCGGCTCCCGGCGCTCGGACGGATGCGATAGCCTCGCAACATGCAGATTCGCGATCTCGTCTTGATCGACGGTGTCCGGACCCCGATGGCCGAGGTGAACGGGCCGTTCGCGGGCCTCTCGGCCATCGAGCTCGGGGCGCGGGCGGCGGTCTCGCTCTTCGAGCGGACCGGCTTCGACCCGGCGGTGGTCGACCACGCCGTCGTGGGCAACGCCCTTCAGACCTCGGCCGACGCCATCTACGGCGCCCGTCACGTGGCGCTCAAGGCCGGGATCCCGAAGGAGGTCCCGGCGCTCACCGTCAACCGGCTCTGCGGCTCCGGCATCCAGGCGGTGATCTCGGGCGGCCACCTGATCCTCGCCGGAGAGGCCACCACCTGCCTGGTGGGGGGCATGGAGAACATGACGCAGGCCCCACACGTCGTCCGGGGCGTGCGCAAGGGGCTGCGCCTCGGGCACGTCGAGCTCGAGGACCTCCTCATGGCGTCGCTCCTCGACAGCTACTGCGGCTACTACATGGCGCAGACCTCGAACAACCTGGCGCGCGACTTCGGCCTGACCCGGCGCGACCAGGACGAGTACGCGGTGCGAAGCCAGGCGCGGGCCCTGGCGGCGATCGAGGCGGGCCGGCTCGCCGAGGAGATCGCGCCGGTGACGGTGGGGGAGGGCAAGCGCGCGGTGGTGGTCGAACGGGACGAGCACCCGCGACCCGGCACCACCGTCGAGAGCCTGGCCAAGCTCCCGACCGCTTTCGACAAGGAGGGTTTCGTCACCGGCGGCAACGCCTCGGGGATCGTCGACGGGGCGGCCATGCTCCTGCTCGCGAGCGAGAAGCGCGCCGCCGAGCTCGGGAAGAAGCCGCTCGGGCGGATCCTCTCCTGGGCCGTGGTCGGCGTGGATCCCTCGCGCATGGGGATCGGGCCGGCGCCGGCGATCGCCGCGGCGCTCGCGAAGGCGGGCATGAAGCTCTCGGAGATCGACCTCTTCGAGATCAACGAGGCCTTCGCCGGACAGATCCTCGCCGTCGTCCGCCAGATGCGTCTGGACGAAGAGAAGCTGAACGTCAACGGCGGCGCGATCGCGCTCGGGCACCCGCTGGGCGCGACCGGTGCCCGCATCACCCTGACGCTCCTGAAGGAGCTCGCGCGGCGTGGGGGCGGCCGCGGCGTCGCCTCCGCTTGTATCGGCGGCGGGCAGGGAATCGCGCTCGTGGTGGAGGTGTGAGGAGATGATCGATCTCAACGGTCTGCACGTGCTGGTGACCGGCGGCAGCCGCGGCATCGGCGCCGCCACCTGCCGGCTCTTCGCGAAGGCCGGCGCCACCGTGCTGGTGCACTATCGGGAGCGGGAGGAGGAAGCCGAGGCGCTCGTCGACGAGCTCTTCGCCATGTCGGGGCGGGCGCACCGCCGCTTCCCCTGCGACTTCATGCAGCCCTCGGAGATCGTCGAGCTCTTCCAGTACGTCGGCAAGGAGTGGGGAAAGCTCGACTGCCTGGTGAACAACGCCGGCGTCTGGCTGCACAATCCGATGTCCCAGTTCTCGGAGGAGACCTACATCGAAACGATGCGGATCAACGTCCGCGGCCCCTTCCTCTGTCTCGCCGGGGCGCTCCCCTTCCTGCGCCTCTCGAAGCACGCGAGCGTGGTGAATCTCTCGTCCACCGCCGGTCAGCGGGGCGAGCCGTTCTACAGCGGCTACGCCGCGTCGAAGGGGGCGATCATCTCGGCCACCAAGGCCTGGGCGACCGAGCTGGCGCCGGAGATCCGGGTCAACTGCGTGGCTCCCGGGTGGGTCGACACCGACATGTCGGCGGCGGCGCTCCGCGACGATCCGGACAGCCGCGGGATGATCGAGGCGGGGATCCCGATGCAGAGGGTCGCGACCGCCGAGGACGTTGCCGGCCCGATCGTCTTCCTCGCCTCGCCACTCGCGCGCCACGTCACCGGCGAGGT
>CAYZBH010000032.1:14478-45023 GCA_964476605.1 uncultured Thermoanaerobaculia bacterium | reverse complement strand
AGGCTCCCGGCGAAGGCGTGGCGGAGCTTGATGCGGCCGAGCGAGGCGCGCCAGAAGAGCATCGCGAGGCCGATCAGGGTCGCGAGCGCGGGAAGCGTTCCGAGCAAGGTCGAAGCGCGCAGGAACTCGCCCAGCGTCGAGCTCGACTGACCGAGCACGATCAGGCCGCCGTAGACCGAGCCGATGAGCAGCGGGCCCCAGAAGAAGAGGAGGGCGAAGGCGAGCAGTCGCCGCCAGAGCGACGGCGGCGTGACCACGCGGAAGATGCGCGACAGAGTCTCCTGCACCGAGAGGAAGGTCATCAGCGAGACGAAGAGGAAGCCGATCAGCGCGGCACCGCTCACCGATTCCGCCTGCCCGAGGAAGCTCTGCAGCGCCGCGAGCACCGCCTCCTCCCGGTAGGGGAGGAGCTCGGCGATCATGCGGAAGGTCGCCGGTCCCTGCTCGCGGAGCGTCCGCGCCACGAAATACCAGATCACCGCGAGGAGCGGTACCAGCGAAAGGACGGTCGAGAAGGCGAGCGCCGCCGCGCGCAGCAGGATCTCGTCGTGGCGGCAGCGGAAGACGAGACGGCGGGCGAACTCGAGAGCCCGCCGGGCCGGGTGCGTCACCATGCGGCGGCGGTGCCCGAGCGCGGCAGCTCGGGGCGCGGCCAGCCGAGCTCGCGGAGCGCCGCCGCGAGCGCCTTGCGCGCCGGATCTTCGCCGTGGTTGAGGAAGACGCGGCGAGGGACCTGCCCGAGCTCGCGACACCAGCGCAGGAGCTCGGCGCTGTCGGCGTGCGCCGAGAGACCGCCGATCTGACGCACCTCGGCCTCGACGCCGATCGGCCGGCCGTGGATCGAGACCGTCTTGGCGCCGTCGACGAGCGCTCGGCCGCGCGTTCCCGCGGCCTGGTAGCCGACGAAGAGGACGGTGTTGCGCGGATCGCCGAGCCGCTGCGCGAGGTGGTGGACGATGCGCCCTCCGGTCGCCATGCCGCTCGCGGCGACGATGACCGACGGCTCCTTGCGGGCGTTGAGCGCCTTCGATTCGTCCACCGTGCGGCATCGGGAGAAGCGGTCGGCGGCGAGCGGATTGACGTGGTTGCGCACGTGGCGCTGCATGTCCTCGTCGAGCTCGGGGGTCGCCTGGCGGTAGATCTCGGTCGCCCGGATGGCCATCGGGCTGTCCAGGAAGACGGTCTCCGGATCGACGACGCCCCGTTCCGCGAGCTCCGAGAGGTGGTAGAGCACGTCCTGGGTGCGGCCGAGCGCGAACGCGGGCACGAGGAGCGTCCCCCCGCGCGCGAAGGTCGCCGTCAGCACCGCGGCCAGCGCCGCGGCCGGGTCCCCGTCCGGGTGGCGCCGGTCGCCGTAGGTCGACTCGAGCAGGAGGCCGTCGAGGGGCTCCCGCGGCGGATCGGGGTCGTGCAGGATCGGGGCGTCGTAGCGCCCCACGTCGCCCGAGAAGCACCAGCGCCGGCGCGCGCCGTCGGAGCCCTTGGCCACGAGCTCGACCGTCGCCGCGCCGAGCAGATGGCCGGCTCGCCGGAAGGTGAGCTGGATACCCGGCACGATCTCCCGCGCCTCGCCGAAGGGGAGCGGCTCGAGCAGGCGGAGCGTCTGCGAGACGTCGCGCGTCGTGTAGAGCGGCTGCGGATCCTCGTGCCGGCTGTATCCCTTCTTGCGCGCGAAGCGAGCCTCTTCCTCCTGCAGCTCCGCGGAGTCCTCGAGCACCAGGGCGGCGAGCGGGCGGGTGGGGCGCGTGCAGAAGATCGGCCCGGTGAACCCCTCGGCGCAGAGCTTGGGGAGGAGCCCGCTATGGTCGAGGTGGGCGTGCGTCAAGACGACCGCGGCGAGGTCGGAGGGACGGAAGGGGAAGGGTGCCCGGTTGCGCTCCTCGAGCTCGTCGTCCCCCTGATAGAGACCGCAGTCGACGAGCAGGCGGGTCGAGCCGAAACGCAGCAGCGAGCAGCTTCCGGTCACCGTCCCGCAAGCGCCGTAGAACGTGACGTCGGCCATGGCGATGGCGGTCAGTGTAGCACCGGCATTCTCCATGGACCGTGCCGGCACGAGCGGGTATCATGCGGCCGAAAGCGGGAGCTCGCCCGGATGGCGAGCGAGGAGGAGTTCATGGCCGACAACAAGATGGTGGATCGGGCTCGCGAGGTGGTGGCGGACGCCGCGGCCGGGACCCGCGAGGTGATCGACGACGGCATCGAGGCGGCGCGCGAGCGCTTCGAGGAGGCCGCGGAAGACCTCGAGCGCCGGGCGCGGCGGACCCAGCGCGATCTCAAGCGCCGCGCGGAGCGCATCGGCACCGCGGCGCGCGAGAAGTACGACGCCGCCATGGAGGGCATGCGGACGGGATACGAGCGCGTTCGCAAGGACGCCGTCCAGCTCTCCGGCGACGTCAACGAGTACGTGCGGGAGAACCCGGGCAAGTCGCTGCTGATCGCGGCGGGCGTCGGTTTCCTGATCGGCCTCCTCGTGCGCGGCGGCCGGCGCCGCGACGACGTCTAGGCGCTCTCTCGCCATGCCCCGCGAGCTCACCGCGGCCGAGCTCGCCGATCTCGAGCTGGAGGACGAGCCGAAGTCGCTCGCCGACGAGCTGATCGACGATCTCCTCCCGCCCGACGTCGACTGGCGCCGGATCGTGCGCCGCCACCCGCTCCCGTCGTTGCTGCTCGTCGGGCTCGGCGGTTACCTTCTCGGCCGGACCCAGGGGCGCGCCCTGCTCGGCGCGCTCTCGGCGGCAGCCGCCTCGCGGCTCGAGGCGCGAGCCCTGGCGCTCGTCGACGACGAGCTCGACTGAGCGGGTGCGGTCCCTCCTTCATCTCTCCGACGTCCACTTCGGTCCCAAGCACCTGCCGGAGGTCGCCCGGGGCGTCGAGACGCTCGTGGTGGAGCGCCGCCCCGATCTGGTCGTGATCTCGGGGGACCTGACGCAGCGCGCCAAGCCGCAGCAGTTCCGCGAGGCGCGCGCCTTCGCGGAGCGCCTGCGCCAGACGGCGCCCGTGCTCGCCGTGCCCGGCAATCACGACGTACCGCTCTACCGATTCTGGGAACGGTTGCTCGCCCCGTTCGGCGCCTATCGGCGCCACTTCGCAGGCGATCTCGAGCCGGTCTTTCGCGACCCGGAGCTCGCGGTGGCGGGTCTCAACAGCGCGCACGGGTGGGGGGTGAAGGGGGGGTGGCTCCGGCGCTCGAGCGTCGCCAGAGCGAGGGTGGCCTTCGCGGCGGCACCCGACACGGCCTTCCGCATCGCGGTGGTACACCATCATCTCGCGCGTCCGACGGGGGTCTCCTGTGAGCACCCCGCTTGGGGGGCGCGGCGCGCTCTCTCCGCCCTGGCGGCGGCCGGCGTCGAGGTCGTTCTCTCGGGGCACCTCCATCGGTGCCTCGCGATGACGCCGCTCGGCCCGGGACGAGCGCCTCTTCAGCTCCTTTCGGGTACCTCCACGTCGAGCCGCGGGCGGGGGCCGGAGCGGGGGCGGAACTCGCTGCAGTGGCTGGAGGTCGAGGGTGAGGCCTGGCGCTTCTCCCGGGAGCTCTGGGACCCCACCCGGAGCCGTTTCGAGACGGTGCACACCGAATCGGTCGCGCGCCGCGCGAGCGCCGGACCGTCGGGCTGAATCGCCGCCGCCACGCGAGGGCGGGGATATCATGCTGCCGACAGCGCCGACCTTGGATCGCGAGAGGAGGGACCGCATGGACAACTGGGAAGTCGTCGAGACTCTGGGCACCGAGGAGGAAGCGACGCTGGTCGTGGGATTCCTCGCCACGCACGGCATCCAGGCGAGCGTCGAGTCCCTCTTCTTCCACCAGGAGCCGATGAGCTTCGGCCAGTTGGGGGAGGTGCGGGTGCTGGTGGCCGCGGTGGAAGCGGAGCGCGCGAAGCAGCTCCTCGCCGACCGCGACGAGGAGCGCCGCGAGGCCCGGGAGGGGGAGGAGGAAGTGTGAAGCAGCTCGCGGCCGGCGATCGGCTCGGTCGCTACGAGATCCTCCGTCGCCTCGGAGCGGGCGCCATGGGGGAGGTCTACCTCGCCGAAGACCCGCAGATCGGTCGCCGCGTCGCCATCAAGACGGTCCGGGTGGAGGAGGGCAAGGCGCAGGAGATGGAGGAGCGCAAGCGGCGGTTGCTGCGCGAGGCGCGCGCCGCCGGCCGGCTGCTCCACCCCCACATCGTCGCGCTCTTCGACGCGGGTGAGGACCAGGGGTTGCTCTACCTCGCCTTCGAGTGGGTGGACGGCTGCGACCTCGCCGAACGCCTGACGCAAGGGGAGCCGCTCACGCTGCGCGAAGCCATCGAGATCGTCCGCCAGGCCGCGGATGGTCTCGACTACGCGCACCGGCAGGGAATCGTCCACCGCGACATCAAGCCCAGCAATCTGCTGCTCGGCGCCGGGGGGCAGGTCAAGATCAGCGACTTCGGCATCGCCAAGCTCGCCGACCAGACCTCCGACCTGACGATGACCGGCTCGGTGGTCGGCAGCCCGCACTACCTCTCGCCCGAGCAGATTCGCGGTGACGAACTCGACGGGCGGAGCGACCTCTTCTCGTTGGGCGTGCTCTTCTACGAAGTGCTCTCGCGCCGGCGCCCCTTCGAGGGGGAGACGCTCACCACCCTCGTCTACCAGATCCTGCACCGCGACCCACCCTCCCTGGTCGGCGGGCGCCCCGGGCTCGGAACGCGGCTCGAGTCGGTGCTCGAGCGCATGCTGCACAAGGAGCGCGACCAGCGCTTCCCGACCGCGGGAGAGCTCGCGCGCGAGCTCGGCGACTGTCTGCGCGATCTGCCCGCCTCGCTGCTCGACGCGCCCGCGGCCGAGGCGGGAACGGCCGGCGACGGCACACGACGGCTCGACAGCGCGGAGCGCGCGACGCCGCTCGCCCAGACGGGCGCCACGCCGCCGCCGCCTCCCGCGCCGCGGGCGGCCGCGGCCATGCCTCCGCCCCCGCCGCCCGCTTCGCCGACCCAGATCCCGACGCGCCTGGTCCCGCCGCGCGCGAGCGCGCCGGCGTCCAAGAGCGGCCTCTGGCTCGCGCTGGCCGCGGGGCTCGTGGTCGTGGCCGCGCTCGTCGCGGGCGGCTTCGCGGCGCGCCGCTGGGTCGCCGCCAAGGAAGCTCAGAAGCAGCCGGCCACGACGGCGACCGACGACAAGACGACCCCCGCCGAGGCCTCGATCGTCCCGAAATCGAGCACGCCGGCGCGTGCGGAGCCGTCGCCTCCGGCGTCGGACCAAGCTCCCTCGCAGCCCGCCGACACGAAGCCCGCGAATCAGGAGCCGGCGATCGGCGAGCGCTTCGCGCAGCGCCCGGCGCCGCAGCCCCCTCCGGAGCCGCGGCCGCGCCAGCCCTCCGAGGAGAGTCCGGCCGAGAACGCCGCGCCGGTCCGGCGACCCGAAAGCCGGACGGTGGCGCCCGCGCCCGAGCCGGCCACGTCCGCCGCACCCGCCGAGACCACGGCCACGGACGAGGGGTCGCCGCCGCTCGTCGACCGGCCCGCGCTGTCGCCGCGGATCGATCGTCGCATGGTCACCGGCATGTCGTTGAGCTTCGTGGTGGAGCCGCCGGAGTCGATCGTCAAGATCGACAACCGGGTGATCGGTCAGGCCGGCACCTGGCAGGTGAAGAAGCGCGAAGGGCGGGCCTACGATCTGCCGGAACCCGGCGAGCACCTGGTGCGCATCATCCATCCGGTGACCAACCGGATCTATGTCATCCACGTCACGGCGTCGCTCGACGCGCCGACGCCGACCGTGATCTCGGTCGATCTGCGCCCGGGCGCGGATCAGGGCAAGAAGCCGCGCCGCTTCGGCGGTCGCGACCGCGACGGTGGCTGAGGCGACGGCGTCGCTTCCCGAGCCGATCGCGGCGCGCCGCTTTCGGCTCGCGAACGGTCTCGAAGTCTGTCTGCTCCCGATCCGACAGGCGCCGATCGTCTCGACCGTCCTCGTCTACCGCGTCGGCGGTCGCGACGAGGCGAAGGGCGAGAGCGGCATCGCCCACTTCCTCGAGCACATGATGTTCCGCGGCTCGGCGCGCTTCGGACCGGGCGAGATCGACCGGCGCACGCAGGCCCTGGGCGGCACGAACAACGCCTTCACGAGTCACGATCTGACGGCGTACTACTTCGCCTTCGCGTCCGACCGTTGGCAGGAGGCGTTGGCGATCGAGGTCGACCGGATGAGCGCGCTCACCCTCGATCCGACGTCGGTCGAGAGCGAGCGACAGGTGATTCTCGAGGAGATCGCGATGTATCGCGACGATCCCTGGGACGCGCTCGAGCTCGCGGTGCAGGAAGCGCTCTTCCCGGAGCACCCCTACGCCGTCCCGGTGCTCGGCTTCGAGGAGGATCTGGCGCGCACCGGCCGCGATCGTCTCGTCTCGTTTCATCAGCGCTACTACCGCCCGGGCAACGCGCTGCTGGTGGTGGCGGGGGACCTCGGGGAGAGTTGCGAAGAGGCGATCGAGAGCCAGTTCGGCAAGCTGCCGGCGGGCGCAGTCGAGCGCTCGATGCCGCCGCGGCCGCAGGCGCCGCGCGAGCTCCGCCGGCTCGAGCGCCGCCAAGGGGAGGTTGCGCGCCTGCAACTCGCCTTCGCGGTCCCGGCACCCGACCACGACGATCACGGCGGGCTCAAGCTTCTCGCGACCCTGCTCGGGGGGGGACGGACGAGCCCCCTCTATCGCGAGCTCGTCGACGAAGGGCAGCTCTGCCTCTCCGCGGCGGCGGGCCTCACGGAGAACGCCCTGGTGTCGCAATTCGCGATCTCCTGCGAGCTGCTGCCGGGAAGCGACCCTTCCGAGGTCGAGCGACGGATCTTCGGGCTGCTCGCCGCGCTGCGCGAGGCACCTCCCGGCGAGGAGCTGTTGACGCGTTCACGCCAGATCCTGCTCGCCGACTGGGTCTTCCAGCAGGAGCGGATCCACCAGCAGGCGCTCACCGCGGCGATCGCCGCGGCGCAATTCGATCTCGACCAACCGCTCCGGCAGCTCCAGCGCGCTCTAGCGAGCGACGGCGCGGATCTGCGAACGCTCGCGGCACGCTACCTCGACCCGGAGCGCGGAGCGGTTCTCGGGCTCTCGCGGCCTCCGGCATGAGCGGGGCCGTGGCGACGGGGTCCCGCGGCGGAGCGCCGCTCCGCGTCCGGCGCGTCGAGGGAGCGCCGATGGTCGCCGTCCGGCTGCTGCTCAGAGGAGGGGCGCGCCTCGAGCGGCAACCCGGCCAGGCGCTGCTCACCGGGCGGTTGCTCTCCGAGGGGAGCGTGCGGCGCGACTACCGGCGGATCGCGGCCGAGGCGGAAGACCGCGGGATGGTCCTCTCCTCCTTCGGCGGCTACGAGTCGGTCGGGCTCGCCATCGACTGCCTGGCGGGCGATTGGCGCCAGGCGCTCGAGTGGGCGGCGGAGCTCGTCTTCGAGCCCCGCTTCGACGTGGAACGGCTGCTCTGGCTCAAGCGGCAGGCCGCCGCCGAGCTCGAGGCGCAGGCCGATCAGGCGGATCTCTTCACCGCGCGCGCCTTTCTCGAGCAGCTCTACTCGCCGCACCCGCGCGGACGGCCACTGCAGGGGAGCGCGGAGAGTCTCGAGCGCCTGTCCGAGGCGGAGTGCCGGAGCTTCCACGAGGCGAGTCTCGGTTGGGGTGGGATCCTGGCGGTGGCGGGCGATCTCGACGAGGCGGCGGTGGACCGGCTGGCGAGAGGCCTCTTCGCAGGGTTGGCGGGAACGGGGGCGCCCCTGCCGGAGCCGGTGGCACCCGCCGTCCTCTTGCCGCCGCGGCGCGAGGTGACGACACGCGCGAGCGACCAGGCGCATCTGCTCCTCGGGCATCGCACCCTTCCGCGCCGCGACCCCGACTTCGCGGCGCTCGAGGTTGCCGGCGTCCTGTTGGGCGCTGGCTCGGGGCTCACCGGGCGCATTCCGGACCGCATCCGCGAGCGCGAAGGGCTCGCCTATAGCGCCACGGCCGACGCGGTCGCCGGCGCCGGGCTCGATGCCGGCCGGCTCTTCTGCTACCTGGGGACCTCGCCTGCCTCGCTCGAAAGGGCGGAGGCGGCGGTGCGCGACGAGCTCGAGCGGTTCGTGAGCGAGCCGCTCGGAGCGCGCGAGCTCGAGGACGCCCGCTCCTATCTGCTCGGGCGCGAGCCGTTCCGGCGCGAGACGGCGCGCCAGTGGGCCGATCTGATGGTGACCGGGGAGCTTCTCGACCTGCCGCTCGCCGATCCGAAGTGGCACGCCGAGGCGATCTCGGCGATCGACCGGACGACGGTCGAGGCCGCTATCCACCGCCACCTCGATCCGCGACAGGCGATCGTGACGGTCGGGTTGCCCGATTCGGGGTGAAGCCGCGCGGTTCTAGACGGTGTCGGCGGTGGCGCTGCGGTCGCCCGACATGATGCGCCAGCCGATCACCTTCTCGTCGATCTCGCGCAGCCGCTTGGCGATCAGCCGGCAGAGGAGCTTCAGCAGGTCGAGCGAGGCCTGTGGGTCGAGCGCCAGCATCTCCTGGATCGTCCCCTGATCGAGCGCCAGCACGGTGAGGGGGCCTTCGTGGGCGCGCGCCTCGGCCGAACGCGGCTCGCCATCGATGAGCGACATCTCGCCGAAGAAGTCGCCGCGCTCGAGAATCGCGAGCGCCTCTTCGCCGGCACCCGGAATGTACTTGGTGATCAGCACCTTCCCGGAGAGCACGACGTACATCTCGTGTCCCTCATCCCCCTCTTCGAAGAGCGCCTGCCCTGGTTCGTAGCGGAGCTCCTTCGAGAAGGTGGCGAGCGTCCCGAGCTCGTTACCGGAGAGCCCCTGCTCCCGGAAGAGGCGAACCTTATCGTCGGGCGCGACGGCGACCGTCCCGGAACCGGCCTCGCGCGGGCGCCGGAGGCGCAGGAAGTTCTCCGGCTGCTTGTCGGCCGAGAAGAAGGTCTTGAGCTGCTCGTTGGTGGACCGGAGCTTGCCGGCGAGCGAGTGCCAGAAGCCCCAGTAGAGCTGCACGCCGAACTCGGCCCAACTCGAGGTCAGCCGCTCCAGCGCCTCGCCGTCGAAGAGGAGGACGCGGCTCGCCTTGAGGGCGAGGGCGTCGCCGCTCCGCACGCCGTGGGTGAGGAAATTGACCTCGCCGAACATCGCCCCGGGCTGCAGGAGGGCGAGCGGATAGGTGCCGTAGGGCGTCGGGCGCTGGATGGAGATCTCCCCCTCCTCGAGCAGGAAGATGTCGAGCCCCTCGCTGTTGTTGGCGAACACGAGCTGACCGGCACCGAAGCTCTTCTCCTCGACCGCCGCCGAGAGCTTGAAGATCTGCTCGTCCGACAGATGCGCCCAGGCGTCGAGACGCCGGAGCCGGCCCGCGATGCGCAGCCGCCCACCGTCCTCGCGCCCCGGCGGTCCCAGCGCGGCGAGCGCGAGGCTCTCCCACCCCTCCTCGCTACGGAAGCGCTCCCGCCGCCATTCGAGCCGGTCGAAGGCGGTGTGGAGCTGCTCTTCGCGCTCGCGGAAGAGGGCGACCACCTCCTTGCTCTGCCACCCGAGCAGATGCCGGAGCGTCCGGATCCGCCGGCGCAGCCGGATGGCGCGCTCCTCGTCGACGGAGGGCAGGAGGAGGAAGGCGTCGATGGTGGCGGCCAAGGCTTCCTGAAACTGCTTGCGCTCGTACTCGACCTGGCCCAGGAGCTCCGCGGCCTCGCGGTCGAACGGGTTGTAGCGCAGGGCGCGGCGCAGATGCTCGGCGGCGCTGTCGAAATCCTGGAGTCGCGAGTGGATCCGCGCCGCGAGCTTGAAATTGGCGGGGCTGATGGGGTCCTTGGCGCGCGCGATGTCGAGACACTCGAGCGCCCGGAACTCCTCGCTCTTCTCGGCGTAGAGCCAGGCCAGGCCGACGAAGTGGGAGGCGTCGATGGCGTTGCGCCGCATCTCGTCGCGCGCCGCCTCGACCGGGTCCTTCTCGGGCTTGCGCCCCGCGGCCTTCTGCAGGCGACGGACCCTCGCCAGGGCGAGGCGGGTGCCGAGGTTGCGGGGGTCGAGCCGCAGCGCCACCTGGAAGAGCTCGGCGGCCTCGTCGTACTGCTTGCGCTCGGCGAAACGCCGCGCGAGAGCCACCAGCTCCTTGACGTCAGGGGCTTCTTGGGCGGCGTCGGTCATCGCTTGTCTCGGGCTCTCAGAAGCGCGACAATGCATTGCAGTCTAACATGCGGTCGCGAACCGCCCCGTCCACGAAGGAGCCCGTACGATGCCGCTACGCATCCAGCCCGAGATCGACCCGAACAACCCGCGCTCGGTGGCGGAGGGAGCGGTCGAGCTCTGCCGGATGGGGGAGTGGGAGCGGGGGCTGCAGCTGCTCGGCAATCTGGTCAAGGAGCGGGGCATCTCCGACACCATCCCGGGTCTCGCCTATTCCTACCTCGGATACGGGGTGGCGCGCTTCAATCGGCAGGTCAAAGAGGGGTTGAGGCTCTGTGAGCACGCGGTCAAGGCCGAGTACTACCACCCCGACGTCCACCTCAACCTGGCGCGCGTCCACGTGCTCGCCAGGAATCGCAAGGGGGCGGTGGCGGCAATCCAGCAGGGCCTCGCGCTCGACCCCCGGCACGCGGAGCTGCGTGCCCTGCAGAAAGAGGTCGGCGTCCGGCGCCGGCCCGTGGTGGGCTTTCTCGCGCGCGAGAATCCGGTGAACAAGACGCTCGGGCGCCTGCGCCACGAGCTCAAGGGGAGCAAGAAGTAGGAGGGGACCCGCGAGCGCTCAGCCGAAGCGCCCGGTGATGTAGTCCTCGGTCTGCTTCTTCATCGGATTGAGGAAGAGCTTCTCCGTCTCGCCGTATTCGATGATCTCGCCCAGATACATGAAGGCCGTGTAGTCGGAGATGCGCGACGCCTGCTGCATGTTGTGGGTGACGATGACCTGCGTGTAGTCCTTCTTCAGGTCCTCCATCAGCTCCTCGATCTTCGCGGTCGCGATCGGATCGAGGGCCGAGCAGGGCTCGTCGAAGAGGATGACGTCGGGTTCGACCGCGATCGCTCGGGCGATGCAGAGACGCTGCTGCTGGCCGCCCGAGAGCCCGAGCGCGGAGTCGCTCAGGCGGTCCTTGACCTCGTCCCAGATGGCGGCGCCGCGCAGGCTCTTCTCGACGACCTCGTCCACCGTGCTCTTCCGGTTGATGCCCTGGATGCGCAGGCCGTAGGCGACGTTCTCGTAGATCGACTTCGGGAACGGGTTCGACTTCTGGAAGACCATGCCGATGCGCTTGCGCAGCGCGTTGATCTCGACTTCCGGATGGTAGATGTTCCGTCCTTCGAAGCGGATCTCCCCTTCGATCCGCACCCCGTCGATGAGGTCGTTCAGGCGGTTGATGCAACGCAGCAGCGTCGACTTGCCGCAGCCCGATGGGCCGATGAAAGCGCTGATCTTCTTGTCCTCGATCTTGAGGCTGTTCTCCTTGAGCGCCTGCTTGGACCCGTACCAGAGACTGATCTTGTCGATCTCCAGGACCGGCTTCTGGATCGGCGGGTTGAGAGCCGGATCGAGCGCCGGATCGGGGGCGCCGGCGGGGGCTTGCGCGGACGATTCGCTGCTGGGCATCGTTCGGCTCTCCGTGCCGGGGGTCGCGATCATCTTAGATCACCTCGAGGGATCAGACGGCGCTGCCGGCGTACTTGCGCCGCAGGTGGTTGCGGATGCCGATCGCCACCAGGTTCATGCCGGTGACCACGAGGATCAGCAGGAGGGCGGTCGCGAAGACGAGCGGTTTGCTGGCGTCGACGTTGGGGCTCTGGAAGCCGACGTCGTAGATGTGGAAGCCCAAGTGCATGAACTTGCGCTCGAAATGGACGAACGGGAATCGGCCGTCGAGCGGGAGAGTGGGCGCGAGCTTCACCATGCCGACGATCATCAGCGGCGCCACCTCGCCGGCGGCGCGCGCCATGGCGAGGATGACGCCGGTGAGGATGCCGGGAGCGGCCGCCGGCACGACCACTTTCCACGTCGTCTCCCACTTCGTCGCGCCGAGCGCGAGGGAGCCGGCGCGCACGATTCCAGGCACCGCCGCGAGCCCTTCTTCGGTGGCGACGATGACCACCGGCACGGTGAGCAACGCGAGAGTGAGCGCGCCCCAGAGGATGCCACCCGTGCCGTAGGTCGGAGTCGGCAGCGCCTCGGGGAAGAAGATGCGGTCGATGGTGCCGCCGATCGTGTAGACGAAGAACCCGAGTCCGAAGACGCCGAAGACGATCGAGGGGACGCCGGCGAGATTGTTGACCGCGATCCGGACCATCCGGACGAGCGCGCCCTGCTTCGCGTACTCGCGCAGGTAGATGGCGGCGACGACGCCGAGCGGCACCACCGCGAAGGACATCAGGAAGACCATCATCACGGTGCCGAAGATGGCCGGGAAGATGCCGCCCTCGGTGTTCGATTCGCGCGGATCGTCTGAGACGAACTCCCAGACGCGCGAGAGATAGAGCCCCAGCTTGCCGGCGGTGCCCATCCGGTTGGGCCGGAGGGCGCGCACGACGCTGCCGACCGCGATCTCCTTGCGGGTGCCGTCCACGGCCTCCATGACGAGCTTCTCGGCGTCGAGCTCTTCGCGCTTCTGGAAGAGGCGCGCGGCGGCCTCCTCGTACTCCGCCTGGTGGGTCGCGATGGCGGCCGAGATCTCGGCCTCGCGGCGCGCCCGCTCCGCTTCGGGCGGAGCCTCGAGAGCGAGCCGCTTCTCGGCGAGCCGCAGCCGCTCGATGGCATAGTTGATGCTCCCGATCTCCCCCTTCTCGAGCTTCTTGATCGCGCGGCGCTCCGCGAGCTTGCGCGCGTGGAGCGGTCCGAAGGCGCTCCAGACGGCGTCGCCTCCGGAAGCGAGGAGCTCGCTCCCGCGCTTGAGCTCCACCATGCGGCCGTAGAAGGGGCCCCACTCCTGCCGCTCGAGGAGCACGGCGTCGCCGGGGTTGGCGCGGCCGGTGATCGTCGACTCGTCGACCCAGACGAAGTCGTTGCCGGTCAGGTCTCGGTTGCCGATCCGCAGCTGGATGCGCGAGATGGGAGCTCCTCCGGGTTGGGGAGAAGGCACGGTCTGGCGCGCGTGGAGCTCGCCCAGGAGCGGTGGTGCGTCCGCGCGCTCGACCTGGAGCAGGTCCTTCTGCCAGAAGAATCGCCCGCCCTGCCAGCCGATGAGCGCAAGGAGGCCGAGGATGAAGGCGAGGTTCAGAGCCAGCGCGCCGCCGCACAGGGCGGTCATCGACATGCCGAAGAAGTCTCGCGATCGCTGGGAGGAGTCGGCGCGCATCGATGGCCCCTCAGAGCTGGGCGAACTTCCGCCGCAGGCGCTGGCGCACGAGCTCCGCGGCGGTGTTGATCAGGAAGGTGATCACGAAGAGCATCAGACCGGCCAGGAACAGGGTCCGGTAGAGCGTGCCGCCGAAGGGCGCCTCGGGAATCTCGACCGCGATGTTGGCCGAGAGCGTCCGGAAACCGTTGAAGAGACTCCAGTCGAGGATGGGCGTGTTGCCGGTCGCCATGAGCACGATCATGGTCTCGCCGACCGCGCGACCGAAACCGATCATGACCGCGGAGAAGATGCCGGGCGAGGCGGTGGGGAGGACCACGCGGGTGACCGTTTGCCACCGGTTGGCGCCGAGCGCGAGCGAGCCGGCGACCAGGTTGCGCGGCACGTTGGAGAAGGCGTCCTCGGCGATCGCGAAGATGATCGGAATGACCGCGAAGCCCATCGCCAGGCCGACGACGACGGCATTGCGCTGGTCGTAGCGCAGGCCCGTCGACTGGAAGAGCCAGTCCTGGAAGTTTCCTCCGAAGGCGAGCTTCTCGAAGGGCGACTCGAGGGCGAGGCTGCTCCAGGCGCCGAGGACCACGACGACCAGGTAGAGGAAGACCTCGGAGCCCGAGGGGAAGCGGCCGCGGATCCGCCGCGGCACAGCGTTCCAGCCGATGCCCGTGAGCCAGACGAAGAGGGGCACGAAGACGAACATCAGAAGGAGCGACGGGAAGTAGCGCTCGAGCAGGGGCGCGAGCCAGAGGCCGGCGAGGAAGCCGAGCACCACCGAGGGGAGCGCGGCCATGATCTCGACCGTCGGCTTGATGAATGCGAGCAGTCGCGGGTGGAGGAACTGGGAGGCGAACATGGCCCCCAGGATCGCCGCCGGGATGGCGATGAGCAGGGAGTAGATCGTCCCCTTCACGGTGCCGAAGATGAGCGGCGTCAAGGAGAGCTTGGACTCGAAATCGTCCGTGCCTCCGGTCGATTGCCAGACGTGCTCGGGCTTCTCGTAGCCCTCGTACCAGACCTTCCCGAAGAGCGCCTTCCAGGAGACCTCCGGGTGAGGATTGACGACCTCCAGCGAGAGCAGTCGCTGGCCGGAGGCGAGCAGCGCGCCGTCGGCCTTCGGGGCGATGGCGAGCGCGGTCCCCGGACCGACCGGCGATCGGCCGCGCCAGAGCGTGCGCTCGGAAGTCGAGAAGTAGAGACCGAGCCCGCCGCTCGCGTCCAGGGCGAGGAACGAGCGGTTGCGCTGGGAGGGCGCCAGTTGGCGGATCGCCCCCGCCTGCGGCGGGAAGTCCCGGATCCTGGTGAGCACGAAGCTCTGGTCTTCCTGGCGGACCGGGAACCAGATCGAGAGGGCACCGTTCGCCTGGCCCGCCACCAGCGCGCGGTCGCCGATCAGGAAAGAGAGCGCGGTTACCGCGTCAGCGCCCGCGGAGACCACCTGCGGGGCGACCGAGTCGCCCTGATCGAGCGGCCAGGAGTAGAGCTCGCCGGTGTCGGCGCCGCCGTAGAGGTGCCCGAGCTCGCCGTCGATCAGGAGCGTGGTGATCGGGCGCGCGACGGCGAAGCGCAGCCGCTCCTCGCTCCGCGTGGTCTCCCCCGAGAAGTCGTTGACCTCGGTCTCGTTCTTGACCACGACGATCGAGCCGTCGGCGAGCTGGGCGGCGCCGGCCGAGTGCTCGCTCCCCGCGAGGCGCGCCGTGAAGGCGCGTAGGGGGCGATGCTCGGGATCGAGCTCGAAGAGTACCGGCTCCGGGAGCCGCGGCTCGATGCTGCGCGTTCCCGCGGCGTCGAAGCGCACCGACCAACCGACCTCCTGGGCGATCAGGCGCCCGTCCCCGGCCGTCGCGGCGAAGGCCGAGCTGCCGGAGGCGGCGTGGCCCGACATCTGCGGAGCGCCTTCGGGCGCCAGCCGCCGCTCGAGGACCGTGACTCCGTCGGCGAGGCGCGTGACGCGCACGAAACCGTCCTCCCCGAGCACTGCGGCGTGCGTCCGGTGCTCGTCCTCGACGACTCCGAGCGCCGCCGCAGGGAGCTCGACCGTGCGGCCGGGCGTGACCCGGGCGGCGCTGAGGAGCGGCGCGACCTCGAGCAGGATGAAGAGGAGGATGCCGAGGATGCTGGCGATGATCGAGAGCCCGCCGGCGGTGACGACCCAGCGCGCGGAGCGATCGATGAAGAGCCGGCGGCGCGAAGTCGTCGCGCGCACCCGGGACCGCGGGGCCGTCCGCGCCCGGGACGGCGTGGAATCGAGCTCTGAGACGTGCATGGGGTCGCGCGACCGAGAAGACGACGGCCCGGCAGGGAGCGCCGCCGGGCCGTGACCTCCGGGTCGGGCTCAGCGGATCTTACCCAGCTCCTCGGCCGCGACCTTGCCGGGAATCGGCAGATAGCCGTCCTTCACCACGATCTCCTGCCCTTCCTTGGAGAGCGCGAACTTGAGGAACTCGCGCACCAGGGGGTCGAGCGGCTTGGAGGGATCCTGGTTGAAGTAGATGAAGAGGTAACGGGAGAGCGGGTACTTGCCGGCGTAGACGTCCGCGGCATCGGTCGAGTAGAACTGGTCCTTGTCGGCGAGCAGGATCGGCTTGACGCCGGAGGTCCGGTACCCGATGCCGCTGTAGCCGATGCCGTAGCGGTCCTCGGTCACGCCCTGGACGACGCTCGCGGAGCCAGGCTGCTCTTTGACGGTGTCCTTGTAGTCCCCCTTGGCGAGCGTGTGCTCCTTGAAGAAGCCGTAGGTGCCGGACGCCGAGTTGCGACCGTAGATCGAGATCGGCTTGTTGGCCCACTCTCCGGTCAAGCCGAGATCGCCCCAGGTGACGATGTCCTTTCCGCCCCGCTTGCGGGTCTTGGAGAAGATCCCGTCGACCTGCTGCAGCGTCATCTTGTCGATCGGATTGTCCTTGTTCACGTAGACCCCGATGCCGTCGACCGCGACGCGCACGGCGACCGGCTTGTAGCCGTACTTCTTCTCGAACGCGTCGATCTCCTCCGCCTTCATCGAGCGGCTCATGGGTCCGAGCTGGGAGCTACCGGCGATGAGAGCCGGGGGAGCGGTCGAGGAGCCCTTGCCCTCGATCTGGATGCGCACGTTCGGGTACTGCTTCTGGTAGCCCTCGGCCCAGAACGTCATCAGGTTGTTGAGGGTGTCCGAGCCGATCGAGCTCAGGTTGCCCGAGACGCCGCCGACCTTGGCGTAGGGCTGGATGGACGCGTCGACCTGCACCGGCTGCGCGGCGAGCGGTGCGGTGGCCAGGGCGAGGACCGCCAGACTCGGAATCGTGAGGCGCTTCATGTCGTTTTCTCCTCCTTGGGGGGTGGAATCCGGCGGCGCCGGGAGCGATCCGCGGGGGCTTCCGGCGACGGCCGGCTCACGGACCCGAGCCCTCTGGGGCTCGGGGAGAGTCTCGCAACGGGGTTTGTCAGAGCGTGGAACGGCCCGTGACAGCCGTGTGACAGCGGCGCCGCCGGAGCCGCGGCTCAGCGGTTGGCGACGGGGGCGTCGTCGCCCGAGAGGTGACGGATGTCCCGCCCCTCGACGTAGAAGATGACGTCCTCGCCGATGTTGGTGGCGTGATCGGCCACTCGCTCGTAGTTGCGCGCGATGAGGAGGAGATGGAGCGCGCGCGTCACGGTGCGGGGATCCTCGATCATGTAGGTCAGCAGCTCGCGGAAGAGCTGCTTGTAGAGGCCGTCCACCTCGTCGTCGCGCCGGCAGACCTCGTAGGCGGCGCGGGCGTCCTTGCGCACGAAGCTGTCGAGCGCGTCGCGCACCATCTCCTGCGTCGTCTGGGCGAGCCGGGGAAGGTCGATGTAGGGCTTGAGCGGCGGCTCCTGGTTGAGCACCTCGACGGCTTGCGCGACGTTGACCGCCGAGTCGCCCATGCGCTCGAGGTCGTTGGCGATCTTCATCACCGCCACCAGGAAGCGCAGGTCGACGGCGGTCGGCTGCTGGAGCGCGAGCACGCGGCTGCACGCCTCGTCGAGGTCCTTCTCGAGCTGATCGACGTCGCTGTCCGTGCGGATCACCGCCTGGGCACGCGACGTGTCGCGCTCGACCAGGGCGGCCATGGCCTCGCTGATCATCCGCTCGACCAGCCCCCCCATGCGGAGCAGCAGCTGGCGGATGCGGTCGAACTCCTGATCTCGATGTCGTTCCATGTCGGATCGTCCTCGTTGAGCGCCTCGCAAACTACTACGGTTGGAAAAAAAGGGGGAGGCCCCCGAGACTTTGGAGGGGCCTCCCCGCACCGAGGGAGATCGAACGTCGGGCGCGCGACGGAATCGTCTCGCGCTCGCGTGGCTCTAGAAGTTGTAGACCGCCCAGATCCCGATCTCGTCGTACTTGCCGTCGATCGCGCCGGAACCGATACCGCCGTTGCCGGTGCTCACGGCGCCGCCCTTGGTCTCGGCGTGCTTGTAGGCGAGCGAGGTCGAGAAGACCTTGTTGAACACCTTCTCGACGCCGACGTTGAAGTAGTCGAGCTGCTTGTCGGAGGCGAGATCCTTGCTCGGGTTGGCGGTGTCGTAGCGGGCGAAGAGGTTGATCGCCTTGGCGACCTGGAACTGGGCCCAGACCGAGACGCCGTCCGCCTTGTCGGTGGCGGTGGTGGTGACGTTCTTCCAGTTCTTCGCCTGGAAGTACTCGACGCCGAGGTTGAAGCGATCGGTCTTGTAGCCGACCATGGCGTTGAGGCGCTGGGCGGTGTGCTTGACCGGAGAGCCGGTCTTCACGTCGTTGCCGAGCTTGCCGCTGTAGCCGCCGATACCCAGGGTGAAGCCGTGCACCGGCTTGAAGGCGAGACGAGCTTCGATGTCGACGGTCTTGGTGCGGCTCGGGTTGCTGTAGCCCTTGCCGTTCACGGCGCTCACTTGGTACTCGACCTTGCCGCCCGCGACCTTGCCCAGGAGGTGGAGCCCCCAGTCGGCTGAAGTGCCGAAGCCGAGCGTGTCGGTGATCGTCTGCTCGAAATAGCGCATGCCGTAGGCACCCTCGGCGAAGGGGATCCAGGGGGTGTCGGCCGAGCCGAGACGCAGGGTGAAGGCGTCGGAGAACTTGCCCTGCAGGTAGGCCTTCTTGACGAAGACGTCGTAGCGCTTGGTGCCCTGGTCGCCGATGTCGCTCTGGAACTGGGCCGACCAGGTTTCGTCGATCTCGTGCGTCACCGTGAAGTAGAAGCGCTTGACGTCGACGCCGACGCCGCTGTCGGAGCTCTTCGCGCCGGCGTCGGTCTTGATCTGTTTGCTCGTGAAGTCACCGTAGAAGCGCCCCTGAATCTTGGTGGCGGGGTACTTGGACGGAACCGGCGGCTTCGGCGTCGGCCGGTCGTAGGCCGGCAGGTTGTGCTTGAAGAGGTAGAGGTCGACCGCCGTCTCGTTCTCGCCGACCAGCGTCTTGCCCCCGTCGGCGCGGCCGATCAGCGTGACCGCGACGCCGATCTCTCCGCTCGCCTGCCAGGACTTGTAGCGCTCGGGGGTGTTGAAGACGTAGACGCGACCGTCCTTCTCCGCCTCCTGGTAGTAGAGGCCCGTGATGGGTCCCTGGGCCGCCACCGGCGCCGCCGTCGCGACGACGACGGCGAGGGCGGCGAGAACGGCCGCGATGCAGATCGACTTGCGCATGCTGGGTCTCCTCCGTGACTCGATCGAGTGATTTGAGTTCCGCAGACGCCGGCTCGCCTCGAAGGCGGACCGCTCGCGCGGTTCGGAGGGACGATAGCCAGGGGACTCACGCGACCGCGCGACGCCCGTGTGACGGACGTGCGACAGCGATCGGGGGAGGAAGCGGCGCTCAGTCGGCGAGCGTCGAGAGGTCGCCGGGGTCCTCGCCGAGCTCGACCGCCTTCAGATAACGGCGGACGATCTTGCCCGAGCGCGTCTTGGGCAACGCCGTCTTGATCTCGATGTCGGCGG
Source organism: uncultured Thermoanaerobaculia bacterium (assembly GCA_964476605.1). GTDB lineage: Bacteria > Acidobacteriota > Thermoanaerobaculia > Multivoradales > JAGPDF01 > JAGPDF01. The sequence goes on along the minus strand of CAYZBH010000032.1, from coordinate 25,866 downwards.
GTACGGCGATCGGGCCGAGGTCCTGGCGGACGTGGTCCTTGAGGCTCGCGACCAGGCCGGCGCCCGTCTTGGCGCCGGCGCGCAGGACGACGAAAGCCTTGATGCGCTCCCCCTTGATCGGGTCGGGGAGCCCGACCACCGCGCTCTCGGCCACGGCGGGATGCCGCAGCAGCGACCCCTCGACGTCGGCGGTGCCGATGCGGTGTCCGGCCACGTTCATGATGTCGTCGGCACGCCCGAGGACCGCGAAGTAGCCGTCGGCGTCGCGCACCGCGATGTCGCCCGCCGCGTAGCAGCCCGGGATCTGGCGCCAGTAGTGCCCGTAGCGCTCGTCGTCTCCCCAGACGGTGCGCAGCATGTAGGGCACCGGGCGGCGCAAGACGAGCAGTCCGCCCTCGCCCGCGCCGAGGGAGTTGCCCTGGGGGTCGACCACGTCGGCTTCGACCCCCGGCATCGGCTTCCCCACCTTGCCGGGCCGGATCTCGAAGGTCGGAAGGCTCCCCAACACCGGCGCCGCCACCTCGGTCTGCCAGAAGTTGTCGACGACGAGACCGTTCGACTGGCCGACCAGGCAGCGTTGCGCCCAGAGGTGCGCTTCCGGATTGAGCGGTTCGCCGGCGCACGCCACCAGGCGCAGCCGCGACAGGTCGTAGCGCGCCGGGACCTCGTCGCCGTGGCTCATCCACATGCGCATCGCGGTGGGGGAGGTGAAGAGGATGTTGACGCCGACGCGCTCCACGAGCTCCCAGGTGACGTCGGCCGAAGGGTAGTCGGGAACGCCTTCGCGGCAGAATACGGTGGCGCCGACCGAGAGCGGGCCGTACACGATGAAGGAATGCCCGACGATCCAGCCGATGTCGGAGGTGCTCCAGTAGATGTCGCGTTCGCCGATCTGGTAGAAGGCACGCGCCAGGTAGGTGACGCCGACCATGTAGCCGCCGGTCGCGTGCACGACCCCCTTCGGACGGCCGGTGGTGCCCGAGGTGTAGAGGATGAAGAGCGGATGCTCGGAGTCGACCATCGCTGGCGGACAGTGGATCTCGCGCGCGTTCTGGATGTCGTAGAAGTCGTGCTCGCGCTCGCTCTCGAAGGTCACGGGCTCGTCGCCGGGGCGGGAGCCGCGGCGGTGGACGACGACGTGCTCGACGAAATCCAGGTCCCGCACCGCCTCGTCGACCGTCGGCTTGAGCGGTACCTCCTTGCCGCGCCGATAGGTGTAGTCCGAGCAGACCACGACCTTGGCGCCGCAGTCCTCGATCCGCGAGCGCAGCGCCTGCGTCCCCATGCCGGCGTAGACCACCGAGTGGATCGCCCCCAGCCGGGCGCAGGCGAGCATCGTGATGATCCCCTCGGGGACGAGCGGCATGTAGAGGATCACCCGGTCGCCGACCTCGACGCCGAGACGCTTGAGGGCGTTGGCGAAACGGTTCACTTCGCGGTAGAGGCGGCTGTAGGTGTAGGCGTGCTCTTCCCCGTCCTCGCCCACCCAGAGCAGCGCCGCCTTGTTGCGGCGATCGCCGTGCACGTGGCGGTCGAGGCAGCTCACCGTGGCATTGAGCTTGCCGCCGAGGAACCACTCGTGGCGTGGCGGGTCGAAGCGGACGACGTCGTCGAAGGGCTCGGCCCACTCGATGGCACGCGCCTGCTCGGCCCAGAAGGTATCCGGGTCGTCGGCGGCGTGCGCGCGCTCGACCGTGTCGTTGGCGATCACCGCGTCGCGCGCGAGCGCGATCGAAGGCCGGATGACCACTTCGTCCTTCGCCAGCTTGCGCACCGCGGCGCGCTGCGACTCGGAGAGCTCGATGCCGGGGGCTCCGGGGTTCCGCTCGACGGGTGCGTCGCCCATGTCGTCCTCCTAGGGAAGAAGTGGGCGGAGGCTAGCAGGGGAGAGGCCCCCCGGTGCTCACCCCTGCGGGCGGGGGCCGCCTCAGGCTCCGCGGGTAGGCAGGACGACCCGGAACGTCGAGCCGACACCGAGGTCGCTCTCGACCTCGACGCGCCCCTGGTGGGCCTGGGCGACGTGCTTGACGATCGCGAGCCCGAGCCCGGTGCCCCCCTCTTCGCGGGAGCGCCCCTTGTCGACCCGGTAGAAGCGCTCGAAGATCCGCGGCAAGGCGGCCGATGGGATCCCGATCCCGCTGTCGCGCACCTCGATCGTCGCGTGATCGCCCTGCACGGCGAGGCGCACCTCGACCGTGCCCGCTTGGCGGTTGTACTTGACCGCGTTCTCGAGGAGGTTCGACAGCAGCCGCTCGAGGCTCTCCGCGTCCCCCGTGACCACCGGCGACGGCCCGTCGACGAGCTCGACGCGGACCTGCTTCGCCTCGGCGGGCGCCGCCACGAGCTCGATCGCCTCGCGCGCGAGCTCGCGCAGGTCCACCGGCTCCGTGTTCTCGAGCGAGGCACGGTTCTCCAGCTTGGAGAGGGTCAGCAGATCGGCGAGGATGGCGCCGAGGCGGTGGCACTGGTCGACGATTCGCTGGCTGAAGCGGAGCGCCGTTTCCGGCGTCTCCAGGGCGCCGTCCGCGAGCGTCTCGGCGTAGCCGCGAATGGCGGCGAGCGGCGTCTTGAGCTCGTGCGAGACGTTGGCGACGAAGTCCTTTCGCGACTGGTTCAGGCGCTCGGCTTCGGTGACGTCGCGCACCACCACGACAGCGCCGCCGTCGTCGGCCAAGGGGGAGGCGACGAGCGAGAGAACACGCCGCTCGGGCTCGAGGCGCTCGAACTCGGCCGTCTGCTCGCTTCCCTCGGCGAGCGTCCGGCCGATGAGATCGCCCAGCCGCGGCTCGCGCGCCAGGTCGAGGACCTCCTCGGGGGGCGCCGTGGCCACGACTCCGAAGAGGCCGCGGAACGAGGGGTTGACGAGGCGGACGCGCCCGCGTCCGTCGGTCACCAGCACCCCTTCGGCCATGCCGGCGACGGTGGCGCCCAGATGGTCGCGCTCCGCCTCGAGCGCGCGGATCTGCGCCTCGGCGCGGCGTGCGCTCTCGGCTAGCGCGGCACCCAGACGCGCCAGCTCGGGTTGGTCCGTCGGGCGGATCGGCGTCTTGAAATCGCCGTGCCCGATCGCATCGGCGGCGGCGATGAGCTGCTCGAGCGGCCGGAAGAGTCGTCGCTGCAGCCACCAGGAGATGGCGGCGACCAGGACGAGGGCCGCGAGGGTCGATAGGGCGAGGGCGCTCGCCACGTGATGCTGGAAGCTCGCGAGGGCCCGCAGCGGGCGCGCGACGCGGAGCACCCAACGCGCGCCCGAGGGCTCGTGCACCAGGAGCGCCGCGTAAGCGGTCGCGAGCCCGGTGGTGGCGCTGTGGCGGACCTGGTGCCCGTGCCCGCGCGCCAGGGCGGCGGCGATTTCCGGGCGTTCGCGGTGGTTTTCCATGCGCGCGAGCCCGGCCTCGTCGCGATCGCTGTCCGCGAGCACCGTGCCGTCCAGCGCGATCGCCGTGAGGCGATAGCCGGTATTCCGCGCGAGCTCGTGGAGGCGCTGCTGCAGAACGAGATCGGGACCGTCGAAGCGCGCCGGCGCGGGAATCGCGGGGCGCACGATCTGCGCCGTCTCCTCGAGCTCCTCCGCGGCCGCGGAGCCGAGCGTTCGCGGCAGGAGCCCGATGGCGAGCGCGCCCGCGACCGCGAGGGCGGCGAGCGCGGGCCAGACGGGCGCGAGTCGGAGCTTGGGAGCCAGCGGCATGAGCGCGAGTTGGAAGCCGGGCGGAGCTTACAACCGCCCCGTGACGCGCGTGTGTCGGACGCGGGGCGATTTCTCCGCAACCGGTGCGGAGAAAGCTGTGGAAAAGAGCCCCGCGAAAGGGCCGGGAGGCGTTCGCAACGGGCTTCGGCAGCGTTCTGCACTCAGCTTTGTGCAGTTTTGACAACTCTCTTGTTTCGAGTGCTTTAGAACTTTCTTGGCAGGTCTCGCCAAGGAGCTTGGCAGGCGCGCGCCGCAAGGATTTCCGCAAGCTCGGCGGAAGCCGTCGATGTCAGCACCCTAAATTCTGCATCGCGAGGCGATTAGCGGCGCGGCGAGCGCTCGAGACCCTGCCGGAACGACACCTCGCGCGCGAAGCAGCGGGAGAAGAGATCGGAGCGCTGCCGCGCCGCGTCCAGCTCGAGCTCCACGTCGAACGGCGAGAGCACTTCCACGATGACGCGTTTGCGCTTCTTGAGCGCGGCGTAGAGCTCGACCACGCGCTCGGCGTGCGTGCGGTCGAGGGCGTTCGCGATCCGCAGCAGGGCGGCGAGGCGCTCGACGGCGCGCTGCTGCCAGGCCCGCAACGCGGCGAAGGACTCGTGCTTGGCGCTCGGAAGCGCGCCGCGATGGTAGCGGGCGACGTGCGCGATCACCTCGATCTCGCGCGGGTCGAAGGCGTCGAGATCGGCGGTCGCGATCAGGTAGAGCGTGTGCTTGTGGTGGTTCTTGAAGTGGATCGAGCCGCCGACGTCGTGCAGGAGGGCCGCGAACTCCAGCCACTCGCGCTCGCGCTCCCCCAGGTTGTGCACCGGCGCGGTGACGTCGAAGAGGCGCAGCGCCAGGCGCGCGACCTGCTCGGCGTGCGGCAGCATGCCCACGGTGCGCTCGGCGAGCTCCACGACCTGGCGGCGGCGGACGTCCCCGGCGGCGGGTGCCGGCGAGGAGGGGGCGCCGAGCGCCTCGAGCACCAGCCCCTCGCGCAGGGCCCGGTCGCAGAGCTGGAGCCGCTCGACGCCGGCTCGCCGGGCCACCTCCGCCAACAGCAGGGCACCGGCGAGGATCGAACCGGCGCGCTGGGGACCGACCGGCGGCAGCGCGGCGATCTGCTTGCGCGTCATCGACTTGAGCCGCGTCACGACCTCGTCGAGCTCGCGCGCCTTGAGCTCCCGGAGTCCGCCCTGCGTGGCCCGTCGCTCGCGCCCCGCGAAGTGGTCCGCGAGGTCGCCGCAACATCCGGCGGTGCCGGAGGTGGCGATCAGGCGGCCGACGCGGGCGGGCTTCCTCAGCTTGGAGAGGCCCTCCCGCATTCCCAGCCGTAGTCGCTCGAGCGAGCGGAGCGAAGGGGGGTCGTTCTCGAGCAGCGCCGCGCCGCGCAGCGACCCGAGCGCGACGCTCTGCGCGCTCCGGAGCTCCCCCTTCGCCACCACGCACCACTCGGTCGAGCCGCCACCGATGTCGACCAGGAGCTGGTAGCCCTCGGCGAGATCGACCGCGTGACGCACGGCGCGGAAGATGAGGCGCGCCTCGTCCTCGCCCGAGAGCACGCGGACGTCGACGCCGGCGAGCGCCTTGACCTGCTGCAGGAAGTCGGCGCCGTTCGAGGCCTCGCGAACCGCGCTCGTCGCGACCGCCACGATCTCCCGCGCGCCCCTGAGGCGGGCGAGCGTGGTCATGCGCAGCAGCGTCTCGAGCCCACGACGCATCGCCTTCGGCGAGAGCGCGCCTTCGCCGAGCGCAGAACTGCCGAGGCGCACCATCTCGCGCTCGCGGTCGAGCACGCGGTAGCCGCCCGCCGCCGCGCGCTCCACGACCAGCATGTGGATGGAGTTGGAACCGATGTCGATCGCCGCCAGGCGCGAAGCGGCGAGCGGGCTTTCGGGCGCCGCTGGCCGGGGCTTCGAGGTGGGTCGGGGGCGGCGCATCGCCGCGATTCGATCAGACGAAGTGATGGATCGCCAAGTAGACGGCCGCCGCGACGAACGCCGCCACCGGGATGGTGAGGACCCAGGCCCAGAGGATGCGGCCAGCGAGCCCCCACTTGACCGCCGAGAGTCGCTTCGTCGCTCCGACCCCCATGATGGCGCCGGTGATCGTGTGCGTGGTGGAGACCGGGATGCCGCCGAGGGTCGCGCCGACGATCGTGATCGCGCCGGCCGTTTCGGCGCAGAAGCCGCCGACCGGCTGCAGCCGGGTGATGCGCGTGCCCATCGTCCTCACGATGCGCCAGCCGCCGAAGAGCGTGCCCAGCGCGATGGCGGCGTGGCTCACGAGGATCACCCAGAGCGGCACCTCGAACTTCTCGAGATAGCCGGACGCCACCAGCAGGCCGGTGATGATCCCCATCGTCTTCTGGGCGTCGTTGCCGCCGTGGCCGAGGCTGTAGCAGGCGGCCGACAAGAGTTGCAGGCGGCGAAACAGGCGATCGACTTGCAACGGCCGGGTGCGCCGGAAGATCCAGGAGACCGCGACCATCATCAGGAATCCCAGGATGAGGCCCAGGGTCGGGGCGAGGACGATGAAGATCAGCGTCTTCGTCCACCCGGACCAGAGGATCGAGCCGAAACCGGCCTTGGCGATCGCGGCACCGGCGTAGCCGCCGACGAGAGCGTGCGACGAGGAGACCGGGATGCCGTAGTACCAGGTGAGGAGATTCCAGAAGATCGCGCCCACGAGGCCGGCGAGAATGACGTCCTGGGTGACGACCGAGAGGTCGATCATCCCCTTGCCGATCGTCTTCGCGACGTGGGTGCCGAGCACGAAGGCGGCGACGAAATTGAAGACGGCGGCCCAGACCACGGCGATCTGGGGGGAGAGCACGCGCGTCGAGACGACGGTCGCGATCGAGTTCGCGGCGTCGTGGAAGCCGTTCAGGAAGTCGAAGACCAGCGCGACCAGGATGATGGCGACGAGCAGCGTCACGGCGGCCTCAGGCGCTCTTGATCACCACGTTGCCGATGATGTGCGTGAAGTCCTTGCAGGAGTCGCAGGCGTCCTCGAGCCCCTGGTAGATCTCCTTCCACTTGAGCGCCTCGAGCGCGGTGCGGCCGGAGCCCTCCCGGTAGAGGTCGGCGAGGACGGTGAGATAGAGCGCGTCCCCCTGGTTTTCGAGGTCGGAGATGCGGACCATCGCCTCCTGGATCTGGCGGGCGTTCGCCATGTCCCAGATGAGGTGCGTGACGAGATCGATCTGCCCCGTCATCTCGACCAGGATCTCGGCGAAGCGGGTGAGCGCTTCGGGCGCGTCGCCGATCTCGAAGATCACCAGGTTGTGCGCGATGCCCTCGAGAAAGTCGAGCACGTCGTCGATGTCGACCGCGATCGCCCGGATGTCCTCGCGGTCGAGCGGGGTGATGAAGGAGCGATTGAGGGCTTCGAAGACCTGGCGCGTGAGGTCGTCCCCTTGGCGCTCGAGCGCCTTGAGCTCGACCAGCTTGACGCGCCGCTCCTCGAGCCGGGTGCTCCCGGCGATGGAGAGGAAGAGTTGCGCCCCCTTGAGCAGGTTCTTGGTGTCGCGTTCGAGCAGCTCCTGAAACCGGTCCTCGTGAGGCAGGAACCGCCGGATCACCGAATCGATGCGCATGCCGGACCCTCGCAGGGATGGAATGGATGGAAACGCCGCGCGGAGCGACGGAGGTCAGCCTACCATCGGCTGTCACAGGTTCGTGAGGCGCAACCGACTCGCCAGACCCACCCGTGTGGGTGGGGTTCGCGTGCGCCGCTCAGGAGTGCGCGGCGAGGGTCTCGAGGCGAGTCACGCCGGCGCTCTCGGGAAGGAGCGTCGCGAGGAGGCGGTCCCAGGAGCGCTCGCGCGCGGTGGCGCGCGCCGCCGCACCCAGCCGGCGCGCGAGCTCCGGGTGGCGGAGCAGCAGCTCGATGGCATCGGCCAGCGCCGCCGGCCGGTCGAGGTCGATCACCAGGCCGTCGTCGCCGTGACAGATCTGCTCGGCCGGCCCGCCGTCCTGGCTCACCAGCGTCGGCAGGCCGCTCGCCATCGCCTCGAGCACCGCGTTGCCGAAGGTGTCGGTGCGGCTCGGGAAGACGAAGAGATCGGCCGAGGCGTACGCGGTCGCGAGCTCCTCGCCGGAAAGGGCGCCGGTGAAGAGAATGCCGGGCTCCGCGTGGCGCACCTCGAGGGAGCGGCGGTCGGGCCCGTCGCCGACCAGCGCGAGACGGGCCGCGAGGCCGCGCCGCCGCACTTCCGCGAAGGCGGCGAAGAGGGCGTCGAGGTTCTTCTCGCGACTCGTGCGGCCGACATAGAGGAGAACGGGTCCCTCGCCCGCGAGCCCGCGCGCCGTGAAGAAGCCGGCGTCGCGGCGCGCGGGGTCGAAGAGCTCGCAGTCGACGCCGTGCGGCAGGTGGCGCAGGCGCTCGGGCTCGATCCCCATCTCGACCAACTCCCCGGCGTAGCTCCGGCTGGAGACGAAGACGTCGTCCATCTGGCGGTAGAACCAGCGCACGAACGAGCGCGCGAGCTCGGGCAGGCGTCCCGGGCCCGCGAGGGCTGCGACGTAGCGAGGAAAGTCGGTGTGGTAGATGCCGGAAACAGGCAGACCGAGCAGCTTCGCGGCGAGGAGCGCGGCGAGGCCCATCGGGCCCGGTGTCGAGACGACGAGGCGCCCGTAGGCCTCGCGCTCGCAGTGCTCGACCACCTCGACCACCGGCGGCACGCGCAGCGACAGCTCCTCGTAGCGTGGCAGCGGCGTCTCCCAGATCGGCGAGAAGCACTCGCAATCGAAGTCGAACCGGCGGCGTGCCCCGTCGCAAGCGAGGAGCGTGAGCGGCAGCGAGCGTGTCCGGGCCAGCCGGGCTGCGCTCTCGACCGTGCGCGAGACGCCGTTCAGATCGAAGAGCGTGTCGGTGGCCCAGGCGACGCGCGGGCTCTTCCCGCGCAGATGGGCCGCGGCCGGGAAGCGATCGGCGACCGCGCGGTGAAGTGGCTCGTCCTGGTGCTGGAAGCGGAAGGCGGCGAGGTACGGGGCGAGGGCGACGGCGGCCGGCATCAAGTCGGCGAGCGCCGGGAGCGCGCCGAGGAAGTCCCCCGCCTCGAGCTCGGAGACCGCCTTCTCGAGGGCGCGCGCGGCGGCGCGCTGTCCCAGCCGGCAGGCGGCGTCGAAGATCCGGCGCTCGTCCTCGCGCGCGAGCGCCGCCTCGACCTCGCGGGCGCGCGTTCCCGGTTCGATGGGGCGCGGCAGACGCGGCGGCGGCCCCGGCGGGGCGAAGGCGAGGATCTTGCGGACCGACCGTCCGAAGGCGGTGCCCTCGGGGTTCTGCGGGTCGAGCTCGCCCGCGGCGATGCGACGCAGGAGGTCGGCGAAGGGATCGTTGCGCCAGCGCGAGCCCCCCAGCACCTTGGCGCGGTAGTAGTCGTGGGCCAGGGTCTGGAGGCTCCGCGCGAGCTTGAGCGAGGAGCCGGCCTCGCCGGCGCGCCGCAGGCGGCCCGCGCGCAGATGGTCGAGGTACTCCTCGACGCTCGCCGAGTCGGGGGTCTCGGTCCAGGTGGTGGCGACGTAGAGGCCGCCGTGGTCGTCGCTGCCGCCGGTGGTCGCGAAGTCCTCCGTCGCCTCGAGCGGCAGACCGTGCCGCTCGGCGAGCGCCGCCAGGAGGTCGGGCGTGGTGGCGGCGAGCACGGCGTCGAAGAGCTCGGTGGCGCGCGGGTCCCGAGTGCCGTTGATCCCCTCGAAGGCGCGGAAGAGGACGAGCAGCTTCTCGAGATGGTCGACGGTCAGGCGGTCGTTGACCCGGAAGAGCGGGTGGGCTACGACGTGCGGGATCCGCTCGGCGCGCAGGAGGTCGCGAAAGGCGTAGAGGTCGCGGCGCAGCGGCACGAGCTCCCGGTGCTGCGCCTCGGTCACGCCGTGCACCAGCAGGTGGATCTCGCAACCGTCCTCCGGGAAAGCCACCGTCTCCTCGCTCGACAGGAAGGTGTCGGGCAGGTGGGCGATGGCGAGCGACCCCGCGATCGAGTCGTGGTCGGAGATCGTCACGAAGCTCATGCCGCGCGCGCGGGCCGTGCGATAGACGGCGAGCGGATCGGTGAAGCTCTCCGGCGCGCCGATGCGCTCCAGGTACCACTCGGCGGGTCGGTCGGAATGGCGGCTGTGGACGTGCAGGTCGCAGCGGCTGGTCATCGCGTCTCCCGCGCCGGGACGTCCGGCGGACGGGAGGGAAGCGTAGGCGGGAGGTGCGGCGCGGCCGTGACCGTGAGAGCGCGTTCGCGCGACGTTCGGAGGCGCCGTCCGCGGCGTCCACGGATCGTCACCGCGCCTTCGCCGCCGCGCCACGGCACTGTCGGACCACGACGGCAGACTGCGAGCGTGAATGAAGCCCAAGCCCCGCTCACCCTCGGTCCCGCGCGAGCCCTGGCGCTCGAGCTGCCGCATCTGCCGGGAGCGCTCCGTCGCGCCACGCTGCGCTCGCTCCTCGCCCTCTCCGGAGGCGCGGTGCGGATCGAAGGCGCCGACCGGCTCGCCGAGTCGCCGACCCCCGCGATCTTCGCGCTCACCCATCACAACACCTGGGAGTCGGTGCTCGCCCCCGCGGCGCTGGTGGCGCTGCGGCGCGGCCGCCTCATCCGCTTCCTGATCGATTGGATGTTCGTCGACCTGCCGTGGACCGGCTGGCTGGTAAGGCAGATCGATCCCCTGCCCCTCTACACCAAGCCGGCGCGCTTCCGGCTGCGCGAGGCGCGCCGGCTGGCGCGCCGGCGCGATTCGGCGATCGACGCTCTGGTTTGCGCGCTCGCGCGGGGGGAAGACGTGGGGCTCTATCCGGAAGGTCGGCGCAACGGAGACCCCTGGACGCTCGCCACGCTGCGGCGGGGCGTCGCCTACCTCGCGCTGCGCTCGGGCGTTCCGGTGGTGCCAGTGGGGATCGACTTTCCGGCGCGCGACCGTCTGCGGCGGACGCCGGTGGTGGGGAGGTTCGTGCTGCGGATCGGAGAGCCGGTCGATTTCGCCGAGGAGCGGGCCGCCTGGCTCGCGACGCCGGCCGGGAGGGCGCGCCGGATGGTGGAGCGCCGGCTCGCGCCGGCGATGCTCGAGTCTCTGCGCGGCGAGCTCTCGCGCCTCGCGCGCAAGGTGCATATCCCGGCTGAAGGCGCCCGCGACACCGCTCGAGAGCCTTCCACTCAGCCGGCGCCGACTTCACGCCGCCACTGCGAGGTCGTGCGCGTCGAGAGCGTGACGGAGCGCCGCGAAGCGCTGGCGGTGGTGAGCGACGTCTACCTCGCCGAGAAGCGCTGGATCTCCGACCCGGCGCTCGAGATCCCCGCCGATCCCGCGGGCGATCCGAAGGTGAGCTGGTTCCTCGCGCGCTCGGGCGGCGAGCCGGTGGGGGTCCTGAAGCTCTCCTACGATCCGCCGCTCGCGCTGCCGCCGGAGGCGGAGGCGGAGCTCGACGCCGGAATCGACCTGGATCGTCTGGCGCGTTCCGGGCGTTTCGTCGAGGTCGGGCGCCTGATGATCCGCGAGCGCTGGCGCCATCGGCCGGCGGTGGTTCTGGAGCTGATGCGCGGCGCGGTGGGAGAGGTGGTGTCGCGCGGCTACACGCACCTGCTGACCGCCGTCTTCGAGGACGATCCGCACTCCCCTTACGGCTTCCACACCCGACAGCTCGGCTTCGAGCGCATCGGCACGCATCGCTACGGCGAGCTCTCGTGCGCGAGCCGGCGCATTCTCCTGGTGCTCGATCTCGTGAGGAGC
>CAYZBH010000032.1:0-14378 GCA_964476605.1 uncultured Thermoanaerobaculia bacterium | reverse complement strand
CCCTGCGTCGCCCATCCCGGCATCGCGGCCGGCGCGGCGGCGCTCGACCGCTGGAGCTTCCCCTCGGGACACACTCTGCACGCGGTCGCCTTCACGTCGGTGCTGGTGCCCGATCTCCCGTGGCTCGCCCTGGCGCTCGCCCCCTTCGCGCTGGCGGTGGCCTTGTCGCGCGTCGTGCTCGGCCTCCACTACCCCTCGGACGTGGCCGCCGGAGCGGCGGTGGGCGGACTCCTCGCCTACGCCGTGACGCTCGCGTGGTGAGGCCGCTCCGGGTCCTCTACCTCTCGGACGTCTATTACCCGCGCGTCAACGGCGTCTCGACCTCCATCGCGACCTTCCGCCGGGCGCTCGCCGGGCACGCCGTCGAGGTCACGCTGGTCGCTCCACGCTACGGCGCCGAGGCGGGGGAGCCGGGGATCCGGCGGGTGCCTGGCGTGCGCGTTCCGTTCGACCCCGAGGACCGTCTCGTGCGGCCGCGCGCCCTGGTGCGGGCGGCGGAGGGGGAGTTCGACCTGGTGCACGTGCAGACGCCCTTCGCGGCGCATCGCGCCGGGGTGCGCATCGCCGCGGCGCGGGGGCTGCCGCTGATCGAGACCTGGCACACCGACTTCGAGCACTACTTCGAGCACTATCTCCCCTTCGTCCCGCGTGGCTGGGCGCGCGGCGCGGCGCGCCGGCTCGTGCGCCGGGTGGGGCGCGAAGCCGACCGCCTGATCGCGCCGTCGGCCGCGCTCGCCGCCGCCCTGGGAGCGATCGGGCTCGAGACGCCGATCAGCGTGGTGCCGACCGGCTGGTCCGCCGAAGACCTCGGGGCGGGGGATGGCGTCGCCTTCCGGGCCCGCCACGGCATCGCCCCCGACCGCCCGGTGGCGGTCTATGTCGGACGTCTCGCCCACGAGAAAAACGTCGCCTTTCTGCTCGACGTGGCGCTCGCGGTGCGGCGGCGCCACCCCGACCTCCTCCTCCTGCTCGCCGGCGAGGGTCCGGCACGCTCGAGCCTCAAGCGGCGGGCCGAGGAGCTCGGGCTCGCCGCCAACGTCCTCTTCCTCGGCTATCTCGACCGGCGGACGGAGCTCGCCGACTGCTACCGGGCCGGGGACTGCTTCGTCTTCGCGTCGGTCACCGAGACGCAGGGGCTCGTGCTCCTCGAGGCCATGTCGCTCGGCGTCCCGGTGGTGGCGCTCGCGGCGCGCGGCACCGCCGACCTCCTGGAGGCCGGGGAGGGCGCGCTCGCTCCCGGGCCCGAAGTCGGGGCGTTCGCCGGCGCGGTCGCGCGTCTGCTCGGCGACCGCCCGCTCCGGCAACGGCTCGCGGCCGAAGCGCGAGCGCTCGCCTCGCGCTGGTCGGCGGACGCGCTCGCGGGCCGCCTGGCCGCGATCTACCGTCAAGAGATCGACCGGCCCGAAGCCGTGAGGGGCCGTCACGCGGTCGCCACCGCGCGGCGATAGGATCCGCTCCCTCAGGGCGCGAGGCGCAACATGTCGGAGGGGGATACGCAAGTCGAAACCGTGCGGGAGTCGGCACGGGAGCAGGTTCCGGCGGAGAGCGGGGCGGAGGCGCTCGCGCCGTTCTTCAATCGCGAGCTCTCCTGGCTCGAGTTCAACCGGAGGGTGCTCTCGGAGGTCGAGGATCCGGCGGTTCCCCTCCTCGAACGGCTGAAATTCCTGGCCATCTTCGGCGGCAATCTCGACGAGTTCTTCATGAAGCGCGTCGGCGGGTTGAAGCTCCAGCTCCAGAGCCGGCGCGCGGGGCGCAGCCCGGACGGCCGCAGCGCCGCCGAGCAGCTCGCGGAGATCGGCGAGCAGGTGCGTCCGATGGTGGCGACGATGCGCTCCCTGCTGCTGGAGAAGGTGCTTCCGGAGCTCGCCGGGCACGGCGTCGAGATCGTCCCCTCCGGGCGCCTCTCCGGGAGCGAGCGCGACTCTCTGGAGCGCTACTTCGAGCAGACCGTCTTTCCGATCCTGACCCCGCTCGGGCTGGATACCTCGCACCCCTTCCCGTTCATCTCCAATCTCTCGCTCTCGCTCGCTGTGGCGCTACGCAGCCCGGCGAGCGCCGAGATCCGTTTCGCGCGTCTCAAGGTCCCTCCCAGCCTCCCCCGTTGGGTGCAGATCCCCGACACGCTCCGCTTCGTGCCCCTCGACGCGTTGATCTCGGAGCACCTCCACCGGCTCTTCCCCGGCATGGAGCTGCTCGAGGCCTATCCCTTCCGGGTCACCCGCGCCGCCGACGTGGGGCGGCACGAGGAGCCGGCGGAGGATCTGCTCGAGGAGGTGCAGGAGGAGCTCCGGGCGCGCCGCTTCGCGAGCGTGGTGCGGCTCGAGGTAGTGCCGGAGATGCCGCTCTGGATGCGTGGCCTGATCGCCGACGAGCTCGAGGTGGCGCCCGAGGACATCTACGAGGTGCGGCCGCCGCTCGCCGCCCGCGATCTCTTTCAGCTCGCGGCCCTGCCGCTACCGGCCATCCAGGAACGCCGTTGGCGCCCGGTCCCGCATCCTCGCCTGCAACCCGGACCCGACGGCCGCGAGCCCGACCTCTTCCGGGTCATCCAGCGCGGGGACCTGCTGGTCCATCACCCCTACGACGCCTTCGCGGGCTCGGTGCAGCGCTTCGTGCAGATCGCGGCCGAGGATCCCTCGGTGCTCGCCATCAAGCAGACGCTCTACCGCACGTCGCGCGATTCCCCGGTGGTCAAAGCGCTCATGGAGGCCGCCGAGCGCGGCAAGCAGGTGGCGGTGCTGATCGAGCTCAAGGCGAGCTTCGACGAGGCCCGCAACATCGAATGGGCCGAGGCGCTCGAAGGCGCGGGCGCGCACGTGGCCTATGGCGTCCTGGGCTACAAGACGCACGCCAAGGTGTCGCTCGTGGTGCGGCAGGAAGCCGACGGCATGCGGACCTACGTGCACCTCGCGACCGGCAACTACAACACCGACACCGCCGAGCTCTACACCGACCTCGGCCTCTTCACCTGCGACCCGGGAATCGGCGCCGACGCGGCGCAGCTCTTCAACCTGCTCACCGCCGGGCACCTGGGGGACCAGACCTTCGAGAAGCTCCTGGTGGCGCCCGTCAACATGCGCGCCCGCATCCTCGAGCTCATCGGGCGGGAGGCGGAGCTCCAGCGCGGCGGCGAGCGAGGCCGCATCGTCGCCAAGATGAACTCCCTCGAGGACCCGGAGATCGTGCGCGCGCTCTACGACGCCTCGCGCGCCGGCGTCGAGATCGACCTGCTCGTGCGCGGCGTCTGCCGCCTCCGGCCCGGCATCCCCGGGATGAGCGAGACGATCCGCGTGCGCTCGATCGTCGGCCGCTTCCTCGAGCACGCGCGCATCTTCTGCTTCGGCAACGGCGGCTGCCCGACCTACTACATCGGTTCGGCGGACTGGATGTCGCGCAACCTCGACTATCGGGTCGAGGCGATGGTGCCGGTCGAGTCGCCCGACCTCCAGGCCGAGCTGCAGTGGATCCTCGACGTGCAGCTCGCCGACAACCGAAAGGCCTGGCGGCTGGAGCCCGACGGCACCTGGCGGAAGGTCCGGCCCGCGCCGGGGGAGCCCGAGCGCGCGAGCCAGGCGATCCTCATGGCGACGGCGCTGGCGCGTCAGCGCGTGGGGACGCTCTGAGCGGGGCCGCGAGCTCGGCCCGCACCCGGTCGAGAGCGCTCGAGAGCGCCGCGAGCGGCGCGGCCTCCGCGGCGAGGAAGGCCGCCGAGAAGCGCGCGTAGAGCTCGCCACGCCGCGCGCCGAGCCGCCGTGCGATCGCCACGAAGCCGGCGCGCTCGCGCTGGCGGGGCGCGCGGGCCGCCTCTCCCCCCGCGAGCAGCTGCTCGACCGTGAGCTCGGCGCGCCGCGACTCGAGCGCCGCCAGGGCGCGGCCCAACTCGGCGGCCAGGAGCTGCCCGTCGCGCAGCTCCCCCAGCAGGTCCTGGAGCTCCTTGAGCTGGTCGACCGCCGGCCGCACGGCGGCGAACCAGGGCCCGAGCGGCTCCAGCAGGTAGCGCACCCGCTTGGCGGCGATGCGCGCGGCGTGCGCGGCGGCATCGTCGTCGGCGCCGCCGATCCCCGCCAGATGGGCCTCGAGCTCGAGGCGCTCGCGGCCGAGCGCCTCGCGGGTCGCGTCGGCGAAGGTCGCCGTGGTGCCGTTCTCGTCCAGGGCGACCGCGACGCGGTAGGTCGCGAGGCGCGCCCGCAGTTGCTCGGCGAGCGCGGAGAAGTCGCGCACGATCTCCCGCTCGACGCGGCGGTAACAGTCGTCTCGCCGCTCCTCGAGCCGGGAGACCAGGGTCCGGTAGCCACTGCGCTCGTGCGGCCGCAGCCCCTCCCCGATGGTCGCGAGCCAGGCCAGCTGGACCTCGGCGTCGCGCCCCGGGTTGGTGTCGCGAGTGAGCTCCCGGAGCCTGCGGAGGAGCTTCTTCGGAGAGTCGGACGCGAGGGTCTCGCGGTGTACGCGGGCGAGCGAGCGCAGCCTGCGGATGGCGACGCGGAAGTCGTGCAGCGCCTCGTCGCGGTCGCCCGCGAGCAGCTGCTCTCGGGCGCCGGCGGCGCGCTCGAGTTGCAGCAAGGCGTAGCGGCGAATCGCCTCCTCGGCGGGGCGCCGGGGCAGGTCCTCGGGCAGCTTCACGCGAGCATTCTCAGCTGTCGGGGCGTCAGATGCCAGAGCAGCAGCCCGGCTCCCGGGACGATTCGGCCTGGCAGGTCGATCAGGCAGGCGCCCCCCTTGCGCAGCTCGAGCAGGGGACGCTCCTTGCCGGTGAGGAGCGCGGCGGCGAGCTGCGAGAGGTTCGGCTCGTGGCCGACGCAGGCCACGGCGGCCAGCGCTTTCTGGTTCTGCAGGAAGCGGAGGACGCCGGCCGAAGATCCGTCGGGCGCGAGCTCCGTGAGCTCGCTCACCGCGAGGCTCGCCGGAAAGGCCTTGGCGACCAGGCTCGCGGTCTCACGGCAGCGCTCGGCCGGGCTGGTCGCCAGGAGCGCGAGCTCCGGCACCAGCTCCGCGAGCGCGGCGGCGGAGCGCCGGAGCTTGCGACGCCCTTCCGGCGTCAGCGGGCGGCCGAGATCGGACTCGCCGGTGGCCGCGTAGGCGAGCCGGTCCTCGGCGATGCCGTGGCGCAGGAGAAGGACCTTCATCTCCACCTCCTCGACGTGGGGACGCCTCCCGGTTGACCTATCATCGCGCCGGAGGCCTCGCGATGAACGAAGCGGCATCCCTCGGCGCCGGAGGACGGGGCGGAGGAGCGGTCCCGTCGGGTCCCGAGGAGATCCTCGCGGCCGTCACTCCCGCCCGGCGCGCGCTCTACGCGATCGCCCGACGCGCGATCGACGCGGTGGAGCGGGCGGCGCCTTGGGGTCTTCTCTACTACCCGCCGGACGATCTCGCGGAGCTCGCTGGCCGACTCGCTGATCTCGTGGCGGAGATCCGGGCCATGCCGCTCGCGATCGCGGAGCGGCTCGGTGACTTCCCGGAGCAGGCCGAGGAGGGTGGCGACCCGGCGCGCGAGGAGGTGCGCTTCTTCTACGACGCGGTGACCGACATGGTCGAGCGCGAGGTTACCCGGCTCGAGAGCTGGATCTCTTCCCGGCCCGCGACGGGCGACGTGGCGGCGGCGGCGGAGTCGGCCTGCGAGCTGGCGGCCGATCTCAAGGGGAAGTTCGTGAGCGCCATGATCGGCGCCTCGGCGGCGCTGATCGCGCAAGGGCGGTGGCCCGGGCTCTCGGTCGAGCTCGCGCTCTTTCCCGAGCGGGGAGAGGAGTTCCACCGCTCGCGCGACCTCGCCGAGGCGCTCAACGAGCTCGCCGCGACGCTCGCCGAGGTGCGGGAGCGCGTGCCCGTCGGTCGCTGGCTCGGGCGCTGGCGCGCCGGCGCACGGGTCGACCAATACGCGCTCGCCGATCTCGTGGCGCTGCGCGCCAAGGTCGGTTCGCTGCTGCGCGAGCCGCTGCGCCGGGCGCTCTACTCCGGCGACTACCATCAGATCCGCCTGCGGGAGGTGATGCTCACCGAGCGCGTCGACGAGCTCGAGCGCCTGCACCTCGGGAGCTGGCGGCTCTCGGCGGCCGGCGCCGCGGAGGCGATCGTCCGCGACCTGCCACGCCTCGAGACGCTGGCGCTCGAGATCGCGGCGCTCCTCGACGCCGTCTGGTTCGCGGAGCTCGTGGGCCCGGGAAACGCCGCGGCGCTGCGCATGGCCGGAGCCCGGGCGCGCGAGGGGCGCGACCGGGCCCTGGCCGCGTTGCTCGCGCGCGACGATCTCAAGGTCTTCGTGCAGATGCTCGCCGGGGCGGTGAACCGTCGAGCCGCCGTCGCCCTGGACGAGACGCATCCCGGGGTGACGCGCGCCGCCGGCGCGGCGTCGCCGCCGGCGCGCGCCGCCGAGACCCGGGAGCCGGCCGCGACTCAGGCCGCGGGCCATCCGAGCGCCGGCGCGCTGGTGGCGGTCCTGCGGACCAACCTCGCGGCGCTGCGCGACCCCCAGAATCCGCGGTGGCGCGACTTCCGGATGGTGCACCGGTTGCTCGTGCGGCAGGGGCGCGTGCCCGTCACGATGCTCTCCGCGGCCCTGCCGCTGGTCCGGGAGATCGAGCGCGACGTCCTCCCCGGCCTCAGACGTCTGACGCCCTACCGCGGGCTCTCGCCCGAGGTGGTCGCCCGGCTCGGGGAGAGCTGCGACGCCTTGCTGGGGATCGCCTACCGCCCTCCGAAGGACGGCGGCGAGCTCGCGCTCAAGCTCGACCGGCTGGTGCGCTTTCTCGAAGCGATCGAGTCGGTTATCGCGCACTGATCGCACTCCTCGAGCGCGGTCGCGGTGCCGCGCCCCGGCACGCCCTCAGCGGCGGAGCCGGTAGCCGACGCCGATCACCGTTTCGATGCGATCGGCCTCGGACCCGAGCTTCCGGCGCAGGCGGCGAACGTGGGTGTCGACGGTGCGGCTGTCGACGTCTTCGGCGTACCCCCAGACGTCGGCGAGCAGGCGCGAGCGCGTCTGCACGCGCCCCTCGCGCTCCATCAGCACCTTGAGCAGCCGGAACTCGGTGGCGGTGAGGGGAACCTCGGCGTCGCGCACCGTGACCCGATGCGCTTCGGAGTCGAGCCGGAGGCGCCCCAGCTCGATCACCGCGCCGCCCTCCTCTTCCCCCTTGCGGCGCCGGAGCACGGCTTTGGCGCGCAGCACGACCTCGCGCGGGCTGAAGGGTTTGGCGATGTAGTCGTCGGCGCCGAGCTCGAGACCGACGATGCGGTCGACCTCCTCCCCTTTGGCGGTGAGCATGATGATCGGCACCGCGGCGGTCCCGGGCTCGCGCTTGAGCAGCTTCGCGATCTCGAGCCCGTCGAGGCCGGGCAGCATGAGGTCGAGCAGCACGAGATCGGGCGTGCGCCGGCGCAGCGACTCCAAGGCGCTGTCGCCCCGCCGCTCGACCTCCACCGCGAAGCCGGCGCGCGTCAAGTTGAAGGAGAGCACTTCGGCGATATCGGGTTCGTCTTCGACGATCAGAATGCGCTCGCCCACCATGCCCGGCAGGGTAGCACGGCGACTTCCGCAGCGAATGCGGAAAAGCCTGAGGAAAAGTGCTCCCGAGCCGGGTGTCGGCGGCGGCCTCTGGCGGCTCGACAGCGTTTTGAACAGGATTCTGTGCAACCATGAGATCTTCTTTGGATTCTTGCGTTTACATCTCAACTGACGGCACGGGAAGGAGTTGCGCGCGACCGGCCCGGAGGTCTTTTCCACAGTGGGCGTGTGACCGGACGGTGACCTCGCCGGTAACTCTTTGTGACAGATCACTTTAGAGCGTCGGAGCGGGGGCCGCTTGACAGCCCGCGAAGGGCGCGGGTACGGTCGCGGCCGGAGCCTGCCATGCCTTCGAACCCCGCCATCCGTTCCTATCTCATCTTCACCGGCACCGGACCGATCCTGGTGCTCTCGACCTATCCCGAGCTCACCGATGCGAGGCTGGTCGAGAAGCTGCGCTACAAGGGGATCACCAAGTTCATCGCCTACGAGGTAGCGCGCGCCGCGGTCGAGGCGCGCTACGCGCACGCCTACGTGAGCGTGGCGGGGGATCTCGCCGCGGTCGAGGACCTGCGCGTCCTGGACTTCAACGGACACCAGATCATGACCAACTTCTCACTCGAGGAGTTGGGCGAGCCGATCAAGTTCGGCGGTTGATGCACGCGGGGATCGCCGCCGATCCGCGCGTCGTCCTCACGCTCGACGCCGGCGGGACCAAGTTCGCGTTCTCGGCGATCCGCGGCGGCGAGGAGGTCGTCCCTCAACGTGTCCAACCGGCGTGGGCGGACGACCTCGAGCGCTGCCTCGGAGGTCTGGTCGCCGGCTTCGAAGCGGTGCGCTCCGCGTCGCCCGCGCAACCGTCGGCGATCAGCTTCGCCTTTCCGGGACCCGCGGACTTCCCGCGCGGCGTCATCGGCGATCTCTGGAATCTTCCGGCCTTTCGCGGCGGTGTGGCGCTCGGACCACTGCTCGAGGAGCGCTTCGGCGTGCCGGTCTATCTCGGCAACGACGGCGACCTGTTCGCCTACGGCGAGGCGATCGGCGGCTTCCTTCCGGAGATCAACGCGGAGCTCGAGCGGGCGGGGAGCAGCCGCCGCTATCGCAACCTCCTCGGCGTGACGCTGGGCACCGGCTTCGGCGCCGGCCTCGTCGCGGACGGGCATCTGCTCCTCGGCGACAACTCCTGTGGTGCCGAGATCTGGCTCGTCCGCGATCCGGGGGGATTGCCCTGCGAGGAGGAGGTGAGCCTTCGCGGGCTGCGCGCCGGCTACGCGCGCCACGCCGGAGTCGGGTTCGAGGAGACTCCGGAGACGCACGAGCTCGCGGCGATCGCCGCCGGGCGCCGGAGCGGCGACGGCGCCGCGGCGCGTGCCGCCTTCTCCGATTTCGGCGCGCACCTGGCAGAAGCGCTCGCCAACGCGGTGACGCTGATCGACGGGGCGGTGGTGGTGGGAGGGGGCCTCTCGGGCGCCGCGCCCCTCTTCCGTGCCGCGCTCTTCGCCGGGCTCAATGGACAGCTCGCGCTGCGCGACGGCAGAAGGGTGCCGCGCCTCTCCTATCGCGTCCACGACTGGGACGACCCCGCCGATCGCACGGCGTTGCTCACCCCGTCCCGGGTGGAGGTGCAGGTGCCGGGGAGCTGGCGTCGCGTTCCGTACGAGCCGGCGAAGCGCATCCCGTTGGGCATCAGTCGACTCGGAACCTCGCGCGCCGTGGCGCTCGGAGCCTACGCGCTGGCGCTCGCCCGGCTCGACGGACGCGCTTAGGCGCGGTCGCTCCGGAACTCCTCGAGCGTGTGGCCGAGCTCGACGAAGAGCTCGGCGACCGCGGGCACGGGGAGACCCACCACGTTGGTGTAGTTGCCCGCGATCGACTCGACGTAGAGAGCTCCCCATCCCTGGATGGCGTAGGCGCCCGCCTTGTCGAGCGGCTCGCCGCCCGCGACGTAGCGCGCGATCTCGGCCTGCGAGAGCGCGCGCATGCGGACCCGCGTCCGCACCACGCGCGCCGCCGTCCTCCGTCCGGCGTCACCCGTCAAGGCGACGCCGGTGAAGACGACGTGCTCGCGACCGGCGATCCGCGCGAGCATGGAGCGCGCCTCCTCCGCGTCCCGGGGCTTGCCGAGGATCGCGCCGTCGAGCACCACGATGGTGTCGGCGGCGAGCACCAGCTCGCCGGAGTCGACGCGCGCGAGCGCCTTCTGCCGCGCCAGCCGGTCGACCATCGTCTCGGGCGCTTCGCCCGGCAGCGGCCGCTCGTCGGCGTCGGCGGCCCGCACTTCGAAGCCGAGGCCGAGCTCGGCCAGGATCTGGCGCCGGCGCGGAGAGGAGGAGGCGAGGACGAGGCGTGGCGTCACGGGTAGTAACCGCGGATGGTGCGCGCCTCGAGCCCTGGCCGGTCGAGCGTCACTTCGACCTCGCGGAAGCCGTCCCCCTGGCCGCTGTGCGAGGACTGGTAGCCGAGCAGGTACTGCGACCGCAGCTCGGTCTGGATCGACTGGTAGACGCTCTCGAGCTCTCTCGCCCGGGCGATGCGGAAAGTGCGGCCGCCGGTTTCGCGCGCCAGACGATCGAGCGCGAGGCCCGCTTCCGGGGGGTCGCGCGGCACGTCCATGCCGATCGTGTAGATGGCGACGCCGGTGCGCCGCGCGTACTCGAGCACCTCGTCGAGCTTGAAGCGGCTGTCCGAGTCGGCGCCGTCGGTGAGCAGCACGAGCGCCCGCTTGCCGCGCACGCCGGAGAAGTAGTGCAGCGCGAAAGCGAGGCTGTCGTAGAGCCGGGTCTCCCCCTCGGCGGTGAGGTCCGCGAGCCCGCCGGCCAGCACCTCGAGATCGTTGGTGAACCGGACCGCGAGGCGTGGCGCGTCGGCGAAGGTGATCACCGCCGCGCGATCGCGCGGGGTCAGCACTTCGCGGAAGAACCGGTGCGCCGCGGCCTCGGCCTCCGGCAGCTCCTCCAGCATCGAGGAGGAGGTATCGAGCATCACGGCGGCGTGGATCGGTAGCTGATCCACGCGCTCGAAGCGGCGGACGACCTGTGGCTCGCCCTCCTCGCGGACCGCGAAGTCGGAGCCTTCGAGGTCGAGCACCGGATGGCCGCGCCGGTCGAGCACCGTCGTGTAGAGCTCGACGTAATCGACGTCCACCGGCTCGGCGGCGAGCGTCGCGCCGAGCAGCCGGACGTCCTCGGCCGCCGCGCCGCCGGGCAGGTAGGCGACGGCGCGCACGTAGGTGAGCTCGGCCGGCACGATGGGCAGCGAAGCGGCGTACGGCGGCTGGTAGAGCGTCGCCTGCAGCGTGTCGTTGACCCAGAGCTCCAGGCGATCGACGCTCTCCCCCTCGGGAACGTCCACCTCGGCCCGCGCCTCGAGCCGGTCGGCGCCGGGCGCGAGGGCGCGGGGCTCGACCAGGCGGACCGCGAAGCGGTGCGGGCCGCCGTTGATCAGGACCTCGTCGGCCGCGATCTCTTCGCCGTCGGCGTCGAACGCGGCGGCGCGCAGATGGCGCATGCGCGGCGTGCGGCCGAGGTCGAGGTCGACCGAGAACGGCGGACGCCGCTTCGAGAGCACCACCTTGCCGTCGAGCACGAATTCGACCCGTCCGGGGGACGCTCCGCGGACCTCGGCCTCGACGCGCGCGCGCCCCGTCACCAGCCGATCCAGGGGCGCGTGCAGCGTCAGCGTCGGTTCCTCGGGCAGCGCCGGCGTTGTCGCGCCCGGAACGGCCGGGGAGGCGGGCGTCGCGGCGGGAGCCGGAGCGGCGGCGCGCGCGAGCTGGGTGCGCGACGAGACGGCGGGGACCTCGAGCGGCAGCTCGGCGCGGAAGTAGCGGTCGCGCCCCACCTGTTGCAGGCGGAGGATCAGCCGGTAGCTCCCCGGGCGGAGGAAGCGCCGGGCCGAGAAGGGCCAGCGGGCCACGCCGGCGAGCGCCTCCTTCGGCGGATCGAAGCGATAGCGGAAGTGGTCGAAGAGCTCGTCTTCGCGCAGCACCTCGCCGTCGAGGACGAGCGCCGGCGGGGAGGTCTCCGCGTCCTTCGCCGCGAGCTCAAGGGCGGGGACGACGACGCTCGCGTCGACCACCGTCCGGCTCTGACGGCGCCCGGCGAAGTGGATCTCGACCTCTCCCGGCAGCGGCAGCGCGCTCGGCGGCAAGTCGGTCGAGAGCGCCTGGAAGGAGCTCACCCACTCGGGATTGGGGTGCGGCACGATGGCGTAGCGGCGTGCGAGCTCGTTCCAATCGGCGGCGGCGCCGATCGCCGAGAGCAGCTCGTCGCCGCGCGCGCAGGCGCCGGGAACTTCGGTCGCGAGGCGCGTCCCGGGCTCGGTGCCGTCGTCCCGGAGCCCCCAGGCGAGGAGTGGCAACGCCCCCTCGCGCGGGCTCCAGAGGCGGTGTGGCGCCTGGTCCGAGACGCCCGAGGAGATGAAGATCAGCACGAAGCTCGTCGGAATGCGGTCGGTGCCGCCGTAGATCCAGGCCTCGCCCGGCTTGAGCACGTCGGCGCAGCGGAAGGGCAGCACCCGGTTCGGCTCGCCGTTGAAGAGCTGGATGGTGGCGCGTTCGTCGTGGGCGCCGGGATAGCGCTCGTGCACCAGCCGCCAGCGCTCGTGCCAGCGCTCCTCGAGCTCGTTGCGGGCCGTCTGCGGATAGGGGTCACGCTCGGCCCAGAAGGCGCGTTGGAACGCGGCACGCTGGTAGTCGCGAGTGAGGGCCAGGTAGGCGGCGCGCTCGGTCTCGGTCATGAGCGCCGCCACCTCGGCGAGGAAGGGATCCTCCGCGGAGGACGCGGGAGCGCTCTCCTGCCCCGGTGCCGGAGGGGCCAGCGCGCAGGAGATCGCGAAGCTCGCGAGGAGAAGTCGGAACGCTTGCCTCATCGACGGCGGGATCCTAGCGCGTCGCGCGCCCTCCCGGATGCGTTCCCGCGGCGCCGCGGCGCTGCTACAGTGACACCGCATGCCCAAGCTCTGGAGGCTCGTCGACCGCCCCGAGGAGCATCGCGACGCGCCCGAGTTCCGCGAGCTCGAGGCGCTGGTCGCGGGCGAGGCGCGCGCCCTCTTCCCGGAGGTGGAGGAGAGCGCGCTCGCGAGCGCGTCGTGGCGCGCGCGAGGCGACGATCTGGCGCTCGTCACGAGCTCCGACTGCCTGCTGCTCCGGAGCACTCTCGCCGCGTTGGCCGCGGAGGTCGCGGCGGGCGCCCCGGTCGCGGCGCCGGAGCTCGTCGCGGAGCGTGCCGGGACGCTCCCGGAGCCGGTCTACACGCTCGGGGCGTTCGAGCGCCTCGAGGAGCGGGCGCTCGCGGCGGGAGCGGCGGCGCTCGAGAGCGCCGCGCCGCCGGCGCTCTGGCGCGTCTCGGCCCTCGTCGAGCGGCTCGTGGGCGGCGCCGCGCCGAGCGAGAGCCCGCGCGGCGGGCGTCGCGTCGGTCTCGCCCACCGCTTCATCGACTACTACGGCGAGCCGCGGCGGGACGCGATCGAGCTCGTGCCGCGCGCGGCACGTGAGCTGCTCGAGGTCGGGTGCGGTTCCGGCGTCACGGGCGAGCTGCTGCGCCGCGAGCGCGGTTGCCGGGTGACCGGAGTCGAGCTCAACCCGGTCGCGGCGGCCCGCGCCGCCGGACGGCTCGACCGGGTGCTCGTCGGCGACGTGGAGCGGCTCACGCTCGAGGGGCGCTACGACGCGGTGCTGGCGCTCGAGCTCTTCGAGCACCTGATCGATCCCGACCGCTTCCTCGCTCGCGTGAAGGAGCTGCTCGCGCCCGGCGGTTGCGCGCTGCTCTCGGTACCGAACGTCGGCCACTGGTCGGTCGTCGAGGAGCTGCTCCGGGGACGCTGGGACTACCTCCCGGTGGGGCTCCACTGCTACACGCACTACCGCTTCTACACCCGCGAGAGCCTCGCCCGGCGCCTCGCGCGGCACGGCTTCGCGCGCGTCGAGCTCCTGCCGCAGGCGACGGAGCTGCCCGAGCGCTTCCTCGCGCTCGCGGAGCGCTCGGGGCTCGCGGTCGATCGCGACAGCCTCGCGATCAAGGGCTTTTTCGTCCGCCTCCACGCCTGAGCCCGGCTCAGGGGTAGTAGCCGCGCATCGTCTTCGCGTCGAGGCCCGATCGGTCGACCTTGACGTCGACGGAGCGGAAGCGGATCTCCCGGTTGGTGTTGGTCGACTGGTAGGCGAGCAGGTAGCGGGATCGCAGCTCCCGCTGGATCGCGTCGTAGATCGCCTGCAGCTCGCCGATGTCCTTGATGAAGAAGCTGCGGCCACCGGTCTCTTCGGCCAACCGCCGGAGCACCTTGCGCACGTCCCCCTCGCCCCGTGGCAGGCCCAATCCGATCGGATAGATGGCGATGCCGGCGCGGCGCGCGAAGTCGAGCGTCTCGCCGAAGGCGAAACGGCTCCCCTCGTCCTTGCCGTCGGAGAGCAGGACGATCGCCCGCTGCCCCTTGACGCCGTTGAAATAGAAGAGGGAGAAGACGACCGAGTCGTAGAGCGCGGTACCACGCTCGGCCTTGAGCCCGGCGAGCCCGCCCCCCAGCTCCTGGATCTTGTTGGTGAGCTTGACCGAGAGCAGGGGGTGGTCGTTGAAGACGATCAACGCCCCGCGGTCCTTGGGCGTGATCACCTCCTGGTAGAACTTGAGCGCCGCCGCCTTGGCCTGTTCGAGGTTCGGCTCCATCGAGGCCGAGACGTCGAGCAGGATGGCGACGTGAACGGGCAGGTTCTCGAGGTGCTCGAAGCGGGTCAGGGTCTGCGGCACGCCGTCCTCGCGGATCGAGAAGTCGGAGGCGGCGAGATCGGCGACCGGCCGGTTGGCGTTGTCGAGCACGGTCGTGTAGAGCTCGACGAACTGCACGTCGAGCTCCTCCAGGTTCTCCGGGGCGTTGACGAAGA
>CAYZBH010000031.1:0-46515 GCA_964476605.1 uncultured Thermoanaerobaculia bacterium | reverse complement strand
CGATGCGGTAGCGGACCCGGTAGTCCTTCTCGTAGGGCTCGATGTGGATGTCGGAAGCGCCGCGTTTGATGGCATCGGTGAGGATGATGTTGACGAGCCGGACGACCGGAGCCTCCTCCGACTCCTTCTCGAGCATCTCGAGATCGAGGTCCTGATCCTCCTCGAGCACTTCGAGCGAAGAGTCCGCGGAAGTCTCCGTCAGATCCTCCATCACCTTCTTGAGCTCGATGGCGTGGGTCGATCCGTAGTGCTTGTCGATGGCGGTGCGGAGCGCGGTTTCGGAGGCGACGACCGGATCCACGTTGTAGCCGGTCATGAACTTGATGTCGTCCATCGCGAAGACGTTGGTCGGATCGATCATCGCGAGGGTGATCTTCGCGCCGACCTTGGCGATGGGGAGAATCGTGTACTTGCGGGCGACGTCGGCCGGGATGACCTTGATCACTCCCTCGTCGATCTCGACACGCTGGAGATCGATCGCGGGCACGCCGAAGTGCTTGGAGAGGAACTCCACGAGCTCCTTCTCGGTGAGCGCACCGATCTTGACCAAGGCGGAGCCGATGCGGCCGCCCTTCTCCTTCTGGAGCGCCAACCCTTCCTTGAGCTGCTCCTGCGTGACCTTCCCCGCCTTCAGGAGGGCGTCACCTAGGCGATTGCTCATCGGTCTCCGCGCCTTTCGCCGGCCGTCGTCGCGAGCCTCGCGGGCCCGGCCGCGTGCTCCTCGGTGCTTCTCGGAACGCGGTCGAAGAGTAGCAGCGGCCGGAGATAGGGGTCAACGAAAGGCTTCTCACCGCCGCTCGGGGAGCCGCCGGACACGTGCGATGAGGTCGCTCGTGGCATGGTCTTTCGGGTCTCCGACCAGCGCCGTGCGCCCGCCGTAGCCGGCGACGACCGCCCGCTCCGGCACCTGGTCGGGGGAGCCGTAGTCGGGTCCCTTGCAATGGACGTCGGGCTTGAGCTCGGCCAGGAGAGGCGCCGGACTGTCGCCGGAGAAGACGACCACGTAGTCGACGGGCTCCAGGGCCGCAAGGAGCTCGGCGCGCTCGGCTTCGGGAACGATCGGTCGTCCGGCCCCCTTGAGGCGCCGGACCGAAGCGTCGTCGTTGACGGCGACCACGAGCAGATCGGCTTCGGCGCGGGCCGCACGCAGGTAGCGGAGGTGTCCGACGTGGAGGAGGTCGAAGTGCCCGTTCGCGAACGCCACGCGTTCGCCGGCGGCTCGCCGCCGCGCGAGCTCGGCGGCGAGGTCGCCCGAGGTCAGGATCCTTCCCATGTCATCTCGAGGAGTGGCCGCGAGTCGGCCGCGACCGCCGCGTGGAGCTCGCGCGGGACGAGCGTCGCGGTGCCCATCTTCATGACCACGACGCCGCCGGCGTAGTTGGCGAGGAGGGCCCCTTCGACCGGCGAGGCGCCGGCGGCGAGAGCCAGCGCGAAGGTGCCGATCACGGTGTCGCCGGCACCGGTCACGTCGGCCACCTGATCGGTGCCGTGGACGGGGATCTGGGCGACCTCGCCGGCGGTCGCGAGGAGCATGCCGCGGCTGCCGCGCGTCACCAGGAGCACTCTCGCCTCGAGCTTCTCGCGCAACTCCCGCGCCGCGGCGGCCGCGCCAGCGTGTTCCTGCGGGATCGCCCGGCCGAGCAGGGATTCGGCCTCTTCCTCGTTGGGGGTCGCGCCGTCGAGGTCCCGGAAATCCGCCAGCCGGAAACGGCTGTCGACGAGCGTCAAGCCACCGGGCCCGACCGCGCGCCGCGCCGCCGGGAGGAGGGCCGGGTCGACCGCACCGTAGCCGTAGTCGGAGAGAATGGCGACGCGCGCTCCGGAGCGCGCCTCGAGGCCACGCGCCAGCTCCTCCCTCTCCGCGTCGGACAGCCTCGCCTCCTGCTCGCGGTCGAAGCGGACGACCTGCTGCTTGATGCCGTTGGGGAAGCCGGCGAGGATGCGCGTCTTGGTCGGCGTCTCGTAGCCGGGCCGCTCCAGAACGCCCTCGGTCGCGATGCCTCGCCCGGCGAGCTCGGCACGCAGCGCGCGCCCGTTCGCGTCGTCACCGAGCACGCCGTGGATCAGCGGACGACCCGCGAGGGCGCGGACGTTCGCCGCGGCGTTCGCGCCGCCGCCCGGCATCACGGTTTCGCCAGCGTAGCGGAGGATGAGCACCGGCGCTTCGCGGGAGATGCGCTTCGGCGTCCCGGTGACGAAGCGGTCGACGACGAGGTCGACCAAGAGGAGCACGGCCTGGTCTTCCATGGCATCGATCAGCCGGTGGAGCCGCTGCTCGTCGATGGGCGGGCGGGTCGGAGTCATCGCGGTTCGAGGCGGCATTCTGACATCAAGGAGGTCGGGGGACTATCGCGGAGCGGCGGGTCGCCGCTCGAGCAGGCGGATCGCGAAGGGGTATTCGGGGCGCGCGAAGCTCGCGACCGCCCGGTAGTCGCGATCGAGCTCACCCGACTCGACGAGCGGCGCGAGGAAGCTCGAGTGGAAGTTGGGGTTGTCGAGGAGATAGTCGGGGCGTCGAGCGGCCACCAAGTCCGCCAGGCGGTCCTCGCGTCGCGCGGCGAGGACGGCCGGCTCGACCAGCCCGGTGAGATCGAGGACGGGACGATCGCCGAAATAGGCGAGAGCGCCGATCTCGACGGCGGCGACGCAGGAGGCTCCGGGCGAGCGCGCGTGCAGCGCGAGCGCTGCGTCGCGATAGACGCGAATCCTGGGATCCGGAGGCCTACCCCAAGTCTCGGCATGGAAGGCGGCGGTGGGCAGGAGCAGGGCGATCAGCGCGAGGGCCACGGCCCCGAGCGCGAGCCGTCGCGCGCCGTGCCAGCCGCGGTACGCGTCGGCGGTGAGCCAGGGACCGCACCCCAGAGCGCCGAGCGCGAGCAGCGCGTTGACCGCCGCGAGGTGGTACCAGGGAGCGAACGGAACGCCCGCCAGGCGATAGAAGGCCTCGTGCGCCAGCAGCCAAGCCGCGCAGGCACCCGCCCAGAGGCGGTGTCTCGACGGGATGCGGGCGAGCACGAACAAGCCTGCGACGGCCATCGCGGCGAGCGCGAGCGTTCCGGCGCCGCCGAACGCACGGAGAAGCCAGTCGATCTCGCTGCGAAAGTAGCCCGCTCCCGCGAACGGTATCTCGGAACGTTTTCCGGCGAGCGTGCTGGGCAGCGCCGAGCCGAAGGCGGAGAGCAGCCAGAGCACGACAGCGGCCGGCGGCAGCACGGCGAGGCCGAGGAAGCGCCAGGGCAGGCGGCGTCGGGAGAGCCAGAAGGCGACGCCGAATGCGGCGACGGCGAGAGCCGCGTCGAATCGTAGCGCCGTCGCGCAACCGGCGAGCGTGCCGGCGAGGGCCTCCCGGCCGGCGAGCGCCGCCACCAGGGCGCCGGCGGCGAGCGCGAGGACGGGTAGCCCTTCGCCTCCCAGCAGTTCGACGTTCCATCGGCACGGGAGCGCGAGCGCGGCGAAGACCAGCGAGGCGAGCGCCGGATGCGGCGCGGCCGGAGGTCGCGTCAAGCCGGCGTGCAGCAAGATCGGCAGCGCGGCGAGGGAGAGGATCCCGAGGGCGAAGCCCCAGGTGGCGACATCGAAGCCGGGAAACGGCAGCGCGGACCGCAGCCCCGCGAGCAGGAGAGCGTAGCCCGGAGCCGAAGTCCCCAGGACCGGCTCGCCCGGATTGAAGACGAAACCGTGCCCACGCGCCAGATTGTCCGCGTAACGAAAGGTGATATAGCCGTCGTCGTAGGAGGCGGGGGCGTAGCCCCAGGCGACGAGCCCGGCGAGACAGAGGCTGAGCGCGGCGAGGGTCGCGAGGGAGCGCATGGAGGTGTAGCGTACGATGTTCCGGCGCGCCTGGCACCGATCGTGCGTCGTTGCGGTCGAGAGGTGCGCCGAATGGGGAGAGCCATGACGGTGAAGCGCGAGGTGTTGGACGATCGGCGGGAGTTCGAGGGCATGGCGATGCCATACCTCGATGCTCTGTACAACACCGCCTATCGTCTCGCGCGCAACGCCGAGGATGCCGAGGACCTCGTCCAGGAGACCTTCCTCAAGGCCTATCGGAGCTTCGATCAGTTCACTCCGGGAACGAACCTCAAGGCGTGGCTGTTCAAGATCCTCAAGAACACCTTCATCAACGAATACCGGCGTCGCCAGGCGGCTCCACCGGCGAGTGACTTCGCCGAGATCGAGGACGCTTTCGAGAGCCAGATCAGACCGGCGGCTGGGAGCGTCCAGAAGAACCCGGAAGAAGAGGCGCTCGCGCAGTCCTTCGACCAGGAGGTGCAGCGCGCGCTCGAAGCGCTGCCGCATGACTATCGGATCGCCGTGCTGCTCGCCGACATCGAGGGTTTCTCCTACAAGGAGATCGCGGAGATCCTCGAGATCCCCCTGGGAACCGTCATGAGCCGTCTCTATCGAGGTCGCAAGCTCCTGGAGGAGACGATGCTGCGATACGCCCGGCGAAGAGGGTACCTGCGAGGGGAGCGCGGTGCGATCAAGCGCCGCGGGGCGGCGAGCGCGGACGCAAGTGGCGAAGGAGCGGTCGATGCGTCGCAGGAATAACAGGACGGCGGGTCAGGTTCTGGCAACTGGAGCCGGATCTCGAACGGCAGCGGACCGGATGGGCTGAAGGACGCGACCATGGGATGCAATCGAGTGCGCCGGACGGTCTTTCTCTGGGTGGACCGCGATCGGGAGGAAGGGGTCCGAGAGCCCATCGAGAAGCATCTCGAAGTGTGCCCCGTCTGCCGTGAGCGAGCCGTGGTGGTCGAGCAGCTCATCGTGCGCGTTCGAACGCGCTGCACGCGGCGCACGGCGCCGAGCGCTCTGCATGAGCGGATCCGGGCCCTTCTGGGTCTGGAGTGAGAGGAGAGGCTTCGATGATGCGACGGAAGGTGCGGGAGATGGTCCGCATCGCCTTGGCGGGACTCGTGGCCTGGACGCTCCTGCCCGCGAATGCCCTGCGGGCGGCTCCCGGAGGCGACCTGCAAGGGCTCGACGGGAGTCGGCTCGGGGATGCCGAGTTGGCCTCGGGGAATCACGTCCTCGTGGTCTGGGCTTCCTGGTCGCCGCGCTGCCGGGACATCGCGGCGCGCGTCAACGAGCTCGCAGGGCGGCTGGGTGGACGGGCGCGCCTGGCGACCGTCAATTTCCAGGAGGAGCGCGCGGCCATCGAGGACTTTCTCCGGCGCAACCCGATCCGGGGACCGGTCTACCTCGACCGCGATGGCGAGTTCTCCAAGAGTCACGCGGTCACCACGTTGCCGGGGCTGATCGTCGTCCGGGACGGGAAGATCGTCTTTCAGGGCCGGCTCGAATCCGACGCCGGTTCCCAGGTCGACGCCCTGCTGCGCTGAGCTCCACTCGCCTCCGTTCGCACGGGCGCCGGATGCTATGATTCGCGCTTCGATTCGAACCCCCGGAAAGTCCCGACGGCAGGCAGGACTGGAGGCGCGATGGCAGCGAGGTGGACGGGGAAGGCCTTGGCTTGGCTCCGACGTGGATTCCCCGTCCTCGGCCTGGTGGCCTTCTGCATCCTGGCGCTGACTTCCTGGCACGACGATCTGATCGCGGCGACTCCCGCGGAGCATCGCGTTCTGCACGAGGCCGCGCGGCTGGAGCAGCGCCCGGACGCCGGCGAATCTCTCCCGAGTGCCACCGCCACACTCTCGGCCGGCGAGACACTGAGCGGCCTGCTCGCCGACCTCGGCCTCGCGCCAGGCGACGTGCTTCCGATCGCCGACGCCGCGCGTCCGCACCTGGACCCACGCCGGCTCGCTCCGGGCCTTCGCGCCGCCTCCTTTCGCGCGAAGGGCTCTCCGGTTGGTCGCGTCGAGCTCACGCTCGTCGGCCAAGGGGACCTGCGGCTCGAGCGTCGCGACGGCTCCTGGGTTCCGACCTGGCGCGCCTATCGGCGCGAGACCAAGCTGCGCGTCGTGCGCGGGACCGTGGAGGGCGCGTTCGAGAGCGCGGTCGAAAGAGCCGGTGCCGAGAGCAGTCTGGCCTACGCGATCGCGGAGGTCCTGCAGTGGGACCTCGACTTCACGCGCGACCTCCACGTCGGCGACCGCTTCGCCGCCCTCTTCGAGGAGGTGTTCGTCGAAGGAGAGTATGCCGGGCTGGGACGCGTGCAGGCGGTTGCCTTCGACCAGGGATCGCGACATCTCGAGGCGTATCGCTACGGCGAGGCCGGGGGTTTCTACGATGCCGAAGGGCGCCCGCTCGAGAAGATGTTCCTGCGCTCGCCCCTTCCCTACTCGCGCGTCACCTCCCGTTTCTCCTCGCGCCGGTTTCATCCCATTCTCAAGACCACCCGCCCCCACTACGGGGTCGACTACGGAGCGCCGGTGGGGACGCCGGTCCGGGTCACGGCCAGCGGCACTGTGGTGGCCGCGGGTTGGGACGGGGGCGGCGGCAAGACCGTCAAGGTTCGACACGCCAACGGCTATTTGACCGGCTATCTGCATCTCTCCCGCTTCGCGTCGGGAGTCCACGCCGGCGCGCGGGTGAGCCAGGGAGACGTCATCGGCTACGTGGGCGCGACCGGAATGGCGACCGGGCCCCATCTCGACTATCGCGTCCAGCGCGACGGTCGCTGGATCGATCCGCAGCGGCTCGCGAGCGTTCCCGCGCAACCCATCTCGACGCTCGAGCTGCCGGAGTTCCGGATCGCGCGCGACGCCATTCGCGAAAGTCTGGCGACAGGCTTTGCTCCCGTCGGGCCAATGGCGGAATCCCCAGTCGCCGCGACGCGCGTCGCCGCCGTGCCCCGAGCGGCCGCCGAGAACCGGTCGAAGAGGTAGGCGGTGTCCCGGGCCACCGCCTGGTGTCGCGCCGATTTCGCGGGCGGCACGCTCGACATCTGGCCGCTCGGCCTGCTGCACCGAGGCGCGCGCACCGTCAACGTGGCGCTCGAGCTGCCCGTGCGCGTGGAAATGGAGCGTCGTTCCAGCGCCTATCGCGTGGAACAGGACGGCGCGTGCACCGAGGCGGGCGACGTCGCGGAGCTCGCGCGCTCCGCGGGCGCCGGGCTGGTGGCCGAGGTCGTGCGATGGCTGGAGCTCCCGCCCTGTCGCGTGGTGATTTCGAGCGCCTCGCCCCGAGGGGCTGGGCTCGGAGCAAGCTCCGCGCTGACGGTCGCCCTGCTCGCGGCCGGCGAGCGTCTTCTCGGGCGCGACGGTGAGGCGACGATCGAGGGTCGAGCCGCGGTGGCTCGAGACCTCGAGGCCCGGCTGATGCGGCTCCCGACCGGGCAGCAGGATCACTTTCCGGCGCTCCTCGGAGGGGTGCTCGAGATCGAGCACTTGCCCGGAGGCGAGCGCGTCTCGCGCCTCGCCGTCGACCTGCCGGCGCTCGCCGAGCGTCTCGTGATCGCCTACACGGGTCAGAGTCACTTCTCGGCGGGTGCGAACTGGCAGGTCGTTCGTCGCTGCCTCGATGGCGATCCGGAGCTCTTCCGGCGACTCGGCGCGATCCGGGACGTCGCGTTGGAGCTCGTGGGCGCGTTGCGGGAAGCGTCCTGGCCGGAGGTGGGGTCACTGATGCGACGCGAGTGGCGCGAGCGGCGTGAGCTCGCGCCGGAGATCCCGACGCCGGCGATCGGACGCCTTCTCGACGTGGCCGAGTCGAATGGTGCTTGGGGCGGAAAGGCATGCGGCGCCGGGGGCGGTGGCTCGATCGCGGTGCTGGTGCCGCCCGAGGCGCGGGCAGGCGTCGAGAAGGCCTGGCGGGCGGAAGGGGCCCAGGTCCTGGCGGCTGCGCGGCCGACCGCGCGCTCTCTGGAAGTGGAGGACTGACGGCGTCGCGGGCCGACCGCCCGATCCCGCGAGGAGACTAGGGGATCAGAATCCGAGGGCGCGGCGCTCGACCGCGCTCCACGCCTCGGCGAGTGAGACCAGCGTCGGATCGAGCGAGCGAAGGTCGCTCCAGCCGCCCTCGGGAGTCGTCTCCCGGTAGTACACGCGATCCCCGTTCTGCCAGGCGAGCACCGCGCGCTCACCGTCGAGCGAGAGGAAGACCCGTGCGCCTGCCACCAGATCGGAAGGCAGCTCCCAGCTGCTGATCTGGCGCGCCGAGAAGTAGTGGCTGAAGTCCGTTCCCTCGGTCGGGACCAACGGCGGCACCTCGATCAGCCAACCCTGTCCCGCGCAGACGTTGGCGACGCCCCCGGCCAGGATCTCGCGTCCGAGCTCGACGATGTGTCCGCGCGCCAGCTCGCCGAGCGTGAGCCCGTCGGCGCCCGGAGCCGCGCTCAGCAGCAGATCGCCGGTGCCTTGGCCGAGGTAGGCGGCGGCCGAGGGGTGGAATCGCCCCGCCAGCTCGACGATGTGCCCGCGCGCGAGCTGGGCGAGCGTCGCCCGGTCGGTCGTGCCGACGGTCTGCGCGAGCTCGACGATGTGTCCACGCGCCATCTCCGCGAGCTGGCCGAGCTCTCCCGGCAGCGGCTGGAGCTCGACGGCGACGAGCCGCCCGCTCGTCGAGCCGACGAAGGAGATCGAGACCCTCCCGTCGGGGAGCGCGGTGAGCGTCGGCGCCTGGCGGAGATCCGCTCCGACGGGGATCGCCGAAGGCTCGGCCGGCAGGGTCAGGTCATCGAGCGCGACGACCGGATTCCAGCCGACGTAGGCGCCATCGAGGAAGAGCACCGGCGAGTAGAAGGCCCGCACCGTCTCGCCCGCGGTCTCCGTCCAGACCAGGTGCAGGACCCGGCGGGCGATCTGCCGTTCGACTCCCGCAACCGTCGTCCGGTAGCTGTCCTCGCTCAGGGCGAGCCGCAAGGAGCTCTTCTCGGCGAGCGTGTAGGCCGAGAGCTCGAGCAGGGGCGACCATCCGCCGGACGAATAGGAGCGCAGGTAGAAACGCGACGAGGTGAGATTGACGGAGACCCGTGCGGTCCAGACGAGGTGGAGCGCGTTCGCGCGCGCGTCGAAGATCGCCACGGGCGAGCTCTCGGTCTCCGGACCCTCGGTCCCGGGAACGAGGTAGCGGAGATAGCTCTGACCGGTCGGCGTCACGTCGAGCGCCAGGATCGGAGTCTCGGGGGCGTACGTGGCGCTCGCGCCGAAGATCTCCCCGAAGGTTCCCGACCAGACGCGATAGGCCGTTCCGTCGGCACCCAGGACGACCGGCGTCGAAACGACGCCCGAAGCCGGGACCGCGAGAGCGGTCAGGAGCAGCGCGAGACCTGCGATCCGTGTCCGCATCGGTCAGGCCTTGAGGTTGACCAGGGAGCGCACGTCGATCGCGACCAGGAGCTCCGGGAGGTAGTCCGCGTCGGGGTAGAACCCGGCCTGCAGGCGCGCGAAGTGGCGTCGCGC
Organism: uncultured Thermoanaerobaculia bacterium; assembly: GCA_964476605.1. Taxonomy (GTDB): domain Bacteria; phylum Acidobacteriota; class Thermoanaerobaculia; order Multivoradales; family JAGPDF01; genus JAGPDF01. The sequence continues at coordinate 37,210 of CAYZBH010000031.1, read as the reverse complement.
CGCGAATCGGTCGCCGCGCGCTTGCGCCGAAGCCCCGCGCAGGTAGAGGGAATTCTTCCGTGCTTCGGCGTCCTCCAGTCGCTCCGCGAGCTTCTCGGCTCGCTTGGCGTGCCGATCGGCGAGCTCCGGGCGATCGGACTCGAGCAGGGCGAAGGCGAGATCGAGACGCGCCTTCATCTCGTGGCGCGCGGCTCCCAGCTTCAGCAGCGCGCGCAGACTCCGGTAGAGCTCCGCGAGTCCGACTTCCTTGCGGCCGGTCATGACCTCGCAGTAACCCAGGTTGTAGCCGATCACGGCCGCACGGAGCTCGGTTCGCGAGGGGAGCAGATCGAGGGCGCAACGATAGATCTCCGCCGCCTCGGCGAAGCGGCTCTCGGCGACGAGGAGGTTCGCGATGTGGTTCTGGCTCGAAGCCTGCCGCTGGCGATCGAGCGCCTCGGCGCGATCGTTCGCGAGCTGGGCGTAGAAGAGGCCCTTCTTGGCCTCCTTGCGCAGCTCGTAGTGGCGCGCGAGCGTGTAGGCCGCGAGGAACGAGTTGTCCGCGTCGTCGCCGCGCATCAACACCTCGCGCAGCGCTGGCACCAGCTCGCAACCCCGTCCGAGCTCGATCGCGATCGCCGCTTGGTTGCACCGGGCGCGGTCGAGCAGCACGCGATTCCCGCTGGCCTCCGCCCAAGGCAGCGCGTCCTCGACGAGCGCCAGCGCGGACTCCATCTCGCCGGCCTCGAACAGCTCGATCCACCGCGCGCGCGCGGCCTGGAAAGAGTCGATGTCGTGGATCTCGTGTCGCATCGCTCAGCTGCGCAGGATCGGTTCGCGCGCTCCGGCCCGGTGGGGGGAACGACGCTCCAAGATGGCGCTCTCGATCTCCTCCTGGGAGGATGCGTCGAGGGCGTGGAAGTTGGATAGCAGGCGCAGGTCCCGGGGCGTCAGGGACTCCTGCGAGACCTCTTCGAAGAACTCTCCGATGCCGATGCGGAACTCGGCGAGGATCTTGAAGAGCGTGTCGAGGCTCACCCGGTACTCACCCTTCTCCATGCGCGACAGGTCCGACTGCTGGATGCCGAGCCGCGTCGCGAGCTCGGTCTGCGTCAGATGACGCTCCTTGCGCAACTGGCGGATCTTGCGTCCCACCAGTTGAACCGGGCGGAATTCGGATGGTTGGGCCATGTTGGAGCTATCCCAGCAACCACCATAGTAGGCAGGGCCCGGGAAGCATGTCAAGATGCCATGCGCGGGCGATCGGAGGGCCGCCGAGGGCGGCTCCGAGGCGCCCGGACCGCACCCACGATGCGCCGTTCCTACCTCCTGCGCGAGCTCGTCCGCCGCGACCTTCAGAGCCGATATCGCGGCTCTCTGCTGGGGTTCCTCTGGGCTTTCCTGCACCCCATCTGGCAGCTCGTCCTCTTCAGCGTCGTCTTCTCGCTCATCCTGAAGATCCCCCTGGTCGGCGAGCGGACCGACAGCTTCCCCGCGTTCCTCTTCGCCGGCTTGGTTCCCTGGCTCGCCTTCGCCGAGGGGGTGACGAGGGCGACGACCTCGATCGTCGACAACGCGGCGCTCGTCAAGAAAGTCCGCTTTCCGAGCCAGCTCTTCGTGCTCTCGACCGTCCTGTCGACCTTCTGTCATCAGATGGTGGCGCTCGGGGTCTTCGCAGTCTGGCAAGGGATTTGCGGCGCCTTGCGATGGGAGCGGTCAATTTGGCTCTTGGTCGGGTTGCTGACGGCCCTGGCCCTGACCTTGGGCCTCGGACTGGTCGGAGCCGCGATTCAGGTCTTCTTCCGGGATGTCTCGCAGGTCGTGGGTATCGTGGTGGGCGCTTGGTTCTACTTGACGCCGATCGTCTACCCGCCGGCGCTGCTCCCCGGTTGGCTTCACCCGTGGTTGAAGGTGAATCCGATGGCCACGGTTGCGGGTTGCTTTCGTGCCGCCCTGATCGGCAACGACCCGCCCGCGAGGAGCGCGTTGCTCACGCTCGCCGGGGGGGCGGTGCTGCTGCTGGCCGTCGGTTTCGGGGTCTTCGGTCGATTGCGCGCGACGTTCGCCGACGAGCTCTAGCGCGTCGGATTTGCCACGAGGAGACAGAGAGGAAGATGAGAACGCCATCGAGGAAGTCGCCTTCGCAGGGAACCCGCAAGCTCACTTTCGCTCTCTGGCTGGGTGCCATGGGGGTCGCGGCGATGAGCGCTCGGGCCACGCCGCCGCAAGCCTCGCCGGCGCCCGCTCCCGCTCCGCCCCAGGCGCCGGCCGAAGCGGCGCAAGGCGCGACCGCGCAACCGACCAGCACGCGGGTCGCGCTGCAGCCTCCGGACGGCAAGTGGCTCAAGGACGAAGAGGGGCGCGAGTACTTCGTGCGCAAGATCGCGAAGCCCGAGAAGGGCGGCTACCACATGCTGAGCGAGACGCGCGTCACCATGGGCTCGAGCTACAGCTTCGACATCGTCGGGCAGGACGAGCAGTACTTCTACGCCAAGGTCTATCGGCCACGCTCGGGCGGCAACAAGCGCGTCAAGGTGCTGCCCACGGCGGCGCAGCTCACCGCCAAGGAAGCGGAGTATCGCAACGCGACGACCTCGTCCGATCGCCTCGCCTTCGAACCGATCGGCGAAGGGCTTCCGACCGCGGGACATTGGCGCAACGGCTTCGATCTCGCGGACGTCAACGGCGACGGCCATCTCGATTTCGTGCACTCGAGCGCGCGCGGACAGCTCAACTCCCACCCGAACATTTTCCTGGGGGACGGCAAGGGCGGTTTCCGTTACTGGTCCGAGGCGAAGTACCCGCCGCTGCGCTACGAGTACGGCGACATCGCGGCGGCGGACTTCAACCGGGACGGGAAGATGGACCTCGCGATCGCGGTGCACCTGCGCGGCTTGATCGTCCTCTACGGCGACGGCCGGGGCAAGTTCACGCAGGCCCCCAACGGACCCGCCTACGAGGCCGGAGATCTCAAGCTCGAGCAGATCAACCAGTTCGCTTCGCGGAAGGTCGTGGCCCTCGACTGGGACGGCGACGGCGCGCCCGAATTCCTCTCGTTGGCGGAGGGGCCGGCGGGTGTCTTTCTCGCCGGCACCGGACCGACGGGCCGCCTCCAAGAGTCCTACGGCGTGGGGCTCTTCCAGCTCCGGAGCGGCGCGTGGCAGCGGCTGGGCGGCAAGGCGGAGCGCAATCTCTACGGCGACTCCCTCGCGATCGGCGACTTCAACGGCGACGGCAAGCTCGATTTCGCGGCGGGAGCCAATCCCGAAGGGGTCAAGGACCTCGCGTATCTGCACCTTCCGGACGGCAGTTTCGAGCCGGCGAAGTCGCTCCCGGTGCGCGGCGACGGCTACAGCCGTGCCGTGGCGGCCGCCGATTTCGACGGGGACGGCCGCGACGACGTCGCGGTCGGCTACCAGAGCGGCGAGCTGGGCGTGCGCCGCTCGGGTGTCGACGTCATGCTCTCCACCTCCGATGGCGGCTGGAAGCGCGTCGGGCTCTACGTCGAGCCGGGCTACGCGGGTTTCTATTCGCTCGCGGCCGCCGATCTCGACGGCGACGGCAAGAAGGACCTGGTCGCCGGGACGGGGGACGGGCGGATCTTCGTCTTCCTCGGGGACGGCAAGGGGGGCTTCAGCAACGAGGCTTCGGATGAGCTGGCCGGCGCCCGCTCGTGCACGGTCTGGGATCTCGGCACGGCCGATCTCGATGGCGACGGATCGCTCGACCTGGTCGCTTCCTTCGCCGGCGAGCAGTGTCCAGGGAAGGGGTCGATCGGGGCCTGGAAGTGGGCTCCGACCCGCAACTGAGGCGCCGCCAGCGCCTGGTGTGGTGAGGGATTGACGGGGGCCACCGGGTTGGATACGCTGACCCCCGATCAGGAGTCTATTGACACCGGTTTTCAGGCTATGGCAGCATAGGCAGCACAATAAATCTTTGAACTGGAGGTGATGGCTTCCGGGGTAGTCGGGAATGTTCTCCAACAAGCCGTGAACGATGTTCAAGAGATCTGAAACGTTCTTTCTGGTAAGGAGATTGTCTCAAATGAAGAAACTCATCTGTGTCTTCGCCGTGGCGAGCCTTCTCGCTCTGGGCGGGTCGGCGATCGCCGAGCTCTGCTCGATCGAGGCCGCTCCGGCCGCGACGCTGTTGCTCCCGTACTTCGCTGTCGATCTCGACAACGAGGCGGGTGTCAACACCATTTTCACGATCAACAACGCCTCCGCGACCGCGGCTCTCAGCCACGTCGTGGTGTGGTCCGACATGTCGGTTGAAGTCCTCGACTTCAACGTCTACCTGACCGGCTACGACGTCCAGACCGTGAACCTCGGCCTGGCGCTCCGTCATGGTCTTCTCCCGATCACCGGCAACGGTGAGCCGGAGAGCCCGGTCGGGCCGTTCTCGGTCGACGACGGCAACAGCTATCCGGACTGCTCGGCCCTCAGCTTCCCGTACGACAACGAGGACAACGGCGACGGCACCTGCGGCGAGCTCGGCTGCACGCGTCTCGCCGACGTGCAGGGGATCTTGCTCGGCGACGAGTCGAGCTTCCTCTATCCCGGCGAGTGCGGCGCCATCGGTGATGGCGACGGCGTCGCCAAGGGCTACGTGACGGTCGACCTGGTCAGCGACTGCACCCTGCAGACGCCCTGCGGCGACGGTTGGGCCGATCCGGACCAGGGCCCGTACTTCACGGGTGACCCGGCCACCTCGATCGGTCAGTACGACAACATCCTCTGGGGCGACTGGTTCATGCTCAACCCGAGCGAGAACTATGCCCAGGGCGACACGCTCGTTCACATCCAGGCCGCCAATCCGGCGAACCAGGCTGAGATCGCGCTGCTCGGCAACGGCTCCTTCTACAACCGTTGCGATGTGAACGTCGCTCCGTACGTCGACTATCGCGAGTCGCTCGGCACGCACTTCGCCGCGCACTGGTACGAGAACGCGGCCTTCACCGGCGGCACCCAGCTGACGGTGTGGCGTGACTCGACGGAAGGAACCGCGGACTCGATCGATATGACGTTCGACTGCGGCGATACGCCGTGGTGGTACCCGATGGGTCAGGGTCAGATCGTGATCTTCGACGAAGAAGAGAACACCACGATTCCGGACATCTGCACCATTTCGCCCTGCCCGCCGGCCAATCCCGAGGATGTGTTCGCTCCGCGTGAGGCCAACCTGATCGACGTCGCGGACCTCAATCCGCCGTACGAGTCGGGCTGGATCTACATGAACCTCAACGAGTCCTACGGCGAGGGCTACGACCTGCGGCAGAACTGGGTCGGCGCCATTCACAGCGCCGAGGGCCGGTTCAGCGTCGGCATGAACGCGATCGTGCTCGCGGACTTCTGCGAGGACGTCGACGTGCAGCTTGGCGAGCCGGGTGACGGCTACCCGATCGTCTCGACGCCCGGCAGCCCGTACGGCTACGCCGAGTAAGTAGGTCCCACGGGTTCAACCCGTAAGAGGCGCGGGCCGCGAGGCCCGCGCCTTTTTTCTTGCCGACGCCAGCTCCCACCGGGCGGATAAGATCCCTTCCGATGTCCTCCTTCGCCGTGCGCGCCCAGCGACTCGCGAAGCGCTACTCCGTCTATCGCTCTCCGGCCGATCGGCTGCTCTCGCTGGCGAGCGCCGGCAGGAGGAGCGCGCGCACTTTCGCGGCGCTCGAGGACGTCACGTTCGAGCTCCCGGCCGGGGAGAGCCTGGGCTTGATCGGCGAGAACGGCGCGGGCAAGAGCACGCTCCTCAAGTTGATCGCCGGAGTGACGCGGCCGTCCGCTGGAGAGCTCGAGGTCTCCGGCCGCGTCGGCTCCATTCTCGAGCTCGGCTCGGGCTTCCACCCGGACTTCACCGGGCGCCAGAACATCGAGCTCAACGCCGCCATGCTCGGCCTCGGACGCGACGAGGTGGTGAGCCGGCTGCCCGAGATCATCGACTTCTCGGAGCTGGGTGAGTTCATCGACCGCCCCGTGCGCCAGTATTCGAGCGGCATGGCGATGCGCCTTGGTTTCGCCGTCGCCACGCAGATCGATCCCGACATCCTGATCGTCGACGAAGCGCTCGCGGTCGGCGACGGCTACTTCCAGAAGAAATGCATGGACCGGATCGTCGCTTTCTTGAGGCGCGGCAAGACGCTGCTCTTCTGCTCGCACGCCATGTACTACCTCTCGACGCTCTGTCAGCGCGCCCTCTGGCTGCGCGACGGGCGGATCGCCGCGAATGGCTCCACGGAGGACGTGGTGCGCGAGTACGAGAGCCACCTGCTGCGCAAGGAGGCCCGGCAGAACGAAGCGCAGCGCGCCGAGGGCGGTCGGCCCACGACCAGTCCCGCGAGGATCCGGAAGGTCGCGGCGACCAACGGGGGGCTGCGGCTCGAAGCCGGGGCCGCCTGGGGAGTCGAGATCCAATGGCGGAGCGAGAGCCCCGAGACTCCTTTCCACGTCGCCGTGGGAGTCGATCTCGAGAGTGGCTTGACGGTGCTCGCCTTCTCGACCCTTCACAGCGGCCTCGAGCCGTTTCGCGGCCACCACGACTACGCCCTGAGGCTTCGCATCCCCAGCTTGCCGCTCGCCAAGGGCGCCTACAGCGCGACCGTCTTCCTGGTCGACGAGCGGGGCTTGCACGTCTACGATCGCAAGGGTCTCCCCGAGGCGTTCTCGATCGCGGGCGGACGATTTCAGCACGGCTTCGTTCTCGCGGACCACCGCTGGGAGCCGCTCGACGGTGGGTGAAGTCGCTCCTCGACGGTGGCGGCGCGCGGAGAGCGAATGCGCCTGACCTATCTGCTCGACCGTCCGGAGCTCGGAGGTGGCACCAAGGTCGTCGGACAGCACGCGGATCTGCTGGCGCAACGCGGTCACGACGTCACGCTCGTGGCCGAGGGGCCACGGCCGCCCTGGCTCGCCGGATCCTTCCGTTACCTCGAGAGCACGACAGTCCCATCCGAGCTACCACCGCAGGATCTCGTGCTGGCGACCTTCTGGACGACGATCGAGCGGGCGGAGCGGCTCGCGCGCGGTCCGGTCGCCCACTTCTGCCAGGGATTCGAGATGGACCTCGAGCACCTGGAACCGGATCGGCCGGCGATCGAAGCCGCCTACCGCCGTCCGCTCCCGGCGCTCGTCGTGGCGCCTCATCTCGGAGAGCGTCTGCGGCGGGAGTTCGCCAGACCCTCCAGACTCGCTCCGCCCCCTGTGGTCCGCGGCGCCCGGGCGCGCTGGAAGATCAGTCCTGGTCGATCGCCGCGAATCGCGCTCTTCGGGATCTTCGAAGCCCGGGTGAAGGGCATCGCAACGGCGCTCGAGGCGATCGCGGCGCTGCGCGCGCGGGGGCGAGAGCTCCGACTCGTGAGGATCTCCGTCCTGCCGGAGACCGAGGGGGAGCGCCGCCTCGCGCCCGCCGATCGCTATCTCTGCGGCGTCACGCCGGACGCGGCGCTACGAGTGCTCGCGACCTGCGATCTCCTGCTCTTTCCCTCTCGTTCCGCCGAAGGCTTCGGGCTCCCCCTGCTCGAAGCGATGGCGCTCGGAGTGCCCGCGGTCGCGTCGCGCATCGCGAGCACGGAGTTCATGACTCAGGACACCGGCGCGCGTCTCGTCGAGGCGGACGATGCCGCCGCGTTCGCGCGAGAGGCGCTGGCCTTGCTCTCCTCCGCGAGCGCGTGGCGGCGCCAGCGGCGCGCGGGCCTCGTGGCGGCGCGCCGATTCGCGCCGCGCCGGGTCGCCGGAGAGGTCGAGAGCGCGGTCGCGTGGGCGCGCGCCGAGGCCGTCCGATGAGCGGGCGAGCCGCCGAGCTCGCGATCGTTCTGGTCCACTTCCGGACTCCCGAGCTGGTCGTCGAAGCGTGCGAGGCGCTCCTCGCCGATCTCGGACGATCCGGTCTCGCCGCGGAGATCGTCGTGGTGGACAACGGGAGCGATCCCGACGGCCGGGCGCTCTGGCGGGGACTGCCCGTCCGTCGTCTCGATCCCGGCGCCAATCTCGGCTACGCGGGAGGGGTGGCCTTCGGGGTCGAGCGAACGTCGGCGCCGCGGCTCGCGGTGATGAATCCGGACGTCCTCGTGCGTCCAGGATGTCTCGCGGCGCTCGTCGAGGAGCTCGACGCGGGAGCGGACGTGGCCGGACCGCAATTCTTCTGGGATCGAGGCCGTCGCATCCTGCTGCCGCCGACGGAGCCCGCGCGGTTGTCGAGCGAGCTTCTCGCGGTGCTCGGGCGGCGCTTCGCGGGGCTCGCCCTTTGGGCCCGGCGGGCATGGCGAGCGCACGCGCGGCGGCATTGGCTCGCTCGCCACTCCGTCGACTCCATCTCCCTCTCGGGCGCCCTGCTCGCGGTGCGCCGCGAATCATGGGAGCGGGTGGGGCCGTTCGACCCCGGCTACCGTCTCTACTTCGAAGAGGTGGATTGGCTCTGGAGGCTGCGGCGCGCGGGAGGGGTCGCGCGGTTCGTGCCGCGGGCGGAGGCGACGCACCTGCACGCGCAGAGCAGCCGTCGCCAGCCGAGCGCCGAAGCCTGGTATGCGGAGGCGCGCGCTCGCTTTCGCAGGCGGCGATTCGGAGCGCGCCGGGCGCTCGCGCTCGAGCGGCTCGAAACGTCCGGCCCGCCGGCGACGCCCCGTCGCGAGAGCGCCTTGGCGGTCGACGAGAGTCCGGAGCTCGACCGGCGCGCGCTCGGTTGCGCGGGTCCCGGGGGTTGGGTGGAGCTCTCACCCTTCCCGGCCGGATACCCGGCGGCGGCGGAGAGACTCGACCCGGCGGGAGACTCCTGGAGCCTTCCGCCGGAGATCTGGCGGAATCTGGTCTTCGGTGACCTCTGGCTCCGAAGCTTGGTTGGTGGCCGCGAAGGGCCGATCGTCTGGCGGGCCGCGAAGACGCAGGCCCGGGGAGCCGCGGGATGAGCGGCGCCCTCGACGTGCGGCCCTATCGAGCGGGCGACGAGGTGGCCATCCAGCGTGGCTTCCAGGAGGTCTTCGGCCAGGACCGCGATCTCGAGACCTGGCGCTGGAAGTTCGAAGGCCCCCGCGAAGGCTCCATCATCGAGCTCGGATTCGATGCGGGTGGCGATCTGCTCGCGCAGTACTCGGCGATCGCCCTCGCGGTGCGGTGGGACGGACGTCGCGCGAGGGCTGGACAGATCGTCGACGTCTTCTCGCGTCACGCCCGCGGATTGGCGCGGCGTGCTGGCCCCTTTCTCGCTACCGCGGACGGCTTCTTCGCGCGCTGCCGGCGCCCCGACGGTCTCGGCTTCGTGTACGGCTTTCCCGGCGAGCGCCACCAGAGGCTCGGGCGCCTGGTCGGTCTCTACCATGCGACCTCTCCGATCGAGAAGATGACGGCGGCTGTCGCGCCGCGGCGGGCGGTCCGTTGGTGGCGGAGTTGGCTCTCCGAGGGTTTCGACGCCGCGGCGATCGATCGGCTCTGGGAGCGATCGCGGCATCGCTACCCTCGCGCGGTGGTGCGGGATGGCTCCTGGGCGCGTTGGCGCTACGCGGAGAAGCCGCATGGCGGCTACCGTCAGATCGTGATCCGCCGGGCCGGCGTGCCGCGGGCCTGGGGTGTGCTGGACGGGAGTCGTCCGGTGGCCCGATGGCTCGATCTGGTCTGGGACGGGGAGCGGGCGGGGGATCTCGAGCGGCTCGACGGGGAGATCCGGGAGATCGCCGCCGCAGCAGGGGCCGAGCGACTCGATCTCTGGTTGCGTGGGGACTCGGAGGCCCGGGAGATCCTCGCCAGGGCGGGTTGGAAAGGGGAGGAGGAGCCGATCCTCCGCCTCGGGGCGATCAGCTTCGACGAGCGCTGGCCAGTCGAGGCGATCTATGGGTCCTTCTACCTGACCATGGGCGATTGCGATCACTTCTGAACCGATCGGGCGCTCCCCGTAGAATCCCCCCGTGGCTCCCCGTCTCTCGATCGTCGTCCCGGCCTACAACGAGGGCCCCCGCCTGGGCGCGACCCTCGAGCGTCTTTCGGCGTTCGCGGCCTCTCTCGCGGGCGGCTGCGAGATCCTGGTCGTCGACGACGGCAGCCGGGACGCCACCGCCTCGATCGCGGAGAGCTTCGCCGCGCGCGGCGTGCGCCTGCTGCGCCAGCCGGAGAACCGCGGCAAGGGAGCGGCGCTACGGGCCGGAACGCTGGCCTCGGGCGGGGAGGAGGTGCTCCTCTGCGACGCGGACCTCTCGACGCCGATCGAGGACTACTTCCGGTTGCGCGAGGCTCTGGATCGCCATCCGCTCGTGCTCGGCAGTCGCGCCGTCGCCGGCGCCCGGATCACCCGCCGTCAGCCGCTCCTCCGCGAGCTCATGGGAAAGACCTTCAACCTCGTCGTGAGAACGCTCGCGGTGCGCGGGTTCCGGGATACCCAGTGCGGTTTCAAGCTGCTCCGGGGCGAGGTCGCGCGCTCGCTGTTCGCCGCGCTCACGATCGAACGCTTCGCCTACGACGTGGAGCTCGTCTGGCTCGCGCGCCGGAGGGGGCTCGCGGTGGCGGAAGTGGGCGTCACCTGGCACGACTCCCCGGCGTCGCGAGTGCATCCGATTCGGGACTCCCGATCGATGCTGCTCGACGTGCTGCGCATCCGGTGGCGGCACCGTCGGGAGAAGCCGGGTGCGTGACTCCTCGCGCGGGCAGGGTGCTACGATGACGCGACCCGAATCCGGTCCGCCTCCAGGTCCCTAGCGCACCGCATGCATCCGCAACCCCTCCCACCGGGAAGCACCGAGACCGTGGCGGTCGCGAGCGCCCTCGTGCTCGCACCCCACTTCGACGACGAGGTTCTGGGCTGCGGAGGGCTGCTGGCGCGGATCGCCGCCTCGGGCGGGGCGGCGCGGGCTCTCTTCCTCACCGACGGCTCGGGGGGTGTCGAACGGGTCGGCGACCGCGAGAGCTACTCCCGGCGTCGGCGCGAAGAGGCGGTCGCGGCGGCGGAGGTCCTCGGTCTCAGCGGGATCGAAGTGCTCGAGATCCCGGACGGCGAGCTCGAGCATCGGCGGGGCGAAGCTGCCGGCGCGATCCGTCGCGCGCTCCTCTCGCAGCGGCCGCGCCTGGTCCTCGCGCCCTCGCCCTCGGAGGCGACGCCCGATCACCGCGCGGCGTTCGCGGCGCTGCACGACGCCCTCACCGAGGCGCGCCCCGGAGAGGCCCTGAACGCGGTGCTCGGGAGCCTCGAGGTCTGGCTCTACGAGGTGAACCACCCGGGCTATCCCGACGTCCTGGTCGACGTGAGCGAGCAGCTCCCGACCCTCGAACGCGCCATGGCAGCCTATGCGTCGCAGGAGGAGCGGCACCCCTATCTGCGATCGGCGCTCGGGCTGCGCCGCTACCGGACGCATTCGCTCGATCCCGGAGTCGAGGCCGCCGAGGGCTATCGGAGGCTCCGCGGCGAGGACTTCGCGACCCAGGGACTGATCACGCTGGCGAGACGCGTCGGCGCGACGATCGAGCCGATCGCGGTCGACGCCGGCCCCACGATCTCGGTCATCGTGCGGACGCGGGATCGCCCGCGCCTGCTCGCCGAAGCGCTGGCCAGCCTCTCGGCGAGCAGCTACCGGCGCCTCCAGGTCGTTCTCGTGAACGACGGCGGCGTCCCGCCGCAGGTGCCGCCGGACCTGGGGCTCGACTTGGTCCGGGTCGAGCTGCCGGACAACCGCGGACGCGCGGAGGCTGCGAACGCGGGGATCGCGGCGGCGACGGGCGCCTTCGTCGGTTTCCTGGACGACGACGATCTGGTGGAGCCCGAGCACTTCCAGCTGCTGGCCGGCCTGGCTCGGGGGAGCGGCGCGCGCGTGGTCTACAGCGACGCGGCCGTGGGCCTCTACGAGCCCGACGCGCGCGAGGGTTGGAGCGAGGTGGGGCGACGCCTGCCCTACAGCCGGGACTTCGACCCCGAGCTGCTGCTGCTCGACAACTACATTCCGTTCAACACCGTGCTGATCGACCGCGCGCTGCTCGCGGAGGTCGGAACGCTCGACCCGGAGCTCCCCTTCTTCGAGGATTGGGATCTCCTCATCCGGTTGGCGGAGCGCGCTCCCTTCCTCCACCTGAAGCGGGTCACCTGCGAATACCGCCACTTTCGCGGCGGCGCGGATCACGTGCTGGGAGAGCACGGGCGCGCGCGCGAGGACTTTCTAGCCATGAAGGCGCGGGTGCTCGGAAAGCACCGGCAACGGCTCGCGCCCGATCGACTGGCGCGGGCCGTGGACCGGCTGCGCGGCGAGGCGGTGACGGGCGAGGAGCGACGGCGACAGCTGGTCGCGGTCGAGCGCGAGATCGCCGAGCTGCGGCACGTCCTCGCGGGCCGGGACGAGCAGTTGAGGCGAACCTACGCCGAGATCGAGCGCCTCGGCGCGTTGATCGCCCGGATGGAAGGCACGCGGGCCTGGCGGCTCCACCGCTGGGTGGAGCGCGTGCGCGGGCGGTGAGCCCGATCGCGCTCGTCTCGAGCGAGCCGCTCCGTCCGCGCATGGGGGGGATCGGCGTTCGCTACCTGGAGCTCGCGCGGCGCCTTCCGGCCGCGGGCTTCGCGGTGCGTCTGCTCACCCCACCCGCGGGCGACGGAGGGAGCGAGATCGAGCTCGACGGGGTCGAGCGACGCAACTTCGCGCGGGAGCGTCTATCGCGCGATCTCGGGGACTGCACCGCGGTGGTGGCGCAGGGCCAGCTCGCCAACGACGTGCTGCAGTCGACTCCGGATCGCGCGGTGGCGATCGACCTCTACGACCCGTTCCTGATCGAGAATCTCCACTACCGGAAGACGCTCGGACTGGATCCCTTTCGCAACGATCTCGCGACCTGGCACCTCCAACTCGCGCGCGGGGACTTCTTCCTCTGCTCGAGCGAGGAGCAGCGCCTCTTCTACCTGGGCTTTCTCACGGCGCTCGGCCGCGTGCATCCGGAGCGCGTGGAAGGGGATCCGGAGCTCAGATCCCTGATCGACGTGGTGCCGTTCGGCACGCCGCGCGAGCTGCCGGCGGCTCGCCCTCTGCTCGCGGCCCGCCGGCCGGGCGAGCGGAGGCTGCTCTTCGGCGGACTCTACGACTGGTACGACCCGTGGACGGTGCTCGCGGCGCTGGAACGCCTGGAAGGGGTGGACTGGCGTCTGGTCATCGTGCGCAGCCCGAACGCGGAGTCGACGCCGCAGCGCCTTTTCGCCGAGGTGGAGACTCACGCCAGGAAGCGGGGCTGGTGGCAGGATCGGGTCGAGCCGATCGACTGGGTCCCTGCCGAGCGACGCTACGACCTGCTCCGGGAGTGCGATCTCATGGTCGCCACCCATCGCCCGTCGCTCGAGACCGACCTCGCCCTGCGGACGCGGTTCCTGGACGCCCTGACCGTCGGTTGTCCGGTGGTGACGAGCGCGGGCGGGACGATCAGCCGGCAGCTCGCCGCGCACCGTGCGGGCTGGGTCGTCCCCGCGGGCGACGCCGAGGCACTGGCCGGAGCGCTGCGCGAAGCGCTGGGCGGAGGTCTGGAGGTCGAGCGGCGAAGAGACGCCGGCCGACGGCTCGCGGAGAGCTACCGCTGGGAACGCGCGATCGCTCCCTTGGTGAAGTTCCTCGAAGCGCCGCGGCGCGACTCCAGCAAGGGTCGATTCGCGGCGCGCTGGGAGATCGACGTTCCTCCGGACTCCCTGGCCTTTCGTGCTCGCCGATGGCTCCGCCGTCGTCTTGGAGGGTAGGAGAGCCTTGAAACCCCGCCCGCAGAGCCTCGCCGTGCTCGTCGTCTCCTGGAACGGGCGCGCACATCTCGAGCACTTGCTGCCTGCGCTCGCCGACCAGCGCGACCCGGGGTGTGCCTGGCGGATCCTCCTCTTCGACAACGGTTCCACCGACGGCACGGTCGGTTGGGTGCGGGAGCGGTATCCGCAGATCGAGATTCTCGAGGGCGCTCGCAACCTCGGTTTCGCGGCCGCGAACAACCGCCTCGCCGAGCGCGCGGAGAGCGATCTCCTGGTGCTGGTCAACAACGACATGCGACCGCGCCCCGATTGGCTCGCCGCGCTGGTCGACGCCTATGCCGCGGCGGCGCCAGAAGTGACCGCGATCTCGGGTCTGATCGTCGACTGGGACGAGCGCCACCTCGACTTCGGTCGCGGCATCCGGACCTTCGACGGCCACGCGTTCCAGCTCGACGCCCGCAGGCCACTCGACCGGGCGCGTATCCCGCAGAGCGGCGAGCTCGTTCCCTTCGCCTGCGGCGGCAACATGCTGATCGAGCGACGGGCCTTTCTGGAGGCCGGCGCCTTCGACGCGTCCTTCTTCGCCTATCTCGAGGACGTGGATCTCGGGTGGCGGCTCTGGGCGGGAGGCGAGCGCGCGCAGTTCTGCCGCGAGGCCGTGGTGGCCCATCGCGCGAGCGCCACCAGCGAGCGGCTCGGAGTCTTCCACCGCGGCTTCCTCTTCGAGCGCAACGCGCTGCTCACCGCCTACAAGAACTACGATCGCGAGCTCTGGCCGAAGCTCATGCCGGCGGTGCTCCTCACCTTTCTCGCTCGCGTCGAGACGCTGCTCGTGGAGGGGAATCCGAGCGCTGGCCTCCTGCGGCGCGACCCGGTCGGCGGCGCTCCGGCAGGTGCGGCGGAAGTGGCGAAGGCCAGGATGTCGACCGGTGGAGCGCCCGAAGGAGATCTCCTCGCCAAGTGGCGCCGACACGGCAGTCGCGAGATGGCGCGGCGCGCCCGCCGCAAGGTGGCGCGCGAGGCGCGCCGCCTCTTCGCCGACCGGACGGGCGAGCGCGTCGATCTCGATCACCCGCAGGCGATCGCCCATCTGCGCGCCCTGAGCCTCTTTCGAGCGACGCTCGACCAGGCGGCCGGACGGCGCGCCGAGGCGCTCGCGCGGCGCCGCGTGCCGGATCGCGAGCTCGTCGAGCGCTTTCCGCTCTACCTCGTCGCGACCTATCCGGGCGACGAGCGGCTCTTCTCGAGCGCGGGCTTCGCGAGCTTCCTCCCCGAATCGCCTCGCCTGGAGCGGGCACGGTTGGAGGAGATCCAGGCCGAATGAGCGCGGGCGCTCCGGTCGAAGTCTCGGTGGTCGTCCCGGCTCACAACCGGCGGGAGCTCTTGCGGGAGGTGGTGGCCGCGCTCGCGGCGCAGGCCGGGGCGCCGCCGTTCGAGATCGTGGTGGTCGACGACGGCTCGACCGACGGTTCCGGGGAGGGGCTCGAAGCGCCGGCGGCGACGCGGCTCCGTGTCTTGAGGCAGGAGAATCGCGGTCCGGCCGCGGCGCGCAACCACGGCGTGCGGGAGGCGCGCGGGGCGCTCGTGGCGTTCCTGGGGGACGACACGGTGCCCGACCCGCGGTGGCTCGCGGCGCACGTCGACGCGCACCGCGCGCGGGGCGACTCCGGCGATCTCGCCGTCATCGGCCGCACGGAGTGGCACGAGCGCGTGCGAGTGACCCGGTTCCTCCGCTACATCAACGAGTGGGGGCTCCAGTTCGGGTACGCCTTGATCGAGGACCCGGAGCGGGTGCCCTTCAACTTCTTCTACACGTCGAACCTCTCGCTCACGCGCACGTGCCTGCTCGCCGAACCCTTCGACGAGAGCTTCCCCTATGCCGCTTGGGAGGACATCGAGGCGTCGTACCGCCTCGCCGGCCGCGGTCTCCGGCTGGTCTACGCCGCCGAGGCGCGTGTGTGGCACGATCACCCGACCGACTTTCGGCGCTTCGCCGAGCGCCAGGAGCGCGTCGGCTACTCCGCGGTGGTCTTCTGGCAGCGGCACCCGGAGCTCGCGGGCTTCCTGGGCGTCGATCCGGCCGGTCCTCCGCCTCTCCCCTCCCATCTCCGGCAGCGGCTCCTCGAGGGGCTGGTCCAGGCCTTGCAATTCCTTCCCGTGAGCCTCCCGACGCAGTGGGAGGAAGGCCTTCGCTACCACTACCTCCGCGGTCTGCACCGGGCCTGGAGAGAGCGGGTCGCGACGCCGGAAAGGTCGCCGACATGAACGGACGCAAGACAGTGCTCGTACTTCTCCTCGCCGTTTCCCTGGTCTCGCTCGCTGCTCCCGCCGCGGCGTCGCATGGCCATCGCCGGTCGGTCGTGGTCTGGAACGGTTGGTATCCGAACCCCTGGTACCCCTGGGGGTGGGGATGGGGGGCGTGGGGCGGAGGGTGGGGCGGGGCTTGGGGCGGCGGTGTCTCCGTCTATCCGAACCAGAACGCCACCCACGGTGCCCTGGACCTCGACGTCTCGCCCGAGAAGGCCGAGGTCTACGTCGACGGCAATCTGGTGGGGCGCGCGGACGACTTCGACGGCTTCCCCGACTATCTCTGGCTGCCGAAGGGCACCTATGACGTCGTGATCTACATGGACGGCTACCAGACGATCGCGCGCCAGTACACGATCTACCCAGGCATGGTCATCGACGTCGAGGACCGCATGGTGCCGGGCGCCTCGGTGCGCCCCGAGGATCTCGTGAGCAAGAGCACCGTCCATCGGGACGAGCGCCTGCGGCGGGATCGCGAGGCGGAACAGGAGTGGCGCCGGAGCCGGGCCTGGCGGGACGACGCGGGCGAGAGCGCCCCGGGGCGGAGTCCGCAGGCGCTCGACGCGCGCGGAGAGCCGGGGAGGCTCGTTCTCTCGGTCGAGCCGGGCGATGCCTCGGTCTATCTCGACGGCCGCTTCCTGGGCACCGCGGACGAGTTGGCGCACCTCCGCTCCGGGCTCATCGTCGATCCGGGAGAGCACCGGCTCGAGGTCGTGCGCCCCGGCAAGGAGCAGGAAGCGCGCGACTTCTCGGTCGAAGCCGGCGCCGAGGTCCGGATCGAGATCGAGCTCGAGGACTGAGGAGCCCCTTCAGGCGGGTTGGGTGGCGCTCTCGCGCTCCATCCGGAGCAGCCACTTCTTGCGCGCGGTGCCGCCCACCCAACCCCCGATTCCCTCCTTCGTCGGAATGATCCGGTGGCAGGGAACGAGGATGGGAAGCGGGTTGGCGAGCAGGATCGAGAGCACCTGCCGGTAGGCTTCGGGACGTCCGGCGGCCTCGGCGATCTCCTTGTAGGTGCGAGTCTTCCCGTGCGGCGTGCGGGCGGTCTCGCGCAGCACGCGGCGCGCGAAGGAGTCGATGCCGGAGGGCGCGAGGTCGTACTCCAGCTCGAGCGCCCTCCGGGCCCCGGCGAAGTACTCCGAAAGTCGACCGAAGACCTCGTCCAGGAAGTCGGAGTCCTCGAAGGCGGAGAGCGGGTGGAAGAGCTTCTTGTCCCGGCCCGACGGAGCGATCAGGAGGCGGCCGATCGCCAGGCCGTAGAACTCCACCCCCAGCGCTCCGATCTGGGACGGGACCAAGACCCGCACCGGCTCGACGAGGACGGCGGGTTCCGGGGCTCCCGTTTCGACCTGCTCGGTGGACATCGGCGAAAGAGGTTACCACGGCGATCGGGGGGGGCAAACCCCTGGATTTCCTGGGGTCTACTCTCCCGCTCGGCCGTAAAGCGAGGCGTAAACCGCTCGGTTCTCGAGCACCTGCACGACATAGGTTCGGGTTTCCAGGAAGCCGATCTTCGCCAGGAGCTCGTCGGGATCGTCCGACGTGCAGCTGCTTCGCCAGAGCTCGACCTGCGCCTCGCCTGCATTGTAGGCGGCGACCACCGCCAATTCGTTTCCGCCGAATTTATGCCACAGATCGGCGAGGTAGGCGGCTCCGAGCGTGATCGCGAGCCGCGGATCGTGAAGCGCCTCCGCGTCGGGTAGGGACAAGCCGAGACCCGCGGCGAGTCGTTGGGCGGTCGGCAGCACGAACTGAGCGAGCCCTCGCGCGCCGACGGCGGAGACCGCGTCGGCGGCGAAACGGCTCTCCTGGCGCAGGACCGCCGCCAACAGCCAGGGATCGACTCCCCGTCGTTTCGCTTCCCGTTCGAGGTGCGCGGCGAGCGGAAGAGGGTAGAGCAGGCGTTGCAGCTGCGGACCGACCCACTCGATCGGCAGCGCGCGCGGCCGGGCCGCGAAGAGCCGCTCGGCCGCCTCCAACGCCAATTGCGCGTCCCCTCGGCGGGCCGCCAGGTCGGCGATCGCGAGGGTCATCGCGCGTCGCGCGCTCGGTGGCAGACCGGCGATCGCAGCGAGCCCGCCGTCGGTCAGGCCGAGCGCCAGCATGCGCTCCTCGGGGCGATCCAACGGTTGCTGCCAGATGGGCCAGAAAGTCGCCGCCTCGATCGGGTTGCCCAGCCATCGCGAGGCGCCTTGAATCCGGAGCAGGGCCGCCACGGAGCGCTCTCTCGCGGCTTCCGCCCGGGCTCCGACGCCGCCGTCGAGGAGCCAGAGCGCGTGGTCCCCCCGGGTCGACCCTTCGGCGAGCAGCTCCGTGGCGAGCGCCTCGCGCGCTCCCTGGAGCCGTGACGAGGCGAGACGCCGCTGCGCGGAGATCGCCAGAGGATGAAACGGTCGGCGGCGCAGCAAGGCGAGGTAAGAAGCGGCTGCCTCCTGCGGTCTCCCCTCGGCCTCGTGGAGCCGGCCACGCCAGTAGAGAAACTCCTCCGCCAGAGCGCCGCCCGATCCGCGCTCCCCGGTCGAGAGCCAGCTCGCCGCGCGCCGCGTGGGACCTCCGCCGGCGATCTCCGAGCTCGCGAGGAAGAGGGCCCCGCGCGCGAGGGCGGTGCGCCACGGCGGGCGCCTGGCGAGGATCGAGAGCGACGCTTCCGCTCCCACCGCATCGCCGGAGACGGCGGCGAGACGGAGCCTGGCGAGGATGGCGGGGCCGGCCCACTCGCCCGCGGGCTCGGCTTCGTAGGCGCGCGCGAAGAGCGCCGCGGCCCCGGCGTGGCCGAGGTGCTCGATCGCCCGCCCCTGCTGGTAGAGGGCATCGGCCCGCGTCGTCGGACGATGAGTCTCGGTGGCGAGGCTCGCGAAAGCGGCGGCCGCGGCGTCGTACTGGCCGAGCCAGAACTGCGCCCGCCCGAGTGCGTAGCGCAGCTCCTCGGTCCGGCGACGGACTTCGGCTCCCGGGGACGCGAGCGTCGCGACGAGCAGCGGCACGGCGCGAGCGAAGTCGCGCTGTGCGTAGGCCGCTTCGGAGAGGGCGATCAGGAGCCGGGGCTCTTGGGGAACCGGCCATCGCGCGAGCCAGAGGTCGGCCGCGCCCTGCGCCACCAGGTCGTCGTCGCGCTCCTCGAGCAGGTTCTCCAGGATCTGCGCCGCATCGGTCTCGCGCCCATCGCGCAGCGCGCACTCCGCGGCGAGGAGGCGGATTCGCCGCGCCGACTCCGCGGGTAGGGCGGCGCCGGCGAGGGGAGCGACCAGCCGGCAGTCGCCGCCCCGCCGCACCGCGCGCACGAGCTGATCGACGGAGGCTCGCGCCAGGCTCCTGGGGGGCTCGAGCGCGATCAGTGTCGAGGCCAGTCCCGCCGCGACCTCGGGGTGCCCCATCGTCTCCTGGACCCCGGCCAGGCGGAGTCTCGCCCAGGGAGCGAGGTTGCCGGAGGAGGCGATCGCGAGGGCGTAGGCTTCGGCGCCCTCGCGCATCCGGCCGAGACGCGCGAGCAGGTCGCCGCGCAACAGATCGAGACCGTAGCGCGATGTCGCGCCCGGGTCGGACGCGTTCAGGCGTTCGATCTCGGCGAGCGCGTCGGCGAAACGGAGCTCGCGCTGCAGCTCGATGAGCGTCGCGCGAGGGTCGACCGAAAGGGTCGCCGCGAGCAGCAGCGGGACGATCATCCGGGGGGCCAGCCCATGCGTCGGCCGCCCAGCAGATGCAGGTGGAGATGAAACACCGACTGGCCCGCCGCCTCGAGACAGTTGGTGACCAGGCGAAAACCGCTCTCTTCGAGCCCCAGCTCGCGCGCCAAACCCGTCGCGACGCTCTGCAGACGCCCGAGCAGGCCCGCGTCCTCGGGGCGGGTGTCGAAGAGGTGCGCGACGTGACGGCGCGGAATGAGGAGCACGTGGACCGGCGCTTGCGGCGCGATGTCGTGGAAGGCCACGATCTCGTCGTCCTGATAGGCGAGGCGCGCCGGGATCTCGCCGGACGCGATGCGGCAGAAGAGGCAGTCGTTCGCCACGATGATCCTCCTGGGCGTCGTTCAGCTCGAGCGGAGACGTTCGACGCGGGCGCCGAGCGCGTTGAGCTTGGTTTCCATCGATTCGTAGCCCCGGTCGAGGTGGTAGATGCGGTCGACGACGGTCGTTCCCTCGGCCACGAGGCCGGCGATGACCAGGCAGGCCGAGGCCCTGAGGTCGGTCGCCATCACGGTCGCGCCCGAGAGCGGCGTCGGTCCGTGGACGCGCGCGTAGCGCCCGTCGAGGCGCACGTCGGCTCCCATGCGGGCGAGCTCGGCGGCGTGCTGGAAGCGGTTCTCGAAGACCGACTCGCAGATCGTCGCGACACCCTCGGCCTGCGTCTGGAGCGCCATGAACTGAGCCTGCAGGTCGGTCGCGAAGCCCGGGAAGGGGGCCGTCACGATGTCGCGAGACTTGAGTGGACCGTCGCGGCGGAGCTCGATCGCGCCGTCGCCTGCCACCTCGAGCGCGACGCCGCAGCTCGCGAGCAGATCGAGCAGCGGCACGAGGTCGGCCGCCCGCGCCCCTTCCAGCCGGAGGTTGCCGCCGGTCGCGGCCGCGGCGAGCAGGTACGTGCCGGCCTCGATGCGATCCGGGATCACCTCGTGCCGCGCGCCGGAGAGCTCCCCGACGCCCCGCACGCGGAGGGTCTCCTCGCCCGCGCCTTCGATGTCGGCGCCCATCGCGCGAAGCAACGTCGCCAAGTCGACGATCTCGGGCTCGCGCGCGCAGTTGTCGAGCACCGTCTCGCCGCGCGCCAGGGTCGCCGCCATGAGCAGGTTCTCCGTGCCGGTGACCGTCGGCAGGGCGAAACGGAAGCGCGCCCCTTCGAGCCTGGTCGCCCGCACCTCGACGTCACCGTGCTCGAGGCGAACGTCGGCGCCGAGCGCCGCGAGGCCCGCCAGGTGCTGGTCGATCGGACGCACGCCGATCGCGCAGCCGCCCGGCAACGACACGCGCGCGTGGCCCCGGCGTGCGACCAGGGGGCCGAGCACGAGGATGCTCGCGCGCATCGTCTTGACGAGCTCGTAGGGGGCGTCGTCGTCGCTCGTCGTGCCGCCGCCTTCGATCGCGATCGCGTCCTCCAGACGGCGGCCGCGCTTGCCGAGGTGCTCGAGCAGGCGCCGCATGGTCTCGATGTCGCGCACCGACGGGACGCGGCGGAGCTCGACCGGCGCATCGGTCAGCAACGTCGCCGCGAGCTCGGGAAGGGCGGCGTTCTTCGCGCCACCGGGTCGAATCGTGCCGGCGAGCCGGGTCGGGCCTTCGATGCGAAAACGATCCACGGCGAGGATGCTCCTGGAAGGGGTCCCGTCAGCTCCGCGCCCTGCATACCACAACTCTCGGGATGTCCGCCGCGTCAGGACGGATCTCGACGAGCTCGAGCGCGGGCGCGGCCTCGCAGGCTCGCGCCACCGCCTCGGCTTGACCGAAGCCGATCTCGAAGAGCAACCAAGCCCCGCGCGCGAGCGCGCCGCTCTCGGCGAGCAACCGGTGGATCACGGCGAGGCCGGACGCCTCGGCGAAGAGCGCCAGATGGGGCTCGTGCGCGCGCACCGCGGCCTCGACCAGCGCCGGATCGGCCGGATCGACGTAGGGAGGGTTCGCGACCACGAGGTCGAACGATGCCAGGCGAAAGGCGGACGTGACGTCGCTCGCCACGAGCAGCACCCGCCCGCCCGGCGCGAGGGCCCGCCGGTTGGCATCCGCCGCGGCCAACGCGCCGAGCGAGAGGTCGCCGCCGGCGACGCTCCAGGAGGGGCGCTCGGCGGCGAGCGTGAGGGCGATCGCACCGCTGCCGACGCCGACGTCGAGCACGCGCGCTCGAGCGGGTAGCGGCAGCGCGAGCGCGATCTCCACCAGCAGCTCGGTCTCCGGTCGGGGGATCAGGACCCGCGGATCGACGCGAAAGCGGCGCCCGAAGAACTCGCGCGAGCCGAGGAGGTAAGCCATCGGCTCGCCCCCGGCGCGTCGCTCCACGAGGTCCTCGAAGCGCCCCCGCACCCCGTCGGGGAGCGGCGCGTCGTCGCCGGCAAGGAGCGCGGTTTCGGAGGTCCGGAGGATGGAGGCGAGGAGCAGGGCCGCTTCGCGGCCGGGCGAGGCGATCCCGGCCTTCGCGAGCCGCGTCCGGGCGCGCGCGAGCTGCTCGCGGATCGGTCGCACCGCGGCATCCTATCCGGCGGCGGAAGAAAGGTCAGACGCCGGGTCCCCGGGCGGTCGCAGACGAATCGTCTTAGAAATAGCTATTCTGTTGACGATTCATCTGTAATTGACTAGGATCTGATTGTGATCGACGAAAGGGACGGCCAGATCCTAAAGCTGCTGCAGGCCGACGCAAGAACCTCGCACGCGGACCTCGGCCGGGCCGTTGGCCTCGCCCCTTCGGCCGTCCTCGAGCGCCTGCGCAAGCTCGAGCGGCGGGGAATCCTGCACGGAACAACGACCCGACTCGCGGCGGAGGCGCTCGGTCTGGGACTCCTCGCCTTCGTCTTCGTCCAGGCGGACGAGCAGCCGGGCGAGGGGTGCGTCGGCGATCAATTGGCGGCCCTTCCGGAAGCCCAAGAGGTCCACCACATCGCCGGCGAAGACTGCTACTTGGTGAAGGTGCGCTGCGCCACGACCGGGGCGCTCGGTCGTCTGCTGCAGGAGCGGATCGCCCCACTCCCGGGAGTTCGACGGACCCGCACCACGATCGCTCTCGGCACGCTCAAGGAGACCACCGACCTGCCGTTCCTGCCCCCGGCGGAGGAGACGCGATGAATGCGCTGGCGCGCGCTCGCGCGAGCCTGGGGGGCGTCGCGATGGCGCTCCTCGTCGTCTATGTCGTCTGGGGCTCGACCTACCTCGCGATCCGCTACGCGATCGAGACGCTGCCGACCTTCTCGATGGCCGGCATGCGCTATCTCGTCGCGGGGATGATCCTCTACGGGTGGGCGCGCCTGCGCGGGGCGCCGCGCCCCGCGCTGCGTCATTGGGGGCCGAGTCTCGTCATCGGGGTCCTGTTGTTGCTCGGGGGCAACGGCGGCGTCGTCTGGGCGGAGCACCGCATCCCCTCGGGCGTCGCCGCGCTGCTGGTGGCGGTCGAACCGGTCTGGATCGCGCTCCTCGCGCCCTTCATCCAGGGGGTCCGCCGTTCGGGAGCGCGGATCTTCGGAGGGCTCGCGGCCGGGCTCGCCGGAGTCGCGGTGCTGGTCATCGATCCTCACGGCGGGCTCGATCCGACCTCCGTCGACCCGCGGGGAGCGCTGGTGGTGGTTCTGGCCGCGATGTCCTGGGCGGCCGGATCGCTCTACGCGACGCGTGCCGAGCTGCCGGCCTCACCCGCGCTCGCCACCTCGCTGCAGATGCTCACCGGGGGCGCGACGCTCCTCCTGTTCGGCGCGCTCCAGGGCGAGCTCGCCGCCTTCTCGCCCCACGAGGTCTCGCGCCGCTCGCTGCTCGCGTTCGCGTACCTCGTGGTCCTCGGATCGATCGTCGCTTTCACTGCCTACACCTACCTCCTGCGCCACGCGCGACCGATCGTCGCCTCGACGTACGCCTTCGTCAACCCGGTGGTCGCGGTGCTGCTCGGCTGGTCGTTGGCGGGCGAGCCGCTGACCTGGCGGGTGGCGGCGGCCGGTGTGCTCATCCTCGCCGCCCTCGGCCTGATCTTCAGCGACCGCGTCCCGGCGAGCGGCGAGAGCTGAGCGGCCGCGCTCAGGCGGTGCTCGAACGCGCCGCCTCCTCGAGCTTCTCCGCCTGGTGGTGCGCGACGAGCGGATCGATCAGCGGATCGAGCTCGCCACCGAGCACGCTCGGCAGCTGGTGGAGGGTGAGCCCGATGCGATGGTCGGTCACCCGGCTCTGCGGGAAGTTGTAGGTGCGGATCTTCTCCGAGCGATCGCCGGAACCCACCATCTTGCGGCGCTCGAGCGACATGGCGGACTCGGCCTTCTCGCGCTCGACCTCGAGCAGGCGCGCCTTCAGCACGCGCAGCGCCTTCTCCTTGTTCTTGATCTGGCTGCGCTCGTCCTGGCAGGAGACGACGAGCCCGGTCGGCAGATGCGTCAGACGCACCGCCGAGTAGGTCGTGTTCACGCCCTGGCCGCCCGGGCCCGAGGCGCAGAAGCGGTCGACGCGCAGGTCCTTCTCGTGGACGTCGATCTCGACGTCCTCGGCCTCGGGCAGCACCGCGACCGTGGCGGCCGAGGTGTGGATGCGCCCGGAGGCCTCGGTCTGCGGCACGCGCTGCACGCGGTGCGTGCCCCCCTCGTGGCGGAGCCGGCTGTAGGCGCCCTGCCCCTCGACGATCGCCGAGACCTCCTTGATCCCACCCGCTTCGGACTCGGAGAGGTCGATGATCTCGACCCGCCACCCGCGCCGCTCGGCGTAGCGCGCGTACATGCGGAAGAGCTCGGCCGCGAAGAGGCTCGCTTCGTCTCCGCCGGTGCCGGCGCGGATCTCGAGCACCACGTTGCGGGAGTCGTTCGGGTCCTTGGGCACCAGCGCGCGCGCGAGCTCCTCCTGGAGTCGCTCGTGCTCGCCGGTGAGCGCGTCGATCTCGGCTTCGGCGAGCGCGCGCATCTCGTCGCCTTCCGGGCTCGAGGCGAGAAGCTCGTTCGCCTCGGCGAGCTGGCGCTCGGTCTCCCGAAAACGCCGGTAGAGGGTGACGATCGGATCGATCTCGGCGAGCGCGCGGCTGGTCTCGCGCACCGCCTTGGGGTCGGCGAGCACTTCGGGGGTCGCCAGCCGGGCCGTGAGCTCGGCGTGCGAAGCTTCGATGCGGCGCAGTCGATCGAGCATCAGGGCGCGTTCCAAATCAAAACCCCGGGAGCCTGCCGTCGCGACGGCGGCGTCCCGGGGCCGGGAGATCGGTCGGACGAGCTAGGCGCTCTTGCCGTAGCGGCGGTTGAAGCGCTCGACGCGTCCCGCGGTGTCGATCAGCTTCTGGCGCCCGGTGAAGAACGGATGGCAGGCGCTGCAGATCTCGAGCCGGAGCTCCTTGCGCGTCGAGTGGGTCTGAAAGGTGTTGCCACAGGCGCAGACCGCGGTCACCAAGTGCAGCTGGGGGTGGAGGTTCTTCTTCATCGCGTGCTTTCCATTCTCGGGACGACCGCCGGCGCGAGCATCGCGCGGAAGGAGAAGTATACGTCAAGGGGCCAGCCCCGTCCAGGGCCGGCCCCTCAACCCTCTGCGGAAAAAGAGCTTGTCTACGCCGCGCGGCGACGGCGCAGCCTCAGGAGCCCACCATCTCGGCGGTGACGCCGAGGCGCTTCATCATCTCGTGGAGCGTCGTGGGCTTGATCTGCAGGAGCTCCGCCGCCTTCTTCTGCACGCCCCCCGACGCCTGGAGCGCCGCCAGCACGAGCTGCCGCTCGTAGGCCGAGACGGCGTCCCAGAAGGAGCCGTTGGGGAGCGTGCCCGACGCGCCCACGAAGGCCAGGGCGGCCGAGCTGCCGTTGCGCACCGAGGGCGGGAGGAGCTCGACGTCGAGCAGCTTGCCGGAGGAGAGGACCACCGCGCGCTCGATCGCGTTCTCGAGCTCGCGCACGTTGCCGGGCCAGCGATAGTCCATCAGGAGCTCGAGCGCCCCGGGGGTGATGTCCTCGAGCTCCTTGCCGTTCTCCTCCGCGTAGACGCCGAGGAAGTGGCGCGCCAGGCGCGGCACGTCCTCGGACCGCTCGCGCAGCGGCGGCAGCTGGATGGTGATGACGTTCAAGCGGTAGTAGAGGTCCTCGCGGAACGCCCCCTTGCGCACCAGCTCGTCGAGATCGGCGTTGGTCGCGGCGATGATCCTGACGTCGACGCGGATCGTGTCGACGCCGCCCAGGCGCATGAACTCCTTCTCCTGGATGACGCGCAGGAGCTTCGCTTGCGTCTCGGGCGGAATGTTGCCGATCTCGTCGAAGAAGATCGAGCCGTTGGTGGCGACCTCGAAGAGCCCCTTCTTGGCGGCGATGGCGCCGGTGAAGGCGCCCTTGACGTGACCGAAGAGGGTCGACTCCAGCAGGTCGGCCGGCATGGAGCCCGAGTTGACGGTCACGAACGGACCCTGCATGCGCCGGCTGTGGTGGTGGATCGCCTTCGCCACCAGCTCCTTGCCGGTGCCGCTCTCGCCCAGGATGAGGATGTTGCTCTTCGAGGGCGCCGCGAGGCGGATGAGCTCGAAGACCTGCTGCATCGAGGCGCTCTTGCCGATGATCTTGTCGAGCCCGTAGCGCTTCTCGAGCTCCTGCTTGAGGGCCTGGTTCTCGCTCGCCAGGCGGCGCTGCTCGAGCCCCTTGCGGATGGTGAGCAGCACCTCCTCGTTCTTGAAGGGCTTCGGGATGTAGTGGAACGCCCCCTCGCGCATCGCCTCGATGGCGCTCTCGATCGAGGAGTAGGCGGTGACCACGATCACCACCTGCTCGGGATCGCGGCTCCGGATCTGGCGCAATACCTCCATTCCCGACATGCCCGGGAGCATCAGGTCGAGCAGCACGAGATCGATCGGCTCCCGCTCGAGCATCAGCAGGGCCTCCTCGCCGGTGCGCGCGGCGAGCGGGCGGAAGCCCTCCTTGCGCAGGAGCAGACCGAGGACGTCCTGCAGGATCTCTTCGTCGTCTACGACCAGGATGTTCATCGCGTCTCGCGAGGCTCGGCGATGCGCGGGAGCTCGATCGTGAACCTGCACCCGCCGGCCTCGAGGTTTTCTACGCGAAGGTGCCCCTGATGTTGCTCGACGATGCTCTGGCTGATGGCGAGGCCGAGGCCGGTGCCCCCTTTGCCGGTCTTGGTGGTGAAGAAGGGCTGGAAGACGCGATCGAGGTGCTCGGGGAGGATCCCGGAGCCGTTATCCTCGACCTGGAGCGTCACCGTCGCCTCCTCTCCCGCGAGCGCGAGGCGGATCTCCCCGCCGGCCGCGGCCACCGCGTCGATGGCGTTCAGGATCAAGTTGGTGAGCACCTGCTGCAGCTCCCCTTCCGAGCCCGACACCACGAGCTTCCCGGCCGGCGGCTCCCAGCGAAGGCGGATGGAGCGCGCCGCCAGCCGCTCGCGCAGCAGATCGACCGTCTCCCCGACGAGCTTCCCGAGCTCGACCGGGCCGCGCTCGTGATCGCGCTTGCGGGCGAAATCGAGCAGGCTGTTGACGATGCGCGAGGCGCGGAAGGTCTGGCGTTCGACCTTCTCGAGCAGCTCGCGGCGAGGATCGCCGCTCGGCGTGTCGGCGAGCAGCATCTGGGCGTAGCTCGAGATGCCGGTGAGCGGCGTGTTGACCTCGTGCGCGACGCCGGCCGCGAGCACGCCCAGAGAGGCCAGCCGGTCCTGCTCGCGGAGCGCCTTCTCCATCACCACGCGGTCGCTCACGTCCTGCACCACGACGACGCGCTGGCCGTCTCCCGACGACTCCTGCATCGGCGCCGCGCTCACCTGCAGATGGCGCTCGGCCCCCGAGGGCTCGGTGAACGAGATCTGCCGGAGCGGCGCGCCCGGTTCGGGCAGCTCGGCGAGCGGCAGCAGGGCGGAGAGCTCGCGGCCCAGCAGCTCCGAGCGCGCGCGTCCCGCGAGCGCGGCGAAGGCGAGGTTGGCGCTGGTGACGCGCCCGTCGCGATCGAGCAGCGCGATGCCGGCCGGCGACGACTCGAGAATCCCCTGGTTGTGACGCTGCAGGCTCGTCACCTGCTCGAGCTGCCGCTGGACCTGATCGAGGAGCTGGGCGTTCTCGATCGCGAGCGCCGCCTGGTCGAGCAAGGCGCGCACGAGGTCGACGTCCTCGGTCGAGAGCGGCTGGCGCTCGCGCTTGAGAGTCGTCAGGGCGAGGCCGATGCGCAGGCCGCGAACGCGGAGCGGAAAGGCGTAGCGATAACCGGCGCCGTAGGCCTGTTGCTCGGTGGTCGCGGGCTCCCCGGGAAGCGCCACCGGCTGGAGGACCTCGAAGTCGCCCTCCCAGAGCCCTTCGCGCAGGGCCGCGAGCGGCACGGTGCGGGGGAGGCCGGGTTGCGGGCGCACGGGAACGAGCGCCGGACCCTGCAGCAGCAGCAGGTTGGCGCGCTCGATGTCGAGCCCCTCCTGGAGCTCGGAGAGGAGCGAAGCGAGGAGGCGGTCGAGGTCGCGCTCCTCGAGCAGCTCCTGGCCGAGCCGCTGCAGGCTCCGGCGCCGCCCGAGAGCGCTGCCGTACTGCACGCGCTCGAGCGCTCCGCGGATGCCGCGATGGGTCGGCACGACGAGGCCGACCACCAGCAGGCCGCCGAAGAAGGTCACGAGGTCGCGCGTGAAGCTGAAGCTCTCGGGAACCGAACGGCGGACCGCGAGATCGACGAGCGAGAAGGTGCCGACACCGAAGAGCAGCGTGAGCCCGTAGGAGAGCCCGTTGCGCACCATGACGCCCAGGTCCCAGAGCCGGTAGCGCAGCACCGCCCAGGCGAAGGTGCAGGGCACGGCGGCGAGCGGCAGCACGGCGAGCGTCGAGAAGAGCGGCGGCAGCTCGAGACCGGCGAGGTTCGGCAGGCCATGGAACAGGAAGAAGGGGAGATAGCCTCCCGCCATCCCGACCAGCAGCCAGAGCAACTGGCGCCGTCGCTCCCATGCGTGGACCGCCTGGAGCGAGCGCGCCAGCACGGCGATCGAGAGGAAGGCGAAGAGGAAGAGCTGGGCGAGCTCGACGCGGTCGAGTCGCACGAGGAGCTCGGCGCTCGGCCGGCCCGCGACGTAGCGTCCATTCGCCCAAATCAGGTCGGCCTGCAGGAGCATGAGCACCGCGGCCGGAAGGTAGGCGAAAGCCATGAGGCGGCGGCGCGAGCCGGGCGCCTCGCGGGCGATCGAGACGATGAGGTGCAAGGTGAGGGCGGGCAGGAGGAGGCGCGCCGCCTCGTCGGCGAAATAGGTCCAGCGCGCGAAGCCGTCGGCGGGCGGCACCAGCGGCGAGACGACGTAGAGCGTGGCCGAGGCCAGGCACCAGAGGTAGAAGAGCAGGCCCGATCCGGAGCGCCAGATCGTGTAGAGCCCGATCGCGAGATAGGCGCAACCGACCAGCGCCAGGATCAGGTACGAGAGATCGACCCGCAGCGGCGGGCGCTCGTAGCCGACCGTCGTGAGCTCCGTGCCCCGCAGGACGACGAGCTCCGCCCGCTCCATTTCGCGGAGGCGCCGGGCGAGCGACCCGGCGCCGCGGACCTCGGCGCCGTCCACGAGGACGATGCGGTCGCCGGGCTGGAGGCCGGAGACGGTCCCCGGGTCGACCCGCTCGACCCGCCAGTGATCCCCCCCGGCGACGGCGGTGAAGCCGAGTGGCTGGAAGGAGTCGAGCTTGCGCTGGAAGCTGCGCGCGCCGAGCACCGCGAGGGCCGCGGAGAGGATGAGGACGGCGGTGGTGGCGACGTGCCGCTGCCTTGGGGAGAGAGACATGCTTTCAGAGGGCTCCAGCCCAGTCCCTTCGATAGCACACTTCATGCCACGTCCGCATCCTTGGATGCGCCGGAAAGCGCTTGAAAATCAAGGGATTAAGAGGGCGCTGAGCGGGAATTCTGGATGCCGAACGGAATTTTGGATCGAATCTTCCGGAGCGCTGGCCCCGAGGCGGGGCGGATCTGGGTCGAGGGGCCGGGTCCGGAGCCCCGAGCGGGGCCCCGATCGCGATCAGAAGCGGACCGCGACGCCGGTCATCACCCGGCGGCGCAGCGCCTCGGGGTCGACGTCGGAGTGGAAGAAGGAGGCGCCGCGCGCGAGCTCCATCCCGATCCGGACCGCCCAATCGGCGGGAAGGTCCCAGATCGCGGAGAGGTTCTGGCTCACGACCAGCTCGAGCCGCTCGAGCTCGGCGCGCACCTCGCCCGGCGAGCGCCAGGAGATCCGCACCGGATCGAGCGTCTGCGCGATGCGGTGGAAGGCGAGGAAGACGCCGGTCGAGCTCCCCTCGAAGGTCGTGTCGAGGGAGGTCGAGAGGTAGGAGACGCTGTTGTCGTAGAGCTGGCGCTCCACGGTCAGGAACTCCCCGCCGCCGCCCTCCGCCACGCTGGTGGTGACCCGCGCGACCACCGCGTCGCCGAGTCGCTTGCGCAGCGACGCGTGGACCTCGGGCAAGCGGTCGCCCGGCACCAGGAAGAGCCCCTCTTCGGTGTGCTCGAAGAAGTCCTGGCTGAAGAAGACGCGCACCGTGCTGTCGAACTGGCGCAGCGAGGTGCCGACGGCGAAGGAATCCCCCTGCCGCTCGCCGCCGCGGGCGAGCGTGAACTCGTAGCAGGAGGCGTCGGTCTCCGAGCAATCGAGCGAGTCTTCGTCGAGATAGAGCGAGAGGAAGTTCGGCGCGAGCTCGGCCTGCGAGAGCTCGAACCGCTCGGAGGCCGCGACCGAGGCGTTCCAGTCGCCCGGCAGCGCGAAGACGAAGCCGCCGCGCGGCGTGAGGGAGACGGTGCCGTCGCGCAGCGTCGTGAAGAGGCCGTACTGGACCACGACGTTGCGATGCAGGGACCAGTCCCCGGTGCCGTAGGCGTCGAGGAAGCGCGTCACGGTCGAGTCGTACGACTGTCCCGCCCGCCAAGCCGCGTAGTCCGCCGTGCGCTCGCGCAGCCGCAACCCGGCGTGGATATTGCCGTGCTCCGAGAGCGGCTGCGAGTAATCCCCCTCGAGGTGCAGGGTTCGGGACGCGAAGGGGAGGGCCATCGGGTCGATCCACCCCTTGTTGAAGAGTCCGCTCTGCTCGAAATACGAGGCCTTCACGGTGGTGAGTCCCGTGGTGCCGACCGGGCGGCTCCAGTTGAGCCGGTACTGCGACGCTTCGACCGGCGAGACCCAATCCCCTTCGACCGCGAGCAGCCGGTGGTCGTAGGAGGAGATGTCGAAGACGCCGGTGTGCGGGGTCTGCACGTTGAGCGCCAGCGAGCGGGTGCTGCCCGTGATGTCGAGCGCCACGTCGTCGCCGACTCCGTTCGCCGACTCGAGCGTCTGATAGTCGCCGCGCAGGAAGAGCTTGACGTCCCCCAAGCGCCCGGCGACGCCCACCTTGCCGCCGCTCACCCGCGCCGCCACTTGCGGCTTGACCTCCTCGACCCCGGTGACGGCCGCCACTTCGGCGAGCAGGCCCGGCTCGGTGCGGGTGTCGACCGGAACCAGGCTCGCCATCTGGACGGTCTCGGGGTGCTCCATCTCGCGCAGCACGTCCGAGGGGATCTGCGAGCGGAGGCTCCAGAAGTCGTCCTGGCGCGCCTCGTTCTCGGCCAGGCGGAGCTCCACGAACTGGGCCTCGTTCTCGGCTTCGCGCTGCAGGAGCGTGACGGCCGGAGCGAAGCCCGACTTGTGGGCGATCAGCTTGTAGACGCCGGCCGGCAGCGCCTCGAAGAGGAAGCGGCCGCGGCTGTCGGTGAGGACTTTCTGGAGGCTCTTTTCGACCAGCTGATAGGCGTAGACCTGAGCGGCGGCGACCGGCGTCGCGTCGAGCACCACGCGTCCGCCGAGACCGGCGGTCTCGGCGCGCGCGCTGCCCGCCAGCGCGAAGGACACCATCGCAACCGTCCAGGCCGCGCGTCGAGCCGACGAGAGAATGGGTACACGACCCATCGGAGCCCGAATATAGACCCCTCGTCAAGAAGCTGTCAAACGGGCTCCGAGCGGGATTCGAACGCCAGGGGCGGGGTCCAGGCGACGACCGCGACGCGCACCCGGGAGGCGCCCGCCGAGAGGAGCCGACGGGACGCCTCGCCGGCGGTCGCGCCGGTGGTCAGGAGATCGTCCACCAGGAGCACGCTCCGCCCCGGCAGGGCACTCCGGCGGAGTACCGAGAAGCCGGCGACGCGCCGGCGCTCGGCCCGGGGACGGCCGGTCTGGTGGGGGCTCCAGGGGGCCCGCCGCAGGTGGCGTCGCGTAGGCAACCCGAGCGCCCGCGCGAGCGGTCCCGCGATCGCCTCCGCGGGGTTGAAGCCGCGGCGCAGCCGCCGCGGCCAAGGGAGCGGCATGGGAACCACGAGGTCGACGCCCGGCGCTTCGCCGAGGCGGCCGGCCAAGCGCTCGCCGAGCTCGCGCCCGAGCCAGTCGTGGCCGCAGAACTTGAAGGCGTGCACCACGTCGCGCAGCGGCGGCTGGTAGCGCCAGAGCGCGTCGACCCGGGCGAAGGGCGGGCGGTCGTCCGCGCAGGCGAGGCAGGGGACCCCGCCGCCCGGGAGCGGGCGGAGGCAGAGCGGACAGCTCCGCGCCGGGTCGACGGCGACGAGGCGACCGAAGCAGCGGGGGCAGAGGCCGAGCTGGAGACGGCCAGTCCCCTCCGGGCTCGCGCAGGCGAGGCAGAAGCGGGGCCAGAGGAGATCGAGGAGCGCGCGCATCGGGACGCGCCGGCCCCTTCGTCCGTACGAAGGTCGTGCGCGCCATCCAGAGAGGACGTCGTGCGCGCCGCTATACTTGCGCTTCCGGCCCCTCTGGCCGCCGACAAAGGAGAGCGACTTGAGCCCGAAGACCTCGTTCGGCCCGATCCTGGCCGCGCTGTCGTTGCTGATCGCGGGGCTGGCCGCCGCCGCGCCGGCGGCGGCGCAGACGGAGTCCTACACCTTCACCCTCGGCTTGACCGCGGGCCTCGGCGGCTCGCCCGATGCGAAGGACCCGGAGCCCGGGCTCGGGGAGCCGGTGGTGCAGCTGATGGCCGGCATGGTGACCGGCGAGCGCACGCTGCTCGTGGTGCGCGCGGGCCGCCTCGACCTCGAAGGGGACACCGGCTTCGGGCGCTTCTCGAAGGCCAACCTCGAGTACGTGAACGTGGCGGGGGAGTATCACTTCCCGCAGTCGTTCTACGTCTACGGCGTCTACCTCGGAGTCGGCTACTACCGGCTGGCCGGGGACCTCTGGACGGGCGGGAGCGATCGCGAGCAGGACGTCGGCCTGGTGCTCGGCATGACCGGCGACTTCGACATCACGCGCCACTTCTCGGTGATCGCCGAGATCTCGGGGCACTACGCCTTCCTCGACGAGGCCAACCTCTACACGATGGCCTCGGCCGGCTTGGCCTTCCACTTCTGACGTCGAGACGTGAGGCTCAGAGCGATGCCAGGGCGCGCGCGATCTGGGCGCGCACGGCGGGATCGCTCCAGTCGGTCGCGCCGATGAAGCTCGCGACGATCTCGCCGCCGACCACGAGATGGGTCTCGGGGAGCTTCTCGGTGCCGAAGCGATGCGCCGCCTTCCACGCGCCGTCGAAGTAGAGCGGGAACGGCGTCTCGCCGACGAAGGCCTCGGCCTTGGCGCGCTCCTCGGCGACCGCGACCAGCAGGAGCTGGAAGCGCGGATCCTGTTGCCGGGCCTCGCGCGCGTAGGCCAGGAGCGAGGGGATCTCGTCGATGCAGGGGGGGCACCAGGTGGCCCAGAAGTGGACCAGGGTCACCGGCTGGAGCTCGCCCGCGAGCGGACGGCTCTGGCCGGCGCGATCCTGGAGGGTCACGCCGGAGAGGTCGCGCTTGGGCGCCGAGCGCGGCCAGAAGATCGCCGCCAGGGCGAGCAGGGCCGCGAGCGCCACCACGACCTTCGTCTGCGAGGCCACGCCGCCGCGCGCCTCGCCGCCCGGCGCTCCGGCAGCGCTCGCCGCGCCGACCCCCGAGGTTTCGGGCGATGCGCTCGCCCCTGGGGTGCCGATTTCGGCGGGGGAGTCGGCGGGCTTTTCCTCCTGGGGCGACGCGGGGCTCTCGTTCTCGCTCACGATTGGCTATCCTAATCGCAAGGCGGCATGCGCGGCTCTCCACCCTCTCTCTCTCGTACCCAAGCCAACGCCGCCGCCTCCGGCCGGCGCCGGCGCGCCTTTCTCGTCGGCGTCGCGCGCCCCGGGCAACCCCCCTTCGAGACCGAGGAGCACCTGGCGGAGCTCGCGGCGCTCGCCGACACGGCGGGCGTCGAGGTGGTGGGCGAGGCGATCCAGACCCGCGCCGCGCTCGACGCGCGTCTCTTCGTCGGCAGCGGCAAGGCGGAGGAGATCGCGCGCGAGGTGGCCGAGCTGGGCGCCGATCTGGTGCTCTTCGACGACGATCTCTCGGGCGGGCAGGTGAAGAATCTCGAAGAGGTCGTGAAGGTCCAGGTCATGGACCGGAGCGGTCTCATCCTCGAGATCTTCGACCTGCGCGCCAAGAGCCGCGAGGCGCGCACGCAGGTGGAGCTCGCTCGCCTGCAGTACCTGCTGCCGCGCCTGACGCGGCAGTGGCAGCACCTCTCGCGGCAGGTGGGCGGCATCGGGGTGCGCGGCGGCGAGGGCGAGACGCAGCTGGAAGCGGACCGCCGCGTCCTCCGCCGCCGGATCGCGCGCCTGAAGCGGGAGCTCGAGCAGATCGACCGCATGCGCTCGGAGCACCGCCGCGGGCGCGCGGGGGTGCCGGTGGTGGCGCTCGCGGGCTACACGAACGCCGGCAAGTCGACGCTCTTCAACCGCCTGACGCGCGACCGGACGCTCGCCGAGGATCGCCTCTTCGCGACGCTCGACCCGCGCCTGCGCCGCGGCGCGCTGGGGCCGGGCGCGCCGGTGGTGGTCTTCGCCGATACGGTCGGATTCATCCGCAAGCTCCCGCACCATCTGGTGGCCTCGTTCCGCTCGACGCTCGACGAGGTCGTGCAGGCGGATCTGGTGCTGCACGTGGTGGACCGTAGCCACCCGCGCTGGGAGGAGCAGAAGCGGGTGGCGGAGCAGGTGATGGCGGAGCTCGGCATTCCGCCGGAGCGCATCCTCGAGGTGCACAACAAGATCGACCGGATGCCCGGCGGCGTCCCCGCGCTCGACGGCGCGCTGCCGGTCTCGGCGCTCGCCGGCGACGGGCTCGAAGCGCTCCTTCTCCGGATCGCCCGCCGGCTCGAAGGGTCGCGCCCCGGATTCCGCGCCACGGCCGCCGCCTCGGCGCCCCCGTCCCCCCCGTCGTAGCCCCCGGCCGCCCGCCCCGGCGACTTGTCCGCCACCCGCCGCTCGCATAGACTCCCTGCCTCCGGTGGGGCTGTAGCTCAGCTGGGAGAGCGCTTGAATGGCATTCAAGAGGTCGACGGTTCGATCCCGTTCAGCTCCACCAATCTCCCTCTCTTTCCTCTCAAGTAGTTAGCACCGCCCGCGAGCGATCGCGCGCGCCCGGCCCCCGGCCGGCCCCCGCGCGGGATGCACTCTCCGTTGCGCTCTCGTCGGGGCGCTTCGAGCTGCAGCGCGTCTCGGGGTGGCGCCCTCGCGCTCTTCCGGCGCGATAATGGGGCGGGGCCGGGGATTCGGATCCGGCCGATTGCGGAGATGCCCATGAACCTTCTTCTGACCGATCGGGAAGCCGGGGAGCTTCACGATCTGCTCGAGCGCACTCTTCCCGACCTGCGCCGCGAAATCGCCCGCACCGACAAGATGGAGCTCCGCCGTGGCCTCGCGGGGCGGCTGACCCTCGTCGAGCGGCTGCTCGACGAGCTCGCGGTGCCCGTCGGCTGAGCGCGCCCCCGCGCGGGGCGAAGCCCGCCGCAAGGTAGGAGACCCGGCTTCCGTCTCTTTCGGAGTGCGATGGAACCCCTGCGCGCGAGCCCGCGCCTGCTGGAGCGCGTCGCCCTCGAAGCGCGGCGCCGGCGCTTGGCGCTCGCGACCGAGCGCGCCTACGTCGCTTGGGTGCGCCGCTACGTCCTCTTCCACGGCAAGCGCCATCCGGAGGAGCTCGGCGCGGGCGACGTCGCGGCCTTTCTCTCGCACCTCGCGGTCGCGGAGCGGGTCGCCGCCGCGACGCAGAACCAGGCGCTCGCGGCGCTCCTCTTCCTCTACCGGGAGGTCCTCGGCCGCGACCTGGGCTCGCTCCCGACGGCGACGCGCGCCCGGCGCCCGAAGCGCCTCCCCGTCGTCCTCTCGCGCGCCGAAGCGCGTCAGCTCCTCGCGGCGATGGGCGGCGTCGAGCGGCGGGTCGCGCTCCTCCTCTACGGCGGTGGCCTCCGCCTCCACGAAGCGCTCCGGCTGCGCGTGAAGGACCTCGATCTCGAACGCTTCGAGCTCACCGTGCGCTCCGGCAAGGGGGACCGGGACCGCCGCACCATGCTCCCCGCAACGGCTGCCGCCGAGCTCCGGCCCCACCTCGAGACCGTGCGGCAGCTCCACGCGCGCGACCTCGCGGCGGGGCTGGGGCGGGTGGAGCTCCCGGGGGCGCTCGCCCGCAAGCTCCCGCGGGCGGCCACCGACTGGGCCTGGCAGTGGGTCTTCCCCTCGCCGAAGCTGGCTGTCGACCCCCGGACCGGCGAGACGCGACGGCATCATCTCTACCCGGAGCGGCTGCAGCGCGCGGTCTCGGCGGCGGCTCGCCGCGCCGGCATTCCGAAGCGAGTGACCTGCCACACGCTGCGCCACAGCTTCGCGACGCACCTCCTCGAAGCCGGCTACGACATCCGCACCGTGCAGGAGCTCCTCGGCCACCGGCAGGTGACGACGACGATGGTCTACACGCACGTCCTCAACCGAGGCGGCTTGGGAGTCCGGAGCCCCCTGGACGCGCCGTAGCCCCGGGATCCTCCGGGACGACCGGCCGCCGCGACCGGTTTCGCCTTCTCGATCGTAGTTAAGGGTATGAAGCCCAGGACCCGAAACCGATCCAGCGCCATCCGCCCTGCTTTCGGTTTATCAGACGAAATCCGTCGTCTTTCCCACGCCCCCCGAACCCGCCGACCCAGCCCCAACCCCTGCCAACCAGGAGGGATGCCACCCATCGTCAGAGAAATGTGCGACACTGTTATCCGACCAATGTCACACCGAATGGCAGTTTCCCATTTGTCGCAGAAACCTAGTTAGAAGGCAACCAGAACATCGAGGTAGATCTCATGGGTGCAGCACTCTTCGTAGTTCTCGATCGCGAGGTTGATGGCCTCGACACCTTCATCAATGGCAAGGCGCTTTCTAGCGCGGAAGCGACTCTTTCCAATATCTGCCTCGAACGAAGACTCAAAGACCTTTGGTCTTTCTTTAGTGCTAACCCAGAAGCCGAGGCCGCCTTCTTCGCTGACGAAGGAATCGACGCCGCAGACATCACGCCAGGCGAACCAGAACAATGGTTTGAGCCTGCCGAGGGGTTATCAACCGTTCGCGGCCTATTAGGCGCCCTCGAAACCGACGGCGCTGGTCTTCAAGACGCATCCTCGGTCGCAGAAGATCTTCGCGATCTTGAACGGGTACTGGTAGGTGCCGAAGCGGGTGGCGCGAAATGGCATCTGGCAGTCGACTTCTAATGTCCAGATTGCCTTCTAACCAATCGTTCGAGCGGACGGGCCTCGGTCGCCTCATCTCGCTTCGCTCGGTGAGCCAATCGCTGGCCCGCCGCTCAACTCAGATCCGTTAGGCG
>CAYZBH010000030.1:34725-50223 GCA_964476605.1 uncultured Thermoanaerobaculia bacterium | reverse complement strand
CCGCTTCCCGCTCGACCGCCCCGACGCGGCGCGCCGCGAGCTCGTCTGATCAGCCCGCGGGCTGACTGCCGAGCGGCGGAGGCCGAGGACTTCCGTAAGGCACCCCAGCGGATCTACCATTCCCCCGGCCGAACGAGCCCGATCGAGCTGCCCCTCGTCGAGAAGCGCCAGGTCGGCGCCACCGCTCCGGCGCCAACGGAGCGCGCCTCGACGCGGAGGGATCCGACGACCGCGAGCTCCGCGGGCACCTCGAGCTGCAGCGCGGAGACAGGGAATGGACGAAGATCGGTTCCGCCGGGTGGGCGACCTGTTCGAACGGGCCTTGGAGCTGCCGTCGGAGCGCCGCGACGAGTTCCTCCGCCGCGCGACGCCCGACGACGCGCTGCGAGTCGAGGTGGAGTCGCTGCTCGCGGCGCACGATGCCGAGGGGGGGCCTCTCGATGGCGCGCCGGAAGGCGTCCGCGAGGCCGGTGAACGGGATCGGCTGGCGCCCGGAACCCGCGTCGGGGCCTGGCGCATCGGTGCGCTCGTCGGCCGCGGCGGCAGCGGGGATGTCTATCTCGCCGACCGGCTCGATGCCGATTTCGCGCAGCGCGCGGCGCTCAAGATGCTGCGCGTCGACGCGACGTACCAGCTCGAGCGCTTCCATGCCGAGCGCCAGCTCCTCGCGCGCCTCGATCATCCCGGCATCGCTCGACTGCTGGACGGCGGGCTCTCCGAGCAGGGACGCCCCTTCGCCGTGCTCGAGTACGTGGAGGGCCTGCCGCTCTCCGAGCACGTCCGCCGCAACAGGCTCGATCGCGACGCGCGTCTCGCGCTCTTTCGCCAGGTCTGCGAGGTCGTCGAGTACGCCCATCGCAACCTCATCGTCCATCGCGACCTCAAGCCCGAGAACATCCTCGTCGGCGCCGACGGCCGGGTCAAGCTCCTCGACTTCGGCGTCGCGAAGCTGCTCGACGGCGCCCGGGGCGGACGCGCCGACGACGAGACCCGCGCGCCGCTCACCCCCGACTACGCCGCGCCCGAGCAGTTGACCGGCGGCGCCGTGACCACGGCGACCGACGTCTACGGTTTAGGCGTCGTCCTGTTCGAGCTGCTGACCGGCGAGCGGCCGTATCGGAGCGGTCATCTGCCGCTGGCGCGCGCGATCCACCTGCTGCTCGAGGCGCCGGTGCCGCGGCCGAGCGCGGTCGCCGCCGACGACGAGAGTCGGGGCGCCCCGCCGCCGGTGCCATCGCGCGCGCTCGCCGGCGATCTCGACGCCATCGTCGGGCGTTGTCTGCGCCGCGATCCGTCCGAACGTTACGCGTCGGCCGGTGCGGTCCTCGCCGACCTCGATCGCTTCCTGCGCGACGAACCGGTCGAAGCGCGAGCGCCGCGGCGGCGCTACCTCCTCGGGCGGTTCCTGAAGCGTCATCGCTGGGGCGTGGCGGCGGTCGTCGCGCTCTTCCTGGCGCTCGCCGGGGGCCTCGTGGCCGTCGCCTGGCAGGCGCGGCGAGCGGGGCTCGAGCGCGATGCCGCGCGCCGGGCGGCGGACCGGGAAGAGGCGCTGCGCTATCACCTGGTCAATCTGTTCCGCGACTCGCTTGCCCCGGCGGCGAGCGGCGGAGGCGAGCCTGCCGGCCCGCTCAGCGCGAAGGCGATGCTGGACCGCAGCGCGCGCCGGGTCATCGCGAGCTACGGCGACGATCCCGTGCTCGCCGGCCACGTGGTCGAGACGCTCGCGGACCTCTACGGTGCCCTGCAGGACGTCGAGGGTCAGGTGCCGCTGCTCGAGGCGTTCCTGGCCAGGGCGGGCGCGGAGGCGGACCCGCGCGCGGTGGCAATCGCGCGCCAGAAGCTCGCCCAGCTCGAGCTCACGCGAGGCAATGCCGCGCGCGCCGCCGAGCTGTTGGCGCCCGCCGAGGCGTTCTGGGCGACGGATCCGCAGCGCTATCGCGAGCCGCTGCTCGAGGGGCTCTTCGTCCGCGGGCTGCTCCTGCGCACGCAGGGCGATCTCGAGGGGTCGATCGCCACCTACCGCGAGGCCCTCCCTGCGCGCATCGCACTCTCCGGCCGCGACCACCGCGAGGTGGCGAACCTCTACAACTCGCTCGCCATCACCCTGACCGCGGCGGGGCGTTACGACGAGGCGCTCGCCGCCTACCGCGAGTCCCTCGCCATCCACGCGCACCTCGGCCGGAGCGAGGAGATCGACGCCCTGATCATGCTCGGCAACACGGGCACCCTGGCGTTCCGGACCGGCCGGTTGAGAGAGGCCGAGGAGGTCCTGGGGCGCGCCTTCGCGGGACAACAAACGCAGGGGGGCGACTCCGCGTCCGTCGCGGCGGCAATGGGCCTGTGGGGGGCGGTGGCCACGGCCCTGGGCCGCGCGGGCGAGGCGCTGCCGCGGCTTCGCCAGGCGGTGGAGATGGCGGAGACTTTCGCCGGCGCGGCGAGTCCGCTCGCCCTTCAGGACCGGTTGTTCCTGGCCGACGCGCTCCTGTCCGTCGGAGATCTCGCCGAGGCCCGGCGCGTGATCCGCGAGAGCCTCGCCGCGGCGAAGGGCAGGTACGGCGAGACCCACCTGCTGACGCTGCGGGCCCGCCTCGCGGCGGCGCATCTCGCGCTCGCCGAAGGGCGGACGGCCGAAGCGCGAGAGGATCTGGCCGCGCTCGCGACCGCCTTCCGCGCTGCCGGCAGGCAGGGAGAGACCTGGACCGCGCAGGCCGAGCTGGCACTCGGCGAGTCGCTCCTGCGCGAGGGACGCCCCGCCGCGGCGATCGCGCCGCTCGCCGACGCCGTCGCGCTGCGCGAAGGGGCGCTCTGGGAAGGAAGCCCGGAGGTGGCGGTCGCGCGCGCACGGCTGGGCGAGGCGCGGGTCGCCGCCAGGCAGGTCGGGGGGCGCGACCTGATCGAGCGGGCGATCCCGGTCCTACGCTCGGAGCTCGGGGCCGGTCACCCGGAGACGCTGCGCGCGGAGCGGGCGCTAGCCGGAAGCGCCGAGCTCCCGGTGCAGCCAGGCACGCGCTAACGCCCAGTCGCGCCGAACCGTGCGCTCGGACAGGGCGAGGGCGCGGCCGGTCTCGGCCTCGCTGTAGCCCGCGAAGAACCGACACTCGACGATGGCGGCGAGCCGCCCGGAGTGCGAGGCCAGGCGCTCGAGCGCGTCGTTGACGGCGACGACCGCCTCGTCGCGGTCGCTCGTCGCGCCCAACGCGTCGTCGAGGGGGAGGTCGGGCAGGCCGCCGCCGCGCTTCGCGGCCAGGCGCGCCGCGGCGTGATTGACCAGCGCGTGCCGCATCGCCAGCGCCGCGGCGCGGAGGAAGTGCGCGTCGTCGTTCCAGCCCTTGGCCCCGCGCAGCTTGAGATACGCCTCGTGCACCAGCGCGGTCGTCTGGAGCGTGGCGTCGCGTCCGAACCGCATCCTCGCACCGTGCGCCAGCCGCTTGAGCTCGCCGTAGAAGATCGGCACCAACTCGTTCGCGAGGGCACGGACCGCCACCTGCTCCGCTGCCTCCCCGGGCGACTCCTCTCGCACTTCTCGATCCTACCCGCACCGAGGCTGGCCGGCTTCGGCGCGGTTTCCGGTTCTATCGAGCATGAGGGCGATCCGCAGAAGGCTCCGGCGCATCCGGGCCTGCCTGGCGCCGGCCTTGGCGACAGACGTCGCCGGAGCGGCGGCCCAGGTGACCTACCAGGTCGACGGCACTCTCGACCCGATCGACGACGACCTTTCCGACGGCGGCTGCCAGATCGGCGCCCACGAGGCCGGCATTCTCCTCGTCGACTCCTTCGAATCAGGAGACCTCTCCGCATGGTCACTCTAGGCTCGACTCGCGAAGCAAGGCCGCAGGGTCGACGCGCTCCGGCGGGGACGGCACGTGCCGTCGTCACGCTTCTCCTGGCGCTCGCCGCGCCTCGGGTCGCCACGGCGCAGTTTCTCGGCGGCGAGATTCCGGTCAACAGCTACACCGCTTCCGCTCAATGGTGGTCGGCCGTCGCTCCGGCGGGAAGCGGCGGATTCGTCGTCGTCTGGATGGGCGAGGGGACGGAGGACGCGAACGGCATCTACGGGCAGCGATTCGACGCGTCGGGGACGCCCGAGGGCAGCGAGTTTCCGATCAACACCTACACCACGCTGCTGCAGGAGATCCCGGCGGTGGCCGGTGACGCCTCGGGCGCCTTCGTGGTCGCCTGGACGAGCTATCTGCAGGAAGGCCCGGCTCTCGGCTCGGGGGTCTACGCACAGCGCTTCGACGCCTCGGGCGCGCCGCAGGGCGGCGAGTTTCACGTCAACAGCTACACGACCGCGGACCAGAAAGGCGTGAGCCTCGCCGCCGAGCCCGGCGGCGAGTTCGCGGCCGTCTGGTGGAGCGTCGGTCAGGACGGCTCCGCGGAAGGGGTCTACACGCAGCGCTACGATGCCGGCGGAGTGCCGATCGGAGGCGAGGAGCCGGTCAACCTCACGACCAGCGGCCAGCAGTGGCGACCGTCGATCGCCGCGGATGCGTCCGGCAACTTCGTCGTCGCCTGGTCGAGTGACGGACAAGATGGCGACGGACATGGCGTCTTCGCCCGGCAGGTCGACACGCTCGGCGTGCCCTACGGCCCCGAGATCCCGGTCAACCAGTTCTCGACGGGGGAGCAGACGGCACCGTCCGTCGCGTGCAATGGCGCGGGAGACTTCGTCGTGGTCTGGATCAGCACGGGGCAGGACGGCTCGGCCGATGGCGTCTACGGGCGTCACTTCGACGCGAGCGGAGCGCCGACAGGCAACGAGTTCAGGATCAATGTCGAGACGATCGGCGACCAGACCGATCCGGCGGTGGCGAGTGACGGCGCCGGCGGCTTTCTCGTCACCTGGCAGGGGCTCGACTCCGACAACGCCGGCATCCTCGCCCGCCGCTTGAGCGCCACGGGTGCGCCGGCGGGTTCCGAGTTCCGGGTCAACTCCCACACGGCCAACGCGCAGCTTCGGCCGGCGGTCGCGGCGACGGCCGCTGGCGAGCTGGTGGTCTCGTGGGACAGCTTCAACCAGATCGAGATCGGCGAAGACGTCTTCGCGCGGCGCGTGCGGCGGGCGCTCTTCGAAGACGGATTCGAAACTGGCGACGTGTGTGGCTGGAGCCAGAGTGTCGGCGCGGCGGGCAGCTGCCCATGAGTCCTTCGGACCCGCTCCCCTCCCCACGCCGGATCGCCTGCAACAGCGCCATGCCGGCTGCGCGCCGCGGACCTGGGGGGCTGGGCCGACCCGGTGGCGCCGGCCTCGATGGTCCGTGGCGACTCCCGGGCGCGCGAGCTCGTCTGATCAGCCGGGCGGATGGCCGCCCAGCGGCAAGGGGCGTGCGGCGTCGGTCACCGCGTTGATCTTCGCCGCGAAGCTTTCGCCGCGCGCGATGTCGGCGTCGGTCACGTAGTGCACGTCCAGCAGGCCGTCGCTGCGATAGCCGGTGCGCAGGAAGTTGGTCTCCGCGAGCGCCCGGCTCCACCCCTCCATCCAGAGCTCGAGCTCGCGATGCCCTTCGTGCTCCCCGGCCAGGTGCACGAGGAGATCGATGTCGCTCCCCGGCCCCGCGCTCGCGTTCTTGGCGCTCCCGAAGACGTAGACCGCCTGGACGCCGAAGCGCTCCGGATCGAGCTGCGCGGCGATCTGCTGCGCCATGCGCAGGCGCCAGCGCCAATGGTCCTCCGCGGCGCCGGTCTCGGCGCGGAGCGCGGACTCCGGCAGCTCTTCGCCCCCCGCCGCGGGCGCCCCGAAGACCCCCACCGCCTCGTCGAGGTCGCCGTTCATCAGCACCTTGAGCACCAGCCCCTCGGTCGCCTCCTGAACGTCGATGACCCGGATGACCGGCGCGAGCTCCGCGAAGTCGGGCAGCAGGCGCGCCAGAGCGTTGGGCGAGCGCAGGAAGAAGGGCTCGGCGAAGAGGATCCCGGGGTCGTCCGGATAGAGCGGCAGGTAGCGGATGGAGGACTCGACCAAGTCCTGGAAGAAGTGGGTGCCGAACGAGAGGTCGGGGACGTAGCCCCCCTTCTTGCGCGCCACCTCGATCAGCATCGCCGTGTTGCTGATGTCGGCGTAGGTCACCGGAACTCCCAGCCGGACGTCGCCACGGCTCCCCCAACGCCCCGGGCCCACGAGCACGAACTTGCGCTTCGGGAGCAGGCGGTTGAGCCGCCCGATGGCGCGCCCCACCTCGCGCAGGTCGTCGAGCTCGAGCTGGCTGTAGCCCTCCGGATCGACGTAGACGACGTGGCTGATGTCGCCCACGTGCCCGTTCGAGACGTAGCGCGAGGCGGTGAAGAGGATGCGCTCGCGCGGCAGGTCGCGCGGGATGGCGACCGGCGCGTCGCCCCGCGTCGCCCCCTGGGGGCGGCACTGGAGCAGGTAGACGTGCTCGCCGTCGGAGGCGAACTCGATGTCGACCGCGGTCTTCAGCCGCTCGCGGAGCACCTCGAGCAGCGCCCGCATACGCGCCACGAACTGCGTCTCGGAGATCAACCCCTCGAAGGAGACCACCAGGTCCCGGCTCGCGAAGTCGATCAGCCCGCGCGTTCTCCGGACCGTGTCCCCCTCGACGATCGAGAGCAGGTGGCGCACGTTCGGGAGCTCCTCGCCGTGCTCGGCGAGGAAGCTCGCGACCTCGATCGTCTCGAAAGTGCCGCGCTCGAGGTTGATGACGTCCATCTTCTTCGGCGAGTAGCGCAGCGCCTCCTCCGCGGTCTGATTGACCCGGAGCCCGGGCTGCCCCGGCGCCACCAGCACCGGATAGTCGTCGGCCAGGCGGTCGACGGCGCGTGTTCCGAGCCCCGGGACCAGCCGCAGCAGACCGTCCTCGCGCCGGATGC
The DNA here is from genome assembly GCA_964476605.1 of uncultured Thermoanaerobaculia bacterium. GTDB lineage: Bacteria > Acidobacteriota > Thermoanaerobaculia > Multivoradales > JAGPDF01 > JAGPDF01. The sequence continues at coordinate 43,395 of CAYZBH010000030.1, read as the reverse complement.
GCGACGACCAGCGGAACTCGTTGTTCGAGAAACCGACCCCCGAGAAGGCGGGGAGGAAGTAGGGCCCGATCCGCCGCCCCACCACCTCCTGGACCAGGATCCCCATCTCCTCGTGCATGTCGAGGAAGCCGTGACGGGCCCGGTACTCGATCGGGTCGGGGGAGAAGACCGACGCGTAGACCTCGGCGATCGCGTCGGTCAAGGCCGAAAGGCGCTCGCGCTTGCTGCCGGTATTGGCGAGGAAGAGACTCTTGTACTTTCCCGAGAAGGCCGAGCCCAGGCGGTCCTCGAGCAGCGACGAGCTGCGCACGATGATCGGGCGCCCCTCGAGATCGTCCAGCACGACGGCGAGACCGCGCAGCACGTCCGGGGTGAAGAAGGAGTTCTTGAAGAGCTGGACGATGTGGGGGTACTCGAGCCGGATGCGGTCGGGCTCGACGTACTTCCGGTTGTGCACCTCGCCCAGGTCGTTGTGGGCGATGAAGTCGAGGATGGCGTCCGAGGCGAGGTACCAGCTCTTCGGGATGCGGATGTCGCCGAGGACGTCGGCGTATTCGCTCGAGCGCTCGACGATCTTGCCGGCGAGGAAGAGGCCGGCCGACTTGCCGCCGATGCGACCGTGGCTCTTCGCCGGGTAGACGATGCGCTGCGCGAGCTCGTGGAAATCGGAGACCTCGAGCGCGTGCTTGGCGATGTTGACGAACTCGAGCTGATCGGTGAGGAAGCGGCGCACCAGCGAGGCGCGCAGTCCGAGCTGGGTCGGGAAGGAGAGATCCCGTTCGTCGACCCCGCAGTGCTGGAATCGTTCGAGGGCGTCGACGAGCTCCGCGAGCGGCGTGTCGACCCGCTCCACCGCGTGCTTGATGAAGGTCGTCTTCTCTTCGCGGATCCAGCTCTGAATGCAGGCGACGATCTCCGAGTCGGGCAGGTGCTGACCGGCGATCTCGAAGGCCGACTCGGTGGTCTCGGTGTCGGGGACGAGCTCCGCGCGCGGCAGCGGCCGGTTCTCCTCGAGCGCCTCGAGCGCGTCCTCGCTCGGCCCGGCGGCGCGCAGCAGCGGCTCGGCCTCCTCGACCCCCCCCCAGACCAGGTGATTGATCATCCGGCGGCCGAGCCGGCCGAGGAGCGCGCGGTCGGTCTGCCGCAGGAACTCGAGGATGATCCACCACTCGGGGGTCCCCGCCGACGGGCGCGAGGCGCCGCGCAGCTGACGGCGTCCGAGCGACATCCCGAGGTGATCGGCGATGGTCTCGAGGAGCTTGCGCTCCTCCCAGAGAAAGGGCCCCTCGTCGGAGGCCGGACGCTCCTCGGTGTAGTAGACCTCGAGCTGCCCCGCGCGTTCCCCCTGGACGACGATCGGCGCCGACTGCACCCAGGGCGTGGGCACGAAGGCCTCGGGTTCGTAGACTCGCTGCCCGACCGTCGCCCGCGCCACCGTCACCGCCGGGTACTGCCACCCCTGCGGCATCGCGGCGAGGACGCCGCGCACCACGTCGTCGACCGAGATGTCGAAACGGGCGAGGACGTCGTCGACGCGGTAGAGGCAGTGCAGCTCCTTGGCACGCTCCTGCAGGTCGTGGAGCAGGCTGTCCATGGGGCGCTCGGACCCTTTCATGCATCCCCCCGGGGGCGCGCGAGGCCCCGTTGCGTGCGGCCGTCGACCGCCACTTCGAGCGGCGGCGCGAGGCGATAGTGCCGGACGTGCTCGCTCTCGGCGATCACCTCCCGGCCGGCGAAGTAGGACCAGTCGACGCCGCGCTCCGCGCCCGCGGGCACGGTCAGGTAGAGCACGCCGAAGCTCGACAGGTTGTGGAAGAAGTGCGATCCCTGGCTGGGCTCCGGGCTCATCTGTGGCAGCGCCGCCTCGACGATCGCGCGCGCGCCCGCGATCTGGTCCCACCGCACGGGGATGCCGAGCCAGGGGTCGGAGCTCCCCCAGCGGCCGAAGCCCACCAGCAGGTAGGGGCGCCCGGCGGCGACGAGCGGCCGGTTGAGCCGCTCGATCTCGAGCGCGATCGCAGGGGTCAGCCGCCCCTCGAAGCGCGCGGGATCGACCACCAACGCGTCGGCGAGGAGCCGGCGGCCGTTGCCGAGCGCGTGCCGGGTCGCGATCGCCGCGTCCCCGGCCGCGAGCTCGGCCTCTTCGATCTCCACCGCCTCGCGCGAGACGAGGAGCGGTCGCACCTGCAGGAAGCCGAAGCGCGGTGGCTCCCCGGGCGCGAGGGTGAGCGCGAACTCGATCTCCACGGGCGCGCCGAGCGCCCGCTCGCAGGCCGCCAGCAGCGCGCGGATCGTGGGGACCAGCGGCAGCTCGCCGTGGACCAGGATGGGCGCGAAATCGAGGACCCGCGGTCCCGTCCGCCCGAGCCCCGGCCAGATGCGGTCGGACGAGGGGTCGTAGGTCGAGGCGCTCGGCTCCAGGACGCCGTCCGCTTCGGCCTCCGCGAGACCGCACCGCACGAGGAACTCCGCCTCGGCGAGCGGATCGTACGGCGGGGGCGCCCCGACGTTCACCGCCCAGAGCTCGGACTGCGTCGCCTTGACGAGCTCGCGCGCCGAGGCGAAGGGGGGTGTCGCGCGCGGGCGGGCCGGCGAGAAGCTCCAGCAGAGGCCCCCGTCGACGATCGTCTTGCCGAGCCCGACCGCGAGATCGACCACTCCCTCCTCGGCGCGCGCGCCACCCACCGGGTAGAAGCTCACGGACCGCGCGACGCCCGAGATGTCCGGGTAGAAGCGTCCGCCGTGGCGCCGCCCCACCACCTCCTGGACGATCACCGCCATCTTCTCGGGGCGGTCGGGCTCGCCGGTCGCCGCCAGATAGGCGCGGGCTCCCGCGAAGAAGGTCGAGGCCCAGACATACTTGATGGCGTCGAGGAGGCTCTTGAAGCGCGCCTCCGGATCGAGCTGGTTGGCCGGCACCATCTTGGTGGCGTAGACCCCCGCGAAGGGCTGCCCCAGGGCATCCTCGAGCCCCGAGGAGGAGCGCACCGCGAGCGGCACGCGCACCTCCGTCGCGAGCGCCATCAGATCGCCCACCATGTCGGCGGGGATCGTGCCGCGATGAAACGCCGCGGCGATCTCCTGGTCGGCCGGGGGCTCGGCGAGCAGCGCGCTCAACCGGTTGCGCTCGACGAAGGCGTCGAAGAAATCGGTCCCCAGGATGACCAGCGCCGGAATGTCGATGGCGAAGCCGGCGCCTGCGAGCTCCGGGCCGCGCGCGGCGAGCACGTCGCTCGCGGCGAGCAATCCCCCGGCCTTGCCGCCCAGAGCTCCTCCCCCCAGCCGCGAGAGGCGCTGGGCTGGGTCGAAGAAGCTCCGGGCGTAGGCGGGAACCTCGGTCACCGCCGCGAGGCTACACCCAGCCGCGCGCGTGGCACGCGTCGGCGACGCGGCTGATCGAGATCACGTAGGCGGCGTCGCGCATCGCGAGCTTGCGCTTCTTCGCCATCTCGGAGACGGCATGGTAGGCCGCCGTCATCGTCACGTCGAGGCGCCCGAGCACCTCGTCGCGCCCCCAGTACATGTTCTGGTTCGACTGCACCTGCTCGAAGTAGCTGCAGGTGACGCCGCCGGCGTTGGCGAGGAAGTCCGGGATGAGCGTGATTCCCTTCTCGGCGATGATCGCGTCGGCCTCCGGCGTCGTCGGCCCGTTGGCGCCCTCGGCGATCAGCTTCACCGTGGGGGCGATCTGGCCCGCGTTGTCGCCGCGGATCTGGTTCTCGATCGCCGACGGCATCAGGATCTCGACTTTCTCCTCGAGCCAGGCGTCGCCAGGGAGCACTTCGTAGCCCAGCGCCTTGACGCGCTCCTTGTCGATGCCGCCGAAGCGGTCGGTGACCGTCATCAGCTCGTCCGGATCGACCCCCGACGCCTTGCGGAAGGAGTACGAGGTCTGGTCGTTCTGGTCCCAGGAGGAGACGCAGGTGACGGTGCCGCCGATCTCGCGATAGAGACGGATGGCGTACTGCGCCACGTTGCCGAAGCCCTGCACCGATGCGCGCGTCTTCTCGGGGGCGAGCCTCATCTCCTTGAGCGCCTCGCGCACCGTGTAGACGACGCCGTAGCCGGTCGCCTCGGTGCGCCCCTGGGAGCCCCCCATCCCCACCGGTTTGCCGGTGATGAAGCCGGGGAAGTGGCCGCCGTGGACCGCCTCGAACTCGTCCAGCATCCAGAGCATGTGCTGGCCGCTCGTCATCACGTCGGGTGCCGGCACGTCCTGCAGCGGCCCCACGTTCTTCGCGAGCTGCCGTACCCAACCGCGGCAGATCAGCTCCTGCTCGCGCTGCGACAGGTGGTGCGGATCGCAGATCACGCCCCCCTTGCCACCGCCCAGCGGGATGTCGACCACGGCGCACTTCCAGGTCATCCAGGTGGCGAGCGCGCGCACCGTGTCGAGCGTCTCCTGCGGGTGGAAGCGGATGCCCCCCTTGGCGGGGCCCCGCGCATCGTTGTGCTGCACCCGGAAACCCCGGAAGATCTTGACCCGACCATCGTCCATCCGCACCGGGATGGCGAAACTGTACTCACGCATCGGCCAACGCAGGAGGTCCCGGGTCGCCGGATCGAGATCGAGGATCGCGGCCACCTTGTCGAACTGCGCCTGCGCGACTTCGAACGGATTCACACCCTTGACTGCCATCGCTGCTCCTTTCAGCAACTCCACTTTTTCGGTCGAGATTCGCGGCGAACGGGGCACCGCCGGCGGCGCATGCTACCCCGGGCAGGGCACCCTTTCGCCCCTTGCGCCCCCCGGAGCGCCGTGCCACCATTCTCGCCTCGATTCCGAGGCAACTCGCCCCCCGCCGGAGTGGGGGCGGCTCGAGGGCGCAATGGCGCGCTCCGGGCGCTTTCCACGGGCGGCCCATGTCCAGCCAAGTCAGCTTCTTCGACCAGGTTTGCCAGAACTTCGACACCGCGGCCGCCTACACCAACTACCCGAAAGGGCTGTTGGAGCAGATCAAGGTCTGCAACAGCGTCTACCACATGGCCTTTCCGATCGAGAAGGACGACGGCTCGATCGAGGTCATTCACGCCTGGCGGGCCGAGCACTCGCAGCACAAGCTCCCCACCAAGGGGGGGATCCGCTACGACCACCGCGTCAACGAGGACGAGGTGATGGCGCTCTCGGCGCTCATGACCTACAAGTGCGCCATGGTCGAGGTCCCCTTCGGCGGCGCCAAGGGGGGGGTGCGCATCGACCGGCGCAACTACTCGCAGGGGGAGCTCGAGCGCATCACGCGGCGCTACACCTACGAGCTCTTCCGCAAGGGGTTCATCGGCCCGGCGGTCGACGTGCCGGCGCCCGACTACGGCACCGGCGCCAAGGAGATGAGCTGGATCGCCGACACCTACCTGGCGCTCGCGCAGAACGAGCTCAACGCGCTCGGCTGCGTGACCGGCAAGCCGGTGGCTCAAGGGGGGGTGCGCGGGCGCAAGGAGGCGACCGGACGGGGCGTCTTCTTCGGCATCCGCGAGGCGATGTCCGACGCCGCTGACATGAAGACCCTCGGTCTCTCCCCCGGCATCGAAGGGAAGCGCATCGTCGTCCAAGGGCTGGGCAACGTCGGCTACTACGCCGCCAAGTTCTTCGTCGAGGCGGGCGCCAAGCTCGTGGGGTTGGCCGAGCGCGAGGGGTCGATCGCCAACCCCGCCGGCCTCGACCTCGACGCGGTGGTGGCGCACCGCGCGGAAACCGGCTCGATCCTCGACTTCCCCGGCGCCGAGAACCTCCCCGACAGGACGAGCGCGCTCGAGCTCGCGTGCGACGTGCTGGTGCCCGCGGCGCTCGAGAACCAGATCACCGAGGAGAACTGCGACCGGATCCGGGCCAAGGTGATCGCCGAAGGGGCGAACGGCCCCGTGACCGCCAAGGCCTCCGAGCGCCTCTCCGCGCGCGGCGTGATGGTCGTCCCCGACATGTACTTGAACGCCGGCGGCGTCACCGTCTCCTATTTCGAGTGGCTGAAGAACCTCTCCCACGTCCGCTTCGGTCGCATGGAGAAGCGCTGGGAGGAGCGCTCGGCGCGCAAGCTCCTGGACGCCGTCGAGTCGGCGACCGGCGAGCAGTTCGACGAGGAGGAGAAGCGCCTCTTCGCGACCGGCGCTTCCGAGGAGGACCTGGTCAACTCCGGGCTCGAGGAGACGATGGTCGGCTCCTACCAGAAGATCCGCGAGATGCGGCGCCGCCATGGCGACAAGCCGGACCTCCGGATCGCCGCCTTCATCCTCGCGATCGACATGATCTGCGTGACCTACGGCGACATGGGGATCTTCCCCTGAGCCGTTCGGGCGCTCCGGCGATTGACAGATCCGCCGCCCGGGCGCAAACTCCGGCGCAATGCATCCGCGGCGTCACTCGGGCGCCGCGGCGGTCACCGCGGTGTTCGGGCGGCTCCGCGGTCCGGGCGGGTTGGGTCCGCCGCTTCACCGCAACGCCCAGACAAGGAGGTGATCCAGTGGAATCAAGTCAACGTGGTGCGATGGAGGTGGCGTCCTCCTAGGGTTCCCTCCTTGGGCGTCAGGCGCCACGGATCGAAGCAGCTCCGGCGGATGAACCGCTAGCGAGTCTTCAACCCAGCGCCACCGTCATCGAACCCCGAGGCCCCGGATCGCTGTCGCGGTCCGGGGCCTCGTTGTATTTCTCGAGGAACCCCCAACCTAGCGTAGGCGGCTGGATCCACCGGTCTGCGATCCTCGGGAACCGCCGCTCCGGCGGCCGGCTTCACCTCCGTCGCGCTCGGGCTCGCAACGCTTTGCGAGGCGCCTCGCGTCTCCTCCGGTGAAGTCGGCCGCCTGCGCTACCGGTTTCGAAGCAGGAGCTCTCGATCACACTTCGCCGCCAGGACGAAATCGCTCTCGGTCAGGCCGTCGATCTTGTGGGTCCAGATCGTGATGCGGACCCTTCCCCACGCCAGGTAGAGATCGGGGTGGTGCCCCTCGGCCTCGGCGACCGCGCCGACCCGGTCGACGAAGGCGAGCCCCTGGGCGAAGTCGGGGAAGACGTACTCCTTCTCGAGGTGATGGCCGTCGACGACGCGCCAGCCGTTCGGTCCCAGGGCCGACAGGAGATTCTCGAGCACCACGCCCGCGAGGCGCGGCACGCCGCCGCGGCAGGGGACGCAGTGCTTGGAGGCGAGGTCTTCGGCGCTCACCGCATCCCTCCCTACGCGCTCCGCCTCTTCAGCCGCTCGACCAGGGCGCGGAGCGCGCCTCGGGTCTCTTCGGAGAACCAGTCGTCGATGAAGCGGGCGAAGGTCGCCTCCTGCTGCGCGTCGAAGAGCTCGACCAGGTCGCGCCGGCAGAGCGCCCGCGTGATCGCCATGGCGCGCGGCGGCAGCGCCAGGAGATCGCGGCAGAGCTCGAGCGCGCGCTCCACCACCTGCTCGACCGGCACCAGCTCGTCGACCAGCCCGATCCGGTGCGCCTCCTCGGCGGTGACCAGGAGCCCCGCGACCGCCAGGCGCTCGGCCTCGCGCGCGCCGACGACGCGCACCGCCGCCGTGTGGATCACCTGCGGCAGCGAGAGACCGACCCGCACCTCGTTGAGGCCGATCTTGAAGTCGCCGTCGGCCATGACGCGCCGGTCGCAGAAGATCGAGAGCACCGCCCCGCCCGCCGGCGCGTGGCCGGTGATCGCCGCGACGATCGGGATCCGCGAGGCGGCGAGCGCGCGCATCATGCGGAAGAAGTCGCGCAAGACGGCGCTCATGGAGTCGCGCTCGAGCGTCACCATCTCCGGTACGTCGAGCCCCCCCGAGAACATCCCCGGCCGCCCGGAGATCACGAGGGCCCGAGCGCCCTCCTCGGGCGCCCGCTCGACGGCGTCGGCGAGCGCCGCGATGAGCGCCGGGTTCAGGGCGTTGGCGGGGGGGCGTGCGAGCCTGAGCTCGCGCACCGCGCCGTGGTCGAGGGTCTCGATCATCGCGCGATGCTACCGCGAAGCGTCGCGGGGCTCGCGCGGGCGGCGAGTGCGGATATCGTCGGCTCGTGCGCACCCGCGACTACCTCGTGGACGCTTCGAACCTCGGCGGCTTGCTGGGGGGGAGCGCCGGGGCGCGCGACGCGCCGGCGGTCGTCCGCTTCCTGATGCCCTGGGCGCGCGAGCGCCGCCGGGTGCGCCTCGTCTTCGACGGAGTCGAGCGCCCCGACGTGGCCAGCCGCTATGGCGGGGTCGAGGTCGTCTGGAGCGGCGCCGAGCCGGCCGACGAGACGATCGTCCGGACGATCGCCAAGGAGCCCGAGCGCTGGATCGTGGTCACCGCGGACCGGGAGCTCCAGAGCCGCTGCCGCGGCTTGGGGGTCCGCTGCGAGACGGCGGCACACCTCGCCGGGACGGTGCGGAGGCCGCAGCCACGGCGGCCGCGGAGCGCCCGCGCCGCCGAGGCGGCGAGCGACAAGCCGCCGGCGCACGCCGAGGAGCGCGATCACTGGCGCCGCATCTTCGCCGGGGAGGATGATGAGAGCCAGCGCTAGCTTCGTCCTCGCCGTGGCGCTCGCCTTCACGGGTCCGCTCGTCGCCTCGACGCCGCGCGCCTATCGGATCGAACGGGGCGAGCTCGCGATGCCGGACGGCGTCCGCCTCTCGGCCACCTACTTCCTCCCGGTCGCGACCTCGACGGACGAACGCTTCCCGGTGCTCCTGGAGCTCCTCCCCTACCGGAAGGACGACTC
>CAYZBH010000030.1:24335-34625 GCA_964476605.1 uncultured Thermoanaerobaculia bacterium | reverse complement strand
CGGACGAACGCTTCCCGGTGCTCCTGGAGCTCCTCCCCTACCGGAAGGACGACTCCTTCTACCTGCGCGATCTGCCGCACCACGCCGCCTGGGCGCGGCGCGGCTACGCGAGCGTCAAGGTGGACGTGCGCGGCACGGGATCCTCCGCAGGGCGCGCGCCGGAGCGGGAGTATGCCGACGCCGAGCTCGACGACGCGGTCGAGATCGTCCGCCAGCTCGCGGCGATGCCCTGGTCGAACGGCCGCGTGGCGATGTGGGGGATCTCCTGGGGGGGCTTCAACGCCTATCGCGTCGCGCTCCGGAACCCTCCGGGGCTCGCCGCGATCGTGGCGCTCCACGCCTCCGACGACCTCTACCGCGACTCGATCGACTGGATGGACGGTCTCCTCCACCTCGATCCCTACCACCTCGAGATCCATCACGAGGACGGTCTCCCTCGAACGCCCGACTATCCGCTCGACGTCGCCTACTTCCGCGATCGCTTCGACGTCCGCCCCTGGATCTTCGAGCACCTCGCCCGCCCGGACGACGGCCCCTTCTGGCACCCGGAGATCCGGCTGGCGCGCTCGGGAGGGGGCGCCCGCCTGAACGTGCCGACCTACGCGATCGGCGCCTGGCTCGACGGCTACCGCGACTTCCCCTTCCGCCTCCTCGCAGACGCCGCGGCACCGCTCCGCGTCGACGTCGGCCCCTGGAACCACGCCTGGCCGCACGACGGCACGCCGGGGCCGAACTACGAGTGGGTCGAGGAGGCCGACCGGTTCCTCCGCCGCTTCCTGGTCGACGGCGAGAGGCCGAACCCGCACGAGCGGCGGGCGCTCCTCTACCTCCGCGACGCGCAGCCCACCGACCGCGCGCTCGCCGTCTCCCCCGGCCGCTGGATCGAGACCGCCTGGCCGATTCCAGGAGCGACGGTGCGGATGCTGCACGCCACGCGCGACGGTGCGCTCGCCGAACGCCCCTCGGGAGCTGCCGAGCGCCGGCTCGCCGCGCCCGCGGGGAGCGGCACCGCCGCGGGGATCTGGTGGGGGGAGCCGACCGGCGATCAGCGCGCCGACGACGGCGCGAGCCTGCTCTTCGACACGGCGCCGCTCGAGCAGCCGCTCGCAATCCTCGGGAACCCTCACCTCGTCGTGAACGTCGCCTTCGACGGGCCCGGCGCCCCCGACGGGCGCGTCGTCGCGCGCCTCGAGGACGTCGACCCCGACGGCCGGAGCGCCCTCGTCACCGGCGCGGCGCTTGCCGCGCGCCATCGCGAAAACACCGAGCTCGCCTTCGAGCTCCACGCGACCTCCTGGATCTTCCGCCCGGGCCACCGCATCCGCCTCGCGCTCACGACCGCGCAGTTCCCGATGTTCTGGCCCGCGGCGGGCGCGCTCGGGATGACGGTCGCGCTCGGTGGCGAGCCGGGCTCGACCCGTCTCGAGCTGCCCGCGATTCCGCTCCCTACGGGACCGGAGCCGACGCTTCCTCCGCCGGTACCCCGCGAAGCGCGCCCCGACGCCCGCTGGCTCGCCTGCGGCGAGGGACCGGAAGAGGTCGAGCGCGTCGTCCACGACCTCGCCGCCGGCCGGACGCGCTACGAGAAGCGCACCCTCTGCGCCTGGGAGATCGGCGCCAACCGCTACGACTCGAGCGAAGAGAACCTCTGGGAGGTCGACGAGGCGCACCCCGAGGGCGCCCGCTACCTCGGCCGCGAGCGCCACGCGATCGCGCTCGAAGGGGGGCGCACGCTCGAGCTCGCCTCCGAGCTCGAAGTCACCTCGGACGCTGCCGCTTTCCACCTCCGCTTCCGCCGCGCCTTGACCGAGAACGGCGCTCCCGTCCGTGAGCGCACTTGGCGCGAGAGCTACCCGCGCCCTTGACGCGCTGCGCCTAGAAGCGCGCGAAGCGCGCCGGGCAGAGCGCGAGGAGCGCGGCGGTGATCGGATTGCCGCGGACGTGCAGCGCGAAGAAGAGCCGCATCACCCAGGAGAGCTGCTACATGTTGAACGGGTCGGCGAGCCAAAAGGAGTGGAGGTCGCGGAGCAGCAGCCGCCCGCCGGGCGCCTTCGCGTACCAGCAGTAACCGATCAGGTCGTGCGCGACCGCGAGCGCCGCGAGCCACCGCGCTATCGCTCCCGCGCGGCTCCGGATAGCCTTCCACAGTCCGATGCGGGTTCTCGTTCTCCATCACCCCTACAGGCGGCCCCGCTTCGAGCAGGATTTCGTCGACCGGCTGGCGGAGGTCCCGGAGCTCGACGTCGCGGCCGCGGACCTCGAGGCGCTGGCTGCGGGCCGACTCGCGAGCAACGCAGGTCAAGCGACGCTCGGCGGCTACGACGCGGTCGTCCTCTTCGTCGCTTTCTCGCGTCTGCGCGCCGCGGAGCCGATCGACTGGCGCGGGTTCGGCGGCCTCCGCCTGCTACTCGAGCACGACGCGATCCAGAGCTACAGCGATCTCTTCGATCCGACGCTCCGGGGCGCCTGGCCGCCGGTCTTCCGGCGCCACCGCTTCGACCGGATGGTGACCTCGGGCCACCGGGTGCGTGAGCTCCTCGCGGCGGACGGCGTCCCCGCCGACTGGCTGCCGAAGGCCTTCGAGCCGAAGCGCTTCGTCGATCGCGAAGGGGAGCGCTCCGGCGTCGTCACCTACGGCAGCGCCTACCGCTGCCGGGCCATCGCCGAGCGGGCGCTCGCCGAGGCGGGCCTGCCCCCCACGCGCCTCCCGATGACGCCCTACCCGGAGCTTGGCGCGGCTCTCGGTCGGCACCTCGCCTGCCTGGCGATCTCCTCCGATCTCGAGACGCCGCTCGAGCGCCGCGACGAGCTCGACCGGGTGCCGGCGCGCGAGATCGCGATGCGTCCCGGCCTCGAGCCGATGGCGAAGCTCTTCGAAGGGGCAGGCGCCGGTTGCTGCCCGGTCGCCGACGCGATGGCGGACCTCGCACCGCTCGGCTTCCGCGACGGCGAGAACGCGCTCCTCTTCCGGAGCCACGACGAGCTGGTGGAGCGCGTGCGCTGGGGGCTCGAGCACCCGGAAGCGCTTCGCGCCCTGGGGCACGCCGCCGCCCGCCTCGCGCACGCGCGCCACACCTGGGCCCAGCGCGCGATCGAGCTCCGCGCGCTCGTCGCCCGCGCCCTCGCTGGACGCAGCGCGAGCTGACGCTTCGCTAGCCGCGCCGGTAGCGCTCGGCCACCCGCCGGTAGGCCTCGCGGAAGGGGATCCCCTCCCCCATCACCAGGCGGTGCGCCTCTTCGGCGGCGTGGATCTCGGGCGGCATGGCGATTCGCTCCGGGACGAAACGGAGGTCGTTCAAGGTCGCGGCGAAGAGCTCGGCCGTCGCCCGCGCCAGGTCGCAGGCGCGGAAGAGCGGCGGCTTCAGGCGCTGCAGGTCCCGGTGGTAGCCCGAGGGGAGCTTGGCGGGGATCGCGAGCGCCTCGACGAGCGCCGCGAGCGTCACCGACGAGGCCGCACGGGCGAGCTCGAAGAGATCCGCGTTCCGCTTCTGCGGCATGATCGAGCTTCCGGTCGTCATCGCCTCCGGCAGCTCGACGTAGCCGAGCTCCTTGGAGGCGTACCAGACGAGATCGGCGGCGAGGCGGCCGAGATCGCCGACCAGCAGATGTACCTCGAAGAGGAGCTGCGCCTCCGCCTTGCCGCGCGCGAGCTGCACCGCGGTGACCGGCCGTTCGATCTCCGCGAAACCGAGGGCACGCCGCGTCGCCTCGCGATCGATCGGCAGTCCGGGCGTGCCGTAGCCGGCGGCCGACCCCAACGGGCTCTTCTCGATCCGGCGCGCGCACCCCTCGAGCCCCTGCGCGTCGTCCTCGAGCGCGGCCGTGAAGCCCCCCGCCCAGAGCGCCACCGACGACGGCATCGCCGGCTGCCAATGGGTGTAGCCCGGGAGCGGCAGGTCGGCGTGCGCCGCCGCCATCTCCCCCAGCGCCGCCGCGACCGAACGCGCCAGGGTGGCCAGCGCGGCGCTCTCCCCGCGCATCCAGAGACGGAGCGCCGCGAGCACCTGGTCGTTCCGCGAGCGGCCGGTGTGGACGCGACCGCCGGCGGCTCCGATCCGCTCGGTCAGCCGGCGCTCGAGCGCCGTGTGACAGTCCTCGTCGGCGAGCTCGACCCGCCAGAGTCCGCGCGCGTGCTCCTCTGCGAGCTCGGCGAGCGCGCCCCGGATCGCCGCACCGTCCTCCGCAGCGAGGAGTCCCTGCGTTTCGAGCATCTCGGCGTGCGCGATCGAAGCGCGGACGTCGTGCTCGACCAGCCGGTCGTCGAGCGCGTGATCTTCCCCCGCCGTATAGGCGAGCACGTGCGCGTCGAGCGGCGCCCCCTTCTCCCAGAGTCGCTTCATGCGTTCACCTCCGGCGCCGCGAGGCGCCCCGCCGCGGTCTCGGCCGCGAGCTCGTCGAGCAGCCGCCCATAGAACGCCGCGCCTTCGACGATCTCCCCTGCATGGACGAACTCGTCCGGACGGTGCGAGCGCTCGCTCACGCCCGGACCGACCTTGAGCGCCGGGACGCCGGCGAAGAAGACGAGGTCGGAGAGGGTCGCCGAGCCGTAGGTGCGCGCGCCGGGCCGGGCGCGGAGCGCCGCCCGGACGAGCGCGCCCGAGGCCGGAGTCGAAACCGGCCGGAAGCGGTCGCTCAGCACGAGGAGCTCCCCTTCGACCACCGCCGCGAGCCGCGTGACCAGCTCCCCCACCGGCTCGGCGCCGTTCGTCCGCACGTCGAGCACCGCGCGCGCCTCGGCCGGCACGACGTTGCGCGCCGTGCCCCCGGAGACGATCGTCGGCTCGATCGTCGTCGGACCGAGCTCTGCGTGCTCCGGGCCCAGCTCGACCCCCGCGAGACGCACGAGATCTGCCGCCAGACGCGCGATCGCGTTCGGCGCCCCGAGCTGCCGCGCGTGCGCGGCGTGCGCCGCCTCGCCCCGCGCCACGAGCTCGAGCACCAGCAGCCCCTTCTGCGCGAGCGCCAGGTCGAGCCCGGTCGGCTCCCCCACCACCGCCGCCGCCGGCTTCAGGCCGCGGCGCGCGAGCTCCGCGACGATCTCCGCCGTCCCCTCGTTACGCGTCTCCTCCCCGCGCACGAGCGCCAGCGCGAAGGTGAACGGGAGCTCGCGCTCTCGCGCCGCGAGGAACGCCGCGACCATGGCGGCGACCGAGGCCTTGGCGTCGTTCGCGCCGAGGCCGATCACCCGGTCGCCCTCCTGGCGCGGCGCGTACGGGTCGGCGCTCCATCCGGGCACCGGCGGCACGGTGTCGACATGCGTGTCGAAGACGACGAGCGGTGCGCTGCCGGGCGGCGCCCCGGCCCAGGCGAGGAGGCTGCCGCCGATCCGCTCGGCGGGCGCCCCGTGCGCGTCGAGGAAGTCCGCGAGCCGCGCCACGATCGCCTCCTCTTCGCCGGAGAGCGAGGGCGTCGCCACGAGCTCGCGGTGGAGGGCGAGAAGCCCCGCCCGATCGAGCGTCACGGCGCGCCGCCCTCCGCGATCGCCGCCTCGAGCTCGGCGTGGCTCGCGACCACCATGGTGCCGATCCCCTCGTTGGTGAAGAGCTCCACCAGCAGAGCGTCCGGCGCCGCGAAGGGGATCAGGTGGACCCGCGGCACGCCCCCCTCGAGCGCGCGCTCGACGGCGCGCGCCTTGGGCAGCATCCCGCCCGTGAGGGCACCGCGCTCCCGAAGCTCCGCCAACCCCGCGAGGTCGGTCAGGTGAACGAGCGAAGCCGCATCCTCCCGCTGCTCGAGGAGCCCCGGGACGCCGAGCGCCAGGATCAGCTTCGCGGCGCCCAACGCCACGGCGAGCTCCGCCGCGATGGTGTCGGCGTTGACGTTGAGGACCTGGCCATCCTCCGCGACCGCGAGCGGCGAGACCACCGGCACGAATCCCCCGGCGAGCAGGTGATCGATCAGGCGTCGATCGACCGCCGCCACGTCCCCGACGAAGCCGAAGTCGACCGGCGTCCCGGCGATCGCGACCGGCGGCCGCCGCGTGGCGACGATCGTCGCCGCGTCGACTCCGGAGAGCCCGACCGCCGGGAGACCGGCCGGGCGGCTCGTCGCCAGCAGCTCGGTGCGCGCGCTGCCGGCGGTCGCGGCGATCGCCGCGGCGAGCGTTCGCGCGTCGGTCACCCGCCGCCCCTCGATCTGGCGCACCTCGAGCCCGAGCGCCTCCTGGAGGGCGCTCGTCTGCGGCCCGCCGCCGTGCACCAGCACGATCCGGATCCCGAGCCGGTGCAGGAGCTCGACCTGCTCGAGGAAGCGGAGGAGGGCGCCGCGGTCGGCCAACCCCTCCCCCGAGAGCTTCACGACGAAGATCCGCCCCTGGAAGAGACGAAGATAGGGGAGGGCGTGCTTCAGCCCCGCCACCTCCGGAATTCGCGATCCGAGATCGTGCATCGTCCTCTCCTAAGGCGTCGCCAAGAGACGGTGGAGCACCGCCATCTGCGCGTAGAGCCGGTTGTGCGCCTGCCGGACGACGGCGCTCCGCGCCCCGTCGAGCAGCCGCGCCGAGACCACCACGTCGCGGCGGACCGGCAGGCAGTGCATCAGCTTCGCGTCCGGGAGCGCCGACGCGAACCAGGGCTCGTCGACGCACCAGGCGCCGAGCTCGGCGCGCCGCGCGGTCTCGGCCGCGAGATCGCCGTAGCGCTCCGCCGAGCCCCACGACTTCGCGTAGACCACGTGCGCGCCCGCGAACGCCGCCGCGCGATCCTCGGTCTCGACGAAGCTCCCGCCCCCGGCGGCCGCGGCGCGCGCGACCCGCGCGGCGAGCGCCTCCGGGAAGGCGTAGGCCGGTGGACGGAGCACCGTGAGCTCCATGCCGCGGAGCGCCGCCATCTCCGCCACCGCCGCCGGCACCGCGAGCGGCAACGGCTTCGGGTGGTTCGCCCAGGAGAGGACCAGCTTCCCGCCCCGCGGCACTCCGAGCTCGTCGAGCGTCTTCCAGTCCCCCAGCGCCTGGCAGGGGTGGTCGGCCGCCGACTCCAGGTTGACGAAGGGGACGGGCGTGAGCGCGGCGAGGGTCCGCATGTCGCGATCCTCGAGGTCGCGCGCGAGGTCGGTGAACGACGCGAAGGAGCGTACCGCCAAGAGGTCGCAGTAGCCCGCGAGCACCGGGATCGCCTCGCGCACGTGCTCGGCCGCGTCGCCGTCCATCGGGACGCCGTCGCGCAGTTCGAGCTTCCAGCTCCCCGCCCCCGGCTGGATGACGAAGCTCGTGCCGCCGAGCCGCGCCGTCGCCGCCTGCATCGAGGCGAGCGTGCGGAGCGACGGGTTCATGAAGAGGAGCCCCACGATGCGGCCGGCGAGCGCCCGCGGATCGCCCGCGCGCTCGAGCCGGAAGGCGAGCTCGACCAGCTCGGCCGCGCGCTCGGGGCCGAGCTCGCCCAGCGAGAAGAAGCGCTCGAGCGCTCTCTCGGCCGTGCTCACAACCACCCCAGCCCCGGCAAGCGCAAGCCGTCCTCTTCCGGATGGCCGTAGATCCGGTTGAGCCATTGCACGCCCCCGCCCGCCGCCCCCTTCACCAGGTTGTCGATCGCCACCGTCACCGCGACCGCGTCCCCCGCGAGCGCGACGCCCAGGCGCGCGCGGTTCGTCCCCACCACCTCGGTAAGGCTCGGGGGCGCGGCGCTCACCTCGACGAAGGGGGAGCCCGGGTAGGCGTGCGCGAGCGCCGCCAGAAGCTCGCGCTCGGAGCCGCCTCCGCCGGGCGCGAGCCGCGTCTGCACCGTCGCGTAGATGCCGCGCGCGAACGGCCCGGAGATCGGCACGAAGTCGATCTCAGCCGCGACCCCCGAGGCCGCCGCGGCGAGCGCCTTCATCTCGGGGGCGTGGCGGTGGGCGAGCGGGGAGTAGGCGACGACGTTCGAGCGCCGCTCCGGGTGGTGCGTCTTCGCGTTCGGGGTGCGGCCGCTCCCCGTCGAGCCGGTGATCGCGGCGACCGAGAAGCGGGGCTCGACCAAGCCGCTCGCGAGGAGCGGCACGACCGCGAGGAGGGTCGCCGTCGTGAAGCAGCCGGGGTGCGCCACCCACTTCGATCGCGCTCCGTCGACCTGCTCGGGGAGACCGCGCGCGAAGCGGGGGAGGAGCTCGGGGGC
This sequence comes from uncultured Thermoanaerobaculia bacterium, assembly GCA_964476605.1. Classification (GTDB taxonomy): domain Bacteria; phylum Acidobacteriota; class Thermoanaerobaculia; order Multivoradales; family JAGPDF01; genus JAGPDF01. The sequence continues at coordinate 26,538 of CAYZBH010000030.1, read as the reverse complement.
GCCGTGCGGATGGCCGTAGACCTCGGCGTAGGCCGCGGCGTCGGCGAAGCGGAAGTCGGCCGAGAGGTCGACCACCGCGAGCTCCGCGCCGGCGCGCTCGGCCCCCGCGATCGCCTGCGCGACCGCCGCCGCCGAGGCGCCGTGCGGCGCCGCCGAGACGAGCGCCACCTGGGGCGCCACCGTCACCAGGTCGGCGAGCGCCGCCGGCGGCGTGAAGCGGAGGTCTCCCAGCATCCCCGCGAGGTGCGGGAAGACGGCGTCGACCCGCTCGCCGGCGCGCGACTCGGAGAGCACCAGCGTGAGGGTGAAGCCGGGATGGGGCGCGAGCAGGCGGATCGCCTCCCCCGCCACGTAGCCGCTCCCCCCGAGGAGCGCAACCGGGATCTTCCCCTGGCTCTTCATGCCGGTCGCTCGCCCCGCCCAGCGAGCGCTCCCGCGGCGTGGAGCCTCGCGACCACCTCGTCGGCCAGGGCCGCCGGCCCGGTGCGCGCGTTGACCGCCGGCACGCCGAGCCGCTCCTCGATGAGCGCCACGCCGACCGCGTTGTCGGTGGCGGGGCCGGTGACCGCCGCGGGCTCGATGCCGTAGCTCTCGCGGAGGATCTTGACCCCGCCCCAGGCGGCGACCGGATCGTTCGCCGCGAGGACGACGGCGGTGAAGGCGGCGCGGATCTCCGGGTCGGCGAGGATGGCGTCGACGCCGTAGGCGCCGAGGAGGCCGTCCCCCAGCTCGACGATAATCGCGTCGGCGGCGCCGTCGGAGGCCGCCGCGAGCCGGGTCGCGAGCGTGCGCGTCACCTGCGCGGCGTTGGCCGCGGTGGTCGAGACGATGCCCAGGTCGGTGAAGATCGCCGTCCGCCGGCACCCGGCGTCCTCCATCGCCAGGATGTCGCGCCGGAGCGAGACCCCCGTCGCCTTGAAGCCGTCGAGCAGCAGGCCGCGATGGGTGAGCTCCTGCACGAGGGCGCAGGCCGCCGCGGTCTTGCCCGCGTTCATGCAGCTCCCCACGAGGGCGATGACCGGCACGCCGCGCGCGTCGAGCGCCGGCTTCGCCGCGAGAGGCTCGGGCGCGATCTTGGCCGGACGGCCGATCCGCTCGCCGAGCACCGGAAAGGAGAGCACGGTGCCCAGCACCTCCCCTTCGAAGGGGCGCCCGAGATCGGGGTTGACCGAGGTGCAGTGGCCGAGCACCCCGCCCAGGTTGAGGAGGTGGACGGTGTCGCCCGGCGCCAGCCGCTCGGGGATCCGACCGGAGTAGCCGAAGAGGGCGTGGCGGTGCCCGAGGCAGCCGGCGACGACATCGCCGCGCCGCAGCTGCGCCATCCGGCCGCTCGGCAGCTCGAGCTGGTTGTAGACGTTCTTGTCGTTCGCGAGGCGGACCGCGACGACGACCCCCTCCTCGCACGGGATCTCGCGCGCCAGGCGCACCTCGCGCTTGAGCGCGCAGTTGCGGGTCACCGAGCCGATCTTGTCGAGCACCACGCTCTTCATCCCTCGTTCCCCTTCTCTTCCGCTGCTGCGGTGGCTTCAGTGGCCGCGCCGGCGCGCGCATGGAGCTCGGCCGGCAGCGCCACCAGGCGGGAGAAGCCGCGCGCGTCGGCGGCGCTCCACTCGGCCGCGCTCTCGCCGTAGGCGGCGCGCGAGGCGGCGAGGAGCGAGTAGGGGGAGGCGACCCCCTCGACGAAGAGGGCCCCCGGGCGGAGCAGGAGCTGCACCTCCCCCGAGACCCGGCGTTGCGAGGAGGCGAGCAACGCCTCGAGATCGCGCGCCGCCGGATCGGCGTGTTGCCCCTCGTGCACCATGTCGCCGTAGAGCTGCGCCGCGAGCTCCTTCGCCTTGAGCTGCCGCCCGGTCAGCACCAGCTTCTCGAGCTCGCGGTGCGCGGTGAGGAGGGTCTCGGCGGCCGGCGCCTCGAAGGCGACCCGCCCCTTGATGCCCAAGACCGTCTCCCCCAGGTGGAGCCCGCGCCCGATGCCGTAGCGGCCCGCGAGCGCGTCGAGACGGACGATGAGCTCGACCGGGTCGAGCGCCTCGCCGTCGAGCGCCACGGGAACGCCCTCTTCGAAGACGAGCCGGTGGCGGCAGGGGGCGAGCGGCTTCTCGAAGGCGCCACGCGTCACCACCCACGCTTCCTCGGGGAGGGGGAGATCGCTCCGCTTCGTCTCGCGACCGCCGATCGTCGTCCCCCAGAGACCGCGGTTGAC
>CAYZBH010000030.1:0-24235 GCA_964476605.1 uncultured Thermoanaerobaculia bacterium | reverse complement strand
CGGGTCGTCTTGAGATGGGGGATGCACCAACTGGTGTCGAGGCCCCCGGAGAAGGCGAGAACGACGGTTTCGGTCATGGCGTTCCTGGCTGGCGGCGAACGGCTCGGCGGAGGTCGCTGGGGCCTCAGGCCCCGCGGCGCTCCGCGAGCAGGCGGTTCAGGCGGGCGACGAGGCGCCGCTGCTCGGCGGCGTTCCGCGTCGCGGCGAAAATGGTGTCGTCGCCGGCCACGGTGCCGACGAGCTCGGGGAAGCCGGCGCGGTCGAGGGCGATCGCGACCGGCTGGGCGGCGCCCACCGCGGTGACGATGACCGCGAGATGGGAGCCGGCGGAGCGCACGTCGCGCACGAACTCGGCGACCTCGGCGAGCGCGTCGCGCCGCCCGCCCGAGAGCTCCCCGGGGAGCACGTAGCGCCCGCCCGCCTTGGCGACTCCCAGATCGCGCAGGTCGCGGGAGACCGACGGCTGGGTCGCCCGGATGCCGCGCGCGGCGAGCCGCTCGAGGAGCTCCTCCTGGCTCGCGATCCGCCGCCGCGAGACCAGCTCCACGATCGCCTGCCGCCTCTTCTCCCGTTCTCCAGCGTCCGTCGGCATCTCCGCTCCATCCAAAGAATGCGCATACTTATTCAGAGCGGGGCGGATGTCAAGCGGGTGCCCGGGACACCGTCGTGAAGAAGCCTCGGCCCGGGCCGCACGGGAGTGGGGCGGCCCGGGCCGGGGCCCTCAGAAGCGCAGCAGCGAGCGGATGCGGGCGAGATGGTGAAAGCTGTGGCGGACGGCGTGATCCTCCACGAAGAACTGGCAGGTGAGCGGCGCGTCGCCGTTGAGCGAGACCGGCGCCGCGTGGTCCAGCTGGTCGTCGGTGAGCTCGCGGATCGCGGCGGCGGCCGCGGCGCTGTTCGCGGCCAGGAGCTCGAGCGTCTCCTCGCGCGTCGCGCGGTCGTGCTCGGCGGCGTGCGCCGCGTTGAGCGCGTGGACATCGTCCCAGGTCACCCCGGTGATCGCCTCGCAGGCGGCGAGCTTCCGCGCGAGCTCGATCTCGAGCGGGTACATGCTGGCGACATGGTGCACGATCACTCCGACCTTGCGGCCGTCCTTCGGCAGCTTCATCTGCCACTGGGCTTCGGTGAGACCGTGCGCGAAGGCGGCGAGCGCGCGGGCCCCCTGCTCCAGGCGGTCGGCGAGCGCGCGGGCCCGCCGGTGCGATGCGACGCGCGGCTCGGCCGCGCGCTCCTGCGAAATCTCGCAAATCATTCCGGTATCCTCCCGGCCAACGCCGGAGCTCGATTGCCCGGCGGACCGCGACAGTAGGAGCCCGGCGAGGTCGGCAGCCATGCGCGAGCGTCCGCACTTCCTAGCAGCGCGTCTCTCCCTGGGAGGAATCTGCCCGGCCGTCCGCGCCGGCTGCCCGGGCGTCCGCGCCGCCCGCCCGGGCATCGGGAAGGGAGCGCGAAATGCAGACTGACGTCCTCTCGGAGGTCCTGCGCTCGATCCGGTTGACCGGCGCGGTCTTCTTCGACTTCGAGCTCAGCCCGCCCTGGGTGGCGGAGGCTCCCCCCTCGCGCGAGATCGCCGCCAAGGTCCTTCCCGGATCGCAGCGCGTCATCGAGTACCACCTGATCGCCCGCGGCAGCTGTTGGGGGCACGCCCCCGGCCACGAACCGATCCGGCTCGGCGAGGGGGATGTGCTCGCCTGTCCGCAGGGGGACGCGCACGCGCTCTCGAGCGCGCCCGATCTGCGCGCCGCGCCCGATCCCGCGCTCTACGACCGGCCGGCGGCGCCGCTTCCGATCCACCTCCAGGCGGGGGGAGGTGGCGCCGCCACGACGCGCGTCATCTGCTGCTTCCTGGGGTGCGACGAGAGGCCGTTCAATCCCTTGCTCGCCGCGCTGCCGGCGGTGATCCACCAGCCCGCCGCGCGGCGGAGCGCCGCCGCCGAGCGGCTCGGGTCGATGCTCGGACTCGCGGCGCGCGAGGCGCGCGACGGCCGGCCGGGGAGCGAGAATTTCCTCGCCCGCCTGGCGGAGCTCACCTTCGTCGAGGCGATCCGCCAGCACGTCGAGAGTCTCCCGGCGAGCCACGCGAGCTGGCTCGCGGGGCTGCGCGATCCGGTGGTCTGCCGCGCGCTCGCCGCGCTGCACGGCGAGCCCCGCGAAGCCTGGACGGTCGAGCGCCTCGCCCGCCAGGTCGGCGTCTCGCGCTCGGTGCTCGCCGAGCGCTTCACGGCGATGGTGGGGCAACCGCCGATGCAGTACCTCGCGCTCTGGCGGATGCAGCTCGCCGCCCGCCACCTGGCGGAGGGGGGCAGCGTCGCCGAGGTCGCGAGCGCGGTGGGCTACGAGTCCGAAGCCGCCTTCAGCCGCGCCTTCAAGAAGCTGGTCGGCCAACCCCCCGCCACCTGGCGCCGTAGCGCGCCTTCGGCCTCCGCGCCACGCCGGGTCTGAATCGCGCGCGGCCCTTGGTCGAACTGCAGCTGAGCACTCCGCGGCGGATAGAATCTCGGTTCGAGCCCATGCGCCGCGTGACCGAATCCGAGCCGATCGACGCCGACGAGTTGCGGGCGCTCGCGAACGTGCGCTTCGGCGACATGATCAAGGGGGTCGTCGACCTGCAGCGTGGCCTTCTCCTGCTCGACGCCGATCTCCACGCGGACCAGGAGGCGGAGCTCCTCGAGGACGGCTCCCAGCAGGGCGATCTCTGGGGTCTCAACCTCTACCCGGAGCTGCCGGGAGAGGACTGGCTGGAGTTCGATTCGATGATCAACCTTCGCCCGTCGTCCGGGAACCGCTCACGCGGCGTCGACGACCCGCGCACGCGCGAGGCGATCGCCGAGCTCGTCGGCCGGCTGGTGCGGCGTTGAGCGTCGGACATCGCGACCTCGCGGCCGGGCGTTGGTTCGAGCTCTCGCTCGCCGAGCAGCTCGGCAACGTGGGCAGCGAATTCAGCCGCGCGGTGCGCTGGTCGCAGAGCAACAACCCGGCGCTCTCCGAGCGAGCCTTCCACCGGGCGCTCGAGCTCCTCGATCTCACGCTCGACGACCCGCGCCACCGCCGGTCGCTGCCGCGCCTCCGCGAGATCGCCCGGACGCGGGAGGTCGTCGCCGACTTCCTCTCCGGAACGAACCAGTTCGGCTCGACCGCCGAATCCCTCCAGAAGTACTTCGACGCTTTCGCTTTCGCCGCGCGCAGGCGCTGACGCTGGCCGCCTCGCAGGCTCCCCTCAGCGCACGTCAGCGTCGGATCGGTACCAAGTCAACTCCAGCTCCCATCTTCGCTTCGCGATCGATTCGAGGATCTGCTGCGGCAGGCGAACCGTCGACGAATAGTCCTCGGGGTCGGGAAACACCGCGATCGAGAGCACGATCCGCGCCCCAGCGGAGAGCACCTCCTCCCCGAGATCCGGGTGACGGGCGGTGCGCTCGAGAAGATCAAGAACCTGAGCTTCGAGCTCAACCCCGCGCTCCACCTCCGGCGCCACCTTCAGGACCGACTCTCGAGCCACTCTCCCGTGCCGATCGTCTTCTCCGGCGTCGTGAGCGAGGCGACGTGGCCGGTCACCGGATCGTTGGAGATCGTTCCCGTTCCACGCGGTGAAGTAATCGATGTCAGGCGCTGGGCAACGTCGTAACCGACGTCGACTACATGACCATCCGGGCGCGTGATCGTCGTCGGGTCGCTATTCGAAAGTCGACACCACTCTGAGCACTCGGCCCTCTGCGTCCACTACAACATCGATCGGTGCGGTACCCAGTACGGCGTATCTAAAGCAGGTCTTGGGGTCTGGGATACGGCGCAGATTGGACCATGTAATCTCCTCGCATGGTATGGCCCTTCGCCGCGTGAGAATCAAGCGCTCTTCCAACTCGTTCTGAGTCTCTGGCCTGTCTTTCATCAGTCTCTCGTAGAGCCAGTGAGCCATCAGGTAGGGCGCGGACACCACGATGGCAGCGACGAGAAGCGCCGAGCTCGACGCGATGGCGACAACAGGTAACTTTCTCATCAGGCCACGGGATCTGGAACGATCCGCGATCGATCTTCGAGCTCACCCGACTTCCTGGCGCAACCATGACGAGAGTTGGGGTTCATGACCCAGGTCGCTTCCTGTGAAGCAGGCCGAGCGCGAAGCTCCCGTACTGCTGCGGACATCGCTCCTCGGTGCAGCTCAGGACCGCCAAGTCCGCGTGCGTCACCCACATGCCGTGAACGCGGCCCTCCCTGAGTTCAACGGCGATCTCGAAACCGAATCCCCATCGCCCCGACTCAGCGTATTCGAGGACAACCCCCGAAGTCTTCTGTCGTTCTCGCAACGGCGAGCCCAGGAGTGCGATGACCTCAGCGCGGCCCATCCCCGGGCGAATCGCCAGCAGACCTTCCTGCGACACGTCTGCCGCCACCTCACCGTCCAGGGCTACGAAAGTCACAAGCAGTGCAACAACGGCCACCAAGCAAACGCTGCCCGCGATGCAACCTCGTTTCATGCCACCCATCCCACCCTCCCGATCAGTTTGCGTTGCTCGTGCAGGGTTCACATGAATCTGCCGGGGCATGCGCCCAATTAGGGTGTCGCTGTTCCCAATCGGATGCCTTCTTACGCCCCGGAAACCGATCGAAGAGAGGCGCCAGAAGGCTGCCCCAATCCACAGCGTCGGAGCCGCGACCCGCGGACGGCACGGGAGCTTGGAACCAGCTGGGTACGTCTGCGACCTCCGGGACGGCGGGACCACCGCTTCTGGCTGGCGTCCCGCTCGGGTCAATGACGACATCTGTTCCCGTACTTACCTTGTACCAATCACCGCCCCAAGCCGGAGGCTTGACCCCGTCAATGTCGCCAGGGTAGGTGCTATTCGGCGGGAGCGTCACGAAAGGCTCGTCCTCCGACTCCGGCTTCACAACCGCGGGCTGGTTGCTGTTGTTGATGCACGCCAGTCCACTTGGGTCGAAGTAGGTCTGCGGGTCGCTGAAGCCGTACTCGAAGAGATTCCCGACGCGGCCGGCAAACCGGACAGGGTCCTTGGACTGCCATCGCCCCACTCCGAGGAGCAAGTCGCGCGCCCCGAAGCGCGAAACCCCCACCTCTCCTTCGTAGACGCCCCCCGCAAACCCGAACGGCATCCACCCCGGGTTGGTGTCCTGGAGGACGACGCCCCACTCGCCGTAGTCGATGCGTTGGGCGACCGCGCCGGTCGTGGTGTCGATCACCAGTCTCGGGCTGCCGAGGTGGTCGGTGAGGATTCGGTACGTGCTCCCGCCCTTGACCATGTAGTCCGGTACGTTGATCCGCGTCGCGTGGACGAAGCGGCTCACGACCGTGCCCGAGCCGTCGAGCTCCGCGATCGGCGCGAGCTGGCTCTGCCAGAGGAGACCCTGGGTGAGAGTGCCGTTGACCTTTCTTCCGATTCTCCGGTTCTTGGCGTCCACCACGTAGTCGATGGCGGTCGTGTCGGGGAGATCGACACTCAGCAGGTTCCCGAAGACGTCGTAGGCGTAGGTCGTCGTCCCTGCGGGATCCGTCTTGGTCAGCATCTCCCCGTTCGCCGTGTAGGTGAAGCTCGCGGCGCCGTAAGTCAGCATCCGGTCCTGCGCGTCGTACGTGCCGGCCTCCGAGCCCAGCGGCGTCGTCTTCGCCAGGCGATTCCCGTTCAAATCGTAGCCGTAGCTCGCCGTCACCACGCCGTCTTGCTTCACCTCGTCCAGACGCCCCGCCGGGTCGTAGTGGTAGTCGTAGGTCGTCGTCACCCCTTCGATCGTCTCCTCCTTCGTCACGATCCGCCCCAGCTTGTCCCGCGTGTAGCTCGTCGTGAAGATCGGAGACCCCGAAACCGACGCCGTCATCCCCGAAAGCTCCCCGAACGAGCTGTAGTCGTAGTGCGTCGTCACCACCCCGAGAGCCGTGTCGGTGAGATACCCCGACGCCGGATCGCGCGCGAGCGTCATCGCCCCCGCCTGGATCAGGAGCCCGTCGTCGTCGTAGACGTAGGCCACCGGGTTGGCACCGTTGACCGAGATCGACGTCACCCGGAAGTCGTCGTCGTACGTCCGCTCGACCGAGCCCGATACCTCGCCCGTCCAGGTGGTCGCGGTCACCAGCGGCCCATCCATCGTGTACGAGAGCTCATTCCCCTCCGGCGTCGTGAGCGAGGCGACGTGGCCGGTCACCGCATCGTAGGCGATCGTCCCCGTCCCGCGCGGTGAAGTAATCGTCTCGAGCCGACGCGCGGCGTCGTAGCCGAGGGCGATCGTGCCCCCATCGGGCCGGGTGATCTGCGCGACCTTGTGGTCGAGGTCGTAGCTGTACCCCGTGCTCCAGGTGCCCGCCCCGACGCTCGGGGGGTCGTAGCTCGCGGTGAGGTCGACCGGCGTGTACGAGAAGCCGTGCTCCGGCCGGCCGGGCGGCGTCAGGCCGACGAGATTGCCCTTCGCATCCCACGCGAAGCCAACCGCTCTCCCCCCGGGGAGAGTCTGCGCTTCCACCCGGTTCGCCAGGTCGTAAGAGAAAGAGACCGTCCGAAGGAGCGGATCGGTCAGAGTCTCGAGCCTCCCCATCGGGTCGTAGGCGAAGTCGATGATCCGCTCGTCCGCGCCGGTTCCGCGGTGGATCGAACCCAGGCGGCCGCGGCTGTCGTAGACGAACGACACCGGCTCGAGACCCGCCCACTGCATGGAGACGGGGCGCCCGAGGGGGTCCAGCGTCACGACTCGCTGCCTCCCCTCCGGCGAGGTCGCCGTCCACTGCCGGAGCAGGGCATCGTAGGTCGCTGCCGAAGTCCTGCCGTTGACCGTGACCTCCTCCGTGCGGCTCAAAAGGCTCGACGGATCGAGCGGGTCGGAGAGCGCGAAATCGGTGGTGGAGGAGGTGACCCGCGTGTGCCCCGCGGGTGTCGAGACGCTGCTCGACCCGAGCGCGGCGGCCTGACTCCCCCAGAGCGGATCGGTGCGCTTCTGAGTCGCGGTCATCGAGCCGTCGGGGCGACGCACGACCTCGGTGCCGTCGAAGAAGCGGTTGCGCTCCGTGACGAGCTCCGTTCCGAGCCCGGTGCCCAGCGAGTTCCACCTTCGCTGCCCGTGCCCCCAGTTCCAGGTCGTGTGACCCTCGAAGCGCCCTTCCTGGTTCCAGGTACGAACGTACGACCAGGAAAAGCGGCTCGACCGATACGTCTCGCGCACCAGCTCCTGTGTTCCGCCGGCTGCGTCGGTCTCGCTCGTGAGTCTCCCGAAGAGGTTGTAGCCGAAGGACTTCGGGTGCTCGTTGGGGTCGATGAGCGAGGTCAGCAAGCCGGTGGAGTTGTGGACGAATTGCCAAGTTGCGCCCGCCGGATCGGTCAACGTCTCGAGGTGCCCGAAGCCGTCGATCGCGACGGCGGTGGTCTGCCCGTAGGGCCCCGTGATCATCGTCGCTTCACCGTTCGGCTCACGAGAGATGGTTGTCTGGTTGCCGTCGGCATCGGTGACCGACGTGAGGTACCCCGCGCCGTTGTAACCAAAGGAAAGGAGCACGGCTCCCGTCAGTGTGCTCCTCGTCCGCAGGTGGCGCCCCCGCGCGTCGAATTCGAAGACCTGCGAACCGTCAGCGCTGGGGATCCAGAGCTCACCCTCGTGCGCGGTGCCGCGGTCGTCACCCACCCAGTAGACCGCGGCGCCGTAGGTATCCGCGACGTAGAAGAGCCCTGACGGGTCGGCCACGACGCCACTCGGCCCCACCAGCGGCAGTTGAAGCGCGAAGCTGCCCGCGAACGAACTCGGGTTCCCTGCCGCGCCGCCGGCCACCGAGTCGATCATCCCCCCGGGGGAGACTCGACGGACGCGGCCGTTCGACTCGTCGGTCACCAGGTAGCTTCCATCCGGCGCTACGGCGATCTGGGAAGGCAAGTTGAACTTCGCTGCTATCGCGGGGCCGCCGTCCCCCGAGAAGCCGGTCTGGCCTGTGCCGGCTATGGTGTCGATGCGACCGTCGCGGTCGACCCGACGGATCCGATCATTGAACCGATCGGCAATGAGGATCTCGCCGTTCGGGCCAACGGCCACGCTTCCCGGGCCCTTGAGCGAGGCCAGGCGCGCCGGACCGCCATCGCCGGCGAAACCATAGAGGCCGTTGCCCGCGACGGTGGTGATGTAGCCGTCGGTCCCCACGAATCGGATTCGGTTGCTTCCCGCGTCGGCGACGTAGTAGCCACCTCCCGGAGCTGGTGCGACCCCCTCTGCCGACGAAAGCTCCGCGTCGAGCGCGAGGCACTCGTCGCAACCGAGGTCGACCGGGCTCGTGGGAGTCCCCTCTCCTGCCAGGCGCGGTCCACCCGCATCGCAATAGCCCGCAACCGTCGCGATGAGGCCGCTCGGGTCGATCCCTCGCACGCAGACCAGGTCCGCGACGAGGAGACTCCCATCGGGCCGAACCGCGACAGCCGCAGGGCCGAAGAAGGTCGCCTCCGTCGCCGGCCCGAAGTCGCCGCATCCATCGATCTCGCACTGGGAACCGTTCCCCGCCACCGTCGAGATCGTCCCGCCGGGCCCGATGCGGCGCACTCGGTGCGCGTCCGCGTCGGCGACATAGAGACTGCCATCAGGGCCCTGCGCGAGTCCCCTGGGTGAGGAGAGCTCCGCGAGGCGCGCTGGGCCACCATCCCCCGAATCTCCAACCACCCCCGTGCCCGCGAAGCGCGCCGCGACGCTCCCGACGTCTTGCGCGAATCGCCTCTCTCCGGTACCGAGCAGCAGCGTCCTCGTGAGCGGGTTGTAGCGGTGGTGGACGTCGAGAGTCCAACCGCCGAGACCCTCCGAGGCGACATCCCAGGCTCCCGTCACGGAGCCGGCGAGCTGGCCGGCAGTTGTCGAATAGTGCCGCTTGATCCTGAGAACGTCCGTCTACCGGAACAAAGGAAAGACAAGGCTCGTCGCTGAACCCCCCGGGAGCCGCGAGAAGGCACGCAGCCAGTCGTCCTTCGTGGAGTAGTAGCGCAACGGATACTCGTAGGTGATCTCAAACGTGACGGGCGTCTCGGAATGAAGAGGGCGACCAAATCGATCGAGCGACGTCCAGGTCACTTCGTGAACCAGATTCGGTGCGGGGTCCAGTCTCACTCCGTAGACCGAGCCACCCGCCCAGATCCCGAGGGCGATCTTCGTCAAGCTGGGAGGGATCGACCCGTCGGAGAGGCGTACTTTGAAGTAGCTCCGATTCGTGCGCCCCTTGGCGCGGTCGCTCGCGTAGCGCAGGCGATAGGGCACCCCCACGAGCGGAACGCTTTCGCGCAAGGTCTGGTTCTCGCACTCGATGATGGAGCCGAACATACAGTCAGGCTCGGACTCCTCCGGCAGGCCGTCTTCGGGATCCGGATCGGGCCCGGGCGGAGGGGGCTCGTCTGGGGGTGGCGGCGCATCCTCGGGATCGGGCGGCGGCTCGGCGTCGTCGGGAGGGGCAGCGGGCCAGTTGAAGTCCCAGGGTGTGAAGTGGGTCACCGGGACGCGCCAGAGCTGCTGCCCGATCGAGTAGAGCGCCGCGAGGCGCGTTCGTTCCGCGTCCGAGATCCCCAGCTCGGCGAGCGTCTGCGCGCTCGCCGGTGTCCCGGAGCCATCGACATCCAGGTCAGCCATTCCGGTCGTCACGGAGAGGATCTCGATGACGAGGCCATTCGGCTCCGGGACCCACTCCGCGCGCTCGCGATCAAAGAACCCCGCCGGTACAGGCTCGCCCGCCGGGAATCCGAGGAAATTCTCGAGGTAGACCGGTACCGGTTCGCTGAGCTCGATGGAGGTCGCTCCGGCGGCGATCGCTTCGTCTGCCGAGAGCTCGACCGCGTAGGTGAAGCCCGAGTTCTCCGGGAGCGGCGCCGGCATGGAAGCCGGTCCTTGCTCGCCAACCGTGTACTCGGTGGCGCGGACATGGAGCGTCGAGAGCGGGACACTGTTGCCGTCTGGGAAGAACATCTCGGCGGTGATTCCGGCGGGGAAGAGCAGCGTCGCCTGGCGTGAGCCGTCGGCGTCCATCTCGATCGAGCCGCGGGCGACCTGCATCTCGGTCGCGCCGGAGGAGATCTCCGTCACCTGCTCGTCGGCCTCGATCATGATGGCGTCCTCGAGCGAGGCGTAGTCCTGCTTGGGTGCCTGGAGCGAGCGGACGATCGGGAAGTAGCCGCTCTTCTCGTAGACCAGTTTCACCAGGCCGCCGCCATTCGCCACGATGTCGAAGACGCCGTCGGCGCGCGAGTAGGTGAAACCCAGATCCGAATCCCCGTGCACCGTGACCCGCACGCCGCGGAGCGGCGCGCCGCCCCTCTCGAGCACGCGGCCGCGCAGGAGGCTGATGCGCCGCGGGTCGATCGCGTTCGGCTCGACGCCGACCTGCACCGGTTCGGCGGCCGTCCAGAGGAAAGTGTTGGCGGCGTAAGGGTCGAAGGCGACCGTGGGATCGATCGCCGGTGCGATGGTGGACGGATCCGGAGGGAGCGAGGTCCCGGGCGGATCACCCGTGGCGTTGTCCCATTCGGTCAGATTCCCACTCTCGAACCCATCGGCAAAGATCAGGTCCAAGAGCTCGGCTTGATGCGGGGCTAGGGGCGTCGAGGCGTACGAGAGGCCCGCGCACAGCAGGCCGAAGGTTAGCAGAAGAGCGATCTTGTAGCGTCGAAGCATGAACCCTCCGGAACTTCAGGGCGCGGCGGGCGTCGCCGCGCGGAGCGAGACTCGCTCCTACCCGTATTAGTTCCACGAGCCGGTCAAAACGTGACAGGCCTTGCGAGGATCCTCCCTTCTCGTGGAAGAGTGCCCGCCCGGACGGGTGGGAGAGCGTTGGGTGCTCGGTTTCGTCGCAGAGGGCGGACGCCGAGACGCCCGGCGGTCTCCGGTCTCACGGGGTCCCTTCCGAGCGAGGGCGCCCGGGGCAACCGGTGCGGTGCGGACGCTCTCCCCTGACCCTGGGGTACACCCGAAAGCAAACGGCCCGGCTAGGTGGCCGGACCGGGATGGGAGGGGTTGGCTCCTGGGGAGGGATTTGAACCCCCGACCAATCGGTTAACAGCCGATCGCTCTACCACTGAGCTACCCAGGAACGGGCCGCGCCGGACGGCGCGAAGTCGAGATGCTACCGCACTGCCGCGCGCTCCGCAAAGCGTCTCCGGCGCCGCGGGCCCGCTACAGCGCGAGGGGATCGAGGAGGCGGAGCCCTTCGAAGCGCCGGAAGTCGAGGTCGTGCGTCGCGAGCGTCGCGCCCTGCTCGAGCGCCAGGGCGGCCAGCAGCGCATCGCTCACCAGCGCCCCGCGCGACCCACTCCTCTCCAGCAGCGGTCGCGCGATCTCCCAGTAGCGGCTTCCCGGTTCGAGCACCGTGACCATCGGCCGCGCGAGCCACGAGTCCACGATCCGCGTCGCTTCGACGATCGTGTAGGGGCTCGGGAAGATGGCGCGATGGGTCGAGAGACGGAGGAAGGCGGAGATCGTCGGCCAGGAGAGACCGACGAGAGCGGGGGAGTTGAGCTGCCGCGTGAGCCAATCCCGCGCGCCTTCGTGCTCCGGAGCGCTCGCGTTGTAGGCGTAGAGGAGCAGGTTCGCGTCGACCAGGATCATCGGTGGTCCGGACCTTCGGCCACCTCGAGCAGCTCGGCGACGTTGCTGTAGTCGAGGCCGGGAACGACGCCGAGCGCGCGTGCCTCGACCCGGAACTCGGGAGCCTCCGCGGCCTCCCGGCGCTTCCGGAGCCCCTCGCGCACCGCCTCGTTGACGACCGCCTTGAAGCTCCGGCCGCTCCGCCGCGCCTCCCTCCGAAGCAGCGCGGCGACGTCCTCGTCGAGAGTCAGCGTCGTGCGCATCGCCATGATGCTAGGTCCGAGGCATCATGATGTCAAGGTTGGTCTGGCCCCTTACCAGCACGCCCAGAGCCCCGCGCCGCGGGGAGCTCCAGCCGGGCGCGCCCCCCACCCGGTCCCGCCCTCGTCCTCCCGGCTCCGTCGTCATCCCGAGCGCAGCGCGGGATCTCCGCGCCGAACCGTCGGGCTTTTCGCCCCACCACCGTCGAGGTCCCTCGCTGCGCTCGGGACGACAAGGTGCCAGGGGTCGCGTCCCTCGACACATCCCGGGCGCTCCTCTGGAGTGCGCCGCTGCTGCTGGATGCGAATACCGACGCTACGCCACGTTCCCCCGCTCAGAGCGCGAAGAGCGCGATTCCCATCGCCTCGGCGGCCCGCGCCAGCCGGTCGTCGTAGGTGGCGAGCTCGAGCTTCTGGCTGGCCTGGCGTAGGAAGTCGGCCGAGGCGAGATGCAGGGCGTCGAGCGTCCGCACCGGTCGCGGAAACGGCTCGAGCGCCCGCGCGAGGATCTCTGGCGCGAGGTCGAGAAGCTCGACGCGAGCGAGGAACAGGCGCACCTCCTCGGCGTGCGTTTCGCCGAGACCGAGGGCGTGAATCCGCGACCAGATCTCGTAGACGAGCAAACGACTCGAGACGAGCCTCTCGGTCGCCAGCTCCGCGGGGGGTTGCCGCTCTTCGGCGAGCAGCTGCGCGAGAGCGACCGAGGTGTCGAGGTAGATCAAGGATCTCCGGGATCCCCGGGATCCTCGCGGCCCTCGGCGATCGCCCGCTCGAGCTCCGCCCAGCGCATCACCGGCTTGCGCGGCAGCGGCTCGGTGGAGCGGCTCGACGCCGGCGCCAGCAAGCCTCGGCGGATCAGCTCGGCCATCCGCGCCTCATCCAGCGCCGCGGGACGCCCCTCCCGGGGCGGCACCAGCTCCGCGACCACGCGCTCGCGGTCGGTCACCAGCACGGTCTCCCCCTCGGCGGCCAGTCGCACGTACTCCGAGAGCTTGTTCTTCAGGACTTTGAGCCCGACGGCGCGCATGGAAAGCAAGGTAGCTCCTGGAAGCTACCTTGTCAAGCGCGCCGAGGGGCAGTCGGCCCGGAGCCTGCCGGGCGCCCAGAAAGCAGGAGCCCCCGCTGACGGCGGGGGCTCTCGGCTCGGACGACGAGGCTCAGAGCCCGGTGTCGAGGAAGGGCTTGAGCTTGGCGGCGCGGGAGGGGTGACGGAGCTTGCGGAGCGCCTTCGACTCGATCTGGCGGATGCGCTCGCGGGTCACGTTGTGGATGCGACCGACCTCCTCGAGCGTGTGCTCGGTGCCGTCCGAGAGGCCGAAGCGCTTGGCGAGCACCTCCTCCTCGCGCGGCGTCAGCGTCTTCATCACCCGGCGCACCTCGTCGCGACGCGAGGCCGAGACCACCGCGTCGATCGGCGAGACCGCGCTCTTGTCCTCGATGAAGTCCCCCAGATGCGAATCCTCTTCCTCGCCGATCGGCGTCTCGAGCGAGATCGGCTCCTGGGCGATCTTCATGATCTTCCGCACCTTGTTGGCCGGCAGGTCCATGCGCTCGCCGATCTCCTCGGCGGTGGGCTCGCGGCCGAGCTCCTGGACGAGCGAGCGCGAGGTGCGGGTGAGCTTGTTGATGGTCTCGATCATGTGCACCGGAATGCGGATCGTGCGCGCCTGGTCGGCGATGGCGCGCGTGATCGCCTGGCGGATCCACCAGGTGGCGTAGGTCGAGAACTTGTAGCCGCGCCGGTACTCGAACTTCTCGACCGCCTTCATCAGGCCGATGTTGCCTTCCTGGATGAGGTCGAGGAACTGCAGGCCGCGGTTGGTGTACTTCTTGGCGATCGAGACCACCAGACGGAGGTTGGCGACGATCAGCTCCTCCTTGGCACGCTCGCACATCGCCTCGCCTTCGCGGATCTTCTTGATCGTGGTCGCGACCTGGAGGTGGGTGGTGCCGTAGCGC
This sequence comes from uncultured Thermoanaerobaculia bacterium, assembly GCA_964476605.1. GTDB lineage: Bacteria > Acidobacteriota > Thermoanaerobaculia > Multivoradales > JAGPDF01 > JAGPDF01. The sequence goes on along the minus strand of CAYZBH010000030.1, from coordinate 10,484 downwards.
TCCTCGAGCTCCACGACCTTCCCCTTGTACTTCTCGATGCGCCGGCGCTGCAGGTCCTTCAACTCCTTGTTCGACTCCTTGTCGAAGGCGGTCTTGGCGCGCTTGATGTCCTGCTCGAGGGCCGAGAACTGGCGGTCGAGGTTCTTCAGGTAGTCGACCAGGCGGTTCCGGGTCTGCAGCGAGAAGTCGATCGAGCGGATCTCCTGCGCGATCTTGCCGACCACGCGATCGATGTCGCGCGCGAACTCCTGGTGCCGCGCGCCCCCCTCCTTGTACTTCGTCTGCTGCCGCTTGAGCTTCTGGATCTCGCGGTCGAGCTTGGCGATCTGATCGAAGATGCGGAGGTTGCGCTTGATGCGGTCGGCCGCCTTGGGATCGAGCGGCTCCTCGGGGTCGTTGCCGGCCACCAGCTCGCGCAGCACCTTCTTGTCCTTCTGCGCGAGCTCGTTCAGGCGCAGCAGCTCGCGCAGCACCAGCGGGTTCTCGCAGAGCGCCTCGTAGATCAGCCACTCCCCCTGCTCGATCCGCTGCGCGATCTCGACCTCCCCCTCGCGATCGAGAAGCGGCACGGTCCCCATCTCGCGCAGGTACATGCGCACCGGGTCGTTCGTCTTCTCGTGGTCGTCGAGGGTGAAGACCTCGAGCTCCTCGCCCTCCTTCTTGTCGAAGTCGCCGACCGGCGCCGCCTCGATCTCCTCCCGGTTGACGTAGCGCTCCGGGCGGTCGAGCACGTAGAGCTGGAGCTCCTCGAACCGGCGGTAGATCTCGTCCACCTCGTCCGGAAGTCCCACCACCTCGTCGGGCAACACCTCGTAGATCTCGTCGTAGAGCAGGTAGCGCTTGCTCTTGCCGAGCTCGATCAGGTGCTTGACCGAGGAGTACTTGTCTTCGATATGGACGATCTTCGGCGGGCTCAAAGGGTCACTCCAGGGATTTCCCGGGCGCGGCGTCCGGCGGCGCTCAGCGCCCGCCGCCGCCGGTCGAGGCGGGAAGCGGATGCAACGCGCGGCTCAAGAGCAGCTTCTCCTCGACCAATTGGTCGCGAAGGGCGATCTCCCCACGCCGTTCCGCTTCTCGGATCTCTGCCGCCAGGTGCTTGAGGCGCTGCCGTTGCCAGCGCCGGTTGAGCTCGTTCAGCGCCTCGGTGAGCCGACCCCTCCGCGGCGCAAACCCTTCTTCTAACAGAAGTTTGGCCATCCGGTCAAGCATCGCCGGGCGCTCCTGGGAGGCGCCGAGCAGGTCGCGCGGCGTCGGGGCCTCCCCCCGTTCCCGGTAGAGAGCGCTCCAGAGCTCGAAAATATTCCGCATCTCGCTCTCGAAGAAGATCTCCGCCGTCGGGAGAGCCTCGAGGGCCGGCGGGCCCTCGTCGGCGAGCAGCAGGAGCTGGAGGGCCTCCTCTTCGAGGCTCTTGACCTCCCGGCGCGCCGGCGGAAGGCCGGCCCCCTCGAGCAGCGACTCCTTGCCCACCCCGAGCCGCTGCCAGACGAGGTGGGCCGGGATCCCCAACCGGTCGGCGGCGATGCGGCCGTAGCTGTAGCGGAGCACCGTGTCGCGGACCGGGGCGAGAAGGGCCGTCACCTCCTTCGCCGCCCTGGCGCGCTGGTGCGGATTGCGATGGGCGTCCGGCGGAACGAGGCGCTCGACCTCGAGCAGGACGAGATCCTGCGCCTCGCTCACCGCGGCGCGGACCGCCTCCTCGCCCGCTCCGAGGCGGAGCGAGTCGGGGTCCTCCCCCTCGCCGAAGCGCGCCCGCCGCACCGCGAGCCCTTCCGCGAGCAGGATCGGCAGCGCCCGTCGCGCCGCCCCCTCCCCCGCCGCGTCGCCGTCGTAGCCGACGACGATCTCCTCCGCGTAGCGCGCGAGGAGCTTCGCCTGCTCGGGGGTGAGCGCGGTCCCCATGCTCGCCACCGCCCCCTCGATGCCGGAGGCGACGGCGGCGAGCTGATCGAAGTACCCCTCGACGAGGAGCGCCTTGCCCGAGTCGCGGAGCGTCCGCTTCGCCTGGTCGAGCCCGAAGAGGAGGGAGCCCTTGTGGAAGCGCTCGGTCTCGGCGGTGTTGACGTACTTGGCGCGGTCGTCCCCGAGCGTCCGGCCGCCGAAGCCGACCAAGCGGCCGGCGGCGTTGCGGATCGGGAAGATCAACCGGTGGCGGAAGCGGTCGTAGGGCTCCCCGCCCCCCTCGGGGCGCGCCGCGAGCCCGGCGTCCAGCAGATCGGCGAGCGGGTAGCGTGGGTGGAGCGCGCCCACCAGGTTCCGCCACCCCTCCGGCGCGTAGCCCAAGCCGTAGCGGCGCGCGAGCTCTTGCGAGATGCGGCGCCCTTCCAGATAGCGCCGCGCGACCGCCGAGCGGGCGAGCGCCTCGACGAAGAAGCCGGCCGCGGCTTCGAGCACCGGCTCGAGATCGCGCGGCTCGTCGGCGCGCGCGCGGCGGGGCGCCGGCGCCGGCAGCGCCACGCCGAAGCGGCGGGCGAGCGCCTCCATGGCGGCGGGGAAGTCGTCGCCGGTCGTCTCCATGTGGAGCTTGATGGCGTCCCCCCCTTTGCCGCAGCCGAAGCAGTAGTAGAGCCCCTGGTCGGGGTCGACGTGGAAGGAGGGGGTCTTCTCCTTGTGAAAGGGGCAGAGCCCCTTCCACTTGCGGCCGGCGCGCTGGAGCTTGGTGTGGGTGCCCGCGATCTCGACGATGTCGACCGCGTCGCGCACCGCCTGCACGAACTGGGGGGTGAGTTGGAGGTTGGAGAGCGCCATGGCCCGCCGCCGGATGCTACGACAGCGGCGGGTCGCGGCGGGGGGCGCGGTCGGCGGGGCGGCTCCGCCCGCTCCCGCGCCGCCGCCCCGCCGCTCCGGCTCCGGTCAATCGAAGACGAGGCGCAGCGCCTCCTCGGAAAACTTCCAGCTCCCCCCCTCCTTGAGGAGGTAGGCGCGCCCCCGCTTCTTGCTCTTGTCGCCGTCGACGCCTTCGACGTCGAGCGCCACGCGATCCCCCTTCTCGAGGCCGCCGATCACCTTGACGGTCTTGAGCGCCAGACCCTGCCGGATGTCGAGCACGAAGTCGCCGCCGTCGTCGAGCAGCTCCTTGGCCGCCGCCGCGGTGAGCAGCGGGCGCAGCGCCTTCTTGTCCTTCTTGCCGATCGCCTTGACGTAGGCCTGGTAGACCTTCCCCGGCTCGCCGCCACCGGCGGGCAGCGGCGTCCCCGCGAGCGAGCCCGCGAGCAGGTCGGCTCCGAACTTGAGATCGAACTCGAAGGTCTTGTCGAAGAAGCTCTCGGGCTTCGCCGTCTTGTAGCTCCCCTCGAGGCGCGTGTCGCTGTTCTTCGTCAGCTTGAGCGTCCCCTGGCCACCGAAGCCGAAGCTGTCGGAGGGGTCGTAGGAGCTCCAGTTGCCGCTCGCCTCTTCTCCGCTCGCGCCGATGGTGAGCTGGATGATGGCGCCCTTGGCCGCCTTGACCGCCTCGTCGGCCGCCGCCAGCGGATCGAAGCCGGTGTCGAGCGCCGCGCAGTCGAGCGGCACGCTCGAGAGCACGAGCACGCTCTTGGCCGCTCCCGGCGTCTCCGGGTTGGCGACCCGGTAGCCGCAGGCGGCCTTGAAGGTGGACTTCGTCTTGTCCATGCGGAAGGTGCCGGAGCCGGTGTTGGCGGCCGCCGCGAGCGCGGGGGCGGCGAAGACGAGCAGGCCCGCCGCGATCCTCGACTGAGTGCTTCTCATCGTCTTCTCTCCTCGGCGCCCGCGGGCGCTCGTCTGGGGGCCGGCGCTCCGGCCCCGGTCATTCGTCGTGAACGGTCGTCGTGCCGCGATCGACCAGACGCCACTTCCCCGCGTCGTCGACCTCGAGGCGCACGCGGAAGCTCACTCTCTCGCCGCCGAAGGTGCGCGCGCGGACTCGGAGCGTCGCCCGTTGGGCGTCCCCCTCGCCCCCCAGGATCTCCGCGCTCTTCGGCTCGTCCTTCTGGAAGTAGGCGAAGCCACCGCCCAGCGCCCGGCCGGCCGCCCGGCCGGTCGTCAGCTTCTGGAGGGTCCCGAAGTCCTTGGCCGCCACCGCCGCGAGGTAGGCGCGATAGGCCGCGCCGGGGGCGCCGCCGTCCGCCGGCAGCGGGGTTCCCGCGAGCGGCGAAGCAGCGAGCGCGGTCGCGAAGCGGAGGTCGATCTCGGCCATCTCGCCGGCGATCTCGTCCGGCGCCCGGTGGAAGCGCCCCTCGATGCGCTGCGGGTCGTGCTTCGCGACCGCGAGAGCGTCGCCGAGACCCGAGACGAAGAAGCTCGCGCGCGGTTCGGTGCGCGTGAACGAGAAGGAGAAGTTGGGGTCCCCCGGGACGAGGCGGAGCCGCGCCGCCGCGCCGCCGGCCTCCTCGAGCGCGCGGTCGAGCGCCGTCTCCGGCTCGAGCGCCGCGGCCGCCGCCGCGCAATCCAGACGACGCTCGGAGAAGTAGAGCAGCGTCTCGACGCGCTCGACCCCATCCCAGACGCGCAGCGCGCAGAGGCTCCGGAGCTCGCTCCGTCCGGCGCCGTAGCGGACGAAGCCGCCGTTCGCGCCCGCGGCCTGGGCGAACGCCGGGAGCGCGAGCAGCAGGAGCAGGGCGCCCGAGCCGGCGCGGAGGGAATCGCTCATACCGGAGCACTCGCCGTTTGCGGCCGGACGGGGACAGCGGCGCGCGCCGCCGCGCGGGGGTCAGCGCTTCGCGAGCCTGCTGGCGACCTCCCCGGCGCGGGCGCGGGCCGCCGTGGCCTCGTCCCGTCGCCCGGCCTGGTCGAGCACGTCGGCCAACCGCTCGAGCGCCCACTGGACTTCGGCGCTCTCGGGCCCCGAGACCTCCTCGAGCTTCGCGAGAGCCTCGCGGTCGATCGCGAGCGCCTCGACGGAGCGCCCTTGGGCGGCGATCTCCCGCGCCAGGTTGATCGTGACCTGCCAGGAGAAGGGGTGGCGCTCCCCCAGCTGCTCCCGGAAGAGGTCGCGGGCGCTCGCGAGCAGCCGCTCGGCCGTCCGGTGGTCGCCGCGCCGACCGGCGATCAGCGCCAGGCCGTTGTCGCACTTGCCGACTTCGAAGTGGCGGGGGTTGATCGCCGCGAAGAGGGCGCGCGCCTCGCGGTAGAGCGTCTCCGATTCGTCGAGGCGCCCCCGGTTGAGCAGGAAGAGCGCGTAGAGCTGGAGCGACTGGCCGGTCATCAGATGATGGTCCCCGAGGCTCGCGCGGCGCACCGCGAGCGAGCTCCTGTAGAGCGCCTCGGCCTCCTCGGGCTTGCCGCGCTCCTCGAGCAGCACCGCGAGGTCGAGGTGGCTGGTCGCGGCGTTCGGATGGTCGCCGCCCTGGAGCTTCTCGATCACCGCCTGCGAGGTGCGGAGCGCGGATTCCGCCGCATCGGCCCGTCCGAGCGCCTGCAGCAGCACACCCAGGTTCCTCAGGTGCATCGCGGTCGGCAGCGCCTCGTCTCCCAGGGTCGCGCGATAGGCCTCCCAGGCCTTGCGCTCGAGCGCCTCGGACTCTTGGGTCCGCCCCTGCCAGAAGAGGACGTCGGCGTAGTCGCTGCGCACGCGGGCGAGGGTGAGGCTCCCGGGCGGCTCGCTCGCCGCGAGCGCCGCGAGCGCCGTCGAGAGCTCCTTCTCCGCCTCCTCGAGCTTCCCTTCGGCCAGCCGCACCGAGCCGAGCGTCGCGGTGGCGGCGGCGAGCGCGGTGGCGCCGGCAGGGAACCGCTCGCGCCGGAGCGCCAGGGCGCGGGCCGCGTGCGTCGCGGCGGCGCCGAGCTCGCCCAGGTTGCGCTCGATGCGCGCCACCGCCTCGAGCAGGTCGGCGGTGAGCTCCGGATCCCCGCCGAACTCCGACCGGTCGATCGTCCGGCCCGCTTCGAAGATGAGCTGGCGCGCCGTCGTCGTGCCGCCGGCGCCGCTCTCCGGATCGGCGATCGCGAAGGCGGAGATCAGGAACTCCTTGACGCGCTCGGCACGTACGGAGGCGGCCGCCGACTGGCGCGCGGAGGTCGCCGCCCTTCGGGCCTGCCAGAGCGCGACCGAGAGACCGCCCGCGAGCGAGATCAGGGCGAGGAGCGCCGCCGCGACGCCCACCCGGTGGCGGACCACGAACTTGCGCAGGCGATAGAGGCGGGCGTCCGGACGCGCCCGCACGGGGCGTCCCGCGAGGTAGCGCCCGAGGTCTTCCGCGAAGGCCGCCGCCGAGGGGTAGCGGCGCTCGGGTTCCCGCGCCAGCGCCCGCGCCAGGATCGTCTCGAGGTCGCCCGCCACGCGCCGCTCGAGTCGCCGGAGCTCGCGCGCCGGCAATCCGAGCCGCTGGAGCTCGTCCGCATCGAGCTGGCGCACCGCGGCACCGAGCCGCGGGACGGTCTCGCGCGCGAGCTCCGCCATCAGAACGGGCGCCGAGGTCGAGGAGCGCGCGTGCGGGAGCTTGCCGGTCAGCAGCTCGAAGAGCACCACGCCCAGCGAGTAGACGTCGGTCGCCGTCGTCACCGGCTCGCCGAGGATCTGCTCGGGCGCCGCGTAGGCCGGCGTCAGGGCGCGCAAGCCGAGCGCGGTGAGGGCGGTCGAGTCCTCCCCTTCGCCCAGGATCTTCGCGATCCCGAAGTCGAGCAGCTTCACCTCCCCGGCTCCGGTCACCAGGATGTTCGAGGGCTTGAGGTCGCGATGCACGACGAGCTGCCGGTGCGCGGAGTCGACCGCCTCCGCCGCCGCGATCACCAGCCGCACGCGCGCCCGGACGGTGAGGGCTCCCTCGCGCGCGTGCTCGGTGATCGGGAGCCCGTCGACCTTCTCGAGCGCGAAGTAGGGGCGTCCGTCGGCGGTGAGTCCTCCTTCCAGGAGCCGCGCGATTCCCGGATGCGCGAGGCGCGCCAGGATCTGGCGCTCGCGGAGGAACCGCCGCAGGATCTCCTCGGAGTCCATGCCGCGCTTGAGCAGCTTGAGCGCCAGCCGCTGCTCGAACTGGCCGTCGGCGCGCTCGGCCTCCCAGACCTCGCCCATGCCGCCGCGGCCGAGCAAGCGCGCGAGTCGATAGGGGCCGACACTCTCGCCCGCGCGGCCGGCGTCGTCGCTCGCCGCCAGCCAGTCGGCCACCACCTCGCGCGCCGCGACGCCGGCCGGCGTCTCGAGGAATTCCCCAGCACCCGCATCCGCCGTGAGGAGCCGGCGCACCTGGTCGGCGAGCGCGGGATCGCGAGCGGCGAGCGCGGCGAGCCGCGCCTCCCGCGCTTCCTTCTCGAGATCGATCAGCGCTTCGAACGCCTCCCGCGCGGCGCGGAAGGGTCCGTCTCCCGCCGAGCTCACGAGGAGATGCCCTGCGCCTGGAGCTCCTGGAAGAGGAAGGCGCGCGCCAGGCGCCAATGGCGCTTGACGGTGCGATCGGAGACCGCGAGGAGCTCCGCGATCTCCTCGACCGAGAGACCGCCGAAGAAGCGCCACTCGACGAGCCGCGCGAGCTCCGGATCGGCCTGCTCGAGCTTGGCGAGCGCGCCGTCGAGCGCCACCAGCTCCGCGGCCCGTTCGGCGACCGGCAGCTCGACCTCCTCCAGGGTGAGCGCGACCTGTCGCCCGCCCCGCTTCTGCCGCGTGCGCTTGCGCGCATGGTCGATCAACACCTGCCGCATCGCCTGCGCGGTCAGGGCGAAGAAGTGGAAGCGGTCCCGGGTCGACCAGCGAGCGTCGCCGGAGAGCTTGAGGTAGGCCTCGTGCACGAGCGCGGTGGTCGAGAGCGTCTCGGCCTGCGGCACCGAGCGGAGCTGCCGGCGCGCGATCTTGCGGAGCTCCGCGTAGACGCGCTCGAAGAGCCGGCCGGACGCCGAGGCGTCCCCTCCGTCGATGGCGCGCAGGAGCTCCGTGATCTCCGCGGCGCCCGCCTCTCGCTCGGACATTCAGCTCATTCTAAGGCCGCCGCGCACGCGCTTCGCCTCAACCCGCGAGCGTGACGACCGTGGCGCCGTTGCCCCCTTCGTTCGGCGCGCCGGGGCGGAAGGAGGCGACGCCGGGGTGGCGCTTCAAGTGCGCGCGCACCGCCTCGCGGAGCTTGCCGGTGCCGTGGCCGTGGACGACGCGGATCTCGCCGCGCCCGCCGAGGAGCGCGTCGTCGAGGAAGGCGTCGAGTCGTTCGAGCGCCGGCTCGACCCGCTCGCCGATCAGCTGCAGCTCGGGCGCGACGCCTTCGACGCGGGGGCGCTCGACGGCGCTTTCGCGCCGCTCCTCCCGCGCCGGGCGCCCGCTCGTGCGAACGAGATCGGCGAGCGGGGCGCGGAGGCGCTTGCCCCGCACGAGGACCTCCACGCGCTCCCCCTCCCGGCGCTCGACGCGGCCGCTCCAGCCGAGACGACGATGGCGGACCGTCTCGCCCGGCGCGAGGTCCTCCGGCGCGCCCGCCTCGTCCGACTCCTCGAAGACCGGCGCGTCGGCGAAGAGCCGCTCGGCCGCCTTGGCGGCGACGTCGCGGCGACGCCCGGCGGCGACCTCCTCCTTCAGGCGCGCGAGCTCCCCCGCGAGCTCGCGGGCCACCCGTTCGCGAAACTCGGCGAGCTCCCGCTTGGCGCGCGCGGCGACGACCCGGCGCTCCGACTCGAGCGCCGCGCGCTCGCGCTCGAAGCCCTCTGTCGCCTCGCGGGCCGCCTCGGCCTCGCGACGCGCGACCTCCGCCTCGCGCGCCAGCTCCTGCCGGGTCGCTTCGAGCTCGGCGAGCAGGCGGCGGAGCTCCCGGTGCTCGCCGCCGAGGAGCGCCTCGGCGCGCGCGATCCAGGCTTCGGGGAGCGCCATGCGGCGGGCCAGCGCGATCGCCTCGCTGCCGCCGGGGGAGCCGGGGCGCAGGCGGAAGGTCGGCCGCCCGGAGCTCGGCTCGAACTCCATCGCCGCGCAGGCGGCACCGGGCCGCTCCATCGCCGCCGCCGCGAGCCCGGTGAGATGGGTGGTGACGAGCGCGAGCCCGCCCCCCGCGAGCAGCGCTTCGAGGAGCGCGATCGAGAGCGCGGTGCCCTCTTCCGGATCGGTGCCCGATCCGAGCTCGTCGAGCAGCGCGAGGCTCCCGGATCCCGCGCCCCGATAGGCCTCGGCGAGACGCGCGAGGCGACCGGAGAAGGTCGAGCGTTCGGCGAGCAGGTCCTGCTCGTCGCCCACCGTCGCGACCAGGCTCGCGAAGCAGGGGAGCTCGCTGCCGGCCGCGCAGGGGATGGGGAGCCCCGCCTGGGCGGCGAGCGCCAGCAGGCCGACCGTCTTGAGCGCCACCGTCTTGCCGCCCGCATTCGGTCCGGTGAGGACGAGGACCCGGCGCTCGGGTCCGAGCTCCAGGTCGAGCGGCACGATCTCGCCCTCGTGACCGCGCGCGCCGAGCACCCGCTCGCGCCGGTCGGCCAGGCGCGAATCGAGCAGCGGGTGACGCGCCGCGACGAGACGCAGCCGTCCGGGCGGTGCGAGCTCCGGGAGCCGCGCGTCGAGCGCCCGCGCGAAACGGAGCATCGCTTCGCCCGCGTCGAGCTCTCCGACGAGCCGCGCCGCCCCCCCGACGAGCGGCGCCGCGGCGGCGAGCTCGGCGAGCAGCTCGGCGAGGATGCGGCGGCGCTCCGCCTCGAGCTCGTCGCTCGCGCTCTGCAGGCTGTTGTTGTCCTCCACCACGTCGAGCGGCTCGAAGTAGAGGCTCTTGCCCGACGCCGAACGGCCGTGGACGAGCCCACCCAGCCGCCCGCGCGCCCCCGCCTGCAGCATCAGCATCAGGCGTCCGCCCCGAAGGGGAACCGTCTCCTCCCCCACCAGATCCCGATGCTCGAAGGCGAGCGATTCGAGGCGCGCGTAGACGCGCTCGCGCGCGCTCGCGACCTGGCGCCGCAGTTGCCCCAACCGCGGCGAGGCGTCGTCGCGCACCTCCCCCTTGCGATCGAGGAGGCGCTGGACGCGGCGGACGAGGGGGGTCGGGTCGTCGAGCCCCACGAGCGAGGCTACGAGCCCGGGCGCCGGCGGTTCGGCCGCCTGAATGCGACGCCGCGCGTCCGCGGCGGCTGCCAGGAGGCCCGCGAGACGGAGGATCTCGAGGCCGTCGAGCGGCGGTTCGGCGCTCTCCAGACGCGCCAGCAGCGCCGCGAAACCATCTCCCAGCGCGGGGACGAAGGGCGCTTCGATCGCGAGCCGAGCCACCTCCTCGAGGCGGTCGCGCCGCGCGACCAGCGTCTCGGTGTCGTCCGCCGGCGTGAGCGCGACGAGCCGTTCGGCGCCCAGATCGGTGCGCGCTTCGTCGGCCACCAGCGCGAGCAGCGCATGGTACTCGAGCGCCGCGGCGCTCGCCGGCGCGACGATTTCGCGTGGGGCTGGGGTGGCTGGCATGGGAGAAAGGAAAAGGGCGGGCTCGGGATCTACCCGGCCCGCCCCCGTCGCGCGGTCGCTCCGATCCCGTCTAGAGACCGGCGCGCCGCTCCTCCATCACCTTGCGCATCATCTTCTTGCGCGCCTGGATGGCCTTCCTCTTGCGCTTCACCGAGGGCTTCTCGAAGTGCTGCCGCTTCTTCAGCTCGGTCAGCAC
>CAYZBH010000029.1:0-50578 GCA_964476605.1 uncultured Thermoanaerobaculia bacterium | reverse complement strand
CGTTGTCGACCAGTCCCCCTTCGTTGGTGTCCTGCGACCAGACGATCAGATACTGGAAGGAGGCGCTGTCGAAGGCGATGGCCGGTTCGTAAGCGTCGTAGTCGGGATCGCCGGTGCCGCCGGCATAGCTCACCCGCACGTCGTTGGTGCCGACCGGCAGTCCGGTCGCGCCCGAGATGCGCTGCGCGAAGATCTCGTGCTCCTCGTCGACCAGGCCACCCGTGTTGTCGTCGCCGTACCAGACCACCACGTACTCGTTGTGGATGCCGTCGTGAGCGACGTCGGGAAGCCAGGCATCGTAGGGGTTGTTGCCGTCTCCTCCCATGTCGCTGATGCGGAAGTCGTTGGCGCCAATCTCGGAGGCACCGCCGAGAGTGGCAAAGGCGAGAAGAAGCGCCGCGGAGAAGGCGGCGGCGCGAGGAAGATTGGTCGGCATGGGGAGCCCTCCAAGAAGCGAGTCGGGAAAGTTAGGGGTTGACGGTCGACCACTGGCTCGCGTCGCCCGACTCGAAGCCGTCGATGAAGACGGTGCCGGGATCGCCGAGCGTGATCGGATCGGTGGTGAGCGACGCTCGAGCCTCGCCCTCGAGGGGGAGGTCGAAGGCACGATCCTCGGCGTGAAGGCCCGAGGCCGGAATCGCGAGGCGGACGACGTGCGGCGTCGCGTTGCCCGCCCAGCGCTCCGCGGTGAGGGTGAGGAAGTAGCGCCAGGCGGTCTCCGGGGGAGTCGCCGCGGAGGCGAGGTCGTCGGGCACCGCGAACGCGAGAGATCCCGCCACGAGAGGAAGCTCCTCGATACTCGCGACCGGAAGGTCGAACAGGGGATCGAAGAAGGCGTCCCGATCCGTGTCCTGGTAGATCTCCAGTCGAGCGATGACCGCCTCGGCCTGCGCCTGGGTGAGCGGCGCGCCAGCGGCGTCGGTGAGCCCGAGGTCGAGCGACGCGAGCTCGAGGTCCGCATCCCAACCGATGCGCCCCTGGTGCGAGAGGATGAAGGAGAAGACGACGTCCCGTTCGCCGCCGCCGATCTGGGAGGGAGCTTCGTCGTAGACGAGCGACGAGAACTGTCCCCCGAGATTGGGATACCAGAGCACCGAGTCGGTGGTGCCGCCGGCGCCAACGACGAGATCGACCCGGCCGTCCCGGTCGATGTCGCCGATCGCGACGGCCCAGGGCGCGTCGAGCGAGGTCTCGACCTCGCGCCGGGTCCAGGAGGTGCCGCCGCCGCCGTTGAGCCAGACGTAAACGTCGTCGCCCGCGTTGCCGGCCGCCGCGACGTCGACGTCGCCGTCGTGGTCGAGATCCGCCGCACGCACCGAGGCGCCGTCGTCGAAGAATCCGGTGCCCACGTCGTGCGCGATCCACCCGGCGCCGCCGAGGTCGTTCTCGAACCAGAGGACCTCGTCACTGTTGCGCACCAGGACGACGACGTCCAAGTCGCCGTCGGCGTCGAAGTCGCCGAGCGCGATCCCGCGCGGGCCGTCGAGGCCGGTGGCGATGGCGCTCGAGGTCCAGAGCGCTTCGCCGTTCAGATAGGCACGGATCATCCCTTCGTCGTAGTAGTCGGCAACGAAGTCGATCCGCCCGTCGTGGTCGAGATCGCCAGCCGCGAGGTCGAAGGGGCCGTCGTACGAGGCGAAGACGCGCGGGTTCCAGCTCGTGCCGAGACCGTCCCAATTGAGTAGCAGGCGGACCTCGTCCTCGTAGTAGCCGGCGACCACGAGGTCGACGTCGCCGTCGCCGTCGAAGTCCGCCGGAACCGCCCGATGAGCGCCGTCTAAGCCGGTGAGCACGGTGTGCTCGGTCCACGTCAGCGGACCGCCGTTCTCCCACCAGGTGATGCGGTCTGCGAAGACCGCGCTCGCGATGACGTCCAGCTTGCCGTCGCCGTTGAGGTCGGCGAGCGCCACGTCGCGGGCGCCGTCGAAGGTCGTCGTGAGATCGTCGCGCCACCAGAGGCCGCCAGTGCCGTCGAAGTCGTAGAAGACGGAGATCGTGTCCCCGCCCCACTCGGCGACGGCGACGTCGAGGGAGCCCTCGCCGTCGAGATCGCCGACCTCGACGTCCCGCGGGTCGCCACGCCCGGAGGCGACGGTATGCGGCTCGCCGTCGAGGAAGCGGCGATGGATCAGTCGATTGGCCTTCCAGAAGACGGAACCCGTGTTCTCGTTCGCGGAGGCCAGGTCGAGGTCGCCGTCGCCATCGAAGTCGGCGGCGACGGCGTCGCGGACGGCGTATGCCGCGATGCTCCGAGCACCGAAATTCCCGTGCCCGTCGATGTTCTCGTGCCAGTAGAGGCTGTTGCCGTAGCCCGCGGACAGCGCGTCGAGGTCTCCGTCGAAGTCGAGATCCTGTAATCGCACCGCGCCCCAGCCCGTGGCCGCCGGGTTCTCGCTGGGCTCGGCGGATCCGGCATCGCCGAGGGAGGGCTCGTAGACGGCGATCCGCTCCGGGACGTGCCCGAGCGCGACGAGCTCGGCGTCTCCGTCGCGGTCGACGTCGCCGGCCGCCACGGCGCTCGCGCCGTGGAGCGCCAGGGTGATCTCGACGAACTCCCAGTCGACGAGGTCCCGCGGGTTCAGCAGCAAGTAGACGCCGTTGCTTGCCGTGTCGGTGCAGGCGAGGTCGAGGTCCCCGTCGCGGTCGAGATCGGCGGCGATCAGGGCCGAGGGCTCGCCGCCCGTCAGGAGGGCGGTGTGAAGTGACCAGCCGCCGTCGGCAGGAGAGCCGTCGTTCTCCATCCAGAAGCTGTAGGAGCCGGCGGTGATCGCCGAGCCGGCGATGTCGAGATCGCCGTCGCCATCGAAATCACCGAGCGCGATGTCGTGCACACCCCCGTCGATCGGAGGAAGCATGTAGTGAACCCAGGCGCCATCCCCTCCGGGGTTGCGGCTCCAAGCGAGGTCGGTGCCGGCCCCGATCGGGGGGTCGAGGGCGACGAGGACGTCCTTCCAGCCGTCGCCGTCGAGGTCTCCAATAGCCAGGGCGCAGTTCCCGGGGGACGACGCGAAGCCGAATGCGACCTCCCACACCAGCATGCCGCCCTCCGATCGCCAGAGATCGAAGCGGCCGAGCGAGCGGGAGCAGGCCACGAGGTCCGGGAGACCGTCGCCGAAGAGATCCGCCGCCTCCATGGAGGTCCACTGTCCCGAGACCCCACTGAGGATCGTCGAGGGGCCGAAGGGGAGCTCGACCCCCGGAAGGGTGGTGGTGACGAAGATCGTAAGGCAGGAGGCAAGACGGCGAAGCCAGGGCATGAGACCTCCGAGCGCAGGTTGCGAAGACCGACGAGGCGATCTTCGGCGCAGCGTAGGCCGCGCCGGGCGGGAAGCCCATGGACGGACGCGCCAATCGCTGGGAGGAACGCGCCAATCGCGGGGTCCGGACCGTCCGGCGCTAGACTGCGCGGCGCGGAGGGGTGGCAGAGTGGTCGATTGCGGCGGTCTTGAAAACCGCTGGGCCTTCACGGGTCCCGGGGGTTCGAATCCCTCCCCCTCCGCCAACCGCGCCACGATCGGAGATCCGACGGCGCCGAGGAGCGAACCATGAAGAGTGCCACCCGTATCGTCGCCGTCGCCGCCGTCTTCGCCGCCGGGCTCGCCGTCGGAGCGCTCGCCGCGAAGAAACCGGCGGTGACGCCGGCCGCCTTCGCGGGCAAGACGCCCGCCGCGGCGGCCGAGGAGCTGCTCGGCTACGCGAAGACCTTCGCCGAGAACGGCAGCTACGAGAACATCGCCGTGGCGCGCGTCTACTACCTGGCGGGGAAGAAGGCGGAAGGACAGGCGATCCTCGACCGCGTGATGGCCGGGAAGACCAAGCCGGGCGACAGCATCCGGATCGCGCGGCTCTATCTCGCGGCCGGCGAGTGGGCGAAGGCGAAGCCGCTCTTCGACAGCGTGGTGACGCAGGCTCCCGACGACGAGGACTGGCTGGCCGAGATCGGGGCCGTCTACTACGCCCAGGGCGATCGCGCCCGCGCGGAGGAGCTCTTCGCGGCGTCGCTCAAACAGGACCCTTCGAACCTCTACAACACGCTCCGCATGGCGAGCGCCTACGCCGGCGTGAAGCCCGACTGAGCGCCCGGGGTGCGACGGTGGCGCGCCCTGGCTAGGGCAGGACGAGGATCTCGGTGCCGGTGCGGAAGAGGTGGTGGAGGCGCTGCGCCGAGTCGCGCTCGAGGACCAGCGTCACGAGCGGCGGGTGCGCGGGCTCCTGCCCCTGGAAGCGGAGCCAGCCGTCGCGCACCGAGGCGGCGAAACGCCGGAAGAAGCCGAGCTCCGGGGGGTCGTCGGTGACCAGGAGCTGCCACCCCCCCTCGAGCGCCACTCGATAGGTCGAGGGCTTCTCGTCCTCCCCCTTGGGCTTCGCCGGCTGCGTTCCCGCCGCGGGCTCCTCCTGCTCCTCGTCCTCCGAGTAGGGGCGGAGCGTGACTGGCGCGATGGTTTCGCGATCGGTGTCACCCGGCCCCTGGCGGACCTTCCAGACCGTCGGGCTCAGGAGCTCCGGGGGCTCTCCACCGCCGAAGAGCGGCTGGAAGTGGAGCACCGTGAGGTCGAGGAGTGCGACGCTCGCGAGCGTCATGCCGCGCGACTTGACACGGAGCTCGCGCGCGGAGGGCGCGAGCACGAGATAGATGCGCGGCTCGCGCGCGAGCGCCGTCTCGAACTCGACGGCGCGCAACGTGGCGAGTGGCGGAAGCTCCGCCGCCGGCAGTGCCGCCGCGAGCACGAGCGCGGCGACCCCGGCCCATCCCACGAGGGCGTTAGTAGAGGAAGACGCGCGCCCCGACCGGAACCGTGTCATAGACGTACTTGAGGTCGTCGTCGCCCAGCCGGATGCAACCGTGGGTGACGCGCTTGCCGAGCAGCGTCTTGAAGACCGTGCCGTGGATGATGTAGCCGTCCTTCATGTAGAGCCCGTAGTCGCCGAGCGAGAAGTCGTCGACCCGGTCGCGCGCGCTCTTGGGGGGGAGATAGCCCTCTTCGACGAAAGCCCAGTCGGGCTTGATCCAGATCGGGTTCTTCTGCTTGCGGAGGATCTTGAGCTCCCCTTGCGGCGTATCGAAGAGCCACTCCTTGCCGTCGCGCGGGTCCCGCAGGCGCACGCCCGAGCCGGTCGAGCAGACCGCCTCGCGCAGCATCTCCTGTCCCCGATAGACGCGCAGCCGGTTGTGGAAGGTGTCGACGACGACGTAGATTTCGCGCGGCGCCAGGGCGCCGAGGCGCGTGGCGAGCTTGGCTGCCCGGGTCTCCGGGTCCCCCTTCACGGTGCTCGCGTCGGGCAGATCGAGGCGCGGGGCGAACGCCTCGGCCGCGTAGGCGCCGCCGTAGCGCGCGAGCCCCAAGGCAGCGCCGGTGCCGACGATCGCGATCGCGAGGAGCGCGATCGCCGTGAGCCTGAGCGCGCGCTTGAGCCCGGCGAAACGATCGACGGGCGGGAGCTCCGGAAGCTCCATCGTGAGCGTTGGTGGTCCTGGCGGCTCGGGAATCACGGCTTCATTGTAGCTAGAAGGTGCCGACGATCGTGACCGGCGTACCGAGGCGCGCGTGGGCGAAGACCTTGTCCATGTCGCCGTTCGAAAGCGCCACGCAGCCGTCCGTCCAGTCCCGCCCCTGGCCGCCGTCGCCGTGGATCTCGATCAGGCTCCCGATGCCGGCCCGGAGCGGGACCTGCCCGGTCCGGCGTCCGTAGGCGTAGCGGGCCCGGTCCTCGGCGTTCGGATAGTCGAGGAGCAGCGCCTTGTAGTACTTGGTCCGCCCGAACCCGCGCAGGTCGGTGATCTTGTAGCGCCCTTCGGGCGTTGCCTGATCGCCGGAGTGGATCTTCTGCTTGAGCCCCTTGGCGCCCAACTCGGCTTCGAACGTCGCGATGCGCCGGCCGTGGTCGTAGAGATGAAGGCGCCGCTTCAGCTTGTCGACCACGATGACCGCGATCTCCTCGTCGCGCGACCGCGCCACGGTCTCGTCGACGATCCGGCGCCAGTTGCGCAGGTTCCGGGGATCCTCGAAGCGCGAATGGAGCGCGGCGTAGCTCTGGTGCACGACATTGGTCAGGGTCCGCGCGGCGGCGACTTCGGCGAGGGCACTGTCGTGCTGGCCCGCGGCGGCGTGCCGCTGGGCGAGATCGAGCTTGAGCTTCGCGGTCTGCGCGGCCGCGATCTCGCGCCGCCCGACGCCGGCCTCGTCCGCCTCTTCGAGAGCCCGGCGGACGTCCGAGGCGAAGGCTGGCAGGAGCTCGTTCCAACGCGCCTCCTGCGACTGCTCGCGCTGCCGGAGCTCGACGAGCGGAGTGCGCGCGGCGACGAGGGCGCGAGCCCAGGCCGCCTGGACGCGCCCCGGAGACTGCTCCCAGACCGGCGCGGTCCGCTCGAACGAGGTGATGACCTCGGCCTGCGCGACCAGGCTCTCGACCTGGTGGGCCGCCGCCGGCATCTCGCCGCGCAGCGCGGCGGCCGCCCGGAACGCCGCGTGGCGCGCCGGCGCTGGATCGAAGGGGCGCGTCGCCGTCTGCGGCAACGCGGCCGGCAGGGCGAAAGAGGCCGCGAGCAGCAGGAGGGCCAAAAGAAACGACCGGCGACGGAAGCCCGTCGCCGGTCGTGGAAAGCGCAAGCGAACTGCGATCAGCACTTGATCTTGACTTTGGCGCCCTGGAGGTCGGTGACGAGAGAGTCGACGGAGCTCTTGAGCGACTCGGCCTGGCGCTTGGCACCGAGGTAGTCCTCGGCGGCGATGGCGCCTTCGATGCCGGCGACCTGCGCCGCATAGCCGTCATAGGTGCCCTTCATGGCCTCCATGTCCTTCTTGAAGTCCTTGGGCTTGCGGCGGCACTTCTCGAGCTCGGCGAACAGGCCGTTGGCGGACTCGAGGCCGGCCTTGGCGGCGGCGAGCGTCTCGTTGGCGGCGTTCTTCGCGGCTTCCTTGGCGGCGGCGGCGGCGTCCTTCGCCTCGGCGACCGACGCGGTGGCGGCGGCGATCAGCTCCTTGGTCTTGGTGTAGGAGCGGAACAGGGCGAACTTGTTCGCCTGCGCCTCGACCTCGGCGTTGACGGCGTTCACGGCCTGCTGCGCCTTGTTCCAGGCGTCGCCGGCGTACTTGGAGGCGTCGGCCTCGACGGCGGAGAGTGAAGCCTTGACGGCGTCGATCTCCTGCTGCGGCGGCTTGGCGCAGCCGGTGGCGAGCGCCAGCGTCAGGATGGCAACTGCGAACAGAGCCAGCTTTTGGTTACGCATCATTTCCTTTCCCTCCCGATTCTCGGGATTTGACGGAACTCCTGTGGCATGGAGTTTTTCGGACACAGCCTTGCGCTCTGGGCAGCCGGAGGACCGACACTCTGCTTCCCGGCTGCTTGCTGCGGACGGGGTGAAGAATAACACAGCCGAAACAGCCCGTGCCACGCGGGCATGCCCATCTGGGCTTAGAGCAACTCCCGTGCCGCTTCGATCGCGCGCTCGACCGTGAAGCCAAAATGGGCCGCCAGAGCCTCGGCCGGAGCCGAGGCACCGAAGCCCTCCAGGGCGAGGATCCGGCCGTCGGGACCCGTGAAGCGCTCCCAGCCGAAGGGAGAAGCCGCCTCGATCGCAATTCGGGCGGAAAAAGAGCTGGGGAGGACCGCCTCCCGGTAAGCCTCGGGCTGACGCGCGAAGAGCTCCCAGGAGGGCAGGGAGACGACCCGGCTTCCGATCCCCTCCGCCGCCAGCTTTCGGGCGGCCGCGACCGCCAGGTGCACTTCGGAGCCGGTGGAGATCCAGAGGAGGCGCGTGGCGCGCCCCGGAGATTCCCAGAGCACGTAGCCGCCGCGCGGCACCCCGTCGGCGGCCCGCTCCGCGGTCTCCGCCAGGATCGGCAGCTTCTGCCGGGAGAGAGCGAGGGCGGTCGGACCCTCCCGGCGCTCGAGAGCGACCCGCCAGGCCGCGGCGGTCTCGCAAGCGTCCGCCGGACGAAGCGTCACGAGTCCGGGGATCGCCCGGAGCGACGGCAGCTGGTCGACCGGCTGGTGGGTCGGGCCGTCCTCCCCGAGGAAGATCGAGTCGTGGGTGAAGACGTAGGTGACCGGCAGCCCCATGAGGGCGGCGAGCCGGATCGACGGACGCAGGTAGTCGGAGAAGATGAGAAAGGTCCCGCCGTACGGGCGGAAGAGCCGCGACAACGCGAGGCCCGAGAGCATGGCGCCCATGGCGTGCTCGCGGACCCCGAAGCGGAGGTTGCGCCCTCCGCGCGCGGCGGGGGAGAAGTCCGCCTCGCCTGCGAGCAGGGTGTTGTTCGACTCGGAGAGATCGGCGGAGCCCCCCACGAGCTCGGGCAGCACCCCGGCGAGCTTCTGGAGGACCTTGCCCGAGGCCGCACGGGTCGCGAGCGCCGGGTCTCCGGGCGCGAAGCGCGGCAGCGCGTCGGCGAAGCGCTCGGGGAGCCGTCCCTTCAGTCGGCGCGCGAGCTCGGCGGCGAGCTCCGGGTGCAGCGCCGCGAAGCGCGTACGCGCGGTTTCCCAGGCGTCGCGCGCGGCGGCGCCGCGTGCCGCCGCCGCGGCGAAGGGAGCGCGCGCCTCGGGCGGCACGTGGAAGGTCGGCTCGAGGGGCCAGGCGAGCGCCTCCTTGGTCCGCCGCACCTCGTCGGCACCGAGCGGCGCCCCGTGCGCCTCGGCGCTATCCTGCTTGTGGGGGCTGCCGAAGCCGATGTGGGTGCGGACGACCACGAGGGTCGGCCGCTCGACTTCGCGCTCCGCTTCGCCGAACGCCGAGCCGAGCGCTTCGAGGTCGTTGCCCTCGGTGACTTCGAGAACGCGCCAGCCGTAGGCCGTGAAGCGGCGGCCGACGTCCTCCGAGAAGGCGAGCGAGGTCGAGCCATCGATCGAGATCCGGTTGGCGTCGTAGATCACCTTGAGGGAGCCGAGCGCCAGGTGTCCGGCGAGCGACGCCGCCTCGGATGCCACGCCCTCCATCAGATCGCCATCCGAGGCCAGCACCCAGATGCGGTGCGCGAAGAGCGTGAAGCCGTCGCGATGGAAGCGGGCCGCCGCGAGCTCGCGCGCCACCGCCATCCCCACCGCGGTCGAGAACCCCTGGCCGAGGGGCCCGGTGGTGGTCTCGACCCCCGGCGTGTGGCCGTACTCGGGGTGACCGGGCGTCCGGGAGCCGAGCTGGCGGAAGCGGCGGAGCTCGTCGAGGGGTAGATCGAAGCCGGAGAGGTGCAGCAAGCCGTAGAGGAGCGCCGAGGCGTGGCCGCAGGAGAGGACGAAGCGGTCGCGATCGGGCCAGTCGGGGTGGCGCGGATCGAAGCGGAGGAAGCGCGTCCAGAGCGCGAAGGCGAGCGCCGCCTGTCCCATCGGGGCCCCGGGGTGCCCCGACTTCGCTTGCTCGACCATGTCGACGGCGAGGAATCGGAGCGTGTTGATCGCGAGTTGGTCGACGTTCGGGCCCGGCTCGGACATGAGTACATTCCCCCGCGAGAGCTCCAGTGGCGTTCGAGCCCCGACTCTATCCGCTCGGGCGCGGACTCGACCGCGAAGCGCCCCTTGGGAGGGTGCGCGAGGCGGGCTCGACGTGGCCGGGTCGGCGCAGGATAGAATCCGCGCGCCGGTGAGGTGGCCGAGTGGCTGAAGGCAACGGTTTGCTAAACCGTCATACGGGGCTAAACCCTGTATCGAGGGTTCGAATCCCTCCCTCACCGCCAACGCTTCGCTTCCCCCACTGAACGTTCGCTCGGCGAGGCGGTGCGCCACGCCACGCTGGCGCGCCGCGGCCTCTCGCGCCCGGGCGGGCCGGAAGCGCTGACCAGCAGCCGAAGAGGGAGGGGCCGTGGAGCAGCTCTCGCCGTCGACCGACACGCAGCACCCGCCGCGCGTCCGCTTCGCCCCCTCGCCGACCGGCTACCTGCACATCGGCGGCGTGCGCACCGCCTACTTCAACTGGCTCCTCGCGCGCCGCCACGGCGGCACGTTCGTGCTGCGCGTCGACGACACCGACCAGCAGCGGAACCTCGCCGACGCTCTGGCGCCGATTCTCGAGGGCTTCCGATGGCTGGGCATCGATTGGGACGAGGGTCCCGAGGTCGGTGGCCCGCACGCGCCCTACTACCAGTCCGAGCGCCGGGAGATCTATCAGCGCGCCGTCGACCGGCTGCTCGCGCGCGACTACGCCTACCGGGACTACGCGCGCCCGGAGGAGATCCAGGCGGAGCGCGCCCGTGCCGAAGCCGAGAAGCGACCCTACGTCGCGAGCCGTTCTTGGGCGGCGTCGAGCGACGCGGAGCGCGCGCGTTTCGAGGCCGAGGGGCGGAGCGCCGTCGTGCGCCTCAAGATGCCGCGCGAAGGGAGCTGCCGGCTCGAGGACGCCATTCGCGGCGTCGTCGAGACCGAGTGGGCGGCGGAGGCCGATCACGTCGTCCAGCGCGCCGATGGCACCTTCCTCTATCACCTGGCGAGCGTCGTGGACGACGTCGAGATGGAGATCACCCACGTCGTTCGCGCGGAGGAGCACCTGCCGAACACGCCGCGTCAGCTCTTGATCTTCGAGGGGCTCGGAGCGCCGCTGCCCCGGTTCGCGCACCTTCCGGTGGTGGCCGAGCCGGGGAGCCGCGTCAAGCTCTCGAAGCGCAAGCTCGACAAGTACCTGAAGAACCCCGAGTTCGCGGAGCTCTACGCGCGCGGCCGGAAGGTGGCCGACCGGTTGGGGCTCGAGGTGACGACGGAGGGCTTCAATCCGGTGGTGGTCGACTTCTACCGCGTCGCCGGGTTCCTGCCGGAGGCGCTGCTCAACTACCTCCTGCTCCTCGGCTGGGCGCTCGACGGATCGACCGAGATCCTCTCGCGCGATGAGCGGATCGCCCACTTCTCGCTCGAGCGGGTGAACAAGGCCGCGGCGAGCTTCGATCCCAAGAAGCTGCTGGCCTTCCAGGAGCGCTACTTCCAGTCGCTGCCGGTCGCCGAGCGGAGCACGTTGGTGCTCCCCTACCTGGAGCGCGTCGGGTGGGTCGCCTCGCCCGCGACGGAGGAAGAGCGTGCCCGCCTCGAGGCGATCGTCGCGGCGGCCGGCGACCGGCTGAAGATCGCCGGCGACATCCTCGACTACGACGAGCTCTACGTCGCCGACGAGGCGCTCGCCTACGACGAGAAGGCCTTCGACAAGCGCTTGCGCAACGCCGCCGGCGCCCGCGAGCTGCTGGCCGCGTTGCGCGAGGAGCTCGCCGCCCTCCCCGCGTTCGACGCGCCGGCGCTCGAGGCCTGCTGCCAGAGCTTCGTCGCGGCGCGGGAGCTGGGCCTGGGGTCGATCGTGCACGCGGTGCGCGTCGCGGTGGCGGGCAAGCCGATCGGCTTCGGCCTCTTCGATATCCTCGCCATCCTGGGCCGGGAGCGGACGCTCGTGCGGATCGACCGCGCGCTCGCCCGCTCGGCCTGAGCGAACCCCATGGCCAAGCACTTCATCGCCGACATCCTCGAGAACGACCTCGCCTCGGGCAAGCACGCGAGCATCCAGACGCGCTTCCCGCCGGAGCCGAACGGCTATCTGCACATCGGGCACGCCAAGTCGATCTGCCTGAACTTCGGTCTCGCCGAGGAGTACGGCGGGCTCTGCAACCTCCGTTTCGACGACACCAACCCCACCACCGAGGAGGACGAGTACGTCCGCTCGATCCGCGCGGACGTTGCCTGGCTCGGCTTCGACTGGGGGGGGCGAGAGTTCTACGCCTCCGACTACTTCCAGCAGCTCTACGACTGGGCCGAGCAGCTCGTCCGCGACGGCAAGGCCTACGTCGACGACCTCTCGGTCGAGGAGGTGCGCGAGTACCGCGGCCCCTGGAACGAGCCGGGTCGGGAGAGCCCCTACCGGAGCCGGAGCGCGGAGGAGAACCTCGACCTCTTCCGTCGCATGCGGGCCGGGGAGTTCCCCGACGGCACGCGCGTGCTGCGCGCCCGGATCGACATGGCGTCGGGCAACATCAATCTGCGCGACCCCGTGATGTACCGGATCCTCCACGCGAGCCACCATCGCACCGGCGACGCCTGGTGCGTCTATCCGATGTACGACTGGGCGCACGGGCAGTCGGACTCGATCGAGCGCATCACGCACTCGATCTGCACCCTCGAGTTCGAGGATCACCGGCCGCTCTACGACTGGTTCGTCGAGAATCTCGGCATCTTCCCCCCGCGCCAGATCGAATTCGCGCGCCTGAACCTCACCCACACCGTGCTCTCCAAGCGCAAGCTCCTCCGGCTCGTGCAGGAGAAGAAGGTCACGGGGTGGGACGATCCCCGCATGCCGACGATCGCCGGCATCCGCCGGCGCGGCTTTCCCCCCGCCGCGATTCGGGAGTTCTGCGACCGCATCGGGGTGACCAAGCAGGAGAGCCGCGTCGAGATCGAGCTGCTGGAGCACTGCGTGCGCGAGGAGCTCAACCGTACGGCGCTCCGCCGCATGGCGGTCCTGAAGCCGCTCAAGCTGGTGCTCATCGACTGGCCGGAGGAGCGATTCGAGGAGCTCGTGGCGGTCAACAACCCCGAGGACCCGGAGGCGGGCACGCGGACGGTGCGCTTCGGGCGCGAGCTCTGGATCGAGCGCGACGACTTCCTCGAGGACCCGCCGAAGAAGTTCTTCCGCCTGGCGCCGGGGCGCGAGGTGCGGCTCCGCTGGGGCTACATCGTCCGGTGCGTCGATGTGGTCAAGGACGCCGCGGGCGAGGTGGTGGAGCTCCGCTGCACGCACGATCCCGAAACGAAGGGGGGCGGCACGCCGGACGGCCGCAAGGTCCAGGGGACGATCCACTGGGTCGCGGCGGCCGACGCCGTGGAGGCCGAGGTGCGCCTGTACGGACACCTCTTCCCGAACGAGAACCCGGACGACGTCCCGGAGGGGGTCGATTGGCTCTCGACCGTCGATCCGGGCTCGCTCGAGGTGGTTCGGAACGCGAAGGTCGAGCCGGCCCTGGCCGCGCTCGCGCCCGGAGAGCGCGTGCAGTTCGAGCGCACCGGCTACTTCGTCTCGGATGTCGCGGATCACACGAGGGCGCACCCCGTTTTCAACCGGACCGTGACGCTGCGCGACAGCTGGGCGAAGATCCAGAAGCAGGGCTCCTAGGCGCCGTCGACAACCCGATAGGATGGGGGGCATGGCGGTCCGAGATCGGATCGTGGTCGCCGACGACGACCCCGTGCTGCGCACTCTGATCGAGCGACAGCTCAAGGTCGCGGGCTACGAGACCGTTCCGTGCGCGAGCGGCACGGAGTGTCTGGCCCGTCTCGAGGACTCGATCGTCTCGACCGTGCTCCTCGACCTGTCGATGCCCGGACTCTCCGGCCACGAGGTGCTCGAGCGGATCCTCCTCCGCAACCCGCGGCTACCGGTCGTCATCCTGACCAGCGACGGCTCCGTCGCGAGCGTCGTCTCCGCGGTCAAGATGGGCGCCTTCGACTATCTGGTCAAGCCGGTCGACAAGGCCCGGCTGCTCGCCACGGTTCGCAACGCCCTCGAGCGCCACGCGATGACCCAACGCCTGGGGGCGCTCGAGCGCGAGGTCGAGCCGCGCGGATTCCGCGCGATTCTCGGCGACTCCACGCCCATGCGGGAGCTGTTCCGACAGATGGACCGCGTCGCCGCGAGCGACATCGCCGTCCTGATCGAGGGCGAGAGCGGAACCGGAAAGGAGCTCGTCAGCCGCGCGATTCACGAGGCGAGCTCGCGGTCGAACGGGCCGCTGGTGGCGCTCAACTGCGCGGCGATACCAGAGACGCTCCAGGAGTCAGAGCTCTTCGGCCACGAAAGGGGGGCGTTCACCGGAGCGGTCGAGCGGCGCAAGGGGCGGATCGAGCAGGCGCACGGGGGCACCCTCTTTCTCGACGAAGTCGGCGAGCTGTCGCCGGCGCTCCAGGCCAAGCTCTTGCGCGTCCTGCAGGAAAGGACGTTCCAGCGCCTGGGCGGCACGGCCGAGCTGCGTTCGGACTTCCGGCTCCTGTCCGCTACCCATCGCGATCTCGAGGTCGAGGTGCGCGACGGGCGATTCCGACAGGACCTCTTCTTCCGGCTCGCGGTCTTCGATCTCTCGGTACCGCCGCTTCGCGACCGGGGCGACGATCGACTGAAGCTCGCCGAGGCGTTCCTCGCTCGAGCTTGCGAGGCGGCCGGGCGGTCTCGGGCGCGATTCGATGAGGAGGCGCGCGCGGCCCTTCTCGCCTACGAGTGGCCCGGAAACGTGCGCGAGCTCGAGAACGCCGTCCAGCGCGCGTTCGTCGTCTCGGACGGCTCGGTGGTCCGACGCGAGGACCTGCCCGAGAGGGTCCTGGCGCCGGCGCCCGTGCCCGCCTCCGCGCCGGCCGCCGCGGCCGTCGCGCCGCCGACTCCGGACGCGGCGCCGGCCACCGTCGAGTCGGTGCCGCCGCTCACGCTCGCGGAGCTCGAACAGCTGGCGATTCGCGCCGCTCTGGAGGCCTGCGACGGCAACCAGGCCGCGGCCGCCCGCCGCCTCGGCATCGACCGCTCGACGCTCTACCGGAAGCTGCGCGCCCTGGAACCGGCGATCGAGCCGGGCGGCGAGACGCTACGCCGGCTCTGATGACGGGCTCAGGCGTGGCGCTCGAGCTCCGCTGAAACTCGCTGCATTTCTTCCCGCACCGCGGCGAGCGAGTCCGCGCGCGCCGCGAAGTCGTCGGCGGCACGCTCGAGTCTCTGCAGCTCCGCGGCGAGGAGGGTAGCGCCGATCGAGCTCGAGGCGCCGCGCAACCCGTGCGCCCCGGCACGGACCGCCTCGGCATCGCCTTGGGCGACCGCCCGTTCGAGCGCCGCCATTCGTTCGCCGGATTCCTCGAGGTAGAGACGCGCCAGCTCGGCGAAGAGGCCCGGGTCCGAGGGGTCGGAGAGAGACTCGACGTAGCGA
This sequence comes from uncultured Thermoanaerobaculia bacterium, assembly GCA_964476605.1. Classification (GTDB taxonomy): domain Bacteria; phylum Acidobacteriota; class Thermoanaerobaculia; order Multivoradales; family JAGPDF01; genus JAGPDF01. The sequence goes on along the minus strand of CAYZBH010000029.1, from coordinate 35,720 downwards.
GGATCGAGGGCCGGGGCTCGCCGCTCTCCGAGCACGCCCCGGGTGAGACGTTGGAGCGTCTCTTCGAGCTCGGCGACGCGCAGCGGCTTGGTGAGATAGGCGTCCATGCCGGCCACGCTGCAGCGCTCGCGATCCTCCGCGAGTGCGCCGGCGGTCATCGCGACGAGAGGGAGGTGTCGACCACCGGAATCCGATTCCCGTGCGCGCACGCGGCGCGCGACCTCGAATCCGTCGATCGGACTCATCCGGCAGTCGAGCAGCACCGCGTCGTAGTCGTTGCGCTCGATCGCGGCGAGAGCCGACTCTCCGGAGTCGGCCTCGTCGACTCCCACGCCGCGCGCCTCGAGCAGCTCGCGGCAGAGACGCCGGTTGACGGCGTGGTCGTCCACGACGAGGATCCGCCCTGCGGCTCGAGGCCGCGCCTTCTCTCGCGTCCAGTTGTCCGCGCCCTCGCCGCGGAGGTCGATCCAGAGCCGCCATCCCCCGCTCGGCGTCGCCTCCGCGCCCATTCCCGAATCGCCCGACGGCGCCTCCGACGCTCCTGGACCGGGAGCCGCGAAGCGGGGTCCGGTGAGTCCTCCCGTTCGCGCGGCCTCGACGAGCGCGCCGGTCGGCACGAGCTCGACGCGCACGCCGGCCGGGGTCTCCGTGGCGCGCAGGATGAGAAGGGTGCCGGAGCCGTTGCGCGAGAGGCCCTCTTCGATCAACCGCTCGAGCCGTTGCCGCAGGGCGCGCGGACTCGACTCGCGGATCGGGAGCGCACCCTGCGGCGGCTCCAAGACGAGGGCGAGGCCTCGGCTCTGGGCCTCCGCGCGCCCATTGGCGAAGACCTGTTCGAGGACGATGGCGAGGTCGAGAGGGCCCGCGGGGCTCGTGGAGCCGACGAGGTCGGGCGCGCTCGCCTCGAGCCACGCGAGAGCGTCGTCGGCGGCGACGCGCGCGCTCCGCAGACGAAGCTCGGGCGTGGCCTCGCCGCCGTAGAGCGCCTCGTGGAGACGCCCGAGCGAGACGCTGAGCTTCTGGCGCATCTCGGCGAGGTTGGTCTCTGCTCGCCGCCGTGCCCCTTCGGACTCTTCCCGCAACGCGCGCAACGCTCGCTCCGCGCGCTCGGAGTCGCTGCGGTCGCGAGTCGTGATGACCACGTGATCGATCGATCCTCGAGGATCCACGACGGGCTCGTAGAAGACCTCGAGATGCCGTAGCTCGCCGGGGGCGATCTCGAAGGAGGCCTCGTAGCGCACGCGCTCGCCGGTGAATGCCCGCTCGATCGCCTGCGAGAAGGCCGATTCGAGGACCGCGGCGCCCCAGAGCTCGGGCACGGTCGCGCCGATCACCTGGTCGCGCGTCATGCCTCGGGCCTCGAGGTAGGCGCGATTGGCCTCGACGTAGCGAAGCCCGCGATCCACGAGGGTGATGAGGTCATGGGTGGCATCGAGCATGCGGGCCTTGAAACGCCCCGACGCGGAGTCTGACGTGTCGGGGCGCGAGTCCCCGCGATCGGATCCTCCACTCACGAGGAGATCTCCGTCCCCTGTTCGAGCCGCCCGAGCAGCGCCAGCAGCCGCGGCGCGTCGATCGGCGGCGTCATCGTGTGTTGTGCGGCGGAGGGTGCCGCCGTCTCGGCGCCGTGGAGGATCGCCGCGCGAGCGGTCGAGGGGCGTTCGCGCGCGAACGCCGCGAGCAGCTCCTCCGCGCGCTCCGGCTCACTCACGGCGACCACGACGGCCGACGGGTCGACGCCGGACGCGGGCATCTGGCGCCAGGCCTCCGGCGCTTCCACCCGCCAACCGCCGCGCGTGGCGAGCGAGCGCAGCAGGCGACGCTCGAGGGGCGAGTCGGCGAGAACCAGCAGAGTGCGCCCCTCCTTGGCGGAAGGCGGATGCCGGGCGAGCGCGGCCGCGATCGCTCCGGCGAGGTCGCGCGTGCGTGCCGGCTTGGTCACCATCGCGGCGAAGGCGTCCGAGACGGTCCGCGGCACGACCCGTCCGATCGGCACCAGGAGCACCGTCGCGGGGATCCGGCCGCGAGGCTGGAGGCGGTGAACGAGCTCGAGCGCCGAGCCGTCGTCGAGATCGAGGTCGCAGAGCGCGAGATCGAACTCGCACCGCTGGACACGCTCCGCGGCCTGCGCCAGCGTGGGAGCGCTCTCGACGCGCCCGCCCCAGGCCGCGAGGCGGCGGTCGAGCGAGGCGCGTAACGCGGCGTTGCGCACCAGGACCAAGACGGTGCGACCGCGCAGGCTCGGCGGCGAGACCTCGCTGGTGGGCGCTTCGGTCGCTGGAGCCTGGAACGTGAACGAGAAAGTGGAGCCCCGGCCCGGTTCCCCTTCGGTCCAGATCTCTCCGCCCATCCTCTCGACGAGCGCTCGAGAGATCGCGAGACCGAGCCCGGTGCTGCCGGTGGAAGCCTGGCCGAGCTGCGAATAGGGGAGGTAGAGCCGGACTTTGAGCTCTGGGGGGATTCCCGGCCCCGTGTCGCGGACCGAGACGCGGAGCCGTTCGGCCCGGGCGTCCTGGCCGAGCCGGACCTCGACCTCCCCCGCCGCGGTCAGTCGGACCGCGTTGCCGAGGAGATTGAGGAAGACTTGCCGCAGGCGAACGGGGTCCGCGAGAACCCAGCGGGGCGTCCCGTGGGCGCGCTCGCAGAAGACCTCGAGGTCCTTGTCGGTCGCTCGCACCGCCGCGAGTCGCACGGCTTCCTCCAGCAGGGTCTCGAGGTCACACGGGCGGGACTCGATCTCGAGCTTGCCCTCTTCGATCTTCGACAAGTCGAGGACGTCGTTCACCACCGCCAGCAGCGCTTCGCCGCTGCCCCGGATGGTCTCGGCGTACTCGCGCTGAGTGGGTGCCAGCGCGGTCTGGAGGAGCAACTCGGTCAGCCCGATCACGGCATTGAGCGGGGTGCGGATCTCGTGGCTCATGTGGGCCAGGAACTCCATCTTGATCCTGCCCAGCTGCTCCGCGTGCTCCTTCGCTTCGGCGAGCTCCACGGTGCGCGCCTGGACCTTGCGGTCCATCTGGTCGAGGAGGCGCTTGAGCTCGTAGTTGGTGACGTTGCGGGCCTCGAGGGCTTCGGCGAGACCGGCATAGGAGGCGCGGAGGCGTTCGCGAAGCGCTTCGACGGAGCGCGCTAGGCGGTCGACTTCGCGCGCGGGAGTCTTGGCCGGAACCATCGGGTGGCCCGGGCGGTCGAGGTCGAGCGCGCTCAAATCGCGCGCCAGCGCCTCGATCGGGCGCGCCACGCTGGCGAGCGAGTAGACCGCGAGGACGAGAGCGGCCGCGAGGAGGGCGAGCGCAACGCCGAGGGTGCCGAGCAACAAGCGGTTTCCCTCGGCGCGCAGCTCCGCGCGCGGACGGCGAGCCGCGACGCTCCACCCGGAGCGCGTCGTGGCCTCGGCGACGAGCTGCTCGTCTCCGTGCGGATCGATGGCGACCCGCCACGAGCGACCGCCGGGAGGAGCCGGGGAGCCGGGGGCGGCGCGCCAAGCCTCCATGGAGAGCGCCGGCAGACTCCCCGGACTCGAGGCCACCGGCCGCCGATCGGCGTCGAGGAGGAACAACTCGGGCGCGTCGGTGCGCCGCTCGGCCGCCAGCAGGTCGCGCCAGGCGGCCGGAGAGAGCACCCCTTCGACCGAGCCGGTGACCCCGCCCTGGAGGCCCCGGAGCGGGGCCGACATCCGGAAGCTCGCGCCGACGCCGAGGCCGGGTTCGTGCAGGTGAGGGGTCGGGGCTTCCGGAGATGCGGCGAGGAGATGCCCGGCGGTGTCCACTAGCGCGAGGCTCTGAAAGGCCGGAAAGAGGCGCCGGTGCTGCTCGAGCAGGCGAACCCGCGCCGCGTGGTCGCCGCCCGTGGCGAGCTCGCCCGAGAGCGTCGTGAGGGAGCTCAGGTGATCGCTGACGAGGCGATCGACGGCTCCCGCGACGCGCGTGGCGGTGGCGACGAGGTTTCGTCCCGCCTCCTGTTCGCGCTCGACGAAGAGGGTCTGGCCGATGCGCGCACTGAGCAGCAGGGCGGGCAGCGCACCGAGCAGGACGAAACCGTGCAGGAGCAACGCGCGCAGCGGGCGCTTGCCGTCGTAGGGCGGCTGGGCGACGACGAGCGCCCGCAGGCGGTCGGAGCCGAGCGCGACCTCGGCGACGGCGAGTCCGACCAGGCCCGACAGGGGTCGGGAGAGCGCCAGCCGCCAGTCGAAGCCGGCGAGCTGGCCGGTCGCCGCCAGCTCGCGCAGGGCGAGCGCAGGCACTCCGAGGAGAACCCAGAACGCGAGCAGAGCCAGGAAGGACGGGATCCGCCGCCGCACGGCGCCTCCCACCCAGGCGGTGGCGCCGACGGTGAGCCACCAGGGAAGCGACAAGATGGGCTGACTCGCGGTCGCCACCACGCCGGCCACGCCGGCTCCACAGGCGATGCCGCCCGCGAGGGCGGCCAGGGCCTCCGCGGCGCTCCCCAGGGCGAGCCCCGCCTCTCCGAGCCAGGGAAACGGACGGGAGTCGGCCAGCCACCCGAAGATCGCCAGGACGAGGAGCGCGGCGAGACGCCGCGTGGAGAATCGACTCCCTCGCGCCGCCATGATTCGGCGACAATACACCGCGGTGCGCCATGTCGGCGGGCGTCACCGCGGCGCGGGCCCGCCGGGGCGCTAGGATGGAGGCGTGAGCGCGCGGCGGGCCGACGTCGTCGTCTGCGGCGCCGGCATCGCCGGCATCGCGGCGGCGTACGAGCTCGCGGTCGAGCGCGGCGTGAGCGACGTGGTGCTGGTCGACTCCCGGCCGCCGCTCTCGCTCACCTCCGACAAGTCGGCCGAGTGCTACCGCGCCCTCTGGCCCGGCGAGACGATGAGCCGTTTCATGGCCCGTGCGATCGATCGCCTGGAGGCGTGGTCGGCCGAGAGCGGCGACCGCTTCGCGATGAACCGGAACGGCTACGCCTACCTGACCGCCGACCGGGCGCGTGCCCTGGAGCTCGCGCGCGCCGGGCGGGAGCTCGGCGACGCCGACTTCGTCGACGACTCCGCGGGAATCCGTCGCGAGTACCCCTTCCTCGCCGCCGATGTCGCGGCGATGCTCCGCCCGCGTCGTGCCGGCTGGCTCGCGGCGCAGCAGCTCGGGATGTACCTGCTCGAGCGCGCGCGCGAGCGGGGGGCGCGGCTGGTCGAGGGGCGCGTGGTGGGCATCGGGACCGCGCGGGGACGGGTCACCGGCGTCGAGGTCGAGAGCGGGGGCGCGGTCGAGCGTTGGGAGGCGCCGGTGGTCGTGAACGCGTGCGGGCCGATGGCGCGCGAGGTGGCCGCTCTCGCCGGCATCGACCTGCCGCTCTTCACGGAGCTCCACGGCAAGGTCTACCTCGAGGATGTCGCGGGCGTCCTGCCGCGGACGACGCCGCTCATGATTTGGTGCGATCCGGTGACCCTCGACTGGGACGAGGGGACGCGCGCGGAGCTCGCCGCCGACCCCGAGCTCGCGCACCTCCTCGCGCCGCTCCCGGGCGGCCTCCACTTTCGCCCCGAAGGGGGGGAAGGGAGCCGGGTCGTCCTCCTCATCTGGACCTATCACCTGGATCCGGTCGAGGCGCGCTTTCCGCCGCGGTTCGACCCCTACTATCCGGAGGTCGTGCTGCGCGGTCTCTGCCGGATGGTGCCGGGGCTCGCGGTCTACCTCGAGCGGCGAGAGCGCCCCTTCGTCGACGGCGGCTACTACACGAAGACGCGCGACAATCGCCCGCTCGTGGGGCCGACGCCGGTCGCGGGGTTCCACCTCCTCTGCGGGCTCTCGGGCTACGGCATCATGGCCTCGCCGGCGGCGGCCGAGCTCCTGGGCGCGCACCTCGCCGGAGGAGAGCTTCCCCCCTGGGCCGACGCCTTCCGCCTCGCCCGCTTCGAGGACCCCGGCTACCTCGCCCGCCTCGAGCGCGGCGAGATCCCGTCGGGGCAGCTCTGAAGCCGCCGCCTTGACCCCGGTCGCGCCGACCGGCTAGGCTTCCCCGGCGTTTTGGGACGTCGTTCAATGGTAGGACATGCGGCTCTGGACCGCAGAATCGGGGTTCGAGTCCCTGCGTCCCAACCACCCCTCCTCACCTCTCCAGCCCCCTTCGCTCTCCGTCGCCTGACCGGTCGAGCGACGGGCTAGACTCCGCGGCCATGCCGCTCTCCCGCCGTCCTTCCGCCTCCCCGGCACCGCCGGTTCCCGAGGATCGCAACGACCTCGGCTTCGGCTCGGTGGTCGCCCGGCAGAGCCGCGACCGCCTGCTCAACCGGGACGGCAGCTTCAACGTGCGGCGGGAAGGGCTCGGCTTCCTCCAGTCGCTCTCGCTCTACCACTGGCTGCTCGAGCTCTCCTGGCCGCGCTTCCTCGTGGCGCTCTCGACCCTCTTCCTCGCGGTCAACCTCTGCTTCGCGACCGGCTACTACCTCTGCGGCCCCGCGGCGCTCGAGGGGCTCCGCCCCGAGCTCGAAGGGGGGCGCCTCCTGAGCGACTTCTTCTTCTCGGTGCAGACCTTCGCGACGATCGGCTACGGTCGCATCTCCCCCGCCGGGCTCGCGGCGAACGTCCTGGTGGTGCTCGAAGCGGTGACCGGCGTGCTGCTGGTGGCGCTCGGCACCGGCATCTCGTTCGCGCGTTTCGCGCGGCCACGCGCGCGCATCCTCTTCTCGGAACGAGCGGTCGTCGCGCCCTACCGCGGCGCCACCGCCTTCATGTTCCGCATCGCGAATGCCCGCAAGAGCGAGCTCACCGACCTCGGCGCGCGGGTGCTCTTCGCGCGCCGCAAGGGGGACGGCAACCGGGAGTTCCTGCCGCTCTCCCTCGAGCGCGAGAGCGTCCTCTTCTTCCCGCTCGGCTGGACGGTGGTCCACCCGATCGACGAGGCGAGCCCGCTCCGAGGGCTGAACGCGGAGGATCTGAAGGCGTCCGCCGCCGAGTTCCTCGTCCTCCTCTCCGGCACCGACGAGGGCTTCGCGCAGGTCGTCCACGCGCGCTCCTCCTACGACGCCTCCGAAGTCGTCTTCGGCGCCCGCTTCGTCTCCCTCTACAACCCCCCCGCCACCGACGGCACCATCAGCATCGACGTCGCCCGGCTATCTGCGATCGAGCGGGTCTGAGGAGAGCAAGCCGGCACGTCGTCTATCGATCGGCATGACTTGCACGCCGAGATCGGCCTCGGTTCCGTCGGTCAGCTCGAAGCGGATCCGGCGCTTGGCGTCGTGAAGGTGGTGCTGGTCACGGACTGGAGATAGCGTTGGTCGCGATGCAGTTCGAGATCAGCGATGACATCGAGGTTCCGCGTTGCTGGAATGAAGCGGCGAGCGCTGGTCGTGCGCCAGCCCAGGCGCGGACGAGCTTGCGTGCCTCCGGAGCCGAGATGCGAGCGGTCACCATGAAGCGCACGTGGTCAGCCCGCGCTCACGCGCGCTGGATGGTGGGTCTTGCGATGGTCGTGGGGACCGTGCCCGACCCCGGTGCGGCAGGGTGCATCCAGATCCAGGCGGAGCGTGAGCTCTGGCTCGAAATCGAGAGCTGCTCGACCGAAACGGTCGCGCGCGCCGCCGACGTGCTGTTCCTGCAGTCGCTCGAGTCTCCCTCGAGGGATCGGGCCGCTCCCGTCGCGTTCGCCCAGAAGCTCGTGCAGCGGAGCCCGGCGGTGCTCGTCGAAGCGAGGACCCTCGCGTTCATCGAGATCCCGTCGCTGGTCATGAAGTCCGACGAGGAAGGTCGGGTGCGCTGGGAGCTCGAGGGCACGAGAGGCCGCTGGCAGGCCGCCGAGACTCCGGAACCCGGCTCCTATCTCCTCTTTCGGTCCGAAGTGAGCTGCGACGGGCTCGAAGCGGGAGCGAAGATCGTCGTCCGCGGCGAGTCGTCTTGTTGCGATGTGGTTCCCCCCTCGGATCTGACCTGCTTGCTGGCTCGCCGTCCCGTGACGCTCAGCGCGAGATCCGCTCCCGATCCCTCGCAGATCGAGAGCAAGAAGACTCTTCCCGGCTCCTAGCTCGGGCGATCTCCGGTGCCCGGGAGGCCCCCTTTTTCGAACGGGAGCTAGCTGGGCGGTTGGCCACGCTGCGCGGCGAGCAGGAGCTCGAGCTCGGCGATGGCTTCGAGGTCTTTCGGGCGGCCGGCGGCGCGCTTGACGTGGATCAGGGTCTCGAGGTCGAGGCAGAGGATGCGGTGACCGAGGAGCTCGAGCTCGCGCGCGTGGGTGCGGAGCGCGTCGAAACCGCCGCCGCCCGCGATCTCGCCCAGGAGGTCGAGCTCCCCGAGGCTCGTCGACAGCGTGAAGTTGAGCCCGGCGCGCAAGGTCGCGGCATCCCAGCGGAAGGGGAGACCCGGCGGGGCATCGCGGAGGTAGGGGGGATCGACGCGAGGCGGTCGAGCAGGGCGCGGAAATCGGTCACCCGAAGGTCCTCTTGCCGGCGGCGCGGAGCGCCTCGGCGAAGGCGTTGAGGCGCTCGACTTCGAGCAGGCGCTCTTCCGGGGTCATCCGGAGCGCGCGCTCGAGGAGCCCCCGGTCGACGTCGCGCTTGTAGACGTCGAGGATGTCGTCGATCGACGAGCGCTCGCTCGGACTGGCGGGATCCGGTTCGCTGGGCATCGCTCCGAGCCGCATTGTAGTCCCGCCCGCGCGGCGAGCGAGAAGGCGTCTCGTCCGCCGCTACGGCGCCGTCGTCGACCAGCGGGTGGTGTCCTGCCCTTCGAAGCCGTCCGTGAAGAGGCTGCCGGGGGATTCGTAGGCGCCGATGTCGAGAGCGCCGGTGGGGAGGCGCGCCGGGGCGGGGGGACCGGGGAGGACGCTCCTTAGCGGCGGCTCCCAGGCCGGCGGGAAGCGGGGGTTGGGGAAGGGGAAGCCCGCGGGATCGACCGGGCTCGCCGTCCCCTGCTCGAGGAGCGGACTTCCCGCTGCGGGGCGGAGATCGAGGTTCGCGGCGTCGACGAAGCCGGGGCTGCTCCCGGTGCGCGTCGCGGTCCAGCCGGCGGGGAGCGCCGTCCCCGTCTCCACCCAGTTGTTGGCTCCCGCGATCTGCTCGCCGTCGGTCCAGCAGCGCTCGCCGTCGTCGGCGCGCACCATCGGCGTCGTTCCGGCGGGGATCGAATAGAAGACGTTGTCGTTCATCGCGATCGACTGCAGGTAGCCGAAGGGGCGAAAGACGTGGGAGCCCGCGCCGCCGTCCATCCGCACGAAGGTGTTCGCGTCGAAACGGTAGCGGCCGCGGGTCGAGTTCTGCCCGCCGTCGTCGCAGCGGAAGTCCGAGCCGACGCGCACGAAGTAGAAGTTGCCGTCGATCGCCGGCGGGTCGACCCCCCAGGGCATGAGCGGCGGGTCGTACGCCTTGTGGACGAGGACGTTGCCGACGACGTCGGAGTCCTCGCGGATGCCCGGGGGCGGGGTCACCGCGTCCTCGTCCGGACCGATGAGCTCCATCAGGTGATAGCGCGCTCCCTCGAACCAGTTCGACTCGATCTCGTTCCGCTCGGCGCGGGACTTCAGGGCGTTGCCGCCGTTCATGTCGTGGATCCAGGAGTGGCGGAGCCGGAAGACCGAGCCGGGGTGCGCGTTCTGGTCGCTCGTCACGTAGAGGCCGTGCTGGGAGGAGCCGTTGCCGGCGCGCGAGACCTCGCTGTACTCGACGGTCAAGGATCCCGAGTCCTCGTCGGCCGAGAGGATGCCGTGGGCCGGGCAGTCGTGGACGTAGAGATCGCGCAGCACGACGTCGTCGGCGTGGTGGTAGACGCAGCGGAAGCTCCCGCGGCGGATCTCGAAGCTCTCGAGCACGAAGTGGTCCGATTGGATCTCGATCGTGTTCGTCCCCCCCTCGAGCACCGGGCGCACGCCGGAGACGCGGAGGCCGCGGACGACGATCGGATTGCCGGGGTCGCCGTCGTTCGTGAAGAGCACCGGCTGGTAGACGGTGCCGCCGTCGACCAGGACCAGGTCGCCGGGGCCGACGAGCGGGGCGACTTGCGTGAGCTGGGTGAACGCCCGGCCGGGGCCGACTTCGTAGAGGGTGGCGTGGGCGGCGAGGGGGAGTGCGAGCGCTAGCGCGCAGGGGAGGACGTGGGGGCGCATCGTGCGACTAGCGTAGGCGAGGCATCTCCGCGAAGTTGCGGAATGCGTCACCGCGCGGTCTTGGTTTCTCGGTAGCCGAGGCTCCCCCCGCGTCCGTTCGGCGCTCCCCGCGCCGGGACCGGCGGGCGCTTTTCGAAGGCCAGGAATGGGCGCCCGCCTCCGCTTCGGCCTCGCCTGGTCGTCTTCGCATTCCGAGGGCTTCGACTGCTCGGCCTCAGAGGCCCCTCTGCGGGGAGCTCCGCCCGGACGCTGCCCCCGCCCCAGTGCTCTCGAGGCTCTTTGGACGATGGCTACCAATTGGGGGAGAGGCCGGCGGGGAAAGGCGGAGGAGACGCGACGCGCCTCGCAAAGCGTTGCGAGCCGGAGCGCCCTCAGAAGACTGGAGTCTTTACCCGCCGGCCGCGGGCGGGGGAGCGTTGGAGACTCGAAACGCGGGTGGGGCGAGCCCGGAGGGCGGTCCCGGCGCCCGGCGAACACACCGAGTGCCTTCTTCGGCTGGAAAGGAAACGGCCCTCCCCGTTTTCGGAGAGGGCCGTGGGTCGAGCTGGCGCGGAGCGCGCGATCAGCCGTTTCGTCGCAGGGCCACGAAGGCGGCCGCGGCGAGCAGCAGGGCGAGCGCCAGGAGGCCGAGCGAGGAGACGGTCGGGACCTCGAGCACCGTCACGCCGTTGAGGGTGACGAGGAAGGTGCAGCTCGCGGTGTTGCCCGCGGCGTCGAGCGTGTCGCAGACGACCACGGTGTCGCCGGCCGGGAAGAGGTCACCCGAGGCGGGGACGCAGCTCGGCGGGTTCACGCCGGGGCAGTTGTCCGAGACGAGGGGATCCGGGAAGTCGACGTTCTGGCCGCTCGAGCCGGGCGGCAGGTCCTCCGCGATGTTCGCCGGGCAGTCGATCACCGGCGGCTGGACGTCGTTGACCGTGATGTTGAAGGTGTCGCTCGCGCCGCTCGTATCGCTGCACGTCACCAGCGTCGTCCCCACCGGGAAGAAGCCACCCGAAGGGGGCGTGCAAGTGATCGTGCCGCACTGACCGGTGGTGGTCGGCGCCGGATAGTTGACTACCGCGCCGCACTGGCCGGGCGTGTTGCCCACGGTGATGTCGGCTGGCGCCGTGATCACGCAGGCCTGCACGCAACCGCAGGTCGTCGCGGTGAGCAGCCAGGAGTTGAGCGTTCCGGTATCGGCCCCCGTGTCGTCGGAGACAGCGAGCGTCCAGTTGCCGTTGGGATTCTCACCGAGGAAGGCACCGAGGGCCTCTTCCGCGACCAGCGGCGTCTCGACGACGAGGTTGGCGAAGACGTTGTCGGTGACGGCACCGGGCGGATTCGTGGCGCCCGCCGCGTCGTCCCAGAGGGTGCCGTTGAAAACGTTGTCGTTGCTCCCGCCGTTGTCGGTCGAGAGAGTCACCACCGTGCCGGCAGGCGACGTCAAGGTGAAGTCGAGGTCGCCTGCGAAGGTGTGGGTGATGAAGGTGGTGGAGTTGAATCCGCAGAGGAAGGGCCCGGCTCCGGCCACGTTGATCACCGAGGTGATCCCCGCGGGGTTGTTGTCGGGAATCGCCTGCGGGGTGTTGTTGGCCCCGAACACGGGAGAAGCGTTCACCGGCGCCGCCGGCAGGGTCGTGAGATCGAGCGACCAGGAGTTGAGCGTTCCCGTGTCCGCCCCGGCGTCGTCGACCACGGTGAGCGTCCAGTTGCCGTTCGGATTCTGGCCGATGAAGGCGGCGAGCGCCTCCTCGGGCACGAGCGGCGTCTCGACAACCAGGTTGGCGAAGGTGTTGTCCGTCACCGCTCCCGGCGGATTCAAGCTGCCGGCCGAATCGTCCCAGTCGGTGCCGTTGAAGACGTCGTCGTTGCTCCCGCCGTTGTCGGTCGTGATCGTCACGACCGTTCCCGCGGGGGAGGTCAGGGTGATGTCGAGATCGCCGGCGAAGGTGTGCGTGATGAAGGTCCGCAGGTTGACGTCCCAGAGGTAGGTCCCCGCTCCGGCGACGTTGATCACCGACGTGACGCCGGCCGGGTTGTTGTCGGGAATCGGCGCCGGAGTGTTGTTGGTGCCGCTGATGGAGCTCGCCTGACAGCCCGGCGGTGCGGCCGCGGTGCCGTGTGGGCCTCCCGGCCCAGGGTCTCCAGGCACGTCGAGCCGGCGCCCCGGGTCGTCGCCGCCCAGCGAAGCTGAGAGGCTCGCGTACTGCGCCGAGAGCGTGGAGTAGAGGGCGGAGCCGCCGCGGCCCTCCGTCTTCAGCTGTTGCATCTGCTGGGCGATCGAGGTCATCTGGTCGTACTTCTGCTCCTTGACGCCCGCCAAGGCAGGAGTCGCGACGAGCATTGCGGAGAACAGACCGACGACTGCGTGCCGCGCGAAAGTTGGCATGGGCCCCCCCGTGACCTTCCGATGTGGGGGGGCATTATCCTGGCCTGCGGGCCCGGCGTCAAGCGGCGGCTTCGGGCTCTCCAGTTCCCCTGGACGCCGGCCGCTCGGCCCGGGGGACGCCGTGAGAAGCGGACAGCAGGGCCGGAAGAGCGACGGCCCTCTCCGTTTCCGGAGAGGGCCGTGGGTCGAGCTACCGTGGAGCGCGCGGTCAGCCGTTGCGCCGCAGGGCCACGAAGGCGGCCGCGGCGAGCAGCAGGGCGAGCGCCAGCAGGCCGAGCGAAGAGACGGTCGGGACCTCGAGCACCGTCAACGCGCCCAGGGTGATCAGGAAGCCGCACTGGGCCGTGTTGCTCGCCGGATCCTGCGCCGTGCAGGTGACCGGCGTCTGCCCGGCCGGGAAGACGTCCCCGGACGGCGGCTGGCAGTCGTAGACCACGCCGCAGTTGTCGCTCACGGTCGGCGGATCGTAGGCGACGTTCTGGCCCGTCGAGCCCGGCGGCAGGTCGAGCTCGATGTCGGCCGGACAGGTGATGACCGGCGGCTCGACGTCGTTGACCGCGATCGAGCCGGCGTCGTTGCCGACGTTGCCCGCCGCGTCGGTCGCCGTGCAGTTGACCGGCGAAACGCCGACCGGGAACTGCGTGCCCGAGGGCGGTGCGCAGACCACCGGGCCGACGCCGGGGCAGTTGTCGCTCGCGGTGGCGTTGTAGTTGACGACCGCCGAGCAGAGGCCGGCGTCGTTGCCCACCACGAGGTCGGGTGCGACGACGATGGGGAGCTGGGTGTCGTTGACCGTGACGTCGAAGCTGGCGTTGGCGCCGGTCGGATCGCTGCACGTCACGGTCGTCGTCGCGACCGGGAAGAAGGAGCCGGAGGGCGGCGCGCAGGTGATCGGCCCGCACTGACCCGACGTGGTGGGCGGCGGGAAGTTGACCACCGCGCCGCACTGGTTGGCGTCGTTCGACACCGTGATGTCTGCCGGCGGCGTGATCACGCAACCGCCACCCCCGCCGCCGCACGGCGTCATGGCGATCGTGTCGACGCGCCAACCGGTCGAGCCGACGCTGCAGTCGGAGGCCATCCGGAAGCGGAAGGTGACCGGCTGGCCGATCGCGGCCGGCGGCAGGTTGACAGTGGTCGTGACGTAGCCGGAGGAGTTGCCCGTCCAGGCCTGTCGTCCGGCGATCGGGCTCAGGAAGTTGATGCTGATCGTGCCGTTGTAGCCGCCGCCGGCGAAGCTCCCGCCCGCAGTGAGGATGTCCTGGTAGGCGCCGCCGTTGATCGAGATCTCCAACACGCCGCCGTCGAAGGTGCTCTCGGTGTTGTAGGAGTTGCGGAAGGTGAGCTGGGCACCGGCGGTCGGATTGAAGACCGGCGAATCGAGAAGGCTGTCGGTGACGCAGCTCGGATCGTTGTGGAAACCGTCGTTCGGTGCGGTGTCGGGGGTCGTGGTGCTCGTCGCCCAGTTGGTGCCGAGGGCGCAGGTTCCGGTCGGCGTGCAGTTGGCGGCCCCGTTCACGAACGAGGTCGTCCACCCCGCGGGCAGCGCCGGCGCCGTCACGCCGTCGAAGTTCTCGGAGCAGTAGGCGCTGCCCGCCGGCCCGGCGGCGACCATGATGTGGTAGGTGCCGGTGCCGCTCGCGGAGAAGTGGCGGACGCGGACGAAGTAGGTGCCGGCGGCGGTGATCGCGTAGCGTGCCCCTTCGGCCGCCGGATTGGCGACCGAGCCGGTGATCGACGAGTCGACGGAGAGCAGCAGAACGTCCGCCGGATCCCGGAACTCGACCACGAGGTCGGTGCCAGTGCCGTCGCGCTCCGGATCGGCGTCGACGTTGAAATAGACGATGTCCCCCACCGAGGCGACGACGGAGTAGTAGTCGGCATCGCCCGCGGTCCCGATCGCGCCGGTGCGGATGCCGATCGGCGAGCCGGCCGTCGCGATCGGGTTCGCCGTCGCCGCCGTGTTGTTGGATTCGACCTCGGCGGTGCCGGCGTCGGTCGTGAGGACGATGGAGAGCGCGTAGGGGTTGATGATCGCGGTTCCGGAGAAGGCGCGCACGCGGAGGAAATAGGTGCCGCCCGCGGTGAGCGTGCGGCCGCCGATCATCGAGGCGAGCCCGGTCTCGACGGTGCCGTCGGCGCCGTTACCGGTCCCGTCGTCGTCGTCGTTCTCGATCACCGTCGAGCCGTCGGCGGCGAGCAGATCCATGACCGTGTCGCGGCTGGTGGCGCCCGGGCCCTGGGTGCCGCCGGTGTCGGTCTCGACCCAGATGCGAGCTCCGGCGGGCACGCCGGTGAGGGTGAAGAAGTCGAGGTCCCCGCCCGGGTTGATCGTCCCGGTCACCAGCGCGTACTGCCCGGTCATGGTCACCAGATTCGCCGTCGCGGAGGTCCCGTTGGGCTCCGCTTCCGGCTGCGGCGTCGGCGCGGTTTCGGGCAGCAGGAGGAGCGACTCCTCGCCGCCGATCGCCGCCGCGTAGAGTTCCTGCGCCGATGCGAGCGCGGCTTCCGTCACCTTGCTCGGATGAGCCTTGAGGGCCGCGGTGGCGACGTCGACCCGATGCCTCAAGGAGTCGAGTGAATCCGCCGCGGCGAGCGTCGCGAATCCCGCGAAGATCGAGTATCCGGCGAGTAGAATTCGACCGACTTTCGGTACCCGACTCTTCCGTCGCATGAACCCCCCTTGTTCTGAAGTACGCGGATTCTGATGCGTTTGACCCGCACAGTCAAACTCGGCCGAGAATCCCTGTCGCGAAGACGACCTCCCAGCCGAGGAGCCTCGACCTCTTGGGGCGCCGGCGTGGGGGGACGTGGCGGAGGGGACAGGAGGACCGGAAAGGCGACGGCCCTCTCCGTTTCCGGAGAGGGCCGTGGGACGAGCGACCGCGGAGCGCGCGGTCAGCCGTTGCGCCGCAGGGCCACGAAGGCGGCCGCGGCGAGCAGCAGGGCGAGCGCCAGCAGGCCGAGCGAAGAGACGGTCGGGACCTCGAGCACCGTCACCGCTCCGAGGTTGACGAGGAAGGTGCAGGCGGCGCTGTTCTGCGAGCTGTCGAGAGCCGTGCAGACGACCGGCGTCTGCCCCGCCGGGAAGAGGTCTCCGGACGGCGGCTGGCAGTCGGCTCCGACGCCGGGGCAGTTGTCGCTCGCCGCGGGCGGCGGGTAGTCGACGTTCTGGCCGTTCGAGCCCGGAGGCAGATCGAGCGTGATGTCGGCCGGGCAGGTGACGATCGGCGGTTCGGTGTCGTTCACCGTGAGTTGGAACCCGCACGTCGCTCCCGTGCCGCCGGTCACCTGGCGAGTGATCTCGAGCTCCCAGCAGAAGAGGGTTCCCGAGTCGCCGCCCAGGTCGTCGTTGATGCGCAATGTCCAGTTCCCGGTCGCCGTCTGTCCGTCCATGTTGGCGAGCGGATTGAGCGGGATGAAGGAGCCGGCGAAGGGCGCCGCCCCGGCGGTGATCGACGTCAGCGCCTCGTCGTCGAAGATCGTCTTGGTGCCCGAGCAGTCGGTGGCGCCGGAGCCGAGATTGTCCCCGGAGCCCCCGTTGTCGTCCATGACCAACGTCGTCGTGGTGCCGTCGGGCGCCTCGAGGGTCACTTCGAGGTCGGCGTCGAAGGTATGGTTGGCGCGCAGCCGCAGATTGACGTCGGTGACCGTGCCGGGATCCGGGATCGAGAGCACCTGCGGCGTCATCTGGCCGGAGGTCCCCGTTGCCGGAATGGGGACCGCGACGTTGCCGCTGCTGTAGACGGTGGTCGTGGTGGTCGTCAACGTCTCGACGCAGTCCACGTTCGTGGTGCCGACCGCGAAGAACCCGCCCGACGGGGGCGTACAGGTTACGGTGCCGCAGGTGCCGGTGGTCTGCGGCGGTGGATAGTTGACGATCGCGCCGCACTGCCCCGGATCGTTGCCGACGTTCGCGTCCGCCGGGCAGGTGAGCGCGCAGCCCGCGGCGCAGATGTCGCCGGTGACCGTCAAGTCGTAGAGACAGCCGGTCTCGCCGGGGTTCGTGGTGTGAACGTCGAGCACGAACGTGTCGCCGGCCGCGACGTTGAACGACATCGTCGTTTGCGTCGGCGGAATGCCGCTGCTCAACCCCGGGTCGGCCAGGTAGTTGGTGCAGATGTTGGCCGGGTCGAAGCTCCCGTCGTAGGCATCGACCTGCAGATTGCAGTTCGCTTGCGTGAGGACGTCGAGAGTCACCGAGACGCACGCCGTGGCCCCCGAGTCGTTGGTGAAGCTGTAACCGTCGAAGGCTCGCCCGGGTGTGCTGTCGAATTGTAGGCAGCTCTTCGGCGTCGCGCAGCTGCTCGCGATGCCGTTGCGATTCAGGCGCCCGGTCTGGGTTCCCGATACCGAAGGCCAGCTCGGGCTGCCGCTGCCGAGCGTGCCGTCGACCACGATCGGCGAGCAGGCGCCGCCCGCGCCGAGCGGAATCGACGGGCCGATGGGCGCGCCGCCGTCGGTACGGTCGCCTACCGCTGCGGCGAGCACCGACGGTACGAGAAGCAAGGCGCCGAGAGCCACACCTCTTCCGAGAAATGTGCGCATCTTCATCCCGAACCCCCCCTTTCAGGTAGGTGGCGGATTCTGAGGGTCCCTGACGCGAGAGTCAAATGGCCTCCTTGGTTCCTCCGGAGGGGGGTCCCAGGGCGCTCGAGAAGCGCTCGCGAAGCTGCGCGCGGGGGAAGACATGCCCCGGAGACGCTCAGCCGAGCGCGCGGTCAGCCGCTGCGCCGCAGGGCCACGAAGGCGGCCGCGGCGAGCAGCAGGGCGAGCGCCAGCAGGCCGAGCGAAGAGACGGTCGGGACCTCGAGCACCGTCAACGCGCCCAGGGTGATCAGGAAGCCGCACTGGGCCGTGTTGCTCGCCGGATCCTGCGCCGTGCAGGTGACCGGCGTCTGCCCGGCCGGGAAGACGTCCCCGGACGGCGGCTGGCAGTCGTAGACCACGCCGCAGTTGTCGCTCACGGTCGGCGGATCGTAGGCGACGTTCTGGCCCGTCGAGCCCGGCGGCAGGTCGAGCTCGATGTCGGCCGGACAGGTGATGACCGGCGGCTCGACGTCGTTGACGGCCACCGAGCCCGCTCCGTTCGTGCTGTTGCCCGAGGCGTCGGTCGCGACGCAGGCGAGGGGCGAGACCCCCACCGGAAAGCTCGAGCCGGAGGGGGGCACGCAGCTCGCACTCGAGCCCGGACAGTTGTCGGAGACCGCGGGCGTGAAGGCGACGGTCGCCGCGCAAAGTCCCGGGTCGTTCCCGACCACGACGTTCGGCGGCGTGAGGGTGGGGGGCTCGACGTCGCTGACCGCGATCGCTCCGTCGTCGCTCCCGACGTTGCCCGCCGCGTCGGTCGCCGTGCAGGTGACCGCCGTGACCCCCACCGGGAAGGCGAAGCCCGGGGGGGGCGTGCAGACCGGCGAGCCGACGCCGGGACAGTTGTCGGAAGGCGTGACCGCGAAGGCGACGACCGCCGAGCAGAGGCCAGGATCGTTGTCGACCGCGAGATCGGGTGCGGTCAGGCTGGGCGGCTGCTGGTCGACGACCGTGACGTCGAAGGTGGCGGTCCTGCCGGAGGTGTCGCTGCAGGTGACCGTGGTCGTCCCCGGCGGAAACGAGGTGCCCGCGGCCGGCGTGCAGGTGACCGGTCCGCACTGGCCCGAGGTGGTCGGAGGGGGGTAGTCGACCAGCGCCCCACACTGGTCGGGATCGGTCGGCACCGTCATGTCCGGCGGCGGCGTGATCACGCAGGCGCTCCCCCCGCCGCAGGTCAACGCGACCGCGTCGATCCCGTAGCCGGCGGCCCAACTCCCCCCGTCGTTCGAGTGGAAGCGCACCCGGACGGTGGGGTTTCCGACGTAGGCGCTGAGATCGAGCGCGTACGATTGCCAGCTGGCACCCACGGGCAGAACGAGCTCGCCGTCCCAGCTGGCGCCGCCGTTGCCGCTCACCTCGACGCCGCCCGCCGCCTGACCGAACGCTCCGTTGAAATGGTAGAAGAAGTCGAGCTCCGCGGTGGCGGCACCGCCCAGACTGAAGACGTTCGTGTAGAGGTAGTCCGCGCTGCCGTCGCTCGCCGACCCGGGCAGGTCGTCGTTCGCCGAGGCGTAGAAGATCCCCTCCGGTGCCGGGCCGGGATTCCAGAAGGTGGAGCTGTTGTCGGTCGAGACGACCCACTCGCCCCCCGGCAGAGCCAGGGAGGTGACCGACCAATCGGCGGGGAAGGCGCCTCCTTCGAAGCCGATCGTGGGTCCGTCGCACTGGAGGCTCGCCGCTCCGCCCTCGCCGGGCGGGATCCAGGCGCCCGCCGCGAAGGTCTCGGTCGAGATCCAGGGGTTGACGAGCGGCGCGAGGTAGGCGCCCAGCGTGAAGTCCCAGACGAAGATCGGGCCGGGCTCGTCGATGACGAGATAGGCGCGACCGTTACCGATCGCCAAGCCGTCGATGTCGGTCTCTCCCGCCGGGTAGGGGGTGACGAGGGTGACGCTGGCGTCGGGGTCGATGCGGACGAGACCGGCACCGTACGGCGTCGGATCGTCGTTGGTGCAGTAGAAGGCGCCGTCCGCCGGATCGATTGCGAAGCCGCCGCAATCGAGGTCGTCGTCGACATAGTCGACGACGACGGTTGCGACGAGGGTGTTGGGATTGATTCCCCAGATTGCCTCGTTGGCGATGTTCTTGGTGCCGTAGAGACGGGCGTTGTAGAAGGCGAGACCGACGAACGCCTGCGGAGCCCCCGCGGCGTCGAGAATCGTGCCGAGCAGGCTCGGCGTGCCGCCAACGGGCCAGACGTAGAGCGTGGAACCGTTGTTGAAGTAGACCTGATCGTCGTCCGGATCGTACGCCGCCCCCCAGACTTGAAAGCCGGAGAACGCGGGAGTGAAGGCGTTGGTCACGACGTCCACACGCTGGGTCGCCACGCCCGTGTCGTCGACGCCGATGAAGAGGGGACCACCGCCCCCGGATCCGTCGCCGGACGGGAGCTCCCGCGGAGGGACCGCAGCGACGCCCGAGACGGCGGCCGCCTCGGCGGCGCGGGCGAGGGCCTGCTCGCGCGCGGTCTCGGCGTCGGGGCTCTCCTGGGCGGCGGCGAGACCGGCCGCGACGAGGAGGAGCAGAGCGACGACCGGGCGGCCGCCACACCGATTCCAGGTGCGCAGAGCCATGGATCCCCCTTTCGTAGTCGTGAACCGATTGTGCCGCATCCTGCTCGCGAAGGCCAGGAAGAGGCGGCGCCGCTGCCCGCTGCGCTAGGAGAGCGCGAGCTGGAGGAGGGTCTTCTGCTCGAGAGCGTGGGCCTTGCCGGAGCCGGTCGCCGGGGAGGCGGAGGCCGAGCGCTTGACCGAGCGGACGCGACGGCCATGGGCGACCTGGTCGAGCAGCGGGTCGACGAAGGTGAAAGCCCCCATGTTCGCGGGCTCCTCCTGGACCCAGACGACTTCGCGCGCGCCGGGGTAGCGATCGAGCGCGGCCGCGAGCTCCCGCTCGGGGAAGGGGTAGAGCTGCTCGAGGCCGAGGATCGCGACGTCCGAGGCCTGCCGCCGCGCGCGCTCGGCCCGGAGCTCGTGGAGGATCTTCCCCGAGGCGACGAGGATCTTCCGCGCCGCCGCGACCTCGCGATCGGGGAGCACGTTCTCGAAACGGGACCGCGCGAGCTCCTCGACCGGCGAAGCGGCGGCGGGGCTCCGGAGCATCGACTTGGGAGTGAGGACGACGAGCGGCTTGCGCCAGGGGCGGAGCGCTTGCCGCCGCACCAGGTGGAAGTACTGCGCCGCGGTCGAGGGTTGGCAGACCTGGAGATTCTCCTCGCCGGCGAGCTGCAGGTAGCGCTCCAGGCGCGCCGAGGAGTGCTCCGGTCCCTGCCCTTCGAAGCCGTGCGGCAGGAGGAGCACGAGCCCGGAGAGAAGCTGCCACTTGTCCTCCCCGGCGGCGAGGAACTGGTCGATCACGATCTGGGCGCCGTTGGCGAAGTCGCCGAACTGCGCCTCCCAGAGCACCAGCGCCTCGGGGAAGTCGCGCGAGAAGCCGTACTCGAAGCCGAGCACGGCGGCCTCCGAGAGCATCGAGTCGTAGATCTCGAAGAAGGCGCCCCGCCCGGCGTCGCGCGCGAGCGCGGCGAGGGGCAGGTGCTCGCTCTCGTCCTCGACGTCGATCAGCACCGCGTGGCGATGGTTGAAGGTGCCGCGCCGGCTGTCCTGACCGGTGAGGCGCACGGGAATGCCTCGCTCCACGAGCGACGCGAAGGCGAGCGCTTCGGCGGCGCCGTAGTCGAGCGGCTTCTCGCCCGCCCCCATGCGCCGCCGCTCATCGACCAGCTTCGCGACCTTGGGGTGGACGTGGAGGCCCTCGGGAATCTCGGCGAGGCGTCCCGCGAGGCGGTCGATCTCCGCGGGTGGGAGACCGGTCTCGACCTCGAACGCCGCGTCGTAGCGTCCGCCGCGGAAGGGGGACCAGTAGGCGGGCAGGGTGCGGAGCACCGGCGCCTTGGTGAGGGCGCCCGCCTCGTGCTGCGCCTTCTGGAGCTCGACTCGGTAGGCGTGCGCCCGTTCCTCGATGAAGGCGCGGAGCCCGGTCGCCTCCGAGTAGCTCCGCCAGAGCGGGGCGAGCTCCTTGATCTTCCGGTAGAGGAGGGGCTGGGTCACCGTCGGGTCGTCGACCTCGCTGTGGCCGTAGCGGCGGTAGCCGACGAGGTCGATCACCACGTCGCTCGCGAAGGCGTAGCGATAGGCGACCGCGAGGCGCGCCGCGCGCACCACCGCCTCAGGGGCTTCGGCGTTGACGTGGAAGATGGGAATCGGCAGCCGCTTGGCGACGTCGCTCGCGTAGCGGGTGGAGGAATAGGCTCTGGGCCCGGTCGTGAAGCCGATGAGATTGTCGACCACGACCTGGATCGTGCCGCCGATCGAATAGCCCTCGAGGTCCGCCAGGTTGAGGCTCTCGGCGGTGATCCCCTGGCCGGCGAAGGCGGAGTCGCCGTGCATCAGGATGGTGAGGATCTTCCGCCCCGCGAGATCGCCCAGGCGTTGCAGCTTGGCGCGCACCCGGCCCATCGCCACCGGGCAGACGACCTCGAGGTGGCTCGGGTTCGAGTTGAGGTGGAGCGCCACGATCCGCCCCTCGGGCGTCACCAGCGTGCCGGTCGCGCCGAGGTGGTACTTGACGTCCCCCGAGCCGAGCACGCTCCGGGGATCGACCTCCTCGAAGCCGGCGAAGATCTCGAGCGGCTTGCGGCCCACGACCTGCGCCATCACGCTCAGGCGGCCACGGTGGCTCATCGCGAGCATCGCCTGCTCGGCACCCGCGCCGGCGGCCTCTTCGATCGCCGCCACGAGAAGCGGCACGAGCGCGGCCACGCCCTCGATCGAGAAGCGCTTCGAGCCGGTGTAGCGCGCCTGCATCGTCTGCTCGAAGACCTCGGCGCGCATGAGCTGCTCGAGCAGCCGCTCGCGGTCGATCGCCGGCGGCGGGCTCTCCAGGCGCTCGGCGATCCAGCGGCGGCGCACGGGATCGTCGAGGTGCATGAACTCGACCGCGAGCGGCCCGCAATACCAGGCGCGCGCCCGTTCGGCTTCGGGTCCTTCGACCGCGAGCTCGGGATGGCGCGCCGGCGCGAGGCGACCGAGCGGGTCGAGCGCTGCTTCGAGGTGTCCGTAACGGCGAAACGCGTCGAGGATCGGCGAGCTCGGGTCGGCTCCGGGGCTCATGCGGCGGCGATGATATCGCGCGATCCGCGCTCCGGAGTCGCGCGTTAGGATGCGCGCCGTGACGAAGACCCCCCGCCTTGCCGCGCTCGTCCTGCTGCTCCTCGCTGGAGGATCTCTCCGCGCCACGGAGCCCACCGTTCTCCCCTCGCCGCTCGAGCCCGCCGGCACCGGCGGCCTCGCGGCGCTCGACCGGGCGCTCGCCAAGCTCTCGACCCACCGGCGCCTGCTGGTGGTGGGCGCGCACCCGGACGACGAAGACACGACGGCGCTCGCCCTGGTGGCGCGCGAGATGGGGGGGGAAGCGGCCTACCTCGCGCTCTCGCGCGGCGAAGGGGGGCAGAACCTGATCGGCTCCGAGCTCGGCGAAGCGCTCGGGGTGCTGCGCACCCAGGAGCTCCTCGCCGCCCGCAGAGTCGACGGGGCCCGCCAGTACTTCACGCGCGCCTTCGATTTCGGCTACACGCGCTCGCTCGACGAGACCTGGACGCTCTGGCCGCGCGAAGCGCTGCTCGAAGACGCCATCCGGGTGGTGCGCCGCTTCAAGCCGCAGGTCATCCTCTCGGTCTTCGGAGACGACGGCTCGGGGGGGCACGGCCAGCACCAAGCGGCCGGGCACACCGCCTACGCGGCCTTCCGCGCGTCGGCGGAGCCCCGCCCCTCGCTGGACGCGGAGAACCTTCCCCCGTGGAAGGCGAGCGTCCTCTACCGCGCCGCCTGGTTCGCGCCCGAGCGCGCCACGCTCACCGCACCGCTCGGCGGCGTCGACCCCTGGAGCGGGCGGTCGATCTTCCAGATCGCCATGCAGTCGCGCAGTCAGCACCGCTCGCAGGACATGGGGCGTCTGCTCGATCCTGGACCGCGGGACGGCCGCTTCACCTGGGTGGAGGGGGAGGCGGGACGCGATGGCGACGACCTCTTCGCGGGCCTCGACACCCATCTCGCGGCGATCGCGGCCTCGATTCCGGAGGTCGGATTGCGCGAGGAGATCGCGGCGCGTCTCGGGCGTGTCGAAAACGCGGCACGCGAGCTCTCGGCGACGCTCGGTCCGGCCACCCTCGCCAGCGCGGCCGCCCGCCTCGGCGACGCCGTCGGGGAGCTCGCGGCCGCGGTCGCGAGCTGCCGAGCTTCCCGGGGGTGCGCGGCGAGCCCCGCCCTCGGGCTGCTCGAGGAGAAGAAGCGGGTCGGCGAAGGGGCTCTCGTGCTCGCGGCCGGCGTGGTGGTCGACGTGGCGAGCGACCGCGAGCTCCTGGTGCCCGACGAAGGGCTCGTGGTGAAGGCGTCGATCTGGAACTCGGGCGCGCAGCCCGTGGGTGTCGCCGGGCTGGAGCTCGTGGGGCCCCTCGAGCCGCCGCGGCCGGAGGCGGCCGGAGCGGCGGGAGAGGGGTTAGGCCCGGTCGCGAGCGGCGAGCTCCGGCAGCTCGAACGACACGGAACCGTGCTGCGTGGCGCGGCGCCGAGCCGTCCCTACTTTCTCGCGCGCCCGCGGCAGGGGGCGCTCTACGACTGGAGCGACGCGCTCGCCGAGGAGCGGGGCGAGCCGTTCGGGGCGGCGGTGCTGCGCGCGCGGGTGGCGCTCGAGATCGCCGGCCGGCGGCTGGTCGTCGAGCGCCCGGTGGTCTTTCGCTACGCCGATCAGGCGACGGGAGAGGTTCGCCGGCCGCTCCGCGTGGTGCCGCCGGTCGAGGTCGCGATCGATCGCGAGCTCGCGCTGGTGAGCCCGGAGCGCCCGGAGGCGCCGGTCGAGGTGCACCTGCGATCGCACGCAGCCACTCCTCTGACGGGCGAGCTCGCGGCGGAGAGCGCCTGCCCCGGCGCGGCGCCGGAGCGGCGCCCCTTCACGCTGCCGGCGGCGGGCGAGGCGAGCTTCGGCTTCGCGCTCCGGGGGTGCGGCGGCGGGCCCGCGCGCCAGCCGGTCCGCTTCGTCGCCCGTTTGGCCGGGCATCGCGAGGTCGATCTCGCGATGCCGCTCGTCGACTACCCGCACATCGCGCCGACTCCGGTCCCGAAACCGGCGCGAGTCGAGGTCGTCGCGAGCGACCTCCGCTGGCCGCGGCTTGCCCACGTGGGCTACGTGGTCGGTGCCTCGGACCGCGTCCCCGGCTTCCTGGTCGAGGCGGGCGTGCCCCTCGAGCTCCTCTCGGCCGAGACGCTCGCCACCGGGGATCTCGCGCGCTACGACGCGATCGTCGTCGGCAGCCGCGCCTACGAGACCGATCCGGCGCTCGTCGCGCACAACGCGCGCCTGCTCGACTACGCGCGCGCCGGCGGCCTCGTGATCGTGCAGTACCAGCAGTACCCCTTCATCGAAGGGAAGTTCGCACCGTACCCGCTCGAGATCGCGCGACCGCACGACCGGGTGACCGACGAGAGCTCGCCGGTGCGCGTCCTGGCGCCGGAGGATCCGATCTTCACCTGGCCGAACGGCATCAGCGACGCCGACTGGGAGGGGTGGGTGCAGGAGCGGGCGCTCTACATGCCGCGCACCTGGGACCCGGCCTACCGGGCGCTGCTCGAGCTCCAGGATCCGGGGGAGACGCCGCAGCGCGGCGCCCTCCTGGTGGCGAAGCTGGGGCGCGGCACCTACGTCTATAGCGGGCTCGCCTTCTTTCGAGAGCTTCCGGCCGGCGTGCCGGGCGCCTACCGGCTCTTCGCCAACCTCCTCGCGCTCGCGACCCCCGAAGGGCACGTGGCGGCGGACCGGGCGGCGCTCGCCGAGGAGCTCGCCCAGCGCCTGCTGGTGGTCGACACCCACATCGATCTCCCCTACCGCCTGCACGACAAGAAGGAAGACCCGACGACGCGGACCGGTGGGGACTTCGACCTGCCGCGTGCCCGCTCGGGCGGGCTCGACGTCGCCTTCCTCTCGATCTACATCCCCGCCTCGTACCAGAAGAGCGGCGGCGCCAAGGCGCTCGCCGACGAGCTGATCGACGGCGTCGAAGCGCTCGTCCGGGCCTCGCCCCAGAGCTGGGCGCTCGCCCCCTCCGCGGCCTCGGTCGCCGAGAACCGGCGCACCGGCCGCATCTCGTTCGCGCTCGGCATGGAGAACGGCGCCGCGATCGAGGATGACCTCGCGAACGTGGCCCACTTCCACGACCGCGGCATTCGCTACATCACGTTGACGCACGGCGAGGACAACCAGATCTGCGACTCGAGCTACTCGAAGCCGGAGTCGCGCACTTGGCACGGCCTCTCCCCCTTCGGGCGCGAGGTGGTGGCCGAGATGAACCGGCTCGGAATCCTGGTCGATCTCTCGCACGTCTCCGACGAGGCCTTCGATCAGGCGCTCGCGCTCACCGTGGCGCCGCCGATCGCCTCCCACTCCTCCTGCCGCTTCTTCACCCCCGGCTTCGAGCGCAACCTGGACGACGAGCGGATCCGCGCGCTCTCCTCCAAGGGGGGCGTCATCCAGATCAACTTCGGCTCCTCCTTCCTGACCGCCGCGGCGAACGCCTATTCCGACACTTTCTGGAGCGCGCGCGCCGCCTTCGTGGAGCAGGGCAACTTCGACGAGCACGCGCCCGAGGTCGAGGCGTGGGAGAAGGCCTACGAGAAGGAGCACCCGCTCCCCCGCGCCACCCTCGAGGACGTGGTGGCGCACATCGAGCACGTGGTGGAGCTGGTGGGCGTCGACCACGTCGGCCTGGGCTCCGACTTCGACGGCGTCGGCGACTCGCTCCCCACCGGGCTCCAGGACGTCTCGATGTATCCGAACCTCTTCGCCAAGCTCCTCGCCCGCGGCTGGAGCGAGGAGAACCTCGCCAAGCTCGCCGGCGGCAACCTGATGCGCGTCTGGCGCGAAGCGGAAGAGGTCGCCAAGCGGCTGCAGGGAAAGGGCTGAGTCCCGGCGCCCCGAGGTGCGCCCGCCGCGAGCGGCTTCCTGTACCATGAGCGAGGAGCCCACGATGCCCGCGCCCGTCGAGACGACCGTCGAGAGCCTCCGCCACCTCCTGGGCGGGGCGCCGCCGGCCGTCCTCGCCGCCTGGCTCTTCGGCAGCGCGGCGCGCGGAGAGGCGGGCGCCGAGAGCGACCTCGACCTCGCGGTGCTGCTCGCGGAAGACCCTCCCTCGACGCTCGACGGCTTGAAGCTCGACTTGGCGGACGAGCTCTCCCTCGCGGCCGGTCGCCGGGTCGATCTCGTGGTGGCGAATCGCGTTCCGGTCGATCTTGTCCATCGCGTCATGCGGGACGGCGTCCTCCTGCTCGATCGCGACCCCGGCGCCCGCATCCACTTCGAGGTCCGCGCCCGCAACGAGTACTTCGACCTGGAGCCCTACCTCCTGGAGTACCGTCGGCTCGCGCCGACCCGGCGATGACCGACCTCGAGCTCCTCGCCAAGAAGCTGGCGCGCATCGAGACTTTGCTCCGCGAGCTGCGGGAGCTCGTCGATCCGGCCGAGATCGGGCGGGATCTCCGGGCGGAGCGCTTCGCCGAACACACCCTCCAGATCGCCATCCAGGCGGCGCTCGACGCGGCGAGCCACATCGTCTCGGATCGCCGCCTGGGCGAGCCGAAAACGAACCGCGAGCTCTTCGAGCTCCTCGCCCGCGACGGCTGGATCCCCGCCCCGCTCGCCGTCGAGCTCGCCCTCATGGCGGGCTTCCGCAACGTCCTGGTCCACGGCTACGACGACGTCGACCTCGAGATCCTCCGCGACGTCATGGCGAACCGCGTCGGCGACCTCCAGCGCTACGTTGCGGCGCTCCGCCGCAAGCTCGGCCTCGAACCCGCGTAGCGACCGCGCGGCTCTCGCCCGCGCCGCCGGTCCGACCTGACAGCGCAGGGACTACGCCTGTCAGTGGGAGGCAGTCCTATATGCTCGACTCGGAAGCAGACACGGCTCATGAACGACGGCCCCGCGCACTGGTACGCGCACTCGCTTCCGGGCAGGCCGGAAGAAGAGTGGGAACCGCTCGCCGACCACCTCGACGAGGTTGCGGCTCAGGCCGCGGAGTTCGCGAGTGCTTTCGGCGCTGGAGCCTGGGGGAGGACCGCGGGACTCTGGCACGACCTGGGAAAGTTCTCTCGGGAGTTCCAGAAGCACCTTGGGGTTTCGTCCCTTCGAGAGGCCGACGACGAAGAGGATGAAGACGCGTCTGTCGCACGGCGCGGGAAGGTGGACCACACCTCGGCCGGAGCTCAGCACGCCGTCGCGCGGCTGCCCGTCCTGGGCCACCTCCTCGCGTTCGCGATCGCTGGACACCACGCTGGACTCCACGATGCTCGGGCCGAGACCGCCAGCCTGGAAGCGCGGCTCTCCAAGACGGTGCCTGACTGGTCGCGAGCGCCCTCCTCCCTGCTCGATGCCGCCGAGTTCTCGTGTCCGCAACCCCTTCCTCCGCCACTGGACGCCGCGCTCGGTAGCAGGGACCCATTCGGCGTTGCCTTCTTCGCGAGAATGCTCTTCTCCTGCCTCGTCGACGCAGACTTCCTTTGCACCGAACGCTTTCTCCAACCAGCCAGGTCCGTGGAGCGGCCGCGCTATCCGGAGGATGCCCTCCGCCGGCTCGAGGAGGCGCTGGTCGAGCACCTGAAGTCGAAGGAGGCGTCAGCCGAGGTCTCGGAAGTGAATAGGGCGCGGCGAGAGGTGCGGGAGGCGTGCGCCGCAGCAGCCGACCGCGAGCCAGGGTTCTTCTCTCTGACGGTGCCGACGGGCGGCGGAAAGACGCTGTCCTCACTCGCCTTCGCCCTGGGCCACGCGCGCGCCCACGCCCTTCGTCGGGTCATTTACGTCGTTCCCTTCACCAGCATCATCGAGCAGAACGCCGATGTCTTTCGACGCGCGACCAAAGGGGCGTGGGGGCCTCAAGCGACGGTTCTCGAGCACCACAGCAATCTGGCCGAGGCGCACGAATCGTCGACCTCCCGCTTGGCGGCGGAGAACTGGGATGCACCGCTCGTGGTGACGACGGCGGTGCAGTTCTTCGAGTCCCTCTTCGCGCATCGGCCGTCGCGGTGCCGAAAGCTCCACAACCTGGCTCGGGCGGTGATCGTGCTCGACGAAGCGCAGACGCTTCCCGTGGACCTTCTGCAGCCGTGCCTGGCCGCGCTCCGCGAGCTCGTGCGCGGGTACGGTGCCACGGTTGTTCTCTGCACGGCGACGCAGCCCGCGTTAGGACGGCGCGAGCGCTTCGAGATCGGCCTGGAAGGCGTTCGAGAAATCGCTCCCGAGCCGGAGGAGCTCTATCAGAGGCTTCGTCGCGTCGAAGTAGTGGATCTCGGGACTCTGGAGGATCTTCCTCTCTGCGAGCGGTTGGCGGCCGTCGATCAGGTCCTCTGCATCGTCAACACGCGGGGTCACGCGAGGAGCCTGGCCGAAAGGCTGATCAACTCGGGTGCGGAGGCGATTCACTTGAGCGCGCTGATGTGCCCGGTGCACCGCAGCGAGAAGCTGGATGAGGCGAGGGCACGCCTCGCTCGGCACCAGCCGTGCCGCGTCGTTTCGACCCGCCTCGTCGAGGCCGGAGTCGATCTCGACTTTCCGGTGGTCTATCGCGCGCTGGCTGGCATCGACGCCATCGCTCAGGCCGCCGGGCGATGCAACCGCGAGGGGCGCGAAGCGTGCGGGCAGACTTTTGTCTTCCGATCCGAGCACGTGCGGGCGGAGGCGTACCTTCGCGACACGTCTGCTGTGGCCTGCGAGGTCTTCGCGCTGCATAGAGACCCGCTCTCGCTCGCCGCCGTTGAGCAGTACTTTCGCCTGTACTACTGGGAGCAGTCCGCGCGCTGGGATCGTCTCGCGATCTGCGGAGAGCTACACCTCGACCCCAGATCGCGGGACCTCCCCTTCCTCTTCGGCTTCGCCACGATCGCCGAGCGCTTCCGGTTGATCGAGGAGACCCAGAAGCCCGTGATCGTCCCATGGGGGGAGAAGGGCCGGCAGATCTGTCGGGAACTTCGCAACGGTGGGGAACTGCCTTCGTGGCGTATTCGACGCGCCTTGCAGCGGTACACGGTAACGATCCCGGCGAGAACTTGGGAGCTGGAAGCCGGCCGCTCGTTCGAGCTCGTTCATGGCCGGTTCGCTGTTCTCTACGCAACGGAATCGAGCTATTCCGAGGAGTTCGGCCTGACTCTCGCGGGCGTCGAGGGTCGATCGTACGTGGTCTGAGGGAGGTGACGATGGGCTACGGAGTGAAACTGAGAGTCTGGGGGGAGTATGCCGCTTTCAATCGCCCGGAGATGAAGGTCGAGAGGGTCTCGTACGAGGTCATGACGCCGAGCGCGGCCCGGGGCGTTCTCGAAGCGGTCTACTGGAAGCCGGAGATTCGGTGGGTAGTCGATCGGATTCATGTGCTCGCTCCGATCCGCTTCACGTCCGTTCGCCGGAACGAGATCGCTTCGAAGATTCCAATGAAGGGGGCGAGCGGTGTCGCCGCGGTCGCCAAGAAGGGAGAGGGACGGCTCGGGATCTTCGTGGACGAGGACCGCCAACAGCGAGCCGCCCGAGTTCTTCGGGACGTCTGCTACGGCATCGAGGCGCACTTCGAGCTCGCGGCAGGCGGCGCGCCGGGCGCGCCTGAGGGTGAGAAGCCCGAGGCCAAGCACCTGGACACGTTCCGGCGCCGAGCGGAGCGCGGGCAGTGCTTCCACCGGCCCTACCTCGGTTGCCGCGAGTTTCCCGCTCAGTTCGCCTGGGCCGAGGCGTTTTCTCGCTGTCCCGACGAGCTCCAGGGAAAGCGGCCGATGGGGTGGATCCTCCACGATCTCGTCTTCGTCGAAGACTCGAGGGGAACGATCATCGAGTCGAATCGCGGCAGGAGGCTTCGTGCCGAGCCCCGGTTCTTCGACGCCACGCTTCACGACGGGATTCTCGAGATTCCGCCGCTCTCTGCCTCAACGGAGTGACGCGATGCTCCTACATGCGCTGAACGATCTCTACGGGCGGCTGGAGCAGGATGGGCAAACAGCGATCGCGCCCCCTGGATACAGCACTCAGAAGGTCAGCTTCATCGTGGTTCTTGCGCGGGATGGCTCACTCTTCGGAGTGAAGGACGCCAAGCTGCCTGGACAGCGCGGATCACGCCCGAGGCAGATCATCGCGCCCGGCGGCGCCAAGCCCACCGGTGGCGTCACTAAGGCCTCGGTCGCGAGGAAAGTCCTCCTACTCCGCAACGATGCGTCGTTTCTTCTAGGGGTTGAGACCCCTGAAGAGGGTACTGAGCCCCTCACTCTCTCTCAGAAAGGCGAGTTCGAGGCTTTCAGAGAGTTCCACCTCTCGGTCGAGGCCGAGATCCAGGACAAGCATTTCTCGATCGTCTGTCGATACCTGGAGGGATGGACACCGGAGAAGGCGTTGAAGCACCCGGACTGGCGGGAGCTCCTCAACGGTCAAGGGGTTTTCCAGATCCTCGGTGAGGAGGGCTTCGTTCATGAGCGGCCTAGGGTCCGCGCCTGGTGGGATCGAAAACAGGTATCCGCCGATGCCCGCTGGACCGGCCAGTGCCTCATCACCGGACGAGTCGGTCCCCTGGCGGAGCTTCACGAGCCGAAGCTCAAGGGGATCCCGGGCGCCAACACCTCGGGCGCTCCGATCGTGAGCTTCAATGCCGACGCGTTCGAGTCGTACGGTCTCCATTCAGGACAGAACGCACCGGTGGGCGCCCGCGCCGCCTTTCGCTATGCGACGGCGCTCAACGCCCTGCTTGACGAGCCTTCGCTCAAGGCCAAGCACCGGGTCCAGCTCGGCTCCGACGTGGTCGTCTTCTGGACGGACCGGCCGAGCCGGACTGAAGACGTCTTCGCCGCCTTCTGCTCGGGTTGGGACGCGCGCGAGGAGAAACAACCCGCCGAGGACGAGAGCACCCGTCAGAAGCTCGAGCTCTTCTTGCGGGCCCTGCGCGAAGGCAGGCCGGCCTACGCGGAGCTCGAAGACGATCCCGAGCGAACACGGTTCTTTCTTCTCGCGTTGGGCGGCAACTCAGGACGGGTCGCGGTCCGGTACTTCCACGAGGACACGGTCGCCGAGCTTCTCGATTGCCTCCGCCTTCACGAGCAGCACTGCGAAATCGCCGGCGGCCGCACCGGGAACGGCAGCGGTTCGATTGCTCCACCGATCTGGCGCTTGCTCGACCAGACCTGTCCGCGGCGTAGTGGGAAGCCGGACCGCGACAAGATCCCTCCGCTACTTTCGGCCTCGCTGCTCCAGGCGGTCCTGTCGGGTGGACGGTATCCACTCGCCCTCTATCAAGCCGTGCTGAGGAGGCTTCCGGTCGATGGAGTCGATCATCCGCGGGCGAGCATCCTCAAAGCGATCCTGATTCGGAACTTCGGAAAGGAGGTCAGCATGAGCCTCGACCGGGAGAACGAGCAGCCCGCCTACCGGCTCGGGCGACTCTTCGCGGCGCTCGAGAAGACGCAGCTAGACGCCCTGGGAAGTGGCTTGAACCGCACGGTTCGAGACAGCTACTACGGGAGTGCCTCGACCGCCCCGGCCACGGTCTTTCCTCGCATCCTGCGCACCTACCAGCATCATCTGAGCAAGCTTGAGGGGGGCCGCAAGGTGAACCGTGACAGGGCGGTCCAGGAGATCCTCGGGCCGATTCGACGGTTTCCCACGCACCTCTCGCTCGTCGAGCAAGGCGAATTCGCGCTCGGCTACTACCACCAGATGACGGACTTCTATACCCCCAGGAACGAGGGCAGGCCTGGATCCGAAGGAGGAGAAGAGTGAATCGTTACGACTTCGTCTTCTTGTTCGACGTCAAGGACGCCAACCCCAACGGTGACCCAGATGCCGGGAATCTGCCGCGCGTGGATCCAGAGACCGGGCACGGCCTGGTCACTGATGTCTGCCTCAAGCGCAAGATCCGGAGCTACGTACAGGCGGCGCGCGGGAGCGAGAGCGGCTTCCGCATCTATTTCAGCGAGCGAGCCGTCCTGAACCGACTCCACGATGAGGCCTACCAGGCTCAAGGGCTCAAGCCCGAGCCGAACAAACTCCCCAAGGACGTAGCGAAGGCACAGGAGCTGACGCGCTTCATGTGCCGGAACTTCTTCGACATTCGTACCTTCGGGGCCGTGATGAGCACGGAAGTGAACTGTGGCCAAGTGCGCGGCCCAGTTCAGCTCTCTTTCGCGCGATCCGTCGACCCGATCGTCACGAGCGAGCATGCCATCACGCGTAGCTCCGTGACGAACGAGCGCGATCTCGAAAAGGAGCGAACGATGGGACGGAAGTTCACGGTGCCGTACGGTCTCTATCGAGCCCAGGGGTACGTAAACGGCCTGCTCGCGGATCAGACTGGTTTCGCGGAAGGCGACCTCGCGCTTCTCTGGGAGGCGCTCGAGCGCGCCTTCGAGCTGGACGCCTCGGCAGCGCGCCCAGCGGGGAGCATGGCGAGTCGCAAGCTCGTCGTGTTCGAGCACGCCTCGCCGCTCGGCAACGCACCCTCGCATCGGCTCTTCGACGCGGTAAAGGTGAGCACCAAAGACGGAGTCGGCGCGCCGCGAGCGTTCGGGGACTATTCCGTAACGATCGACGCCACCGGCGTTTCCGAAGGCGTAAAGGTCGTCGATCGGATCTAAGACGATGGAGGACGAGCGTGGCGTCATGCCCCAACCCGGGACGCCCGGCGCGCTGAGCGTTCCCTTTTCGGAGGACGACCTCCTCCCGATCTCGGCGCTCCAGCACGTCGTCTTCTGCGAGCGGCAGTTCGCACTGATTCACGTGGAGCGCGCCTGGACGGAGAACGTCTTGACCGCCGAGGGTCGGGCGCTCCACGAGAAGGTGGACGAAGGCGTGGGGGAGGCGCGGGGTGAGCTCCGGATCGGGCGGAGCGTTCCGCTCCAGAGCCTGCGGCTCGGGATCGTCGGCGTGGCCGACGTCGTGGAGCTCCGGAGGGACGAGACCGCGGGAGTCGCGGTCGCGTGTCTCGCGGGCCGGTGGGCGCCGAAACCCGTCGAGTACAAGCGCGGGCGCCCGAAGGAGCACCGCGCCGACGAGGTTCAGCTCTGCGCACAGGCCCTCTGCTTGGAGGAGATGCTGGGGGCCGCGATACCGGCGGGCGCGCTGTTCTACGGCAAGACGCGGCACCGCCTCGAGGTGGCTTTCAACTCCGAGCTCCGCGAGCTCGTGGAACGGGCGGCAAGGCGCGCGCGGGAGATCCTCGATGCGGGATTGACGCCCGTCGCACGGCGGGAACCAAAGTGCGATTCATGTTCCCTGCTCGACCTCTGCCGGCCCGAGGCGCTTTCGCGGTCGGCGCGACGATATCTGGGAGGCGCCTTCTCCGAGTTGGGGGGTGAGCGACCCTGAAGCGCCACCTCAACACCCTCTACGTGACCACGCAAGGTGCCTACCTAGCGAAGGAGGGCCAGACGGTCGTCGTGCGG
This sequence comes from uncultured Thermoanaerobaculia bacterium, assembly GCA_964476605.1. Lineage (GTDB taxonomy): Bacteria > Acidobacteriota > Thermoanaerobaculia > Multivoradales > JAGPDF01 > JAGPDF01. The sequence continues at coordinate 2,264 of CAYZBH010000029.1, read as the reverse complement.
GTGGAGCAGGAATCGAAGCTCCAGCTGCCGATTCACCATCTCGGGAGCATCGTCTGCTTCGGTCAGGTCTCCATGAGCCCGTTCCTCATGGGGTTCTGCGCCGAGAGCGGCGTGGGCGTCTCCTTTCTCACGGAGAACGGGAGGTTTCTCGCCCGGCTCCAGGGCGAGACGCCGGGAAACGTGCTGCTGCGACGCGAGCAGTACCGCCGGGCCGACGATCTGGCGGCCTCAGCGGCGCTCGCTCACGCGGTCGTCACGGCGAAAGTGGCGAACGGTCGTACCGTGCTTCAGCGAGGCGCCCGCGATCGACCCGGAGATGCCGGGGCGCCGCGGCTCGCCGGCGGGGCGGAGGCGCTCGCCGGGCACCTGGCGGCGCTGCGCGAGGAGCGCGATCTCGACCGTATCCGCGGCCTCGAAGGGCTGGCTGGGCGCGACTACTTCGCCTGCTTCGACGACCTCATCACGCACCAGCGGGACGACTTCCGCTTCACGGGCCGGAATCGCCGCCCGCCCTTGGACCGAGTGAACGCCCTCCTCTCGTTCGTCTACACGCTGTTGCTGCACGACGTGAGGGGCGCCCTCGAGTCCGTCGGGCTGGACGCCTTCGTGGGCTTCTTACATCGCGACCGCCCGGGCCGCCCCGGATTGGCTCTCGATCTCATGGAGGAGCTTCGCGCGCCGATCGCGGACCGGCTGGTCCTTTCGCTCGTGAACCTCCGCCAGATCGACGGCCGGCGCTTTCGGATCGCCGAATCCGGAGCCGTGTTGCTCGACGATGATGGGCGGAAGGAGGTGCTCGTCGCGTACCAGAAGCGAAAGCAGGAGGAGATCCTGCATCCGTTCCTCCAAGAGAAGACGACCGTGGGCATGCTGCCGCACCTCCAGGCGCTCCTTCTCGCGCGTCACTTGCGAGGCGAGCTTGATGGCTACCCGGCGTTTCTCTGGCGCTGAGGCATCGATCGGGAGCGGATCATGATGGTGGTGGTGAGCTACGACGTGTCGACGGTGGACGGAAAGGGTCGACGGCGGTTGAGGCGAATCGCCAAGGCCTGCGAGGACTGGGGCCAGAGGGTTCAGAACTCGGTTTTCGAGGTCGTCGTCGACCCGGCCCAGTGGGCGGGGTTGAGAAGTCGCCTTCTCGAGCTCTACGACGCGAAGGAAGACAGCCTCCGGTTCTATTTCATGGGGAGCAACTGGAAGGGGCACGTGGAGCACCACGGAATCAAGAACGTTCTGGACTTGGATGACCCACTCATCGCGTGAGCGCGAACCGGGAGCGCACGGGATCTTCCTGGCCGGTTCGCGCGATGTGCAACCGCTGGAGAGCGCGATAGTTACGAAGCCCAGCTCGTTGACAACTGAATCGCGGGTCGCATCGAATGGCCGGATTCGCGCTGCGCCGCAGCTATTTCGAGCGCAGACAGTCAGTTAGCATCGCCACGGTCGCGCCCCGCGCGGGGCGCGTGGATTGAAACTGGCAAGTCTCCGGAAACTCCGTCAGGGGCCCGTCGTCGCGCCCCGCGCGGGGCGCGTGGATTGAAACTCGGCCCACGGACACCCGCTCGCTGTGCCGCGCACGTCGCGCCCCGCGCGGGGCGCGTGGATTGAAACTCGATGCGGCAGCCGCTGGCGCTCAGGAGCGCCTGTCGCGCCCCGCGCGGGGCGCGTGGATTGAAACAATCGAGAAGATGCGATCGAGCTAACCGCCATGAGGTCGCGCCCCGCGCGGGGCGCGTGGATTGAAACTCGCCGTCCGGGACGTGGTGCGAGCGGAGGTCGGGTCGCGCCCCGCGCGGGGCGCGGGGGTTGTAACTCCACCGCACGCATGCCGAGCAGGGTGACGCCGAGTCGCGCCCCGCGCGGGGCGCGTGGATTGAAACGAGCGCCTCGCAGCCGAGTGGACCGTCTCCCAGTCGCGCCCCGCGCGGGGCGCGTGGATTGAAACTCCCGGTAGCGGCAGACGACGGACCAGAGGGCGCGTGGATTGAAACAACACCTACCAGTCCGGCGCCACGCAGACCTCCAGTCGCGCCCCGCGCGGGGCGCGGGGAGTGAAACAGACCCCGGAGCCGTGTGGGGGGAGCTAGGATGCGTCGCGCGCCCCCCGGGGCATCCTTGGGCAGGCCGTTGCCCTCCTCCGTGAGGATGCCGAGTTCGATCATGGCCTCCGGGGATCCGGCCTCGACGCCCTTCCGGTAGGCCTGAACGGCCTCGGCGAGGTCGGGTTTGCCGAGGAACCCCTTCCGGTGGAGGTCGCCGAGGAG
>CAYZBH010000028.1:0-50822 GCA_964476605.1 uncultured Thermoanaerobaculia bacterium | reverse complement strand
GGCAGGTGCCCCTGCATCTTCTGCACGGCATAGAGGTCGGGGCTGGTGCCCGCGACGTTGACGCCGTTGAGCTCGAGCGAGACATAGGGTCCGCTCTCGTCGCTGCGGCGCCGGACGGCGACCGCCGCGCTCGCGTCCTCCCGGAAGAGGAGCAGGTCGCCCGGCTGGTCGTCCGCGAAGACTCCGGCGGCGAGGATCACGCGATCCGCCGGGAGCCGCCAGGCGGCCGCCAGCGCGAGGCAGGGGAGGAGAAGGGCGAGCGGGAGGAGGAGACGGGGGCGAGATTCCCCCTCTCCCGGCGCCCGGCGGGCGAACCAGAGCGCCAGCAGGGCGTTCGCTCCCGAAAGCGCGAGCAGGCCGTTCTGGCTGCCGAGGGTCGGCACGAGAACGAAGCCGGCGCCGAGCGAGCCCAAGATGGCGCCGAGGGTGTTGGCGCCGTAGAGCGCGCCGACGTCGGTCCCCAACCGGCCGGGTTGACGGTGGAAGACACGCACCAGCAGCGGAAAGCTCACCCCCATCAGAAGCGTGGGCGGCAACACGATCGGCGCCACGGCCACCAACTGCGCGGCGAGCGCGCTCCAGTAGTCGCGCGGACGCAGGAGCTCGGAGAGCATCACCTGGCGCGCGTCGAGCGTCGCGAAGAGCGGTATCGAGGTGAGCGCCGCGACCGCGATGCCGAGCTCGACGAAGGCCAGCCAGACGAGCGGCCGGGCGAGACGGTCGGCGCCGCGCGCGAGCCCCAGGCTGCCGAGCCCGACGCCCGCCAGGAAGAGCAGCAGCATGAGGCTGAAGGAGTAGACGCTCGACCCCAGGTAGAAGACGAGGACGCGAGTCCAGAGCACCTCGTAGGCGAGGCTGATGGCGCCCATCCAGAAGGCGGCGGCGAGCAGCCAGCGGCCCTCCGGCGGCGAGGCCGTGGCGCGCGCGTCGGCGGCCGGGCGAGGGCGGGCGAGGAGCAGCGCGCCGAGCGCGGCGAGCAGGCTCGCGGCGGCGGCGAGGAGCAGGCTCGCCTCGAGCCCGAAGAGCCGGATGGTAACGAAACCGGCGGCGGCGACCCCCGCCACCGCGCCGAGCGTGTTGGCGCCGTAGAGGAGCGCCGCGTCGGCTCCCCCGCGCGCCGAGTCGCGCACCACCGCGCGCAGGACGAGCGGTAGCGTGCCCCCCATGAGGAAGGTCGGGGGCAGGAGGCAGAGCGCCGCGAGCAGCGCCCGCACCAGGCTGAAGAGCCAGGGCTCGCGGCCGATCTCGCGATAGGCGAAGACGTAGGCGGCGTCGATCCACGCGAAGAGGCGCGGCGAGGCGACGGCGTAGAGGCCGACGCCGAGCTCGAGCAGCGCGTAGAGCGTCAGCGGCCGGGCGGTGCGGTCGGCGCGGCGGCCGAAGTAGAGCGCGCCGAGGCCGAGCCCGCCCATGAAGACGGCGAGCAAGGTCGCGGTCGCGAGCGTGGTGTTGCCGAAGACGAGCGACAGGTAGCGGAGCCAGACCACCTGATCGACGAGCCCGGCGCCCCCCGAGAGAAAGAAGAGAGAGGCGAGGAGAAGGCGCCGGCGAGGGCCGAGATCAACCGCCATAGATCAGCGCCAGCACGACGGCTCCCCAGAGCGCCAGATTCAGGAGGAACGGGGGATCGTGCAGGATGGCGTCGGTGGGGCTCCGCTCGTCGTCCCGCCGGTAGAGCAGGAAGAGGAAGCGGAAGATGCCGAAGAGCACGAGCGGCACCGAGTAGATCAGGCGATCGCTACCCAGCTTCGCCTGCGTCTCGGGGGAGGCGGTATAGAGGGCGTAGGCCACCACCGTCGAGGCGGTGACCACGTTGATCATCTGGTCCAGGAAGGGAAGGCTGTAGTGCTCGAGGACGCGGCGCGTGCCGGCGTTCGACTCGGGAGCCTGGGCGAGCTCGTGGCGCCGCTTCGAGAAGCCGAGGAAGAGCGCCACGAAGATCGTGCAGAGAATGAGCCAGGAGGAGACCTGGACCTCCACCGCGCGCGCACCGGCCAGAACCCGCAGCACGAAGCCGAGGGCGATGGTCATGACGTCGAGGATCACGACGTGCTTGAGGGCGAGCGAGTAGAGTAGGTTGAGCGCCACGTAGCCGGCGAGGCAGAGCGAGTAGCCGGCGCCCAGACGGACGGCGAGGGCGGCAGCCGCGGCGAGCAGGAGGATGGCCGCGAGGCCGGCGATGCCGGCCGGGAGCTCGCCCGAGGCAATCGGGCGCCGACGCTTCACCGGATGGCGGCGATCCTGGTCGCGGTCCTTGAGATCGTTGACCAGGTAGACGGCGCTCGAGGCGGCGCAGAAGGCGGCGAAGGCGAGCGCCGCGGCGGCGGCCGCGGCCGCCCGGTCGAGGCGGTGCGCGAAGACGACCGGCGCGAGCACGAATCCGTTCTTCACCCACTGCGCCGGGCGCAGGGAGCGAAGGAGGGCGAGGAGCATGGGGGGGATTGTAACCGTCGAGGGGCGAGGCGCCCGCATCCTCCTGCTCGCCATCCTGGTGCTCTGGGGACTGGTGGCGGCGCCGCTCGCGCTCGGCGAGCGGACCCTGATGCTGCGCGACGTGCTGACCACGCACCTTCCCTACAAGTGGTTCGGCGCGCAGGCGCTCGCGGCGGGTGAGATTCCGGCCTTCAACGACTCCTGGGCGCTCGGCCAGCCCTTTCGCGGCAACCCCAACGCGCTCCCCTTCTATCCCGGGAACCTGCTCTACCTCGTGCTCCCCTTCTGGAGCGCCTTCGGCCTGCACTACATGCTGCACTGGCTGCTCGCCTTCCTCGGGATGCGGCACCTGGCGCGCGCGCTCGGCCAGAGGGAGGAGGCGGCGCTGCTCGCCGGCGTCGCCTATGCGGGCTCGGGCTATCTGATCTCGACGCTCACCTTCTACAACCTGCTCGCGGTCGCCGCCTGGGCCCCCTGGGTGCTGGCGGGTCTGGTCGTCGGCGGGCGGCGGGGAGTGGCCACGGGCGGACTCGCCTGCGGCCTGATGCTCCTCGGAGGCGAGCCGGTGAGCGCCGCGCTGGTAACGGTCGCGATGCTGGTGGCGGCGAGCGAGAGGCGAAGGCTCCGGCAGGCACTCCCACTCGCTCTCGCGGTGGGAGGTCTCGGCCTCGCTCTGGCGGCGCCGCAGCTCGTGGCGATGGCGCGCGTCCTCCCCTTCACCTACCGGGCGGCGCACGGCATCGACGAGAGCCTGGTCGGATTGCAAGCGCTTCATCCCCTGCGACTGCTGGAGCTCGTCCTGCCGCTCCCCTGGGGGTGGCCAGGGGATCTCGGTCGTTTCGGGTACTGGTCTTCGCTCGTCACGCCGCACGTCCCCTACATCTACTCGCTGCACGTCGGCGTGATCGCGGCGGCGCTCGCGGCGACGGTGCTCGCGCGCCATCGCCGCTGGGCGCTGCTCGCTCTGGGGGCGCTTCTCGCCGCCTGGGCGGGCGGGCTCTCGTCGTCGGTCACGGCGACTCTCACCGGCGGTCTCTTCCGTTATCCGCAGAAGCTCCTGCTGCTCTTCACCCTGGCGGCGGCACCGCTCGCCGGCTGGGGTCTCGAGCGCGCCCTCGCGTCGCGCGCGATCGCGCGCTGGCTTGCAGGAACGGGCGTTCTGCTCGTGGCTGTTGCGGCCGCGCTCTATTACGCGCAGTCGAGCGTCGCCGAGCTGCTGCGAGTCCATCTCGCGACGGACGGTAACGAGGTCCTGGCGAAGACGGAGACGGCCGCATGGACGGTTGGTTTCGCCCTCGCGGGGTTGACTCTCGCTGCGGCCTCGTGGGCGCTTCGGCGCGGCGCGCTGGCGCTCCTGGTGGGAGTCCAGGTTGTCGCGCTCCTGCAGTTCGCTCCGGCGGTGCTGACCGACGAAGTCGAGCGCTACGCAGCGCCCTCGCCCTTCGCCGCGCGCGTCCAGGCGCCGCGGACGCTGTTGCACCTGCCCTTTCTCCAGCCCGAGTGGGAGCCCTGGCCCAAGTACGCGCTCGGCGCCGCGGGACAGATCGGTGGCGCGCGCGCCGGTTGGCTCTCGGTCGAGGCTCCGTTCGGCGTCTTGCAGGGGATCTCCTATCCGCTCGCGCCCGATCTCGAAGGGATGAGCTCGCCGCTCAGCGTTTACGTGGCGCGCAACCTCACGCAGGCGAGCTGGCCGGTGCGCCTGCGTTGGCTCGAGCGGCTCGGTGTCGGCTGGATGGTGCGCGCCGGGGACGCGGAGATGGAGGGGTTCGAGCGCGTCGAGAGCGCCGAGCAGTGGGGGGTGACGATCTCGCTCTATCGCGTGCTCGCGCCGGCGGCGCGCGTGCGTTGGCCGGAGCAGGTCGAAGTCGCCGCGAGTCCGGTGGAGGCCTACGCCCGCATTTCGCTCGCTCCGGTCGACGCCGCGACGAGTGTCGCGAGCCGTGCCGTCGAGCACCATCCCGGAGCGCGACTGGAGACCGTGGAGTGGAACACGGAACGCGTCGAGGTGAAGGTGGTGGGGGGCGGGGGGCTTCTCGTCCTCGGTCGGGCCTATCAACCTCTCTGGCGCGCGCGGCTCGCGGACGGGACGCCGCTTCGCACCCAGCCGGTCGACGTCGCGTTGCTCGGCGTGGAGGTACCGGCCGGCGAGCAGCGGGTCGTGATCGACGTCGACGGCCGCCCGGAAACCGTCGCCGGAGGGCTCTCGCTCCTGCTCGCGGCGGCGCTCGTCGCGGTCTCGCTCCTGCCCGCGAGAGACCCGTGAAACGGCCGCTCGTCTGGTGCCTGGCGCCGGTCCTGCTCCTGCTCGCCGTGCGCATCGCGCCGCTCGCGAGCGGGGAGCGGACGCTCATCCTGCGCGACACGCTGGTGACCCACCTGGCGCTCCGCGCCTCGTTGGCGAAGTTCCTCGCGGACGGGGAGCTCCCTCTCGTCGACCCGCTGCGCGCCGGCGGTCAACCGCTCGCCGGGAATCCGAACGTCGTGGCGTTCTACCCCGACAACCTGCTGCTCTTCGTCGCCACTCCACTCTGGCAGCTCAATGCGCACTTCTGGCTGCACTGGCTCTTGGCGCTCGCTGCCGCCACGTGGCTCGGGCGGGCGCTCGGCTTCGGTCGCGAGGCTGCGCTCGGCGTGGGAGTCGCCTACGCCTTCTCGGGGTTCTTCGTCTCGCAGCTCGATCTCTACAACGGCATCGCCGGGGCGGCCTGGGCGCCGGCCCTGGCGGCGGCGGCGGTCGAGCTCGGACGCCCCGAACGGCAGGGGCGTGCAACCCTGGCCCTGGGCGGCGTCTGGGCCTTGGCGCTCCTGGGCGGGGATCCCATTCTCGCCGCGCTCGCGCTCGTCGCGGCGGCCGCGCTCGCGCTCCCAGGATCCTGGCGGAGCTACCCCTATCGGCGCGCCGGCGCGGCGCTCGCGGCGGGCACGCTCCTGGCCGCGCCGCAGATCGTCACCACTTGGCAGGTGCTCGCCGAGTCGTATCGGGGGTTCCTGGGCTTCTCGGCGCGCGATCTCGCGGTCGCGGCACCCCGCCCCTCGGCGCTCGTCGAGCTTCTGCTGCCGCTCTTCTTCGGCCGGCCCGACGGCGGCAGCTTCTGGGGCACTGCCTTCTTCGGCGGCACGCCACCGCTCTACTTCTCGCTCGCGCCGGGCGCCATCGCCCTGGCGCTCGCGGCGTCGGGACTCGCGTCGCGGCGCGCCCCGCGCGGACGCGCGCTCGGCCTCGCGAGCGCCGGGCTCCTGCTCGCGTTCTCGGCGGGCACGCCGCTCGTCCTCGCGCTGGCGGCGGTCCCGGGCATGGGCAAGGTGCGTTTCGTCGCCAAGTTCGCGCTCTGGGCGGCGCTCGGAGTGGCCCTCCTCGCGGGCCTGGCGCTCGAGGGTCTGCGCGAGAGCGCCACCGGGCAACGACGCGTAGCTCTCGCCCTCTCGTGCGGGGCGCTCGTCTACGCGCTGCTCTGGCTGGCGGCGACACGGCTTCCAGCGGGGAGCTCGGCGGCTGTGGCTCGCTGGCTCGGCGAGGGTTTGGCCCCCGAGCGCTTCGGAGGGGAACGCGAGCGCTGGGCGACGATCGCCTTCTTCTCCCTGTCGGCCCTCCTCGTGCCGCGCTTGGCGCTCGTCCGTCGCCTGGCGCCGGTCGCGCTCGTCGTGCCGCTCCTGCTCGCCGCCCAAGCGGGGCTCCAGCTCCACCTGCTGGCTGGGATTCTCCCGACCGACGCGGCCGCCCACTACGCGGCGCCGCCGGAGCTCTTCTCGCGCCTGCCGCCCGACGCGGTGCTCGCGCACGGCGCCGTCAACGAGATCTTCGGCAACGACCTGATGCAGACGGCGGCGCTCGGCGGGGATCTCGCCGCGCAGGTGCGGCGCGCCTGGGCGAGCGGCTTCTCGTTCGCGGGGCACGCCGCGGGGCGCCGCTACGAGCTCGACTACTCGCCGGAAGGGCTCGACCACTTCTCCGCCTACGCCCTCGGCGAAGCGAGCCGGCGGCTCGACGACGCGTCCCGCGTGCGCCTGCTGGCGGCGACGGGGGTCGACCGACTGCTCCTGCCGCGGCCGCTCGCCGAGGACGCCGCGGCGCAGGCGGATCTCGTCGCGCGGGTCGAGAGCCTGGAGCCCCCGCTCTTCGTCTATGCGCTGCCGGCCGCGATCGGCGAGGCCGAGGTCGCCGGGAGCGTCTTCCCGGCGCCGCATCTCAACGCGGCGCTCGGGCGCCTGCGGTCACCCGATTTCGATCCACGGCGGGAGGCCGTCATCCCGGGGGGCGGAGCTCCGCGGGCCGGCGTGCCGGGGAGGGCGAGAATCGTCGCGACGCGGCCCGAGGAGATCGAGGTGGAGGTCGACGCTCCGGACGGCGGGATCCTCGTCCTGCGCCGGGCCTATCTGCCGCTCTGGCGCGCATCGATCGACGGCCGGGCGGCCAAGCCGCTGCCGGCGCAGATGACGCGCCTCGGGCTCGAGCTGCCACCGGGGGGGCATCGGGTCCGGTTCTGGACCGATCGCCGGCCCTTCCGTCTCGCGTCGGCCCTGGCGCTCCTCGGACTCGCGGCCCTGGTCGTAGTGGCGCGACGACCGGGTGGTAGCATGCCCCGGCCAAACGAAGCGACCGAGCCTTGAAGCGTTTCCAGAAGGTCCTGATCGCCAATCGGGGCGAGATCGCGGTGCGGGTGATACGCGCGCTGCGTGAGCTCGACATCCGGAGCGCCGTCGTCTACTCGGACGCCGACCGCGAATCGCTCGCGGTGCTGATGGCCCACGAGGCTTATCGCATCGGCGCGGCACCGGCTGCGGAGAGTTATCTCCGGGCGGAGGCGATCGTCGAGCTCGCGCGCGAGATCGGCGCCGACGCCGTCCACCCCGGCTACGGCTTCCTCTCCGAGCGCGCCGAATTCTCGTCGCTCTGTCGCGATCACGGCATCGCGTTCATCGGCCCTCCGCCGGAGGCGATCCACGCCATGGGCTCGAAGATCGAGGCGCGCCGCCGCATGCTGGCGGCCGGTGTGCCGATCGTCCCGGGCTCGGAAGGGCCGCTCGCCGACCTCGACGCCGCCCGTGCGTTCTGCGAGGCGATCGGCTTTCCGGTGATGATCAAGGCGTCGGCGGGAGGCGGCGGCAAGGGGATGCGTGTCGTGCGCTCGGGCGCCGACCTCGCCGAGGCCTACCGCCTGGCGCGCGCCGAAGCGGGGGCCTCCTTCGGCGACGATTCGGTCTTCGTCGAGAAGTTCATCGATCGACCCCGCCACATCGAGATCCAGGTGCTGGGCGACCGCCACGGCAACGTGGTGTCGTTGGGCGAGCGCGAATGCTCGCTCCAGCGCCGCCACCAGAAGGTGGTGGAGGAATCGCCGTCCACCGTCGTGACGCCGGAGATCCGGCAGCGCATGGGGGAGGCGGCGGTCGCGGCCGCGAAGGCGGTCGGCTACACGAACGCGGGCACCTGCGAGTTCCTCTTCGACGCGTCCGGGAGCTTCTACTTCCTCGAGATGAACACGCGGCTCCAGGTCGAGCATCCGGTGACCGAGATGGTGACCGGGCTCGACCTGGTGGTGGCACAGATCGAGATCGCCGAAGGCCTGCCACTCCGCGAGGAGTTCTACGGCGCGGCACCGAACGGCCACGCCATCGAGGTGCGGCTCTACGCCGAGGATCCCTTCAACAAGTTCGCTCCCTCTCCCGGTCGCATCTTCTGGCTCCGCCTCCCGCAGGGCCCCGGGGTGCGCAACGACGTCGGCGTCTTCGGCGGCGCCGAGATCTCGATCTACTACGACCCGATGATCGGCAAGTTGATCGTCTGGGGAAGGGACCGCGACGAGGCGCTCCGGCGGCTCGGTCGCGCGCTCGAGGAGCTCCGGGTCGAGGGGATCCGCACCAACGTGCCGCTCTTCCAGGCCCTGCTGGCCGATCCGGAGTTCCGCGCCGCGCGCTTCGACATCCACTGGCTCGATCGCAAGCTCGCGAGTGGCGAGCTAAAGGCGGTCGACGGGGAAGGGAATCCCGACGTGCCCCTGCTCGCGGCCGCGATCGCGCACTTCGAGCGCAGTCAGAGGGTCGCGGCGCGCCCGGCGGGAGCCGCCGGGCACCGCCGACGCTGGCGGCAGTCGGCGCGCCGGGCCGGGCTGCGTGACGGGGACTGGAGCTGACGCCATGCAGCTCGTCGCACGCCTCGGCGACCGCACCGAACGGCTGACCGTGGAGCGCCGCGCCGGTAGCTACCGGGTGCGCCTCGGCGACCGGGTCTACGAGGTCGAGACGCGCGTCCTGGGACCCTTCATCCTCAGTCTCGTCGCCTCCGGGGAGAGCTTCGAGACGGCGGTCCACCGGCTCGGCGACGGGCGCTACCACGTCGGCTGGCGGGGCCGCGACCATGCCGTCGAGCTCGTCGATCCGCTGACCTTCCTCGCCGAAGAGGCGCGCGCGGCGAGCGGCAAGCGGGGAAAGCTCCAGGTCTCGGCCTACATGCCGGGGCGCGTCGTCGACGTGCGCGTCGCCGAAGGCCAGGAGGTCGCGCAGGGGCAGTCCCTCGTCGTGCTCGAGGCGATGAAGATGCAGAACGAGATCCAGGCCGAGCGCGCCGGCGTGGTGCGCCGCGTGCTGGTCGCCCCTGGGCAGGCGGTCGAGGGGGGCGACCCGCTGGTCGAGATCGAGTGACGCGGCCCGCGACGTGACGCTGCGCCGGCGCCTGCCCCTTCGCCCGTTCGAGCTCGTCACCTTCGCGATGGCCGCTGCCGTCGTGCTCTTCCTGCGCGCACGGAGCCTGCGCCTCGACTGGAACAGCGTCGACTACATGGCGGCGGCGATGCTCCACCGGTTCCCGGGCGTCCTCGCTCTCGGGGTCGGTCTGCACCTGGCGGCTCACCTCGTGACCTGGCGCTCGCCGGCCGGGTGGCTCCGCGACGTGCTGCGACCGCGGCAGCTCCTCCTGCTGGCCCGCGTCTGGCTGGCAGCGATGGTGATGACCTACGCCTACTCCTGGCTCAAGGTCTGCGTGCCGCTGCTGCGCTCGGATCTCTACGATGCGACGCTCTGGCGTCTCGATCGCTGGCTCCACCTGGGCGTCTCGCCGTCGCTCCTTGCCGGTGAGCTCTTCGGCAAGGGAGCCCTCGCGCCGTGGATCGACGCCTGGTACGCGCTCTGGCTCACGACGGTGCTCGCCGCGCAATCGGTGCTCTTCCTCTCCCGTTCGCCGGAGCGGCGGCGGAACTTCGCGCTCGCCTGCGTGCTGCTCTGGCTCGCGGGAGCCTGGATCTACTTCGCGCTGCCGGCGACCGGCCCCGCGTTCTTCACGCCGGACGCCTTCGCCGAGGTCCTTCCCCGGCTCCCGCATGCGGCGGCCCTCGAGGGCAAGCTCTGGGGAAACTACGTGGCGATGATCGCGGCGCGCGAACATGGGGCTCTCTTCCAGTTCAAACCCTTCCTCGCCGTGGCCGCCATGCCGTCGCTGCACGTCGGCGCGCACTGGATGTTCGCCCTCTGGGCGCGGCGGCACGCGCGCCGTTGGTTCCCGCCCCTGGCCGTGGCGACGGCGCTCACCTTCGTGGGCTCGCTTCTGACCGGCCTCCACTACGCCGTCGACGGCTACGCCGGCATGCTCCTCGCCTGGGGGGCGGTGGCGCTTGCCGACCGCTGGGAGCCGGTTTCCCCGCCCCCGCCGGTGGCGGAGGCCGGCGCACCCGCCGCGGCGGCCCCGGCCCTGCCGGGCGACAGCTAGACTAGCGGGGATGTCGCGCCCCGCTCCCTGGGACGAGCTCTCCCGTCTCCTCGCGGCCGGCGCTCCCTTTCGCGCCCTGCTCGAGACGCTTTCAGGCGGTACCGGCGGCGCCGGCGCCGCCCTCCTGACCCGGCTGCCACCCGCCGCGGCGGCCTGGCTCTTCGACTGCGCCGCGGTCGCGCTCGAGCGTCCGCTGGTGGTCGTGGTGCCGCACGAGAACGAGGCGTTGGCGTGGCTGGAGATGCTCCGTCTGGTCGCGGGCGAGGAGGTGGGGGCGCACTTCCCACCCCCTTCCCTCTCCCCCTATCAGGAGGTCGATGCCTCGCTGACCGTCCGGGCGCGGGAGGTGACGGCGCTCGCCGACGCGCTCGCGGGGCGTCTGCGCGCGCTGGTCGTGACGCCGCGTGCCCTCTTCCGGCGGCTGCCGGAGGCCGCGGGGCTCACGCCGATCGGGCTCGCGCGCGGCGCCGAGGTCGATCTCGAGGCGCTCGCCCAGCGGCTGACCGCGCTCGGCTATCGCCGGGTCGATCTGGTGGCGGAGGTGGGAGATTTCGCGGTGCGCGGCGGGGTCTTCGACCTCTTTCCCGCGGGGGAGATCGACCCGGTTCGCCTCGATCTGCTGGGCAGCGAGATCGAGAGCCTGCGCCGCTTCGACGTCGAGTCGCAACGGTCGCAAGACGAGGTGGGCGCGGTGGCCGTGCTGCCGCTCGCTCTCTTCGGGGAGGGGCGGGAGGCGGCGCGCCGGTTGGCCGAGCGTCTGGCACCGCTCGCGAGTGAGGAGGGCGGCCGCGAGACCGCGGAGCACCTGGCGACGCTCGCCGGCGGCGGGCGCTTTGCCGGCTGGGAGAATCTACTGCCGCTCGCCGCCGACCGGACGCTGACCCTGGCAGAGCTGCTGCCCCGGGCGCTCTGGATCGCTCTCGAGCCCGAAGCGATCGCGATCGAAGTGGCCCATCACGCCGAGCGCCTCGCGACCGAATACGCGGCTCGGCGCGAGCACCGGCGCCTCGCGTTACCGCCGGAGCTGCTGGAGCATCCCGTGGAGGCGGTGACGTCGATGGTCACGAGCGCCGTCGCGCGCGTCGAAGCTCTCGCCTCGGAGGGCGACGCGATCGACGCCGCCGCCACCGCCACCGATCTCTTCCACGGCCAGCTCCCGCGATTTCCCCGCGAGGTGGAGACGGCGCGATCGCGCGGCGAACGGCTCGTCCTGGTGGCGCCCGCGGAGCGCCACGCGGCGCTCGCGGAGCTTCTCGCGGGCCGCGACGTCGCTCTCGGCCGGGGCGGCGTGGAGCTCGTCGACGGTGAGCTCGAGCGCGGCTTCCGGCTTCCTTCGGCCGGAGTCGTCGTCTTCGGCGAGACGCAGCTCCTGCCGCGTCCAGCGGCGCGGTCGAAGCGGGGGCGCAGTCGCTACGGACCGTTCGTCGCGACGCTGCGCGACCTCAAAGTCGGTGACTACGTCGTGCACGCCGATCACGGCATCGGCCAGTTCGTGGCGCTCCGGACGGTCGCCGGCGGCGAGTCGGCCGGCGCCGGCGTGCCAGCACCCCTGCGGGCGGCCGCGGGTGGCGCCGGAGGCGGAACCGAGGACGAAGTGATGGAGATCCTCTACACCGGCGGCCGGCGGCTGTTGGTGCCGCTCGCGCGTCTCGACCAGGTACAGAAGTACGGCGGCATCGAAGGGATCTCCCCTCGCCTCGACCAGCTCGGTGGCACGTCGTGGAACCGCACCAAGGCGCGGGTCAAGAAGGGGCTCCGCGACATGGCGGAGGAGCTGCTCAAGCTCTACGCCGAGCGCCAGCTCGCGCGCGCGCCGATCCTCGCCGGCACGAGCGACCTCGAGCGCCAGTTCGCCTCCGCCTTCGCCTACGAGGAAACGGTCGACCAGGCGGAGGCGATCGCGACCGTGCTCGAGGATCTCGCGCAGGCGAAGCCGATGGACCGCCTGCTCTGCGGTGACGTCGGCTTCGGCAAGACCGAAGTCGCCATGCGCGCCGCCTTCCGCGCCGTCGACGCGGGCTTCCAGGTGGCGGTGCTCGCGCCCACGACCATCCTCGCCGATCAACACCTCGAGACGTTCGAGGAGCGCTTCGCGGGTTTTCCGGTGCGGGTCGAGCGCCTCTCGCGGCTCAAGGTCGGCAAGGAGCTCAAGCAGCTGAAGGCGCGCGTCGCCTCGGGAGAGACGGACGTCCTCGTGGGCACCCATCGCCTGCTCTCCCAGGACGTCGAATTCGCGCGCCTGGGCCTGGTGATCGTCGACGAGGAGCAGCGCTTCGGCGTGGCGCAGAAGGAGCGGCTCAAGCAGCTCAAGAAGAACGTGCACGTGCTCGCCATGTCGGCGACGCCGCTGCCACGCACCCTGCAGCTCTCCCTCGCCGGCGTGCGCGACATCTCGCTCATCGAGACGCCGCCCAAGGACCGCATGGCGATCGAGACGGCGGTGCTGCCGCACTCCGAGGAGCTGGTACGCGAGGCGATCGAGTACGAGCTCGGCCGCGGCGGTCAGGTCTTCTACGTCTACAACCGGGTCGAGTCGATCGAGCAGCGGGCGGAGCAGCTGCGCGAGATGCTGCCAGGGCTCAGGATCACGGTAGGGCACGGTCAGCTCGACGAGCGCGAGCTCTACCGCCGCATGCACGCCTTCACGGCCCGGCAGCACGATCTCCTGCTCGCCACCACGATCATCGAGAACGGCATCGACATCCCGACCGTCAACACCATGCTGATCGAGCGCGCCGACCGGTTCGGTCTGGCGCAGCTCTATCAGTTGCGCGGACGGGTGGGCCGCAGCCGAGAGCTCGGCTACTGCTATCTTCTCGTGCCGTCCGACCGCGCGCTGACGGAGGATGCGCGTCGGCGACTCGAGGCGTTGCGCGAGTTCACCGAGCTGGGCGCAGGCTTCCGCATCGCCGGGCGCGATCTCGAGATCCGGGGCGCCGGCAATCTCCTGGGTGCCGAGCAGAGCGGCCACATCGCCGAGCTCGGCATCGAGACCTATCTCAAGATGCTGGAGGAGACGGTGCGCGAGCTCCGGGGCGAAGCGGTCGAGGAGGGACCTTCGGTGGCGCTCGATCTGCCGCTCGCGATGACCATTCCGAAGAGCTACATCGGCGACGAGAACCTGCGCATGGAGATCTACCGCAAGCTGGCGGCGGCGGAGCTGCCGCGCGAGGAGCTGCTCGCCGAGCTCTTCGACCGCTTCGGCCGGCCCCCCCGCGAGGTCGAGGCGTTGCTCGACGTGGTCGATCTCAAGCGGCTGGCCGAGCGGCTCCGGGTGCAGGCGATCTCCGTGGGCGATGGCCGCCTGATCTTCCGTCTCCGACGCGACGCGCGCGTCGACGTGGATCGCCTGATCCGCTACGTTTCAGCGCGACCCGGCGCCGCGTTCAGTCCCACGGGCGTGCTCACGCTCGAGCTCGAACGGGGTCGCGGCCTGGTCGAGACCGCGCGCGGGGTGCTCGAGGAGCTCGCCGCGTGAGCGCCCGGTGGCTGCTCTGCGCGGGCGCGCTCGCGCTCGCCGCGTGCCGCGGTGGCGAGCCGCTCGTGCCCCCCGACGTGGCGGCGCGGTTGGGAGACCGGGAGATCCGCTACGCGGCCTTCGAGGCCTACCTCGAGCGCAATCTCGGCGAGCGCGGTGGCGCGCTCGCGAGCGCCACGCTCTCGCGTCTTTTCGACCAGTTCCTCACCGAGGAGCTGCTCGCCGAGATGGCCCGGGAGCGCGGCCTCGCGGCGCGCGAGACGCCGGTCGCCGAGGCCGTGGAAGCCCTCCTCGCGGGGCGCGGCGAGCTCGAGCCCAAGGCGGAGGAGGTGGCCGCCTACTTCGCCGCCCACCGGGCGGATTTCGAGCTGCCGGCGCGCGTCGAGCTGAGGCAGATCCTGGTGGAGGACCGCTCCGTGGCCGAACGGGCCCGACGCGAGCTCGCCGCCGGCGCTTCGTTCGAGGACGTGATGCGCCGCGTGACGCCCGCCGGGGGGCCGGCGCCGGGTGGAGAGCAGGGCCTGCTCGCCAAGGACGAGCTCCCCCCGAGCTTCGCCGATCTCATCTTCCGGTTGAGGGAGGGCGAGGTGAGCGAGGTCGTCTCGGCCGAGTACGGATTCCACGTCTTCCAGGTGGTGCGCAAGCTGCCGGCGAAGAGCCTGGGGTTGGCCGAGGCGACCGCGGCCATTCGCTCGAAGCTCCGCCAGGCGGCCGCCGATCGCGCGCTCGCCGGGTTGGTGGAGGAGGCCCGCACTCGTTACACTGTCGCGGTGCAGGAGCGCAACCTGCCGTTCAACTATCGAGGGACCTTCCCCCTGGCGAGGACGCATGAGGATCGTTAGCCTTTCGGCGCTCGGTGCCGTATTGCTCGCGGGCGTGGCCGGCGCGGACACCGTCAATTCGGTCGTGTTGCGGGTCAACGACGAGATCGCGACACTCGAGGACTACACGGCGCGCAAGGAAGCGCGCCTCGAGGCGATCTCCGCCGCGGACGACCTGGCGCCGGAGGAGCGGCGGCGCCTCGCGAGCGAGGCCGGGCGCGCCACCATGCGCGAGATCCTCGACGAGATGCTGTTGGTGGCCCGCGCGCGCCAGCTCTCGATCCAGCCCACCGGCCAGGAGATCGACGAGGCGATCGAACGCACGCGGCAGCGCATGGGGATTCCGACCGAGGAGGCCTTCCGGCGCGCGCTCGATGCCGCGGGCATGACGCTCGCCGACTATCGTGAGCGCACCGCGCGCTCGATCAAGACGCAGCAGGTCATTCAACGCGAGGTTCATCCGCGCGCCGCGGTCGACGACGAATGGGCGTGGCGCTACTACCGGGATCACCCGGCGGAGTTCCTCGTTCCCGCCAAGGTGAAAGTGCAGGAGATCGTGGTCTCGAACGAAGAGCTCTCCGGTGAGAGTGCGCGAGAGCTCGCGGAGACGGTGCGCGCAGCGATCGCGGGCGGGGAGACGATGCAGGCCGCGATCGATCGGCTCGCCTCCAAGGCCCTGAGCGGGCCGATCGATCTCGGGTGGGTCGAGCGCGGCGAGCTGGCCTCGGCGCTCGACGGCGCCGTCTGGGGGCTCGCGGTCGGCGCCGTCTCCAGTCCGGTGGAGGCGCGCGGCGGACTCCATCTGCTGCAGGTCGTCGAGCGGACCGAGGAGAGCGCGCGTCCGTTCGAGGAGGTCAAGGAGCCACTGCTCGAGCACGAGCGCGAGACGCGCTTCGACGACGAGTTGCGCAAGTACCTGGGCGAGCTCGAGCGCTCCGCCTACCTCGTCGAGAACATCCCGGTCGAAGCGGCCGGATTCCGCGACGTTGCGGCTCCCGAAGAGAAGGACCCGCTGGCGGCCTTTGCTCCCCATCGCGCGCCCAAACCGGCCGAGCCGCCCCCGCTGGAGGCGCGTCCCGAAGAGGTGGCACCTCCTCCGCCCGCGCCCTGAGCCGCGACGCCGTCGAGCGGCGGCTCATTTCGATTACGCCGAGATTGCGCCGAGCCCGCTACAACCTCGTCCCGACGAGGTTAAGTGTGTGGAAAAAAATGGACAAAAGTGGAACACTCCTGTACATTGCCTGCGCATCCCTAAGGAAGGCGGGGTCGGGAGATGTTTCGCGGAAGCACCGTTGCCACGATCGATGAGAAGGGGCGCCTCAAGGTCCCCACGGACTTCCGCCGCGCGCTCGAGGAGCGCTACGGCGTCGAGTTCTTCCTCACCTCGGTGGGCGGCGAACAGGCCCTGATCTACCCCCTGCCGGTTTGGGAGGAGATCGAATCCCGGCTCGCCGCGCTACCGGCGACCGACCGCCTCAAGGACCGCTATCTCGAGCGCGTGAGCTACTACGGCCAGCAGGTGCGGCTCGACGGTCAGGGTCGCCTGCTGGTGCCGCCCATCCTCCGCTCGACCGCGGAGATGAGCGGCGAGGTCGTCGTCTCGGCCCGGATCGATCATCTGGTGGTTTGGAATCGGGAGCGGCTCGAGAAGCGCCTCGCCGAGCGCCCGTTCACCGACGAGGACTTCCAGCTGCTGGCCGAGCGGGGCATCTGACGTCGTGTGGACGATCGCGTCTTGCCCGAACTCCATCGTTCCGTCCTGCTCGAAGAGACGCTGGCCTACCTCGCGCCAGAGCGGGGCGGCTGCTTCGTCGACTGCACGCTCGGGCTGGGCGGTCACGCCGCGGCGCTGCTCGAGCGCGCGAGCTCCGCGCGAATCCTCGGCATCGATCGCGATCCCGCCGCGCTGGCCCTCGCGGCCGAGCGGCTCGGCCGCTTCGCCGGTCGTTGTGAGTGGATCGAAGGGGATTTCCGCGATCTCGAGCGCATCTGGACGGAGCGCCGCCTGCCGGGCGAGCGCGCAGCCGGCATCTACGCCGATCTCGGAGTCTCCTCGCTGCAGCTCGAGCGGCCCGAGCGCGGGTTCAGCTTCCAGCACGACGGACCGCTCGACATGCGCATGGGACGCGGCGGCGCGACCGCGGCCGACCTGGTCAACAGCGCTTCGGAGGAAGCCTTGACGAATCTCTTTCGCGACTACGGTGAGGAGCCCGAGGCGCGCCGCGTGGCGCGCGCCATCGCCAACGCGCGTCGCTCGCGGCCGATCGAGACCACCGGGGTTCTCGCCGACGTGATTCGGCGCGCCAAGCGGCAGTGGCGCCCGGGAGGCGAGCGCATCGATCCGGCGACCCGCGTTTTCCAGGCGCTCCGCATCGCGGTCAACGAAGAGCTCGCGGCGGTCGAGGAGCTGCTCGACCAAGCCGTGCGGCTGCTCGACCAGGACGGCCGCCTGGTCGTCATCTCGTTCCACAGTCTCGAAGACCGCATCGTGAAGAACCGCATCCGCGACCTGGCACGCGGCGAAGTCGACGCGACGACCGGTCGCACCCGCTCCGAAACGCGCGTGCTCGAGGTGCTCACCAAGAAGCCGGTTCGGCCGTCGGTACCCGAGGTGGAGGCCAATCCGCGGGCGCGCTCGGCGCGGCTGCGTGCCGCGCGGAGGTTGTAGCGGCTTGCGCAACGCCTATACGGTCCGGCGCCCGGTCGTCAACGCGTACCTGGTGCGCGAGCGCGACCGCCAGAGACTGCGCGAGCTGGGCTACGTGCTGCTCGCCGTCTTCCCCCTCGGGTTGGGTCTTCTCGCCTACACCTGGTTCCAGGTGGAGACCCTGCGCGTCGGCTATCGCATCGAGGCCCTCGAGCGGAGCGTGCACCAACTGCAACAGACGGAGCGCCAGCTGCGTCTCGAGTCCGCCTATCTGGCGAGCCCCCAGCGTCTCGCCGAGCGCGCCGAGCAACAGCTGGGGCTCGCGACGCCACGGCTGGACCAGGTCCTCTACCTGGAGGAGCTGCGGTGAAGCGGCGACTCGGCATCGCGCTCGTTTGCGTCGGCATCTGGATCGCCGCCATCGGCGCCCGGCTCTACGACCTGCAGGTGGCGCGGCACGACGAGTTCGTGCGGCGCGCCGAGCGTCAGCAGCAGCGGGTGATCGAGCTCGCGCCGCCGCGCGGCACCATCTTCGACGCGCGCGGGCGCGAGCTCGCGGTCTCGGTCGAGGTGGAGTCGGCCTTCGCCGTGCCGCGCGAGCTCGACAACCCGGCGGTGGCCGCCCGCGCCCTGGCATCGGTGCTGAACCTGGATCGCGCCAAGCTCGCTCGCGCGCTCGCCGCCGACCGCGAATTCGTCTGGATCCAGCGCAAGCTCGACCCGCCGCAGGCGCGCGCGGTGCGCGACCTCGGTCTCGACGGTGTCTACTTTCTCGAGGAATCGAAGCGCTACTACCCGCAGCGCGAGCTCGCCGCGCACGTGCTGGGCTACGTCGGGACCGACGACCAGGGTCTCGCGGGGCTCGAGGCGATGTACGACCGCGTGGTCGCCGGCAAGCCCGGCCGCCGGACCGTGCTACGCGACGCCCGTCAGGGCATGGCCGTGCCGCCGAACCTTCCCTCCGCGGCGCCGATTCCTGGCGCCGACCTGCACCTGACCATCGACGCGGCGCTGCAGGAAATGACCGAGCGCGCGCTGGACGAGGCCTCGCGCAAGCTCCGCGTCAAGAGCTCGAGCGTCACGCTGGTCGATCCCCAGTCTGGCGCGGTGCTCGCGCTCGCTTCCTATCCGACCTTCGATCCGAACCGCTTCACCGCCTTCGACGAGGAGGCGCGGCGCAATCGACCGGTGATGGACGCCTACGAACCGGGGTCGACCTTCAAGATGGTCACCGCCGCGGCGGCGCTCGAAGAGGGGCTGATCGACCCGGACGAGACCCTCGACTGCGAGATGGGCGGCATCACTCTCGCGGGCGTGCGCATCGCCGATCACAAGCCGTTCGGCCTGCTCACCTTTCGGCAGGTGATCGCGCGTTCGTCGAACGTGGGCACGATCAAGACCGCGCTGCGAGTGTCGAACGCGAGCTTCTACGCGACCATCCGCGCCTTCGGCTTCGGGCGCACCACCGGCATCGATCTGCCGGGCGAGAGCCCGGGGTTGCTGATGCCGGTCGAGCGCTGGCCCTCCCTCGCCAAGGCCTACATGTCCTTCGGGCAGGGATTGTCGGTGACGCCGCTCCAGCTGGCGCTCGCCTTCGCGGCGGTCGGAAACGGGGGCCGGCTGCTGGAGCCCTACGTCGTGCGCCAGGTCGGCAGTGGCGAGACGGCTCGCGCGCTCCATCCCGAACCGGTGGTGCGGGGGCGCCCGATCTCCGAGCGCAGCCGCGCCTTGGTGCGCGAGCTGCTCTCCGGTGTGACGGTCGAAGGGGGAACCGGCAAGGCGGCGGCGGTCGACGGCTATCCGGTCGCGGGCAAGACCGGGACCGCGCAGAAGGCTCTTCCCGGCAAGGGCTATCTCAACGACGAGTACATCGCGAGCTTCGTTGGTTTCGCGCCGCTCGACGATCCCGCGATCGTGGCGTTGGTGGTGCTCGACGATCCGCAGGGCTCGTATCACGGCGGCGAGGTGGCGGCGCCGATCTTCGAGGAGGTGGCGCGGCAGGCGCTCACCTACCTCGACGTGCGACCGCGCCGGGAGCGACCGGAGCGCTGGCCGGGCGAGACGGCCCGGGACGAGGCGGCGGGTCCGGAGCCAGCCGGCGCGATGACCGCGAGCGCCGGCGAAGTCGGCGTCGATCGCGCCGCCCCGCCGCCGCCGGGGACCTTCCCGGATCTCGCCGGGCTCACGGCCCGCCAAGCGCTCGCGGCGACCGTGGCGCTGGGGCTCGCGCCGGAGCTGCACGGTGCCGGCGTCGTGCACCGCCAGCAGCCGCCCCCTGGGGCCCCGATGCCCGCGCGCGGCGCGCGGATCGAACTCTACCTCGACGTGGGGTCCGGCGGATGAGACTCGCCACGCTCGTCGCCGGCTTGCCGGTCACCGGAGACCTCGGGACGAACCCCGAGGTCTTCGGCGTTCGACACGACTCGCGCGCCGTCGCGCCGGGCGACCTCTTCGTCACCTGGAGCGGCGCGCGCTTCGACGGCCGGAGGTTCGCCCAGGAGGCGGTGGCTCGGGGCGCGGTGGCGGTCGTCGCCGACCGGACGCGTGCACCCGAGGTCGATCCGGTGATTCCCTGGCTTGTGGCGGAAGCGCCGCGCGCGCTGCTCGGCCCGCTCGCGGCGCCGCTCTACCGGCATCCCGACCGCGGGCTCACTCTGGTCGGAGTCACCGGCACCAACGGCAAGTCGACCACCATCGAGCTCGCGGCGGCGATGCTCGACGCGGCGGGGCGCCCAGCCGCGCGCCTGGGGACGCTCGGCTACCGCTTCCGCGAGCTCGCGGTCCCAGGGGTCGAACGGACGACGCCGGAGGCCTCGGATCTCTTTCGCCTGCTCGCCGAGATGCGCGACGCGGGGGCGGCGGCGGCGGCGATGGAGGTCTCGTCGCATGCGCTCGTGCAGGGACGCGTCGCGGGCGCGAGCTTCGACGTCGGAGCCTTCACGAACCTGACCCGCGATCATCTCGACTATCACGTCGACCTCGAGAGCTACTTCGCGGCCAAGCGGCGACTCTTCGACCAGCTCAAGCCGGGTGGCCGTGCGGTCGTCAACGGCGACGACCCCTTCGGGCAGCGCCTCGCGGCGGATCTCCCCGCGGCGCTCTCTTACGGCGCCGCGGGCGCGGTGCGGGCGCTCGATGCGAAGTTGGGCGGCGACGGCATCGTGGCGCGTCTGGTGACGCCGCGCGGGGAGACGGAAGTGCGTTCGCCGCTGCTCGGCCGCTTCAATCTCTCGAACCTCCTCGCCGCGGCGGCGATCGGCGAAGCGTTGGAGTTGCCCCTCGCGGCGATCGCCGAGGGTATCGCCGGGACGCAACCGCTCGCGGGGCGGATGGAAGCGGTCCGCGCGGGACAAGGCTTCCTCGCGGTGGTCGACTTCGCGCACACGGACGACGCTCTCTCGTTGGCGATCCGGAGCCTGCGGGAGATCGCCCGCACGCGGATCGTCCTGGTCTTCGGCTGCGGCGGCGACCGCGATCCCGGCAAGCGCCCGATCATGGGTCGGGTGGCCGGCGATCTCGCCGACCTTCCGATCGCGACTTCGGACAACTCGCGCAGCGAGGATCCGCACGCCATCCTGTCGGCGATCGAGGAAGGGCTGCGCGCGAGCGGGAACCGGAGCTACCGGATCGTGCCCGACCGCCGCGAGGCGATTCGCCGTGCGGTGGCGGTGGCGGTCGGTGGCGGCTGGTCGGTGCTCGTGGCCGGCAAGGGGCACGAGCGGGAGATGGTGGCGGGCGGTCAGCGGCTCCCGTTCTCCGATCGCGACGAGCTCGAGCGCGCGATCCGCGAGCGCACGGACGGGGAGGAGGGCGCGTAGATGCTCTACCACCTGCTCTTTCCGCTCCACGAGCGTTTCGCGGTCTTCAATGTCTTCCGCTACATCACGTTCCGCACCGCGGGCGCGGTGGTGACGGCGGTGCTGCTCGCGCTCCTGCTCGGACCGCGGTTCATCCGCACGCTGCGCCGGCTCTCGGTGGGACAGAACATCCGCGACGTCGGGCCGCAGAGTCACCAAGTGAAGGCGGGAACCCCCACCATGGGCGGTCTGCTGATCCTCTTCGCGCTCATTGTCCCGACCCTGCTCTGGGCGAATCTCGCGAATCCCTACGTCTGGATCGCGGTGGGCGTGACGGTCGCCTTCGGCGGCATCGGTTTCGCGGACGACCTGCTGAAGGTGCGGCGCCGGCGCAACCTCGGTCTCACCGCGCGGGCGAAGTTCCTGGCCCAAGTCGCCGTGGCGGCGGTGGCCGGCGCGACGCTGATGGCGCTCCCGACCGGCGTGCCCTTCTCGCCGACGCTCGCCTTCCCGTTCTTCAAGGAGCTGGTGATCGACCTCGGCATCCTCTACGTGCCGTTCGTCGTCTTCGTCCTCGTCGCGTCGTCGAACACCGTCAACCTGACCGACGGCCTGGACGGGCTCGCCATCGGCGCGACCCTCATCGCCGCCGCGACCTACGCCGTGTTCACCTACGTCGCCGGCAACCGGGTCGTGGCGCAGTACCTCCAGGTCGCCTACGTGCCCGGAGTGGGCGAGGTGACGGTCTTCTGCGGCGCCCTCGTCGGAGCGTCGATGGGATTTCTCTGGTTCAATTCGCACCCAGCCGAGGTCTTCATGGGGGACGTCGGCTCACTCGCCCTGGGCGGCGCCATCGGCATCGTGGCGGTGCTCGCCAAGCAGGAGCTCGTGCTCGGCCTGGTCGGGGGGCTCTTCGTGCTGGAAGGTCTCTCCGTGATCCTGCAGGTCGCCTCGTTCAAGCTGCGCGGAAAGCGGATCTTCCGCATGGCACCGCTGCACCACCACTTCGAGCTCGCCGGGTGGGCGGAGCCGAAGATCATCGTGCGGTTCTGGATCGTCGCCGTGCTCTTCGCGCTCACGGCGCTCTCGACCTTGAAGCTCCGATGAACGCTCCCTTAGCGCCCGAGCGCCTCCGTCGCGCCTACGTCCTCGGCCTGGGGCTCTCGGGGGTCGCCGCGGCGCGCTTGCTGCTGGCGCGGGGCATCGAGGTCGTGGCGAGCGACCGGCGCGACGCCGCGGCCCTGGGCCTCCAGGGCCTCGTCGGGGCACCGGGCGCGACTCTGGTCCTCGGCGAGAACGCACCCGAGCTTCCAGCGGGCCTCGATCTCGTGGTCGCGAGCCCGGGCGTCGCGCTCGATCACCCGCTGCTCGCGGCGGCAAGGCGGGCGGAGGTCCCGGTGGTGGGGGAGATCGAGCTCGCCTTCGCCTATCTCGAGGGCACGGTCGTGGCGGTGACCGGGAGCAACGGCAAATCGACGACCACGGCGATGACCGGCGCGCTCGTCGCGGCGGCGGGCCTCCCGGTGGAGGTCTGCGGCAACATCGGCAAGCCCCTCTCGGCGGTGGTCGACGGCGCTCCCGGGCGCGTCTTCGTGGTCGAGCTTTCGAGCTTCCAGCTCGAGACGATCGCGCGCTTCCGGCCACGCGCGGCGGCGCTGCTCAACATCTCGCCCGATCACCTCGACCGGCACGGATCGCTCGCGGCGTACCTCGCGGCCAAGCAGCGTGTGTTCATCAACCAGGCGCCGGAGGACGTGGCGGTGCTCAACGCGGAGGAGCCGGAGGTCGCGGCCACCGAGACGCGGGGGCGCAGGCGAATGTTCGCGCGCGGCGCCGCCGTCGTGGACGGATGCCGGCTCGTCGGAGAGCGCGTGGTCGAGGTGGGACCGGACGGGGAGAGCGCGCTCTTCGCGGTGGGGGACGTTCCCCTTCCCGGACCGCACAACCTCGAGAACGCGATGGCGGCGGCGCTCCTGGCGCGCGCCGTGGCGGTGCCGACGGCGGAGGTCGCGCCGGCGCTCCGCGCCTTCCGGGGGCTGCCGCATCGCGTCGAGCGCATCGCAGAGCTCGCGGGCGTCGCCTACTACGACGACTCGAAGGGCACCAACGTGGCCGCCACCGCTCGCTCGCTCGAGGGATTCGCGGACGGCAGCGTGCACGTGATTCTCGGCGGGCGGAACAAGGGGGCAGACTTCGCGTACCTGCGCGAGATCGTGACGCGCAAGGCGCGGCGCGCCTACCTGATCGGCGAGTCGGCGGCGGCGCTCGAGCGTTCGCTCGCGGGAAGCGTGGAGCTGGAGCGGAGCGAGACGATGGAGCGCGCGCTCGAGTCGGCATCGGCGACGGCGCGCGCCGGAGAGGTCGTGTTGCTCTCCCCCGCCTGCGCGAGCTTCGACCAGTTCCGCGACTTCGTCGACCGCGGCGAGCGTTTCCAGGCCTGGGTGCGTGGGCGGGCGGCGGCACCCGCCGGGGCGGGGGGGCGCTGAGATGGCGAAGAAGCTCGTCTACGACCGCGTCCTGTTCACCACCGTCGTGCTGCTCACCGGTCTCGGCCTCGTGATGGTCTATTCGGCGAGCACCGCGATCGCGCGGGCGCGCGGCGCGGCGGTGAACCCCTTCCTCGTCAAGCAGGCGGTGGCGGCGGCCCTGGGCTTCGCGGTGATGGGGATCGTGATGCACGTCGACTATCGGCGGCTGCGCGACCGGAGAGTCGCGTACGCGCTGCTGACCGGGGTGCTGGTGCTGCTCGTCGCGGTGCTCTTCTCGCCGCAGATGAACGGCACGCGGCGCTGGTTCTTCGTCGGTGGCATCTCGATCCAGCCGTCGGAGCTCGCCAAGCTCGCTCTGGTCCCCTTCCTCGCCTGGTGGATCGACAAGCGCGCGGATTCGATCAACGCCCGCGAGACGCTGCTGCCGGCGGCGATCGTCACCGGCGTGGTGGCCGGTCTCATCGTGCTGCAGCCGGACCTCGGGACGGCGGTGCTCCTCGCGCTCACCGCGGCGACCATGCTCTTTCTGGCCGGGCTCTCCTGGCGCTTCGTCGCGGGCGGCCTGGCGCTCGCGATGCCGGTGCTCTATTTCCTGGTCATCTCGGTGCCCTACCGGCGCGCGCGGC
This sequence comes from uncultured Thermoanaerobaculia bacterium, assembly GCA_964476605.1. GTDB lineage: Bacteria > Acidobacteriota > Thermoanaerobaculia > Multivoradales > JAGPDF01 > JAGPDF01. The sequence continues at coordinate 26,832 of CAYZBH010000028.1, read as the reverse complement.
TCTTCGCCTTCCTGGAGCCCGACCGCGATCCGCTGGGCTCGGGCTTCCAGGCTCTGCAATCGTTGATCGCGGTGGGCTCGGGCGGCGTGCTCGGCCTCGGGCCGGGCAACAGCGTGCAGAAGCTCTACTTCCTGCCGCATCCGCAGTCCGACTTCGTCTTCGCGATCGTCGCCGAGGAGCTCGGCATGATCGGCGCTCTGGTCGTGGTGGGACTCTTCGCGCTCGTGCTCTGGCGCGGTTTGCGCGCGGGCGTGCGGGCGCCAGATCCGTTCGGCCGCTACCTCGCCTGGGGCTTCTCGTCGATGCTCGTCTATCAGGCGCTGATCAATATCTCGGTGGCGATCGCCCTGCTCCCCACCAAGGGGATCCCGCTCCCGTTTCTCTCCTACGGCGGCTCGTCGCTGGTGGTCACCATGACCGTCTGCGGCGTGCTGCTCAACGTGAGCCAGCATGGGTGAGACAGCGATGCCATCCGCCGCGGCTCGCCGCTTCAGCGTCCTCCTCGCCGGGGGCGGGAGCGGAGGACATGTCTTCCCCGCCCTCGCGGTGGGGGAGGTGCTGGCGGCGCGGGGGCACCAGGTGAGCTTCGCGGGGCGCTCGGAGAGCCTCGAAGAGCGGCTGGCGCGCGAGAGCGGGCTCGAGTTCTTGCCGCTCGCCGCCCGTCCGCTGCTGGGGCGCGGGGCGCTCGCCAGGCTCCAGGCGCTCGCGACCCTCGTGCGCTCGACCGTCGCGGCGCGGCGAACGGTCCGCGAGCGAGCGATCGACGGCGTGCTCGGAACCGGCGGCTACGCGTCGGCCGCGGCGGTGCTCGGCGGGCGCTGGGCCGGCCGGCCGGCGGCGATCGTCGAGCCCAACGCCGCCGCGGGCCTCGCCAACCGCTGGCTGTCGCGGGTCGCGAGCGGTGCCGCGGTGGCCTTCGAGGCGACCGCGCGCGAGCTCGCCTGTCCTTGTTGGACGACCGGCGTGCCGGTGCGCGAGGCGTTCTTCGCCGCGAGCCCCGTGCGCGCCGAAGGCAAACCGCGCCTCCTCGTGCTGGGTGGGAGCCAGGGTTCGCAGCGCCTCAACGCGGTGCTGCCGGCGGCGCTGGAGCGCCTCTTCTCCGCCTTGCCCGAGCTCTCGGTGCTCCACCAGTGTGGTGACCCGCATCTCGAGACGACGCTCGCGGCCTACCGCGGAGCGGGGCTCGAGACGCCCCGCCTGCGCGTCGTCCCCTTCGTCGACAACGTTCCGGCGGCCATGGCGGCGGTCGACCTCGTGGTCTCGCGCGCCGGGGCCATCACGCTGGCGGAGATTTGCGCCGCCGGGCGTCCCTCCCTCCTGCTGCCGTTGGCGATCGCGGCGGGCCACCAGGAAGCGAACGCGAGACTCCTCGCCGAGGCCGGCGCGGCTTGCCTGCTGACGGACGGCGAGCTCGACGCGACGCGCCTCGCGGAGGAGCTGCGAGCGCTGCTCGGCGAGCGCGAGCGGCTGGTCGCGATGGGAGCGCGGGCGCGGGCGCTCGCGCGCCCGGGTGCCGCGGCCGCCATCGCCGATCACTTGAGTGAGCTGCTCGAGGTGGCGGCATGATGTTCCAGCGCTTCGCCGGGCTCCGGCACGCGCACTTCGTGGGCATCGGCGGCGCCGGCATGAGCGGGATCGCCGAAGTGCTCCTGCAGTACGACGTCACCGTATCGGGGTGCGACCAGGCGGCGAGCGAGACCACCGAGCGTCTCGACTCGCTCGGCGCCCCGGTGCGGGTCGGGCACGATCCCTCCCATCTCGAGGGCGTCGATCTGGTGGTGACCTCCTCGGCGATCGCGCCGGACAATCCGGAGGTGGCGGCGGCGCGCGCGCGCGGGGTCACCGTCGTGCGGCGCGCCGAGATGCTCGCCGAGCTGATGCGCCTGAAGTACGGGATCGCCGTCGCCGGAACGCACGGCAAGACCACGACGACCTCGCTCGTGGGTGCGCTGCTCACCGAAGGGGGCTTCGACCCGACGGTGATCGTGGGCGGGCGGCTTCGCGTCTCCGGAACCGGTGCGCGGCTGGGTGCGAGCGACTACATGGTGGTCGAAGCCGACGAGTTCGACCGCAGCTTCCTCTCGCTCTTTCCGATCCTCGCGGTGATCACGTCGATCGATCGCGATCATCTCGACACCTACGGCGACCTCGAGTCGATCCAGCAGGCGTTCGCGACCTTCGCGAGCCGCGTCCCGTTCTTCGGCCAGGTGATCCTCTGCGCCGACGATCCGCACGCGGCGGCGCTGCTGCCGCGGCTCGGCGACCGGCGCGTCACGACCTATGGACTCGGGGAGGACTGCTCGCTCCGCGCCACGGCGCTCGAGCTCTCGAGCGCCGGCAGCGCGTTCACGCTGGCGGCCCGGGAGCAGGGGGAGCTCGGACGCCTGGAGCTGCCGCTCGCCGGGCTCCACAACGTGCGCAACGCGCTCGCCGCGGTGGCGGTGGGGCGCGCGCTCGGCGTGCCGTTGGCGGTCATGGCGCGCGCCTTCGCGGGCTTCGCCGGCGTGCATCGCCGTTTCGAGCGCCTCGGGCTCTTCCGCGGCGCCGAGGTGGTGGACGACTACGCGCACCATCCGACCGAGGTCGCGGCGACGCTCGCGGCGGCGCGTCAGGTCTTTCCGCGGCGCGTCCTGCACGCGGTCTTCCAGCCGCACCTGTTCTCGCGAACGCGCGATCTCGCGGCCGACTTCGGTCAGGCGCTCGCGGCCGCCGACCACGTGGTGGTGACCGACGTCTACCCGTCGCGCGAGAAGCCGATCGCCGGGGTCACCGGCGAGCTCGTGGCGCGCGCCGCGCGTGCCCTCGGGCACGCGCGCGTCGACTACTGTCCCGACTGGCGGGAAGCCGAGGCGCTCCTCGACCGAGTCGATGCCGACGACGTCGTGCTGACGCTCGGGGCGGGCGACATCTATCGGCTCGCGGAGCGGCTGGTGGCGGAGGGCGCTCGATGAGCGCGCCGCAGCTTCCTCCGGTGCCCGAAGCGCGGGTGCTGCCGTTCCGGCGGCCGACTTCCGCGGTCCGCGTCCGCCGGCGCAATCCGTGGCTCGCGCTGGGTCGCCATTTCGCGCAGGCGCTGGTGCTGGTGGGGGCTCCGGTGGGCGTGGCTCTCTGGCTGCTGGTCTCGCCGACCTTCGCGCTCGCGGCGGTGGACGTGAGCGGAAATCGCTACGTGGAATCGACGTGGGTGGAGCGCAAGCTCGCGCCGCTCGCCGGCCGCAACCTCTTCCGGCTCGAGCTCGAGAGCGTCTCGAGGCTGCTGGCCGACAGCCCGTGGATCGAGAGCCTGGTGGTCGAGAAGAGGCTGCCCGACCGCCTCGAGATCGTGATCTCGGAGCGCCGGCCGGTCGCGCTCCTGCGCGCGGACTCGAGCCTCTCCTACGTCGACGCGCGCGGGCGGCGGATCGCCCCCTTCGACCCGAGCCGCGGACCCGGCGACCTGCTGCTCCTCTCGGCCACGGCGCAGGGGGAGGCGGAACTCGCTGGCGCCCTGGCGGTGGAGGCCGAGCTCGGGCGGGCGGCGCCGCGTTGGGCCGCGACGCTCTCCGAGGTCGAGGTGCTGGGCGAAGGGGATTTCCGCCTCCATCTCGGAGCGCTCGATTTTCCGCTGCTCGTCCGCGCCGGCACGCTCCGCGAGCGGCTCGATCAACTGCTTCCTCTTCTGCCCGCGCTCGCCGAGCGCTATGGCAGCGTTCGTTTCGTCGATCTGAGGTTCGATCGTCGCATCGTCTTCCAACCCGCAACACGAGAGAGGTCCGGGGAATGGCCAAGGCAGAACAGTACGTCGTAGGGATCGACATCGGCTCCTCGAAAGTCGCGGTGCTCATCGGGCAGCGTGACGGCAAGGGCGGTCTCGAGGTCGCCGGCCGAGGCAGCGCGCCGAACCGGGGGACGCGACGGGGCAACATCGTGAACGTCGAGGCCACGGTCGAAGCGCTCAAGGCGGCGAGCGAGGAGGCCGAGGTGATGGCCGGAGTGGAGATCTCGAGGGCCTACGTGGGCGTCGCGGGGGCCGACGTGCGGAGCGTCAACGCGCGCGGGATGGTCTCGGTGTCGCGCAAGGATCGCGAGATCACCAAGGCCGACATCCAGCGGGCGCTCGACGCCGCGCAGTCGGCGGCGTTGCCCTCGGACCGCGAGATCCTGCATGCCATTCCGCAGGAGTTCGTGGTCGACGAGCAGGGAGGAATCAGCGATCCGCTCGGCATGCTGGGCTCGCGCGTCGAGGTGCAGGTGCACCTGGTGACCGGCCAGGTGGCGCGCTCGAAGACGCTGCTCACCTGCGTCAACCGGGCGGGCATCGAGGTGGCCGAGATGGTCTTCGAACCGCTGGCGACCGCCGAATCGGTGCTGACGCCGGACGAGCGCGACCTGGGCGTGCTGCTCGTCGACGTGGGCGCCGGCACCACCGGCTACGCGCTCTTCGCGGAGGGAGAGGTCCAGCACTCGGCCGTGCTGCCGATCGGCGCCGCGAACTTCACCAACGACCTCGCGATCGTCCTGCGGACGCCGTACGCCGACGCGGAGCGCATCAAGTCCAAGGAAGGGTGCTGCCTGCTCTCGATGGTGCAGGAGGAGGAGGGGATCTCGGTGCCCGCCGTGGCTGGCGGCGCGCCGCGCGTGGTGCCGCGCAAGGAGATCTGCGAGATCCTGCAACCGCGCGCCGAGGAGATGCTCTCCCTGCTGCGCGACGACCTGACGAAGAACGGCTGGGACGGCCATCTGCGCGGCGGCATCGTGCTGACGGGCGGTGGCGCCCAACTCGACGGCCTGCTCGAGCTCGCGGGACAGCTCTTCAACGCCAGCGTCCGCTATGGCCTGCCGCACGGCCTCGGCGGGCTGGTCGACGTCATCAATTCACCGGGATGGTCGACGGTCGCGGGGCTCCTGCGCTACGCCGTCGCCGCGGAGCAGAACCTGGAGCGCCGTCCCCGCCGGGCCGGCTTCTCGATGCGGGGGATGATGGGGAGCCTCCGCAGCGTCTTCTCGGATCTGCTCTAGAGCGCCCGAACCGAAGCCAAGGGAGAGAACCATGATTCTTTTCGACGACCGCGACGACGTGCAGAGGGCGCACTCGGTGTTGGACGCCGAGATGGTGCCGGCCAAGATCAAGGTGATCGGCGTCGGCGGCGGTGGCGGCAATGCCGTCAATCGCATGATCGCCTCGAACTTGCGGGGCATCGAGTTCATCGCCGCCAACACCGACCTGCAGGCGCTCACCAAGTGCCGCGCGCCGCTCAAGATGCAGCTCGGGCGCCAGGTGACGCGCGGCCTGGGCGCCGGTGCCGACCCCGAGATCGGCCGCAAGGCGGCGCTCGAGGACACCGAGCAGATCCTCGAGCTGCTGGATGGCGCCGACATGATCTTCCTGACCGCCGGCATGGGCGGCGGCACGGGCACCGGCGCGATGCCGATCCTGGCCAATCTCGCGGCCGAGATCGGGGCGCTCACAGTCGCGGTGGTGACCAAGCCGTTCGGCTTCGAAGGGCGGCGTCGGTTGGCGGTGGCGGAGCACGGAATCGCCGATCTGCGTGGCAGCGTCGACACGCTCATCACCATTCCGAACGAGCGCCTGCTCAATTTCGTGGAGCGCGGGACGCCGTTGGCCGAGGCTTTCCGCATCGCCGACGACGTGCTGCGCCAAGCGGTGCAGGGAATCTCCGACCTCATCACCGTGCCGGGCGAGGTCAACGTCGACTTCGCGGACGTCAAGGCGATCATGGCCGGCATGGGCATGGCGCTCATGGGCACCGGCATCGCCAAGGGGGAGAATCGCGCGCTCGAGGCCGCGCAGCGCGCGATCAGCTCTCCGCTCCTCGAGGAGACCTCGATCGAGGGCGCCAAGGGGGTGCTGATCAACATCTCCGGCGGCCGCGACCTCACGTTGCACGAGGTCGCCGAAGCGGCGCGCATCATCCAGGACGCGGTCGATCCGGACGCCAACATCATCTCCGGCATGGTGATCGACGAGTCCCTCGACGAGGAGATGAAGGTCACGGTCATCGCGACCGGCTTCCGCTACGCCGGCGACGCGCACGAGGGCGTCCCGCAGATGACGGGGCTACCGTTGCGCCCCGCCGGGCCGACGCCCGCGGTCGGCCCCCGCTACGCGGCCGCGGTGGGGGGCGTGCGCCAACCGGCGCCGGAGGGGAAGCGCGAGGAGGCGAGCGCCGAGATCCCCTTCTACAAGAAGGTCCTCGCGCAGGGCTCGCGCGGCGACGATCCGGGGGGCTTCGGTCCCAACTGGTCCAACGTCGACGACTACGACATCCCGACGGTGCTGCGCAAGCAGATGGACTGAGGCTCGGCCGCCGGGCGGCGCTGGGCTAGGCTGCGCGCATGGCGCCGGCGAAGGTCGCAGGGCGGCGATGGCGATGGATCGCGGGGGGGATGCTCCTCGCGATCTATCTCTCGCTCTATCCGGTCCAGTTCCTCCTCGATGCGCTCCGGGCGCGCGGGCTCTTGCGCGCGACGGTGGCGGCGAGCTTTCTCCTCGTGGCGGTCGGAGTCGTCGCGGTCCTGGTTCGTCGACGGTCCGCAACGCGCGCCTGGCTCCTGGTCGTCGGCTTCGCGCTCCTCTATCTCGCCCTGCTGTGCCAGTTGGACGTCGTGCAGGAGCGCTTCCACCTGCTCGAGTACGGGGTGCTCGCGCTCGCCCTGCGCCGCGCCTGGAGCGAAGGGCTCGCGAACCGCTGGCGCGGCCCCGCCCTCGCCCGACGCGCGACGGTCGCCGCTTGCGTGAGCGCCGTGGCCGCGGGCTGGGGGGACGAGCTCGTCCAGGCGCTGCTGCCGAATCGGGTTTACGATCTACGGGACGTCGGCATCAACGCGCTCGCCGCGGCGCTCGCCCTCGGGGCGGAAGCGGCGATCGGCTGGGCGCGCGAGCGGGAGGTGGCGTGACCTTCGGCGACCTGCAGGAGACGCTGATCCGCCTGGCCGTGGCGGCCCTGGGCGGCCTCGCGGTCGGCATCGAGCGCGAGTGGTCGGCCCGTCAGGAGGGAACGCACTCGCGCTTCGGAGGGGTGCGGACCTTCCTCCTCCTGGCTCTCATCGGCGCCCTCGCCGCCACGCTCTTCACCGCGGTCGATCCGCGTGCGGGCCTGCTCGTGCTCGCGGGGGGGATCCTCCTGGTCGCCGTCGCCTACTTCGTCTCCGCGTGGCACGGCTCCGTCGACGCCACCACCGAAGTGGCGGGCGTCATCGTGCTCTCGACGGGCTTCCTCGCCGGTCTCGACTTCCTCGCGCTCGGGAGCGCCGTCGCCGCCGGCACGGCGCTGGTGCTGGTCGAGAAGAGCCGCATGCACTCGGCGGTCGAGCGCCTCCAGTCCGCGGAGCTCGAAGCGGCGGCGCGCTTCGCGGTGCTCGCGCTGGTGGTGCTGCCGGTCCTGCCCACGGGGCCGTACGCCGCGTTCGGCGGGATCGAGCCGCGCAAGCTCTGGGCCCTGGTGCTGCTCTTCGCGGGCCTCTCGTTCACCGGTTACGTGGCCTTGCGCGTCGCCGGTCCGCAGCGCGGCTACGGTGTCGCGGGAGTGCTGGGCGGGGTCGTCTCGTCGACCGCCGTGACGCTCAACTTCGCGCGCGAGAGCCGCAAGTCCCCGGAGACCGCGAGAGCGCTCGGCCTGGGGATCGTCGCCGCTTGCGCGGTGCTGCCCGCGCGCGTCGGAGTGCTGCTGGTGGCCCTCAATGCCGACGTCGCGCGGGCTCTCGCGCCCGCGCTCGCGCTGCCGCTCGTGGGCGGAATCGTGATCGCGGCGCTCGGCTGGCGGCGCGCGGAGTCGGAGGGCGGGAAGGCGAAGCTCCCGGACAATCCGCTGCGGCTCGGCGGCGCGATCCAGCTGGCCGTCCTCTTCCAGATCGTCCTCTGGCTGCTCGCCTGGGCGCGCGGCGAGTTCGGCGAAGGGGGGCTCTACGGCACCGCGGCGCTCCTGGGTCTGACCGATCTCGACGCCCTCACCTTCTCGGCGAGCGAGCTCGCGAAGAGCGGCACCGCGGCGACGGCTGCGGCGCGCGCCCTGCTGATCGGCATGCTCTCCAACACCCTATTCAAGCTCGGGCTGGCCGCGAGCCTCGGCACCGCCGCCCTCCGGCGGGCGGTCGTGCCGGCGCTCCTTCTGGTGGCGCTGCTGTTCGGGGTCGCGATCTGGCTCGGCTGAGCGCTCAGGAGCCGGACGAGACGCGGTTGCGTCCGTCCAGCTTGGCGCGATAGAGCGCTTCGTCGGCGCGGCGGACGAGCTCTCCGATCGGTTCGCCGGCCCGCGCCTCGGCGACGCCGAGGCTCAGGGTCATCCGGAGCTCGGCCTCCTCGACCCGGAGCACCGCTCCGGCGAGCCGCTGACGAATCTTCTCGGCGACCTCCAGGGCGCCGGCGAGCGGCGTTTCCGGGAGGAAGATGAGGATCTCGTCGCCGCCCCACCGACCGACGGCATCCTGACCCCGGAGCGCCCCGCGCAGGGTGGCCGCGAGCAGAGTGAGAACCTCGTCCCCCACGGCATGGCCGTAGCGGTCGTTGATCGGCTTGAAAGAGTCGAGATCGGCGAGCGCCAGCGAGAACGGCGCGGTGGTGCGGCGCATGCGCTCGGCCTCGAGCTCCATCAGACGGAGCATCGCGGGGCGGTTGAGGAGCCCGGTGAGGAAGTCGCTCGAGGCGGCGTGCTCGAGCTGGACCTCGGCGCGCTTGCGCTCCTCGATCTCCAGCCTGAGGGCGGCATTGGTTTCCGAGAGCTGCAGCGTGCGCTCGGCGATCCGCTGCTCGAGTCCGACGTTGACCTGCTCGAGCTCGTCCATCGCCTGATCCCGCCGCCGTTGACTCTCGAGGAGGTCGGCGGCCATCCGGTCGATGGCGCCCCCCAGCTCCTCGAGCTCGTCCCCCGTGCGGACCGCGAGCTCCCCGGCGAGCTCGCCGTGGGCGATCTCGCCCGCTCGGCGAACGACCTGGGTGAGGGGGCGGGTGATGCGGCGCGCGAGAAAGCGGCTGAAGAGGGCGGCCGCGACCAGGGACGCGACGAGCGAGACACCGCCGGCGATCCGGATGCGCTGGAACTTGCGCGCCACTTCGTCGGCGCGCATGTCGAGGCCGACCAGGTAGCTCCCCTCGCCGTTCTTGATCGGAGCGTAGCCGGAGAGGAAGTAGCCCCAGCGATCCTGGAGGATGTGGTCGTCCGCGGTGGGAGAGACGAAGCCGCGGCGCAGGGTGTCCGGTGCCTCGGCGTAGATCGCGCCCGGTCGCGCCTGCTCGGGTCCGTCGTCGGAGTCGAGGACGAAGCGGACGTCGCCGCCGTCGAGCCGCATGACGTAGATGAAGGCGACGTCCCGGTTGGCGGCCCGGAAGTCGCGCAGCAGCGCCAGGTGACGCGCGTACGAAGGGCGCGCCACGTCTTCCGCCGTCCTCAGGTCGGCGAGCTCGGTGGCGTCGAGAGTCCGGGCGAGGAGACCCGCGCTCTGGCGTAGCCGTGCCCGCAGGCTCTCGAGGAGACTCGCGTGGGCCTGTTGGTAGAAATAGCTCCCGACGCTTCCCGAGACCAGGACGACGGCCAGGAAGTGGCTGAGGAAGAGCTTGCGTCCGAGCGGTAGGCGCATGGGCGTCGCCTGGGGGCCGAGCTGCGAGTCAGCCTACCATCGGGAGGAGGGCTCCCAAGTGGAGTATTCTGCTCCGCGCGCGGAGCCCCCATGACTCCCTTCGAGCTCTCCGTTCGCCTGTTTCTCCAACTCGCGTTGATTCTGGCGGCCTGCCAGCTGGTGGGGTGGCTCGTGCGCCCCCTCGGGCAGCCCCTGGTCGTCGCGGAGATGATCACCGGCGTGCTGCTCGGGCCTTCCTTCTTCGGTCTGCTCGCTCCCGCGGCGCAAGCGTGGCTCTTTCCGGCCCCGAGTCGCGCGTTGATCTATGTGCTCGCTCAGATCGGTCTCGCGCTCTACATGTTCCAGGTGGGTCTCGAGTTCGACCTCGAGCTCATCCGCCACCGGGTGCGGAGCGCGATCGCCGTCTCCTGGGCGGGGATCGCGACTCCCTTCCTGCTCGGCGTCGGCCTCGCGCTCTTCCTGCGGCCGCGGTTTCCGCTCTTCAGCCCCGGAGTCTCGACGCTCCAGGCCCTGCTCTTCTTCGGGGCAGCGCTCTCGATCACGGCGTTTCCGATGCTCGCGAGGATCATCTCGGAGCGCGGTCTCGCCGGGACCTCCCTCGGAACACTCGCGCTCGCCGCGGGCTCGCTCGACGACGCGGCGGCCTGGTGCCTGCTGGCGGTCGTGCTCTCCGGCTTCACCGGAGATCCCGCGATCGCGCTGCTCGCGGTCGGAGGCGGAGCGGTCTACCTCTTCGGGATGCTCACGCTCGGGCGGCGCGGCCTGGCGCGTCTCTACGGGTGGCTAGGCCCGGTGTCCGTCCCGGGATCGCCGGTGTTCCCGGTCACGCTCGTCCTCCTCTCGCTCGCCGCCTGGCTGACCGATGCCCTCGGCATCTACGCCGTCTTCGGTGCCTTCGTGCTCGGCGCGGCCCTGCCGCGGGGTTCGCTGCATCGCGAGCTCGGAGGGTGGATGGGGCCGCTCACCTCCGTCCTCCTGCTCCCCATGTTCTTCGTCACCTCGGGGCTCAACACGGCGCTCGGTCTGCTCGACTCTCCGGCGCTCTGGGGCGTCGCGGCGCTCGTGCTGGCCGCGGCCGTGCTCGGCAAGGGGGTCGCCTGCGGACTGGCGGCACGCTGGTGCGGCGAGCCGCGGCGGGACGCCGTGGCGATCGGCGCCCTGATGAACGCGCGCGGGTTGATGGAGCTCATCCTGCTCAACATCGCCTACGAGCGCGGGCTCATCACCCAGACGCTCTTCACGATGCTGGTGCTCATGGCGGTCACGACCACGTTGATGGCGGTGCCGCTCTTCAACCGCGTTTACCGAGCCGCGGAGCGACCGCGATGACGGGGACCGGCGAGACGACGGCGCGCGAGCGGCCGCTCGCGGGTCTGCGGGTGCTCGAGCTCGGGCAGATCCTCGCGGGCCCGTTCGCGGGATCGATGCTCGCCTACTTCGGCGCCGAGGTCGTGAAGGTGGAGCCGCCGGGCGCCGGCGACCCGATCCGGAGCTGGCGCCTGCTCGACGAGTCCGGCGTTTCGTACTGGTGGCGCTCGCTCGCCCGCAACAAGCGCTGTGTGACGCTCGACCTGGGGAGCGCGGAAGGGCAAGCGCTCGCGCGTCGGCTGGTCGCTCGTGCCGACGTGCTGATCGAGAACTTCAAGCCGGGCACGATGGAGCGCTGGGGCCTGGGTCCGGTGCCACTCTTGAAGGAGCATCCCGGGCTCGTCTACGCGCGCGTCTCGGGCTACGGGCAGACCGGGCCCTATGCCAGCCGGCCCGGCTACGCCTCGGTGGGGGAGGCCTTCGGTGGCCTCAGGCACCTCACCGGCGTTCCCGGAGAGGTGCCGGTGCGCGCCAATCTCTCGCTGGGCGATTCGCTCGCCGGCCTCCACGCCGTCGTCGGCATCTTGATGGCGCTCGAGGAGCGGCGCAGGAGCGGCCGCGGCCAGGTCGTGGACGTGGCGATCTACGAGTCGGTTTTCAATGTCCTCGAGGCGGTGATCCCGGAGGCCTCGGGCGCGGGCCAGGTGCGCGGCCCGTCCGGGGCGACCGTCTCGGGCATCGTGCCTTCGAACGCCTATCCGACCCGGGACGCCGCCTGGGTCGTGGTGGGCGCCAACAACACGAGCAATTACCGCCGTCTCATGCAGGTTGTCGGCCGCCCGGATCTCGGCGAGGATCCGGCGCTCGCGACCAATCCGGGGCGGGTCGCGCGCCAAGCCGAGATCGATCGAGCGATCGCCTCCTGGACGTGCTCGCTGGCGGCCGACGAGGCGGTGGCGCGCCTGGTGGCGGCCGAGGTCCCGGCGTCGCGCATCCTCGATGCCGCCGCGATGCTCGAGCACCCCCACTTCCGGGCGCGCGGGCTCTTCGAGAGCGCCGAGATCGCGGGGCGCGAGCTCGTGCTCCCCGCGCTCGGGCCACGTCTCGCGGAGACGCCGGGACGGACCGATTGGCCGGGACCCGAGCTGGGCGCCCACAATCGGGAGATCTACGGCGAGATGCTGGGCCTCTCCACCGCGGAGCTCGAGGAGCTCGCGGCGCGCGGCGTCATCTGAGGTCGTTCGGCATGTCCTGCTCGATCGGCTCCGTCTCGTCGTAGCCTTCGGCGAGCGGAATGCGGATGCGGGTGTTCTGCCACTCGAGCAGCAGGTCCGTGGCGCCCGTCGCGGCGGGCTCGGCGCGGAACTGGAGGCGCTCGACCGAGCTCGCGAGGCGCTCCGGCGCGAGCGCGAAGCGTCCCACCTCGTGGCTCGCGACCTCGCTGGTGTATTCGCTCTCGAGCCCCCACTGCCGGGTGGCTCGGTTGACGATGACCTGCCACTCTCCCGCGCCGGGAATGGTGTAGATCGAGTAGCTGCCCGCCGGCAGCGCCAGAGCGCCGAAACGGAAGCGGCGATCGACGTGAATCGTCGTGGGCTCGTTGGCGCCCGTACGCCAGAGCTCGCCGAACGGCACGGAGTCCCCTCCGATCATCTTCCGCCCGCGCAGCGAAGGGCTCCCGTAGCAGACCTTGACGTGCGCGTCGCCCATGCGGAAGGGAAGGGCGACGAGGGGGCTCTCGCGGGCCAGATAGGCGGGGAGCCACCCCCAGTTGCGCGGGCAAGGGGCCCAGGTCGAGACGGCGGAGCTGGTCGAGAGCGAGGTGACCGCCATCCAGGCGAGCGGAATCGCGACGATGGGAGCGAGGATCGAGAAGAAGCGCCGCATAACCCTTGATTGTAAGGCCGCTTCCCGCGCGGCCAAAAAGAGGGCGCCGATCGCGCGGCGCCCTGTCCCAAGGAGAAAGGGGAGGGAGAGTCGGACTCTCGCCTTCCGAAGGGACCTACGGAGCGAGCTGGGAAAAGTTACCCGCGGCGGCTAGACGGCCGGCGTGAAGAAGTCGGCGCGCTTCGTCCCTTCCGGGCTCGGGGCAAGATCCCCCAGACCCCGCGCCGCGCGATAGGTGGCGAGCCCGGCCGCGAAGACCTCGACCGCCGCCGCGAGATCCTCCTGCTTGAGCACGTAGGCGATCCGCACTTCGTCCCGGCCGAGCCCCGGGGTGGCGTAGAAACCGGGGGCGGGAGCGACCATCACCGTCTGCCCGGCGTGCGCGAAGTCGGCCAGGAGGTAGCGGGCGAAGTCCTCGCTATCCAGGATCGGGAGGCGGGCGACGAAATAGAACGCGCCCTCGGGTTTGCGCAGGAAGACGCCGGGGATGCGGGTGAGCCCCGCGTAGAGCAGGTCGCGGCGCCCTTGGTACTCGACCACGATCTGGTCGAAATAGTCCCGGCCGAGCTCGACCGCGCCCGCCGCCACGAGCTGGGCGAGCCCGGGCGGGGAGAGCCGCCCCTGCGCCATGCGGAGACAGGCCTGGTGCACCTCGCCATTGCGCGTCGCGAGCGATCCCAGGCGGATGCCACAGGCGCTGTAGCGCTTGGAGAGGCTGTCGACCACGATCACCTGATCCTCGAAGCCGGCGAGCGAGAGGGCGGAGACCGACTGTCGGCCGTCGTAGACGAACTCCCGGTAGACCTCGTCGGAGATCAGGAAGAGTCCGTGGTCGCGGCAGAACTCCGCCACCATCTGGAGCTCTTCGCGGCTGTAGACGGTGCCGGTCGGGTTGTTCGGATTGCAGAGGATCACGACGCGCGTGCGCGCGCTGCGGGCCCGCTCCCAGGCCTCGCGCGGCGGCAGGTGGAAGCCGTCCTCGCCGCGCGTCCTGAGCGGCACCAGCCGGACCCCCGCGAGCGTCGCGAAGGAGTTGTAGTTGGTGTAGTAGGGCTCGACGGTCAACGCCTCGTCGCCGTCCGCGGTGGTGGCGAAGAGGGCGAAGAGGATCGCCTCCGAGCCGCCGGTGGTGGCGATGAGCTCGTCGAGGTCGAGCGGCAGCCCGAGCCGGGAGTAGTAGGTGCGGAGCGACTCCAGGTACTCCGGCGTGCCGCCGGACGGCGTGTACGCGAAGACCTTCTCGGCGCGCGCCAGCCGCTCGCGCATCACCCGTGGCGTCTCGAGATCGGGCTGGCCGATGTTCAGGTGGAAGACCTTGACGCCGCGCCGCTTGGCTTCCTCGGCGACCGGCATGAGCTTGCGAATCGGAGAGGCCGGCATGGCACGGCCGCGAGGGGAGATGTTGGGCTTCATGGCGGATCCATTCTAGACCGACGCCTCCCGCCGTGACCGGACGGGCGCCTCATGGCTGAACGGTGCTCCAGAGCACGAGCGCTCCCGATTCGAAGTCGTCGGCGAACACCAGGTTCGGCGTGCAGCTCGAACCGTGGAAGATCCTGAGATCGTCCAGGTACCAGCCGGTGTCGCCGAGCGACGCATCGGCTCCGAAGCGCCACCGGAAGTAGCGGCTCTGTCCGGCGAAGTCGGCGAGGTCGACGAGCACGCGCTGGAAGCTCGCGATGTCTCCCTGCCAGACCGCGCGTCCGGAAAGCGGGTTGGCGGAGCTGTTGAGGGTTCCGGTGTAGCCCCCGGCGAGGAACCTGGAGCCGTTGCCGGCGAGGATGTCGTTCCAGGTCGTGCCGTCGGTCGAGGTCTCGAGGACGCCGCCGTCCCAGCTCGATTCGGTGTTGTACCGGTGCCAGAACTCGAGCCGCGAGGGGGGCGAAGCCGGCAGCGCCCAGGGGGCGGACGCGGCGAGCCAGCGGTCGGAGACCGCCGACGGGTCGTTGGTGAACCAGGCGTGGGTGGGTGAGTGACTGGCCGCGGTGGAGATCGCGAAGTCGGACCCGGCTCCGCTACCCCCGACGCTCCAGCCACCAACGCCTCCTTCGACGTCGTCCGAGAAGAGATCGACGTCCGGCCCGGTCGCCGCGGCCTGGCGCTCGACGGTATTCGCCTCCTCGTTTCCCGAGGCGCAGAGTCCCGAGCCGAAGCCCGTCTGATCCTCGGCGCGGACGACGTAGGAGTAGGTGGTCGTCGAGGCCGCCGAGGTGTCCTGGTGGGCGGTGCCGCCGATGCAGCTCGCGAGCAGATTGGCGGGCCCGGGGACGAAGCCCGGTGTCTCGGAGCGGTAGACGTTGTAGACGACGCCGCCGCCGCAGGCGGAGGTGCCGGGGTTCCAGAAGAGATCGATGCCGCAGCCGGCGGCGCCGGTCGAGCTTGCCGAGGCGAGACCCGTGAAGGCGGGCGTCAGCAGGCAGACGCCGGCCGCGGTCGCGTCGTCGCAGCTGCCGGGCGCCGACTCGCAGGACTCTCCGTCGTCGAACGCGCTCACCCGATAACTGTAGGTGACGCCTCCCGAGACCGTCAGGTCGGAGTAGGTCGTGGTGGTGACCTCGTCGATCTGAACCACGCCGGTGCCCGGGCAGGCGCCGGTGCCGCGATAGACGCGGTAGCGCTCCGCTCCGGCGACCGGATTCCAGGCGAGGTCGACCCGGTTGTCGCCATTCGGCGTCGCGCTCAACCCGCTCGGGACGCCGGGAGGCGTGCAGTTGTCACGGCCGTCGAGCACGGTCGCGCCCGTGGCGCCCGGGTCGAGGAACGGTCCCGCAACCGACCAGGAGACGGAGAAGCGGCCGTACATGTCGGAGAGGTCGTCGCCGGTCTGGCCACAGGCCGACGGGCCGCCGTGCAGCTGGCCGACGAAGCGACGCGCCTGGTTGTAGAGCGGCGAGCCCGAGGAGCCGGGCTCGGTCACCTGGGGCGGAATCGTCTGACCGGGGTCGGGTGGGAAGACCGGCGTCGGATCCCAGTGCACCCAGAGGTGCGAGCTATCGCCCGGAGAGGGCGGTGGGGCCGTCCCTCCGTTGTAGCTCGAGGGCACGATGGTTTGCTCGGAGAAGGTGACGCGCTTCTCGTCCGTGTTGGGGTGGTGGATGGCGGCGCAGAGCGAAGCGGAGCTGCACGCGTAACAGAGCCCCTGCGGACAGGAGATGTCGCCCCCGGTGCGGTCCCAGCCAGCCCAGTGGTGGTTGAAGGCCGCCACGGGAGGGTCGTCGAGCTCGACCAGGGTGAAGTCGGAAGGCGAGTTGGAGGCGCGGAAGAAGGACCCGGTGTGGAACTGCGTGAGCGTTCCGTCGCCCGCGCCTCCGGAGGAGGCGCTGCCCGGCAAGCGGCAGGTGGAGTTCTGGAAGTTCCAGAAGACGACCAGCGAAGCGGCGTTGCCGGCCGTGATGCCGCAGTGGTTCGCGGTAATGAAGAACATCTTGCGGTCCTGCGCCGTGTTGTTGACCAGCGAGCCGGTGCAGAAGGTGCTGCCCCCGGTCGAGATGACGCCGGTGGCGCGCATCGTCTGGCGCCATGGATCGGCGGCGCCCAGACACTCGACGTCCATGTTGCAGGAGCCCGACTCCGGGAGCTCGAACGAGACCGGGCTCGGGCCGAACGAGCGGTAGCCCTGTCCGACCTGCCCCAGGACGAGCTCGAGCTCGCCGGCGCGCTCCGCGGGGAGGGTCACTTCGACCACCAGCTCGTCGGTCGGCACCGGCGGCGTCCAGAGCTCGCCGTGGCTCTCGTTGTCGGCAGGGGTGAAGGGGCGGACGACCGTGGTGAGGTCGGCGGCGTAGACCACGAGCTGTCCCCCTTCCGGCATGCGGTAGCGCGAGAAGCCGAGGTTGAGCGAGGTCGCGCCCGGCGCGCGGATCCGCAGGCGCCAGAGCTCGAGATCACCCCCGAGTGCCTCCCAGGTGCCGCTCGTCGCCGGCGTGAAGTCGACGGCGCGTGGCATCGCGTAGCGGGGAGCGAGGTCGGCGGCCTCGCGCTCGGCGTCTTCGGCGGCGAGCGCCGCGAGATCGAGGGGCTCGAGATCGACGACCGCGACGGACTCGAGGGACTTGGCCGAGAGATAGAGGCTAGCCGGTGCGAAGAGATCTCCTGCGAACGCTGGCGCGGCGGCAACCAACGTCAAGACCACGAAGGGTCGAGCGAGTTGCATGGTGGAAGTCTCCCGTGGATGGTAGTCCTGCGGTGGGATGGAGTCGCGAACAAGGTAGCACGCGACTGGGGCGCCAGCTGCCCACCCGCAGGGGTGGCTTCGGGAGTCAGGGGATCGCCGGATCGGCGTGTCGGGAGGCCAGGGCGAAGAGTGTGGGAGCGAACCGGGGGTGGGAGCGGAGGACCGGCACCAGCGCCGATTCCCGTCGCGCCGCTTTGAGCCGGACCAGGGCGGCCAGGCCTTGCCGGTCAGCTCGAGGCCAGGCGTCGAATCCGGGAAGAGCGAGAAACATCGGGGCCCAGCGCTCGAGCCAGAGGCGCTCGTGGCCCGTCAGCCGCCGCCGGCCGAGACCGATCGCCGAGCGCGCCGTTTCGAGCGCGCGCGTTGGCGCCTCGGCCGCCGGCCCGGAGAGGTTCGCGATCCAGGCGGTGATCGCGCGCGAGATCGCCGCGTGCGGAGCGACGTGCGCCGGCCGCCGGAAGGGTTCGAAGAAGAGGTGGGCGCGCGCGAGCTGCCCGAGGGTGGTGCGGGGCGACCGATAAGCCGGCCGCCGGCGGAGCTTCGTCTCCTCGGCGCGGGCGAGCCGGCGGGTCGCCGGGTCGCGGGGGGCGAAGCCGAGCTTGCGGTAGAACCACCAGGCGCCGGAGTCGAGCGCCTCGTCGTTGCCGTGACCGAGCTGATAGGGCTCGATGGCGAAGGCGTCGCTGCCAAAGAGCGCCCGCGCCGTCGCCAGGACGCGCGCGAAGACCCACGCGGCGTCGGCGCCCCGGAAGGTCTCGAAGGTGTTGAAGTGGACGAGAGCCGTCGAGAGAAAGGCGTCGAGCTGAACGTAGCCGGTCGGCACGCCGTTGCGGAGCGTCAGCAGGCCGTAGGCGGCGGCGAGGAGGAGCCGCCGCTCCGGGAGGGAGCCGAAGGCGACGAATTCGAGGCCGTCGTCGTGGACGATCCGCCGCACGTCGCGTGCGTCGCCGTAGCAGAAGCAGTCGAGGTCCCGGGCGCGCGTCACCATGGCGTCGCGGGCGAGCGTGAGCAGCGTCTCGGCCTCGTGGCCGCGCACCTCGCGCACCGCGCGCGGCGGCAGGACGAGCTCGGTCGCGAGGTCGGGCCGGTCGCGTCGCGGCGGCGAGCGGCGGACGACGAGCGGTGCCCGCGGCGCGCGCGCGGTCGACCGGTTCGGCGTGCCTCGGGCCGGCGCGAGGCGATAGAAGGGAGCCACCCGGTCGTGCAGCGCTTCGCGCGTGAAGTCGTCGCCGGGAAGCGCCGCCAGCCGTTCGAGCAGCGTCACGGCGTCGCTTCGCCGCGGCGCGAGCCCGCGCACGAGGGCACGTGCTCCCGGCGCGCGGTCGCGCGCCCAGACCGCCTCCGCGAAGCTCAGGACCGACGTGAGGAGCGGACGGATCTCCTCGTCGGCGGTGTTCTCCCAGTCGAGTGCGAGGGCGTGGGGGAATCGCCTGGCCAACCAGAGGGCGGTCGGGTAGAAGAAGGGGTAGCGGATCTCCGTGCCGGCGATGCCGCTGTCCTCGAGCGCGCCGCGGAACCGTCGAAGGTCGCTTCGGCGGGCGAAACGCGCCAGCTCGCGGTCCGCGGCGCGCGCGACGCGGGCATCCCCCGGATAGGCGCGCAGGTAGAGCAGCAGCTCGTGGAGCTCGGAGAGCGCCGCGGCGTTGGGCAGGGAGCGACGCCCGAGCTCGCGCAGGAGGGAGAGCTGCCGCGTCGCGGCGGCCGGCCCGTAGTCGTGGCTGAGCGCCGCGAGCGCCGCGAGAGTCCGGAGCGGGCTCGCCATGGCGGGCGGATTCTAGCCCGGCCCCCGCCGCGAGCGCTCAGAGTCCGGTCACCTGCAACCGCCGGGAGAGCATCGCGTAGACGCTCCAGAGGGCGGCGGCCGCGACCCAGCAGAGCGCGCCCCAGAGCGGAGCGTCCCGAATCAGGAAGTAGCTGATTCCGTCGTCGCCGATGGCGATGGAGAGCGGTAGTAGGGTCGTGAAGATGGCACTGGCGAAGAACCAGGTGCGGCGCCGCAGCAGCCGTCGCGTGGCGTCGAGCGCCCGCTTTGCCGCCTCGGGAGCGGGCCGGGGCAGCTCCGCGCTGGCGGTGAGCGGCTCCTCGGCGCGTGCGGCGGCGGCGAGGCGCGCGAGCTCCGGGTCGGCGGCGAGCGCCTGCTCGACCAGCGCGCGCGTGGCGGGGCTCGCCTCGCCGGCGAGATAGAGCGGCAACAGGTCGCGCAGGACGTCAGGGTGCAGGTTCATGGTGTGCGTTCTCCCGAGGAGGGCGCGCCGCGGCGAGGCGCAGCCGGGCGCGGTGGATCTTGACCTTGACGGAGGTGAGTGGAAGCGAGAGTGCGCGTGCGATCTCGTCGTACGAGAGGCCGCTTTCGGCCCGCAGGAGGAGCGCCGCGCGGTCGCTCTCCGGGAGCTCCTGGAGCGCCGCGAGCACGCGCGCGAGCTCCGCGCGCGCGAGGGTGCGTCGCTCCGGCGACGGCTCCGCCGACGGCAGCGCCTCCCCCGGGGGGACGCCGGCAGCCTCGCGGCGGCCGGCGCGGCGCAGCTCGTGGCGGAGGAGATTGCGGGCGATCGCGAGGAGATAACCTCGCACGGTCGCGAGATCGACCCGCTCGCGGGCGCCCCAGGCGCGCACGAAGGTCTCGGAGGTGATGTCGTCGGCGAGCGCCGGGTCGCCCGAAAGGTAGAGGGCGAACCGGTGCACGTCGCGCGAGTGCTCCCGCCAGAGGGTCGCGAAGTCGAGCAGCGGGCTCAGAGGAAGCTCGTCTTTCGCGACTGCAGGTGGAGCGCGATCCCGAGCGTGCAGGCGATCGCCGCGGCTTCGAAGGCGAGCGTCGCCGGCAGCGCCGGACCCCCCGTCCGCAGGCTCCGGACGTAGGCGGCGACGACGGAGGCACGGGGTCCGAAGAGGAAGAGGCCGTTGCCGAGCCCGAAGATGAGGCCGGTCGAGACCGCGATCGTCCAGCCGAGCGACTCCGAGACCACGGCGGTCGCGAGGACGATCGCGAAGGGTACCAGGAAGCCCCCGAGCACGAGCGCGAAGTAAGCCGTCCAGCCGAGGGCATGGGAGAGGAGCCCCCGGCCGTCGCTCGCCATGGCGGCGAAGACGTCGACCGGGGCGAGGAAGACGAAGGCGAAGGCCGCGAACGAGCCGACCCCGGCGTACATGCCGATCGAGGAGAGGAGCTTGGCCGCGGCCTGCTCGATCGGTGAGACCGGAAGGGAGAGCACGAAGGCGAGGTTCTTCCGCTCGCGCTCGCCGAGCACGTTGCCGAGCACCAGGTGGAAGCAGGCGGCGAGGAAGACGTTGATCGCGAGCGTGATGCCGAGCGAGCGGGCGGCCTGATCGTGCGTCGCCGCGAGCGCCACGGCGACGCAGCCGGCGGCGGCATAGAGCGCGAGCGGACGACGGAGGAGAGCCAGGTCCTTCACGGCGAGCCGGAAGATCGTGTGCGCGTTCATGCCGGGATCTCCCGAAGGGCCGGTGCGGTCGCCGCGAGGAAGACCTCCTCGAGCGGCCCCTCGGAGAGGAGCTCGCGGGTGGCGGCGCGTCGCGCGATCCTCCCGTGATCGAGGATCGCCACCTCGTCGGCGAGGGCGGCCACGTCCTCGACCAGGTGGGAGGAGAAGACGAGGGTGGTGTCGCCCGCGCGCGCGAGCTCGGCGAGCTCGGCGCGCAGCGCGTGGCGCATGCGCGGGTCGAGTCCGCTCGTCGGCTCGTCGAGGAGGAGCAGGCGGGGGCGCCGGCAGAGCGCGAGCAGCAGCAGGAGTCGTACCGTCTGGCCGCGTGACAGCCCCCGGGTCCGCTGTTCGGGGCGCAGAGCGAACCTCTCGAGGAGCGCGGCCGCGAGGCGGTCGTCCCAGACCGGGAC
This sequence comes from uncultured Thermoanaerobaculia bacterium, assembly GCA_964476605.1. Lineage (GTDB taxonomy): Bacteria > Acidobacteriota > Thermoanaerobaculia > Multivoradales > JAGPDF01 > JAGPDF01. The sequence goes on along the minus strand of CAYZBH010000028.1, from coordinate 6,040 downwards.
GAGGGCACGGACGAGCGCGAGATGCCAGGCGACGGTGGCGCCCGCGTAGGGCGCCATGTCCTCGGAGACGAAGCCCAAGTCGGCCTTGATCTCGTGCTCGCGCTCGGGCATCGGCAGGCCGAGCACCGAAACCGTGCCCCGGTCGGCACGCGTCAGCCCGAGCAGGATGCGGAGAAGTGTCGACTTGCCGGCGCCGTTCTCTCCCAGCAGGCCGAGCGTCCTTCCGCGGGGAAGCTCCAGATCGAGCGGGCCGAGCTGGAATCCGGGGAAGCGTTTGACGACGCCGCTGAGGCGAAAGGCGGGAGTCGAGGGTGCAGCGGGGATCATCGTTCTCACCTCCGGAGAACAGGATCCCCGTGCCGGCCGAAAGTTACGGTTTCCGCTCCTCAGTCCCTGCTCTTTCCGATCTGCACGAGTGCCCCGTCGCTCGCGAGGGCGCGGAACTCCTCGGCCTTCCCGGCGAGCCCTTCGGCCACGAGCTCCTCGGCCGTGAGGCCCTGATTCGCCGCGTCCCGTCGCAGCTGCTGGGTGAGCTCCATCGAGCAGAAGTGGGGGCCGCACATCGAGCAGAAGTGGGCGGTTTTCGCCCCCTCCTGGGGCAGCGTCTCGTCGTGGTAGGCGCGCGCCGTCTCGGGGTCGAGCGCGAGGTCGAACTGGTCCTCCCAGCGGAACTCGAAGCGCGCCTTCGAGAGCGCGTCGTCGCGCTCCTGGGCCCCCGGCAGCCCCTTCGCGAGGTCGGCGGCGTGGGCGGCGATCTTGTAGGCGATCACCCCCTGCTTGACGTCCTCCTTGTTCGGGAGCCCCAGATGCTCCTTGGGCGTCACGTAGCAGAGCAGCGCCGTGCCGTGCCAGGCGATCATGGCGGCGCCGATCGCCGAGGTGATGTGGTCGTAGCCCGGAGCGATGTCGGTGACGAGCGGCCCGAGGGTGTAGAAGGGCGCCTCCTTGCAGATCGCCTGCTGCCGGTCGACGTTCTCCTTGACCAGATGCATGGGAACGTGGCCGGGACCTTCGATCATCACCTGGCAGTCGCGCGCCCAGGCGCGCCCGGTGAGCTCGCCCAGGGTGTCGAGCTCGGCGAACTGCGCGGCGTCGTTGGCGTCCGCGATCGAGCCGGGGCGTAGCCCGTCGCCGAGCGAGAAGGAGACGTCGTACTTCCGCATCAGATCGCAGATGGCGTCGAAGTGCGTGTAGAGAAAGTTCTCGCGGTGGTGCGCGAGACACCACTTGGCGAGGATCGAGCCGCCGCGCGAGACGATGCCGGTGACCCGCCGGGCCGTCAGCGGGATGTAGCGCAGGAGGACACCGGCGTGGATGGTGAAGTAGTCGACCCCTTGCTCGCACTGCTCCTCGAGGGTCTCGAGGAAGATCTCGATCGAGAGCTCCTCGGCCTTGCCCTTCACCTTCTCGAGCGCCTGGTAGATCGGCACGGTGCCGACCGGCACGCGCGAGTGCCGGACGATCGCCTCGCGCGTCTCGTGGATCCGTTTGCCGGTCGAGAGATCCATCACGGTGTCGGCGCCCCATTTCACGGCCCAGTCGAGCTTCTCGACCTCCTCCTCGACCGAGGAGCTGACGGCGGAGTTGCCGATGTTGGCGTTGATCTTCGTCTTGAACCGCTTGCCGATCACCATCGGCTCGAGCTCGAGGTGCCGGAGGTTGGCCGGGACGATGGCGCGGCCGCGCGCCACCTCGTCGCAGACGAGCTCGGGCGCGACGCCCTCGCGAGCCGCCGCGTAGGCCATCTCCTCCGTGACGAGGCCGCGCCGCGCGTAGGCGAGCTGAGTCGGAGCCTCGTCGCCGGAGCGCTTCGCGACCCAGCTCGCGCGGAGCCGCGGAACGCCGAAGGCATTGGTGGGAGTCGTCGTCATGTCGCAGTCCCTCCGCCGGTCTGAACCGGGTCAGGTTCCAAGGGTCTGTTCTCAGCCCGGCGGCTCCTGCGCGCGCCGGACACCCCTCGCGAACGTGCCTGAGTGTAGGTCTCCCCGAGCGGGCGCGCAACCCAGCTACGGCGCGAGGGCGACCGGGACGTGGATCTCGGTGCGGATCCAGCGCAGAACCATGTCGGCACCCGCCGCGGTCTTCTCGAAGGAGATGGTGAGCTGATCGACCAGCTTGTCCTCGGGCAACGAAGATGCGGACACCTCGGCGACGAGGACTTCGGTCTTCGGAAGATCCGCGGGCGTGAATTTCTGCGCCTCGCGGTCGAAGTAGCCGGTCCCGTCGAGGCCGAGCGCCGAGTTGACGTGGACCTTCCAGCGGTCCGCGCCCGGCGTGGTGAAGAGAGAGTAGGTCCCGGCCGGGAGCTTCTTGCCGGCGATCGTCACGTCCTTGGTGACCGTGATCTCGGTCGCCTCGTTCGCGCCGGTGCGCCAGACCTCGCCGTAGGGAACCACGGCGCCGCTCTCCTTCGTGCCGAAGATGTTGTCGCGGCCCCGCTGATAGGGGCGGCTGTAGACGACGCGCACGTAAGCGTCGCCGAGTGTGATGCGCGCCATCCCCATGGGGCTCGGTCGCCGCGACGGGTGGAGGTCCTGCGCGACGGCGAGCGCGGGGGCGAGCAGCGCACCGAGAGCGAGCAGAAGGGTGAACGGACGCGGACGGTACGGCATGGTGGATCTCCTTGCGTGTCGGGTTCGTCGAAGGCCGGGGCCACGCCCCGGAGGCGCGCACTGTATCAGGCGCGCGACGGGTCGCCACCGCGAGGATCACGATCCCGTAGGATGCGTCCCGCATGATTCGACAGGCGGCGCGGGAACTCACCGGAGCACGGCGCGAGCGCCCCGGGCTCCAGCGGGTGATCGGGCGCTGGGACCTGACGGCGGCCGTGGTCAACGGCGTCGTCGGGAGCGCCATCTTCGGCATGCCGGCGACGCTCGCCGCGTTGACCGGCGCCTGGAGCCCGCTCGCGGCGCTCGTCGCCGGGGTCGGCGTCCTCGCGGTCGTGCTCTGTTTCGCCGAGGTGGCCAGCCGCTTCGGCGCGGCGGGCGGGCCGTATCTCTACGCCCGCGAGGCCTTCGGTCCGCTCACCGGATTCGAAGTCGGCTGGCTCGCCTTCTGGACGCGCGTCCTCTCGGCGGCGGCCAACCTGAACGTCTTCGTGCTCTACCTGGGCGTGCTCGCACCCGCGGTCCGCGCGGGGTGGGGCCGCGCCGTCACGATGGTCCTCCTCTTCGGTCTGGTCACGGCGCTCAACGTCCTCGGCGTCAGGCAGGCGACCTGGGCGATCGACCTCTTCACGCTCGCCAAGCTCCTGCCGCTCGCGGCGCTCGTCGCCCTCGGGCTCTTCCGCGTGCGCGGCGACGTGCTCGCGACCCAGGCGGTCGACTCCCCCGACTGGACGGAGGCGGTGCTGCTCCTGATCTTCGCCTACGGCGGGTTCGAGGCGGCCCTCATTCCGGCGAGCGAGGCGCGGGATCCGCGGCGCGACACCGGCTTCGCGCTCCTCGCCGGGCTCGGGCTGATCGCGACCCTTTACGCGCTCGTGCAGCTCGTGGTGGTCGGCGTGGTGCCGCAGGCGGCGACGGCGAAAGCTCCGATCGCCGACGTCTTCGTCGCCCTCGTCGGACCGGCCGGAGCGACGCTCGCGACGCTCGGCGCGATGGTCTCGATCTACGGCTGGGCGACCGGCACGACGCTCCAGAGCCCGCGCCTCCTCTTCGCGATGGCCGAGCGCCGCGAGTTGCCGGAGGCGCTCGCCCGCGTCCACCCACGGTTCCGAACCCCGGCGCTCTCGATCGTGGTCTTCGCGCTGCTCACCCTGGCCGCGGCGCTCTGGGGGACCTTCGCCTGGAACGCGACGCTCGCGGCGATCGTCCGCCTCACCTACTACGGGCTCACCGCGGTCGCGCTCCCCGTCTTCCGCCGCCGGGCCGGCGAGGCGCCGGGGTTCCGCGTTCCTCTGGGGGGCGCGGTGGCGCTCGCGGCGCTCCTCTTCTGCGGGTCCCTGCTCGCCACCCGCTCGAGCGGCGAGCTCTGGATCCTCGCGGCGATGATCGCCGCCGGCCTGCCGTTCTTCCTCGTCGGGCGCCGCGCCGGACGCCGTGCCGCAGGCGTCTAGGCCTCGTCTCCCACCTCGACCAGCAGGCCGAGCAGGTCGGAGGTCGTGAGGATGCCGACCACGCGGTGGTCGCGGGTCACGAGCAGGCGGTGGATGTGGGAGTGGATCATCTTCTCGGCCACCATCCAGATCGGCATCTCCTCGTCGACCGCGTAGACGGCGGGGGTCATGATCTCGCCCACCGTCAGCTCGGACTCCTCGACGTGCATGCCGCGAAACTCCTCCGGGTTCCACTTCTCCTCCCAGCCGCGCAGGTAGTACTCGGGCTGGCGCCGCTCGGCGATCGCCTGCTGGCGCTCGGCGGCGGCGGAGGCGACATCGGTGAGCGAGACGACGCCGATCAGGCGGCCTTCGGCGTCCTCGACCGGCGCTCCCGAGATCTCGCTGTCGATCAGGAACTGGGCGAGCTCGGAGACCGTCATGTCGTCGCGCACCCGGATCACTTCGGGGTTCATCACGTCGCGGGCGACCAGATCTCGCATAGCCACCTCCGGAGCTGCCAGGCGGCCTCCGGCGGCCGCCGGCACGGCCAATGTACGCCCGGCCCGGCGACGCGTTGCCGCCCCGAAGGGCAGGGGTCCGGGTTGTCTGGATGAACCCGTGAACCCGTGCTACACTGATTACGTGTTGACGTGGAGGTGCCGATGGCGAATCTGACGATCGCGGTGGACGACGAGCTCTTGAAGCGTGCCCGTGTCAAGGCAATCGAGGAGGGGACTTCCGTCAACGCTCTCCTGCGGGAGCGGCTGGAAGAGTACGTCGATGCGCGCGAGCGCCAGCGCGTCGCGATCCGCGAGCTTCTCGAGTCGGCGCGCCGGTCGACGGGAGGAAGCGGCGGCCGGAAGTGGACCCGGGCGGAGCTCTACGAGCATGGCCGACCCAAGTAAGGCGTTCTTCGACACCAACGTCTTCGTCTACGCATTCGACCGTGCCGAGCCGGTCAAGCGCCAGCGTGCCGCCGCTCTCCTCGAGCGTCACGCGGAGGCGGGGACGCTCGTCCTGAGCACGCAGGTTCTCCAGGAGTTCTACTGGATCACGACCCGCAAGCTGGCCCGGCCGCTCGCCTCGGCGGTCGCGCGACGCGAGGTCGAAAGGCTGGCGAGCCTGCGGCCCCTGCGCGTGGACTCGCCGCTCGTTCTCTCCGCCATCGATCGCTCGGAGGAGAGCGGCATCGCCTTCTGGGACGCGCTCATTGTCGAGGCGGCCCTGCGCTCCCGCTGCGAGATCCTCTACACCGAGGATCTGCAAGACGGCTGGGAGGTCGACGGCCGCCTGCGCGTCGTCAATCCCTTCGCCTGAGGCGGGGCGCCATCTCTCCTAGCTCGCGAGCATCCTGACGCGCGCGAAGCGGCGCTTGCCGACCTTGAAGGTGTAGGGCTCGGCGCGCGGCGGAAGTTGGGCGTTCAGGTCGCTCGCGCGCTCACCGTCGATCGTCACCGCGCCCTGGTCGACGAGGCGTCGCGCCTCGTTCTTCGACGGCGCCAGACCGGTCTCGACGAGGAGCGTCGCGAGCGGAGATCCCGCGCGGACCGTGACCTCTTCGATCTCCTCCGGGACTCCGCGCTGCGCGAAGACGCGCTCGAACTCCTCGTGCGCCGCACGGGCCGCGGCGTCGCCGTGGTAGGCGGCGACGAGAGTGCGCGCGAGCTCCTGCTTGACCCCCTTGGGATGGAGCTCCCCGGCGGTCACGGCGCGCTTTCGGGCTTCGATCTCCGGCGCCGGCGTGTCGGTCAAGAGCAGGAGCCAGTCCCACATCAGCGGATCCGGGATCGACATGGTCTTGCCGTAGATCTCCTGCGGCGGGTCCTCGACCGCGATCGCGTTGCCGAGCGACTTCGACATCTTCTCCTGCCCGTCGAGCCCCACGAGCAGCGGCACGGTCAGACAGACCTGGGGCTCGAGCCCCTCGTCCTTCATCAGGTCGCGTCCGACGAGGAGGTTGAAGATCTGGTCGTGGCCGCCGAGCTCGACGTCGCAGCC
>CAYZBH010000027.1:7998-51346 GCA_964476605.1 uncultured Thermoanaerobaculia bacterium | reverse complement strand
AGATGATGAAGTTGACGCACAGGTAGGGTTGGAAATTCGAGTGCGGCTGGCTGCCTCCGACGGAGCCCACCGACTGCGGCGCCATCGCCACCGCCGGCGGGCTGCTCTGATATCCGTCGTAGGTTCCGGTCTGCGCCAGGACGTTCTGGCTCGGGGACTGGTCGTTCGCGACGATCTCCGTCGCCAGCATCGGATGACTGTGCGCCGGCAATTGGGAGACGGTGAGAGTGATCTCCTCGACCCCGCCCGTCTCGGCGAGGATGAAACCGTTACCCTGGTGAAGCGGAACTCGTCCACGCAGATCGGGAAGCGCGAACGTCGACTGACCGTCACCGCCATAGGTGGTTCCGATCAGTTGAAACAGCGTTTCGTTCTCCGAGATCGGCAAGAGCTGGCCTTCGCAGAACATCCAACCCGCGGGGGCGAAGTTCCCCGCGAACATCCGAATCTCACCTACGTAAGGTTGTGCCATCGTCGCGATCCTCAGGTCGGGCTGGGGAAGATACCCTGGAGGGCGATGCAGAAAGTCAAGGTGAGGAATGGCTGCATGTTGAGGTGGGCCTGCGAGCCGCCGACGTTCGCCAGCGTCGCCGCGTTCATCGGGACCAGGCTCGCCGGCGAGTGATACGGGAAGCTCGCCTCCTGGGCGAGGAGATTGCCGGCCGTCGTGGTCAGATCGCCGGCGGCCGAAGTGCCGCTCAACACGTGCGTATGCGTCGGCAGCTCGGCGATCGAGAGCGTGTGCGCCTGCTCACCGCCCCGCTCCCCGAGCGTGTGTCCGCTCCCCACGTGGATCGGAATCCTGCCGCGCAGATCGGGCAGGGCGAAGTTGACGCGGCCGTCGCCGCCGAAAGTGGTCCCAAGCAGCGAGAACAGCCCCTGGTTCTGGTTGATCGGCAGGAGCTGGCCGTTGCAGAGAGCCCACCCCTTCGGTGCGAAACTGAAGCTCGTCATCCGGATTTCGCTCAAGAAGGGCTCAGCCATGCGTCTTCCTTTCTGATCGCTCGACTCCCGGCCTCAGGGCGTACTGATCGGGCCCGCGATTAGTGTACAGGTACCGAGTACTCCCGTGCTTCCCGTATTCGTCGCCGCGAGCTCGGAAGCGCAAGTGCCGCTGACCGGAGCTGTGGTATCGACCATCTGGAAGGTCGAGGTGCTCGACTGGACGAGGGCCAGATACTGTGGAATCAGGTCCGTGCTGGTGGCGCCGGCGGGCACGGTGTTGCCATGTACGTCGCTGCGAATGGTGTTGGCGACGGTCAGGGCGTTCGACTGAACCAGGATGGCTGCGAGCGGAGCCACCGTCGCCTGCGGGTTGACGTCGTTGTTCGTGACGGTCACGTCGAGCCCGCCGGTACCGTTGCGGGCAATGATCTCCATGCCACGCCCGTTGGGTGTCTGGCGCACCACGTTGTTGCTCAGCGCCACTGTGGCGTCGGAGCCGCCGTTGATGTTCACGCGGATGCCGTTGCCGATCTCCGAACCCGAGCTCGGGACGCCGGAGTTGCCGATCGTGTTGCCTTGCACCTTTCCCGTGAATGCACCACCCCCGCCGGTCGCCGCGAAGATGTTGATCGCGTGAGACCTCGCGCCGGTCATCGTCGAGTTGTTGAGAACCTCGAACGTGCTGCTGCCAACGGGGTCGGTGTCGTTCTGCTGGTTCAGGTCGATGTGGATGTTGTTGTTCGTGAACGAACTGCTCGTGATGCTGAACAGGGTGATCACCGAGTCGTCGAGGTTGTTCACGAAGATACCGCGCGCGGATGGGCTGCCCGAACCGCCCGCGACGTTGGCGCCGGCAAAGGTGCAGCCACTGACCGAGACCGCGGCCGTCGACGAGCCGCGCGACTCCCAGTTGATGCCCGAGTTGCCGGTGCGACGGATCGTCGTGCCGGTGATGCTCCAGGTCGATGTCCCGCTGCTGATGCCGACGGCAATGCTGTCGTGCGGCGAGTTCCCCGCCGCCGGTCCGATGACGTCGTTGCTGAAGGTCACCGTTCCGTTCACCGGCGTGCCGGTGACGAAGTCGCCGATGTCCACCGCCTTGTCGGCGGTGGTCCCGGCGCTGTCGTCGAGGTTGCTGCGGTTGAGGGTGAAGCCGTTGAGGTCGAGGATCCGGATGCTGTCGGTGCCGCTGTTGACCACGTTCATGTAGCCGAGGCTGACGTTGTCGGTGTTGTTGAGCAGGATCCCTTCTGCCGTGCTGTTCTGAATCGTGCCGCCGGAGCCGTTGTTCGACCCGCCGCCGTCTCCAGTCACCGTCAATCCGCCAGTCGAGCCGGTGTTGACGAGCGCAATGCCGTTGGGGGCGCCGTTGGCCGAGATGCTCAGGAAGCTGAGATTGCCGCCACCGATCGTCGTGTTCGCAACGTTCAGCGCCGTGCCGGTGGTCGACGTGATCGTGTTGCCGCTCCCCTGCACGGTGATCCCGCCCGCGCCGCCCGTCGCGTTGAAGCCGACGCCCGAGGTGGTGGTGATCGCGAGGCCGCCGCCGGTCAGGTTGATGGCGGTCGTGCCGTTGGTCGCGAGGTTGATCGCGGTGCCGGTGGAGGTGCTGAGCGACTTGGTCCCTCCGCTCAGGTTGATGGTGCCACTCGTGTTGCTCGCGAGATTGATCCCCGTGCCGCTCCCGGTGGCGCTCAGGTTCCCCGAAAGCGTCACCGTGCCGCCGCTCCGGCCGGTCACCTCGACTACGCGGCCGGTCGTGCAGGTCAGGGAGCCGGAGTAGGTGATGGTGCCGGAGCCGCCGTTGACGTCGAAGCAGTTGCCCGTGCTGCCGCTCACGGAGCCACCGTTGCCGACGAAGGAGCCGGTCACCGTGTCGAGGTTGATCCCCTTTCCGGCGCTGCCGGTCGACGATACCGTCGAGAAGGTGGCGCCGGTGCCGAGGCTGGTCGAGGTGACGTCGACGGCCGGTCCGCCGGTCGCGGCGATCGTGTTGCCGCTACCACCGATGCTCAGCGTTCCTCCGCTCGCGGCAAAGAGACCGGTGCCTGAGCTCGTCGTGATGGCGAGACTCGCGAAGCCGATCGTGTTCGCGCCGTTGCCATTGAGGTGGACCCCGGTGCCAGCGGACGCGCCTTTGTTGACCGTGGTCGCGGCGAAGGAGAGGGCGGCGTTCGCCGCGTCGATCGAGATGCCGATCCCGCCCGGGTTGGTGATCGTGGTCGCGCCCGTGACCGTGGCCGCGCCGCCGCCCACGGCGTGCAGGAAGCCGACGCCGGTGCCGCCGCTCACCCCCAACGTGCCGAAGGTGCGCGTCCCGGCCGAGTTGTTCTGCAGCGAGACGCCGTCCGTGCCGCCGGTGACCGAGGTGTTGCCGAAGCTCACGTTCGCGGTCGACTGCGTCACCAGGATCCCCTGGGTCGCCGGGGTCGTCACCGTCGTGCCGCCGATCGTGAGCGATCCGGCCACCTGCTGCAGGACGATCCCCTGCCCGGCGCTCGAGGTCGTCGCGAGCGATGCGAGGGTCGCCGCCAGCGATCCGTTGGCGAGGTTGAGCGCCTGCCCGTTGCCGTTCAGCGTGACGGTGTCGGCCGCCAGCGTGCCGAAGGCGTTGCCGGCGATCTTGGCGCCGCCGGTCGAGCCAATCGTCATCCCGCGGAGCGTGCCGGTGCCGGACCCGGTCGACGCGAGGGTCACGCCGGCGCCGGGCGTGCCGTCGTTGTTGGTGATCGTCGGCGCCGTGCCCGCGGGCACTAAGGTGACGCCGTCGAGGATCAGGGCCACGCCTTCGCCCAGCAGCTGCATCCCTTCGTCCATCGTGAAGCCGGCGGCGCCGCCGGTGTCGTAGGACCCGGAGCCGGTCCGCACGTAGACGATGTCCTCCGCTCCCGCGGCGGCGTCGGCCAGAGGGAGGGACGCGAACGGATCGGCGAACGTGCCCGTGCCGGGCGGCGTGTTGGTGTTGTCGACGATCCAGAGGCGCGGACCGATCAGGATCGTGGCCTTCGCCGTGGCCGCGTTCCCCTCGTTGTCGATCGCGGTGTAGTCGAACGTGTCGACCGAGCGCCCCACGCCGATCGGCGGCGTGTAGACGAAGGAGCCGTCGGGAGAGAGCGCGGCGCTGCCGCCGAGCGCCGTCGCGACCGGCGAGCCGGAGACGTCGACCGTGAGCGCGGGCGGGACGCCATTCTGATCGGGATCGACGTCGTTGCCGAGCAGCCCCGGCGCCGCGACCGTCTTGGCGACGTTGCCGTAGGTCTCGTAGGCGTCGCCGACCAGCGCGGGCGTCGCGTCCACGGTGGCCGCGCCGAGCGTGACATTGGGGTCGACCACGTCAGCGAGCGCAACCGTCTTCGCCTGGCCGCCCGTGTTGGTGACCACCACCCGGTACTTGAAGGTCGTCCCTTGGGAGACCGAGCCGGTGATCGGCACGTCGGCGAGGGTCCGGTCCTGCTTCGTCGCGGCGACCGATGGCGAGACCGTCGTCACCTCGTCGAGCGCGACCGAGGTCTCGGTGCCGCGCACCGTGAGGACGATCGCCCCGACGTCGGTGAAATCAGCACCCGTTCCCGCGAAGGACACGAAGTCGCTCGCGAAGCTCAGGTAGAAGGGGGTCGGAGCGGCGACCGCCGGCAATCGGAGCGCGGCGCGGGAGGCGTTGGTGCCGTCGGTGTAGACCGCGAGCACGAGCTCCGAGCCGGCACCGGCGGAGTTGACGAGGAGGCGAAACGAGGCCGCGCCCGAGGCGGTGAGATCGACGCCGCCCAGACCGGTCGGCGAGAGGACGTTCGGATTCGTGTCGCCGTCCCAGGTGACCACCGCTTCGCCCCGCGAGTCGGGGGTGGTGTTGGCGACCGAGAAACTGAGCGCGCCAGCCGCAACGCCCACCGAGACCGGACCGGCGCCGCTGCGAAGGTCCGCCGCGAGGCCGCGATGCTGCCCCAGAATGTCCGCACCGCCGGTCGCCACAGTCGAGGCGCCGCCAGGAGGGTCGGTGATCGAAGCCTGGTTCGTCGTGAAGCTGTCGATCACGGTCGCTCGCGCGGGCGCCACGGCCAGCAGCGCGAGCAGGATCAGCAGCGTCACCGCGGACCGCCGCAGGCGGTGGAGGGCGAAGGCCGCGACCAGCAGGCCGAAGGCGAGGAGCCCGATCCATCCGAGCGCCGGCACCTCCACGAGCGAGGCCCGCCGCCCGAAGCCGCGCACCATCCAGTTGCCGGGCACGAAGCCGTCGATCGGTGACCAGACGGCGTCGGGCACCGGAGAGAGCACGGGGGGCGACGGCGGATCACCGCTCCAGACGCCGATCCAGGAACGCCCCTGGCTCGCCGTCGTGTCGATCGCCGCCGGCGAGAGCGGCGGCGTCGTGCCGCTCGTGATGAAGCGGGGCACGACGCCGATCCAGATGTCGCCGGTGCCGTCGAGGTGGAGCTCGCCCGTCGGGTAGATCGAGAAGGTCTGCCCGTCCGCCGCCTGCACCGTTCCGGTGAAGGTCGCCACCAGGGCAGCGCCGTTCGTGGGGTCGGAATCCGCGTCCTCGTAGACCGCGAGCTCGACCGTGTCGCCCACCGCGGGGCCGCGGGCGTAGAGCACCCAGATCTCCTCCAGCACCATCGGCCCGGTGGGCGCGAAGCGCTGCACCCAGAGGAACTGCTTCGCGAACTGCCCCTCGCTCACGCCGACGCTCCCTTCGGCGCCGTCGTCGTCGAGCACCAGCTGCAGCGGATAGGTCTCGACCGGCGGCAACGGCGGCGACGCGTCGGCGCCCGGGGCGAGGGGCGCGAGCTCGATCTTCGCCGCGCTCGCCGCCACCGGTTGGGTCGCGACCAGCAACGCCACCGCGACGCTCCATCCAAGCATCCAGATCGCTCTCGCGCTCACCGGCATCTCCTTGTCCCGTCCCATCGCCCGCTCGCAGCTCATGGCGCGCACCCGCCGCAGGACGACCAGGCCGCCGTGTCGCCCGATTCGAAGCCGTCGGCGAAGATCAGCCCGGCGGCGCCCAGGAAGAGCCGGTCGAGATGCGCGGTGAACGCGACCCCGGTCGGCGTGTCGAAACGGAACGCGCAGCGCGCCGAGGCGCTCCCGGCGGGTGCCGTGAGGGTCTCGGCGACGTTCAACCAGCCTCCCGCCGAGTCGCCCAGGAGCTGCGACGAGCCGAGCGTGCCGAGCGATCCGGCGCAGCCGCCCACGGAGAAGAACTCGCACTCCCGGGTCAGGCTCACGAAGGTGTTCGGCGCGGCGCTCATGCGGACCGAGGCCGAGAGGTGCTGCGCTCCCGGCAGAAGCCCTTCGGCGCACTGCGTGAGCGCGAAGGCGGTGTCGAAGCCGGGCTGGAAGTTCACGGTCTCCGCCGAGCCCGACTCGGCCGCGCCCGCGGCATCGAGCGCGGTCCAGGTGGTCTCGCCCGGAGTCGGGGTCGAGACCGTCCAGGCCGCGAGGTCGCAATCGAAGTGACCATTGGCGAGCCGGTTCGCCGCGTCGAGCCGGAAGTTGCGCTCGAACTCGTCGCCCCCGGTGTCGTTGCCGTCGCCGTCGAGCGGATTGCCCGCGAGGTCGGTGAGGGCCGGGCAGAGGAGCAGCCGATAGGGGCCGTCCGGGAGCGAGCCGAACGCGACGTCCGCGGTGAAGCTCCCGCCGTCGTAGGTGACGCCGAGCGGCGCCACCGCCACGTCGTCGCCGGCCGGAACGCCGCAGAGGTTGGTGTCGAAGGCGAGGTCCGCGCCCGGCGTCACTAGCTGGTAGTTCGCGGGGTTCGTGACGTCGTGGGGATCGGAGTCGCCGGGCGGATTCTTCATCGCCTCGCTGAAGGTCGCGACCAGGTGGGTGACGAAGACCCGCGCCGTCTCGCACTCCTCGAGCGTGCCGTCACCGGTGTCGAGATCGGAGCCCAAGTTGTCGACCTTCGGCGGCGTGGCGTCGAGCGTCGTCTCCTCGGTGTCGGAGTTGTTGCCGGGCACCGGGTCGGCGGTCGCCGCCGTCACCGTCGCGGTGTTCGAGATCGAGGGCGGCGGCGCCGGGTTGATCGACACCGTGACGTCGCAGCTCACCGTGGCGCCGGCCACGAGCGCCCCGACGTTCCAGGTCCACGGCGGCACGTTCGAGCCGCCGCAGTCGTCCGAGACGTAAGTCACCGCCGCCGGGAGCGGGTCGGTCACCACGACGCTCGCGGCGTCGGAGGGTCCGACGTTGTGGACCGAGATCGTGTAGATCAGATTCTCGCCGGCCGGCGGCGGATCGGCGCTGTCGTCCTTGGTGATCGCGAGATCGGCCGACGGCACCAGGGTGTCGACGTCGGTCGCCGAGTTGTTGCCCGGATTCGGGTCGGTCGCGCCGCCGCCGGCCGCGATCGTCGCGGTGTTCGCGAGCGTCCCGGTCGCCGACGAGGCGATCGTGCCGGTCGCCGTGAAGGTCGCCGTCCCCCCGACCGGCAGGTTGACCGGCGCGTTGATGTTGCCGGCGCCGCCAGCGGGGCAGCTCCCGCCCGCCGCCCCGACGCAGGTCCAGGTGACGCCACCGATCGTCGCCGGGAAGGTGTCCGCGACCGTCGCTCCCACGGCGTCGGACGGGCCCGCGTTCGAGGCCACGATCGTGTACGTGACCGGAGTTCCCGGGACTTCGGTCCCGTTGCCGTCGGTCTTGGTGATCGCGAGATCGGTCTGCGGCGTCAGGGTGTCGACGTCGGTCGCCGAGTTGTTGCCTGGATTCGGGTCGGTCGCGCCGCCGCCGGCCGCGATCGTCGCGGTGTTCGTGAGCGAGCCCGTGGCCGAGGCGGCGATCGTTCCGGTCGCCGTGAAGGTCGCCGTCCCCCCGACCGGCAGGTTGACCGGCGCGTTGATGTTGCCGGCGCCGTTCGTGGGGCACGTGCCACCGCCGGCGCCGACGCAGCTCCAGGTCACACCCGAGATCGACGGCGGGAAGGTGTCCGCGACCGTCGCTCCGGTCGCATCCGAGGGCCCGGAGTTCGCGGCCACGATCGTGTAGGTGACCGGCGTCCCCGGAATTTCGGTGGTCGCGCCGTCGCTCTTGGTGATCGCGAGGTCGGTCTGCGGCGTCAGGGTGTCGACGTCGGTCGAGCTGTTGTTCCCGGGCACCGGGTCGCCGACCGACGAGCTCACGGTCGCCGTGTTGGCGAGCGCGCCGGTCGCGGCGGCCGAGATCGTGCAGGTCGTCGTGTAGGTGACCGATGCGCCGTTCGGCAGGGTGATACCGGAGTCGTTGATGTTGCCGGCGAAGGGGCCACCATCGTTGCCGGTCGCGCCGCCCGCCGCGACGCTCGTCGTGCTACAACCCGAGAGGATGGCTGGGAAGGTGTCGCTCACCGTGACGCCGCTCGCCGCGTCGGGTCCCGTGTTCGAGGCGACGATCGTGTAAGTGACGGTCGTGCCCGGGACCTCGGTCGCGCTGCCGTCGTCCTTCGCGATCGCCACGTCCGCCTCGGCCGCGGTCGCGACGGCGTGGTCCTCGACTTCGCCGTCGGGCGCGAGCCCGGTGGGAGCGAGTCCCCCGGCGCTTGCCACGCGGAAGCGGGCGACGGTCGCGAGGTTGGTCGTGGCGGTCGGCGGCACCGCGAAGGTGAGGTTGTTGGGCCCGGCGACGAGCCCCTGGTTGGTGAAGATCTGGTCCCCCGGCGTGGTCCAGTTACCGTCGCCGTTGAAATCGATCCAGGCGTTGAGCACGCCGGCCGCGGTGGCGGTGACGGTGACGCCGGCGTTCTGCCCCCGCACCAGCGGCGTCGTGAAGCTGACGCCGTCTTCGTCGTCGCTTCCGTTCAGGTCGTCGCCGGTGGCGCCCGCGGTCGGCTGGCCGTTGCTCTCGGTGTCCACCAGCGCACCCAGCAGCGGTCCGCTCCCGGTCACGACGTGGCGGGCGCCGTTGGCGGCGAAGAGCGTCGGGTACGGGGCCGGCGCATCGCCGAAGTCGAGCCCCCGCACGGCGACCGTGTAGTCCTCGACCTCGCCGTCGGCGGCGGTGCCGAACGGACCGAGCCCGCCGGCGGTCGAGAGGCGGAAGCGGGCGAAGGTGAGCGCGGTCGGGGTGGCACCGCAGGGGACCGCGAAGGCGAGAGGGTTCGCGCCGGCGACGAGCGCCTGGCTCGTGAAGATCTGCTCCCCCGGGTCGGCGAAATCGCCGTCCGCGTTGAAGTCGACGAAGGCATCGAGCAGGCCGGCCGCCGAGGCGATCACGGAGACGTTCGCGCTCTCGCAGGCGACGAGCGCCGCGGGCAGCGCGACACCGTCCTCGTCGTCCGGGGCGCTTCCTTCGATCGGCGGCGCCCCGACGAGACCGTTGAGGTCGTCGCCGTCGGCGCCTAAGGTCGGCTGGCCGTCGCTCTCGGTGTCGATCACGGCTCCCATGCGGAGCGCCGACGGGCCGTTCACGGCATGGCGCGCGCCGCCGTCGGCGAGCAGCGTCGGGTAGCTCCAGGGGGGTCCCAAGGTCGCATTCGGCGCGTCGCCGTAGTCGAAGGGCAGGAGCGTGTCGGTATCGGTCGCGCTGTTGTTCCCCGGCGTGGTATCCGAAACCCCGCCGCCCGAGATCGTCGCGGTGTTGGCGATCGTGCCGGTCGCCGTGGGCGCGATGGTGCAGACCGCCGTGTAGGTCGCGGTGGCGCCCGCGGGCAGATTGGCGCCGTCGGCGATGTTTCCGGCGATCGGGCCGGCGGTGCAGGTTCCTCCGCCAGCCCCGACGCAGGTCCAGGTGCAGGCGAGGGTCGCCGGGAAGGTGTCGGCGACGGCAGCGCCGGTCGCCGTCGCCGGTCCGGCGTTGGCGGCGACGATGGTGTACGTGGTCTGGAGCCCGGCGACCGCCGTCGACGTGCCATCCGTCTTGGTGATCGAGAGATCGGCGACCGGCAGCACGTTCGTCGTGTCGGTCGCGCTGTTGTTGGCCGGGACCGGATCGGTCGTGCCGCCCGGAGCCGCGACCGTCGCCGTGTTGGCGAGCGTCCCGCTCGCCGCGCCGCTCACGGTGGCGTTCGCGGTGTAGGTGAGGGTCCCGCCCGACCGGAGCGTCACGAGGTCGTTGATGCTGCCTGGCACCGGACCGGCGTTGCAGCTCGAGCCCGGCGAGGCGACGCAGCTCCAAGTCGGCGAGAGCAGCGCCGCGGGGAAGGTGTCCGCCACCGTCGCTCCGACTGCGTCGGACGGTCCGGCATTCGTCACCACGATCGTGTAGCTGGTGGGCGATCCGGCGTTCACGTCGGTCAGGCCGTCGGTCTTCGTGATCGCCAGATCGGCTTGCGGCGTCAGCGTGTCGGTGTCGGTCACGCTGTTGTTGGCGAGGTTGCACTCGATCTGGCCGGCGGCCTTGGTGACCGTGGCCGTGTTGGAGAGGCTCCCGGTGGCCGCGGCGGAGATCGTTCCGGTGGCGGTGTAGGTGACCGAGCCGCCCGCCGGCAAGTTGACCGAGTCCGAGATCGGACCCGCACCCGCCGCCGTACAGGTTCCCCCGCCCGCGCCGACGCAGGTCCAGGTCACACCGGTGATCACCGCCGGGAAGGTGTCGGCGACCGTCGCGGCGACCGCCGCCCCGGGACCGGCGTTCGAAGCCGTGATCGTGTAGGTCACCGGGGTGCCGGGGATCTCGGTCGTCGCGCCGTCGGTCTTGGTGATCGCCAGATCGATGACGTCGAGGGGGGTGATCGTCGAATCCGCTGCCGCCACGGTGTCCGGGTCGTCGGTCGGGACCCCCGCGAAGTTGGCGCCGGTGAAGGTCCCCTGGTTGGCGACCGAGAGCGCGCAACCGACGATCGGATCGTCGACCGTGACCTCGAACTCCAGGACCACGGTCGCCCCGGGCTGCAGGGTGAAGCTGTCGAGCGAGACCGACTCGCCCGAGGCGGCGAGCGGGGGGACCGCCCCGAGAGCCCACAGCAGAGCCAGCGCCACTGCCGACACGCCCGCCGCCCGGCGCCTCGTGAGTCTCCTCATCTTCGTCGCCCCCTTGGCCCGGCTCGGACCGGCTGCCCCGCCCGTCCTCGACGCGTTCCGCACATGCTGCGAGGAGCGGCATTATAGGCCCCTGCGGCGGCTGCGCAATGCCGACACCGGCCGGCGTCGACAGAGGGGTCTCGGGAATCCGATACACTTCTTCTTCTGCCCGGCCTCCGGGCTGGACTCGACCCCCATCCCCGCCCGAGAAAGGACCATCGATGAAGACCCGCTTCCTGCTCTCCGCCCTGCTGCTGGCCGCCTTCCTCCTCCCCCTCGCCGCCTCCGCCGAGACCCCGGCGCCGGCGACCGAGGACGAGAAGACGATCTACGCCGTCGGCCTGATGCTCTGGCGGAACCTCGCGACGCTCGAGCTCTCCGACGCCGAGCTCGCGCTCGTTCAGCGAGCCATCGCCGACGCCCACGCGGGAACCCCCGCCGTCAAGCTCGAGGAGTACGGCCCCAAGGTGCAGGCGCTCGCCCAGGCCCGGAGCATGAAGCGCGCGGAGGCCGAGAAGGCGAAGGGGAAGGCTTACGCCGACAAGGCGGCGGCCGAGAAGGGGGCCGTCAAGACCGAGTCCGGCATGATCTACATCGAGACGGTCGCGGGAACGGGCGCGTCCCCCGCGGCGACGGACAAGGTCAAGGTGCACTATCGGGGCACGCTCATCGACGGCACCGAGTTCGACAGCTCGATCGCCCGCGGAACGCCGGCCGAGTTCCCCTTGAACCAGGTGATCGCCTGCTGGACCGAGGGTCTCCAGAAGATGAAGGTGGGAGGCAAGGCCAAGCTCGTCTGCCCCAGCGACATCGCCTACGGCGATCGCGGCCGCCCGTCGATTCCCCCGGGCGCCACCCTGGTCTTCGAGGTGGAGCTGCTCGAGATCGAGAAGTAGCCGCGTTCAGGCGACGCGGCGCGGGACGTACCAGACGGGACACCGCGCCGCGTGCAGGACCTGACGCGAGGTATCGCGCGTGAACCAGCGCCGGATCGCTCCGCGCGCGTGCTCCCCCATCACGATGCAGCAGGCGCCGAGGCGCTCGGCCGCGGCGGGGATCCGCGATCCCGGATCCCCGCTCTCGAGATGCAGCCGGACCCGGTCGCGAAGCTCCGCCGGCACCAGCGCCTCGAGCTTCTCCTTCGACCCTTCCGCGACCTCGACGCTGGAGCCGCCGGCGCCCGCCGGCGCGACGACGTGCAGGAGATGCACTTCGAAGGCGAGGCGGCGCGCCAGCTTGAGCGCCACCTCGACCGCCGGCACCGAATCCGCGGAGAAGTCGGTCGGGACGAGGAGGACTTGCGCTCCCTCGACCGTCTCGGCGAACGACGGGAGGCGGGACTCGAGATGCGGATCGTGCAGCGCGAGCACCGCGCAGCCGGCGCGTTCGAGCAGCTGCTCGGTCACGGACGTGTGGTCTTCCGCCGCGTCGCCGTGCGTGGTGAGGATCACGAGATCGGCCCCCACGACCTCGCCCACCGCCGCGACCGCCGTCGAGTGGGCGCCGTGCGTGATGCGGGCTTCGGCCTCGATCCCCGACGGCAGCTCGTTCAGGAGCCTCTGAAGCTGATCCTCCTCCACCGCGTCGGAGGGGCTCCCGTGGTGCTTCGCGGCCCACATCCAGCCGACCCCCGGCACGTGCGAAGCCGTCTCCAGATTGTGGTGCAGGACGAGCTTGGCGCGGAACGCGCGACACAGATCGATCGCCAAGCCGAGCTGACGCTCGGTCGCGGGGGAGAAATCGACGGGGCAGAGGACGATTCGGATGGCGGGCATGGCGCTCCTCCGGACTGGATGGGGGAGACCTACGCGCTCCCGGCCGATCGAGCAACGCGTCCCGGGGTGGCGCCGCCCCTCCCGGAGGGCGGGCGCGCAGCTCGAGCCCTCGCTAGCGGTTGCTAAGATACCGGCTCCGCCGCGACCGGCGGCGACGGATCCCATCAGGAGAGCCCGATGCAGACGCTGCGCAGCTACGTCGCCGGACGGTGGCACGAAGCCGACCGCGACTTCCAGACCCTGATGAACCCCGCCACCGAGGAACCGCTGGCGCGTGCTTCCGCGGTCGGCGCGGACATGGCGGAGGCCCTCGCCCACGGCCGGCTCCGCGGCGGCGCCGCGCTCGCGACCCTGACGTTCGCGCAGCGGGGCGAGATCCTGAAGGGACTCTCGAAGCGCCTGCGCGAGCACCGCGACGAGCTGCTCGCCCTGTCGCGCGAGAACAACGGCACGACCCTCGGGGACGGCGTCTTCGACATCGACGGCGCCGGCGGCACGCTCGCTTACTACGGCGGCCTCGGCCTCGCCTTGGGCGGCGCGCGCGCGCTTCCCGACGGCGACGGCGCCGCGCTCGGCAAGAGCGATGGTTTCTGGACGCGCCACGCGCTGGTCGCCCGCCGCGGCGTCGCGGTCCACATCAACGCCTTCAATTTCCCGGCTTGGGGATTCGCCGAGAAGTTCGCCTGCGCCTTCCTGGCCGGCATGCCGGTGCTCACCAAGCCGGCGACCGCGACCGCCGCGACGGCTGCGCGCATGGTCGAGATCGCGCTCGCGAGCGAGCTGCTGCCGGAGGGGAGCCTGCAGCTCCTGGTGGGCGGCCCGGGCGATCTGCTCGACCGGCTCGGCCCCGAAGACGTCGTCGCCTTCACCGGCTCGGCAGCAACGGCGCTCGCGCTGCGCGGACGCAAGCCGGTCCTCACCGCCAATCTCCGCTTCAACGTCGAGGCCGACAGCCTGAACGCCGCGGTCCTCGCGCCCGACGTCGCGGTCGGTTCCTCCACCTTCGAGAAGTGCGTCGCCGACGTCGCGCGCGAGATGACGCAGAAGGCTGGACAGAAGTGCACCGCCGTGCGGAGGATCTTGGTTCCACGCGAGATCGAGGAGCCGTTCGTGGAGGCGCTGGTCGCCCGCCTGGCGCAGGTCGTCACCGGCAATCCGGCGGATCCGCGCGTCACCATGGGCCCCCTGGCCACGGCCGCGCAGCTCGCCGACGCCTTGGACGGCATCGCCGAGCTCCTCGCCACCACCCGCCTCGTGCACGGCAACGGCGCGCGCGCCGAAGGCACCGGGGCGCCCACGGGCAAAGGCTTCTTCCTCGAACCCACGCTCCTGCGCTCGGAGGCGCCGCTCGAGAAGACGCCGGTCCACTGGCGCGAGGTCTTCGCCCCGGTGGCGACGCTGCTGCCCTACGACGGCACCGCGCACCAGGCGGCGACGCTGGTCGGTCTGGGGGGAGGGGCGCTCGTGACCTCGCTCTACGGCGACGACCCGGCGTGGCTCGCCGGCTACCTCGCCGCCGGCGGAAGCTTTCAGGGGCGCCTCTATCTGGCTGGCGCCGACTCGGAGGGGTTCGGCTCGGGCGCCGCGCTCCCGCAGTCGCTCCACGGCGGCCCCGGGCGAGCCGGCGGCGGCGAAGAGCTCGGAGGCTTGGCGGGGCTCCGCCTCTATCAGCAGCGCGTTGCGCTCCAGGGGCACCGCAGGGTCGTCGAAGGACTGCTCGCGTCCTGACCGGCGACGCCGCGATTCCGCCCCCCGTGCGGGTAGGACCTCACCCCTTCGGGAGGCGTATCCTCGCCGCGGAGGTCCCCCCGATGAGCGCCACGATCCGGCCGGTCGAGTACTTCACCGTCACCGTCCACGAGGAGCCCGAAGCGGCCTACGAGCTCCTCGGTCAGCTCGCCACCAGCGGCATCAACCTACTCGCGTTCAACGCCATCCCCGCCGGCCTGCGTGCGACTCAACTGGTGCTCTTCCCGGAGGATCGCTCGCTCCTCGAGGCGATCGCGGAGCACAAGGGATTCGACTGCGTCGGTCCCGACCGGGCGCTGCTCATCTTGGGCGACGACGAGCTCGGGGCTCTCGCGCGGATCCACCGCCAGCTCTCCGCGGCCGGCGTGCACCCCTTCGCCTCGAGCGGCGTCATCGACGGCAAGGGGGGGTTCGGCTACGTCGTCTATCTCCGGCGCGACGAGTCCGCGAAAGCCGCCACGGCGCTCGGCCTCTGAGCCGGCGCCGGGCGACGCCTCCCTGCTAGACTGCCGCCACGCGAGGCGACGGACCGGACCGTCGCCGCTCGCTCTCCCGAGTCACCAGCCATGACCTCACTCGCGGCCGAGACCGCCCGGCGGCGCACGTTCGCCATCATCAGCCACCCGGACGCCGGGAAGACGACGCTCACCGAGAAGCTCCTGCTCTACGGCGGCGCCATCCAGCTCGCCGGCGCGGTCAAGGCACGTGGCGACGCGCGGCGCGCGCGCTCCGATTGGATGAAGGTCGAGCAGGAGCGCGGCATCTCGGTGACCGCCTCGGTGATGACCTTCGAGTGGGGGGACTCGACCTTCAACCTCCTCGACACTCCGGGTCACCAGGACTTCTCGGAGGACACCTATCGCACGCTCACGGCCGTCGACTCGGCCGTGATGGTGATCGACGCCGCCAAGGGAATCGAGACGCAGACTCGCAAGCTCTTCGAGGTCTGCCGCCTGCGCGACGTGCCGATCATCACCTTCGTCAACAAGCTCGACCGCGAGGGGCGCGACCCCTTCGAGCTGATGGACGAGATCGAGCGCGACCTGCAGCTCCACGTCACCCCGGCCAACTGGCCGATCGGCATGGGCTCCGACTTCCGCGGCTGCTACGACCTGCTCTCGGACGAGCTCCTCCTCTTCGAGCGCGGCCACGGTGAGCGGCTCGCCGCCGCGCGTCCCTTCCACGGCCTCTCCGATCCCGAGCTCGATCGCGTGCTCCCCGCGGGCGCGCTCGCCGAGCTCCGCGAATCGGCGCATCTCGCCGCCTCGCTCTGCCCGAAGTTCGACGTCGACGTCTACCGCGACGGGCATCTGACCCCGGTCTATTTCGGTTCGGCGCTCCACAACTTCGGCGTCCGCGAGCTGCTCTCCGGCATCGCGCGTCACGCCCCCTCGCCCCGTCCGGCACCGACCACGACCCGGCCCGTCGAGCCCCTCGAGGAAAAGGTCTCCGCCTTCGTCTTCAAGATCCAGGCGAACATGGACCCGAAGCACCGCGACCGCATCGCCTTCGTGCGCCTCTGCTCGGGTCGTTTCGAGCGTGGCATGCGGCTCACCCACGTGCGCTCGGGCAAGCTGATCAACGTGCACAGCCCCGTGATGTTCCTGGCGCGCGAGCGCGAGATCGCGGAGGAGGCCTTTCCGGGGGACATCGTCGGCATTCCCAACCACGGCCAGCTCAGGATCGGCGACGCGCTCACGGAAGGGGAGGCGCTCCGCTTCACCGGCATCCCCTCCTTCGCTCCCGAGCTCCTGCAGAAGGTGCGCGCCGGCGACCCGCTCAAGGCGAAGCACCTGGGCAAGGCGCTGCAGCACCTCGCCGAGGAGGGCGCCGCCCAGATCTTCAAGACCCGGGTCGGCGGCGAGTGGATCGTCGGCGTCGCCGGACCCTTGCAGTTCGACGTCCTCGCCGATCGCATCCGCACGGAGTACGACCTGCCGGTCGCCTTCCAGCCGACCACGCTCCACACCGCGCGCTGGCTGGAAGCCGACGATCGGCGAGAGCTCGAGCGCTTTCTCGCGGAGCACGAGGGGGCGATCGCCGACGACGTCCACGGCCTCCCCGTCTTCCTCGCGGCGAATGCCTACCGCCTCAAGGTCGCCGAAGAGGACTGGACGAAGATCCGCTTCCTCAAGACGCGCGAACAGGTGGTCTGAGCCGACGCGCGGCACCTAGCAGTGCGCGCCGCTCGCGCAGAGGCAGGTGTTCGCCACGGTCCCGCTGGCTCCGGAGGCGCCCCCGTTCCCGGGCGACGAACCCCCCGCTCCTCCAGATCCCAGACTGCCTCCGGAGAAGGTGTTCGACGTGCTGGAGAGCGAGCCGCCCAGGCGGATCACGCCGCAGACCCGGCCGCCAGCCCCGCCACCCCCGCCCCCGGAGTGCCCTCCTTGCGCGCCGGCCCCACCGTCGCCGCCAGCCAAGGTATCCGGGCTCGCGGAGCCGCCGCTGCCTGGCGCTCCGCCGGGCTGCCCCGTCCCGCCCGTGCCTCCGGCTCCGCCATTGCCTCCCGTCCCGAGGAGGAAGAGCGATTGGCTCACCGTCAGGGCGCTCGAAGCGGAGACGATTCCGAAGCTCCCTCCTCCGCCGCCGCCGGCGCCCCCCGCGCTCGGTGCGCGGCAACCTCCCGCTCCGCCCCCACCACCGCCGGCGCCACGATCGTCGAAGACCCCGAGGTCGCACCCTCCCGCTCCGCCACCGCCTCCGCCGCCCTTTCCGTCCACTCCGACTCCGCCCGCGCCTCCGGCGAAGGCGCGCCACTGGTTGTTGACGTCGAAGAAACCGCTACTCCCTCCTCCAGCGCCCGCCGCGCCGTTGACCGCCACCCCGGGAAAGCCCGGTTGCGGAGCACCGCTCGTGCAGATCCCGCCTCCGATTCCTCCCAGGGTCCCGCCAGCCGCGTTGCTTCCCGCGAGGCCTGGAGTCGGATTGCAATCGCTTCCGCTGCAGGTCCCGCCCAGTCCCGGGCAAGCCGTGTCCGTGCTGCCACCGTCCCCACCTCCCCCTCCGGCGGTGCCGCTCGGGCAGGGCCCGTTGGTGGCCGCGCCACCTCCCTGAACCCTCACCGTGCTGCAGATCACCACCAACTCCTGTCCGTCCCCGCCGTCGCTCGCGGCGGCCGGGGCCGTCTGCGAGGCGGAGGTGCCATTTCCTCCCTGGGAACCGACCCGTCCGTTTCCCTGCGAGAACGTGACGCGCTCGAAGGAGAGCGTCGAAGAGAGCGCGTTCACCACTTGACTCGAGTCCCCGGCGGTCGTCGCCGTCGGACCCTCGAGCACCAGGTCCGCGAACCAGGCTGAAACCGAGCGGGCGCGGACGGTCACCCAGGAGTCTTCGGCGGCGTAGTAGGTGCCATGAAGCGTCACCGTGTGCCCGGGCGCGGCACGATCGGCACGCCCCCACGCGCTGTCGTAGCCGCCGACGATCCCGACTCCGGTCGGGACCGTGAGGACTTCGTTGTAGGTCGCCGCGCGGACATAGACCTGGTCGCGATTCGGGTCGGCGGAGGCGACCCCGGCGGCATGGCCAATGGTCGCGCAGGGAGCGCCCATCGCGCACACTCCGTCGTTCACGCCGCCCGAGGCGACGAAAGCGGCGCGCGCGATCTCGCCGTCGATCCCGTCGCAGTTCTGATCGACGAAGAGGGCGTCGATGGGGTCGGGGGCGCCGGGATGGACGCCCGGGTCGCCGTCGTCGCAGTCTCCGCCGCAGGTGGTGTAGTTGTCGCCGTCGAGGTCGAAATCCTCGTCGATCGCGAGATCGCAGTCGTCGTCGATCCCGTTGCAGAGTTCGGCCGCGCCGGGGTTCACCGCGACGGATCCGTCGTCGCAGTCGCTGCCGGCGACGACCCCGGGGGGAGGGGTCGTCGACCCGAACTCGTCGTCGTCCGCGTCCAGCATGCAGCTCGTCGGCGAATCGGCGGGCGCTGCTCCCGGGTACGTGAAGGACGAGCTGTCGTCGCAGTCGTCGTCGTTCCCGACGTAATTCACCGGAGCGCGGCACGCGGAGGTGGAAACACCGGGATCGCCGAAGCCGTCCCCGTCCTGGTCGAGGTACCAGAGGAAGAGCGTGGGCGGGGACGACAGGCTCCAGTCGCAGACGTCGCCGGACTCGAAGCCGTCCTCGAAGATCGAGGTCGGTCCCTCGCCCGGCTCAGCCAGCGCTGCGCCGGCGAGACTCGATCCGATGGACAGGGCGAACGCGAAGCGGCAGAGAACCCGACACTGGTCTGGAGAAGAGGTCACGGCGTACCCCCTTTCGAACCAACGAGCGCTCGAGACGAGACCGACGAAGTGCTCGCCGCGGGCGGCGGATCAGCTGCCGAAGTGCGCGGACTATACAGAGAGCCTCGGACGGGCGCCACTGCTTCGACTCGCCGTCCCGGCTCGGGTCGAGGATCTGCGGGTCGGGGGTCCCGCGGTCTGCCGCTGATCAGCCGGCGCCGCGCGCGTCGGAAACCGGTCCGAAGTTCATGGCGCCGGCCCAGGCGGCGGCGGCCGCGTTGAGGCCACGCAGGGCTTCGAGCTCCTTGGCCGCGAGAGCGTGGTCGCCCGCGCGGTCGAGAGCCTGGATCCGTTTGGCGCGGACGATCAGTCGGAAGACGCCGCCGCCGTTGCCCTCCCACCAGTTCGACGTCTCGTCGACCTTGCGGAAGAGCTCGGCCGCGTCGGCGTAGCGTCCCTCGAAGGCGGCCCGCGTCCCTTCCATGTAGTCGAGCAGCAGCATCGGCCGTCGCTTGTAGGCGGGTGGCTGCCCCTCCTTCTCCACCGCCTCGCGGATCTTGGCCTCCATCGCCATCGCCTCCGGCGCGCGACCGGAGTGCAGGGCGAGATCGAAGCCGAGCGGCGAGGGCTCGGCGAATCGCGCCGCGCAGGGCTCACCGAGTTCGCGATAGGGAGCTTCGTAGTCGCGGTCGATCAGCGCCTTCGCCATCGCCCCGTCGCAGAGAATGTCGTTCGCCGTGCTCGCGTCGCAGTGCTCCCGCGCGCGCCTGGCCAGGTCGTCGAGCGACGAGAGGTCCCGCTCCAGCAGCTGCGCCCGCAGCAGGTTTCCGTACGAGGCGCAGAAGTCGGGACGCAGCGCGAGGCCGGCCTCGAGCTCCTGGCGCGCCTCGTCGAGCCGCCCGCGCAGCACCAGGAGCTCCCCCAACGAATCGTGGGGATTGGCCTGATCGGGAGCGACGTACTTGTAGGTCCGGAACGCCTCTTCGGCCTCGTCGAACTGGCCCCGCGCCATCGCGATGTAGCCGAGGTGGTTGCGTGCCACCACCCAGTTCGGATCGAGCTCGAGCAGCGCTCGGTAGCGCTTCTCGGCGGTCACGAGATCCTGGCGGCTCCAGGCGTCGCCCGAAGCGACCATGAGCGCCCAGGGATCTTTCGGATGCGCGGCGAGGAAGTCGTCGATGAGGCGCGTGCGGCGTGCCTCGTCCCCGTCCGCGCGCGCCAGCACGACGTCGATCATGAAGCGCTCGCGCGTGTTCAGCCGGCTCCGGTCGGCGCTGCGCAACGACTCCACGATCTTGCGGCGGTCCTCGACCTTCTTGTCCCCGTCGAGCACGGCGATCTTCGCCGCCACGAAATCCGGGTCGATCGCGAGAGCCCGCTCGTAGGCCGCCTGCGCGTCGGCGAAGTAGAACTTCATCTGCGCCTCGCGCCCCTTGCGATACGCCGCCAAGGCCTCGGGCGAGGAGGTCGTCCACTCCGTTCGCGTCGCCGAGTAGAGCCAGGTCAATCCGGCCGCCGCCACGGCCAGCGTGAAGAGGATCAACCAGAGTTTGCGCATGATTCCGCCTCCCGGTCGCGCGCGAAGGCGACCAAGGTGATGTCGTCGTAGGGTTCGGCTCCGTCGGCGAAGCGGCGGACCGCCCCGAGCACTCGGTCGATGACGATCCGAGGATCGGGCGGAGAGGCCGCGACCACCTGATGAAGCCGCGCCTCGCCGAACTGCTCGCCGCTCGCGGACAGGGCGTCGACCACGCCGTCCGAGAATCCCAGCACCAGCTCCCCCGGGGCCACCGCCGCGTGGCGCACCTCGAAGCCTCCGTTCAGCAGCGCGCCCAGCGGCAGACGGTGCGCGGGCAGCGGCAGCTCGCGCACCTCTCCCGCGGCGCGCCGCAGGAGCAGCTGCGGCTGACCGGCGAGGACGTAGTCGAGCCCGCCGCCATCCGCCGACGCCGCGATCCAGGCGAGCGCGACGAAGCCCTTCTTGTTGCCTACCCGGTAGAGCCGCTGATTGGCGAGCGCGAAGAGCGTCGCGGGGTCGCGATGGGTCAGAGCGAGCGTTTGCAGCGCCTCGTGCGCCGCCATCATCACCAAGGCACCCGAAACCGACTTCCCCGCCACGTCGCCGAAGATCACCGCCGCCGAACCGTCCCGCGGCCCGGGAATCTCGGCGAAGAAATCCCCGCCCACGTGGCGCGCCGGCTCGCAGGCCGCGGCCACGCGCCAGCCTGGGCCTAGCGAGAGCTTCGCGGGCAGGAGCTGCGTCTGCACGGAGGAGGCGATCTCGATCTCGCGCTCGAGCTCCGCCTGACGCGTCCTCTCCTCCACCAGGAGGCTGTTCTCGAGCGCCACCGCAGCCTGGCCGAGGAGGCTACCGAGCAGCGAGAGCTCCTCGGCGGCGAGGGTGAGCTGTCCCGACGATTCCGAGAAGAGCACCACGCCGACCCGGCGTCGCGGCGAGGCGAGGTCTCCCACCCACTCGACACCGAGCGCACCCAACCGCGAGCCCAGGCTCGCCATCTCCTCGGCTTCGTCACCCGAGCTTTCGAGCGCCGCCGCTTCGAGCGCCGCCAGGCGCGTGAGTCTCTCCCGCCGGGCCAGCCGCTCGAAGAGCGCCGCCGCCGCGGGCAGGTCCGGGGGCAGCTCTCCCGGCCCGGCGACCCGCTCGAGACGCTCGCCGCGCAGGAGATAGAGCGCCGCGAAGCGCAGCCCCAGGAGGCGCGGCAGCCTCTCGACCAGGTCGCGGACGACCGACTCGAGGTCGACGCGGGCCGCCATCGCCTCGCCCAGGTCTCGCATCTCGTCCTGCAGCCGCCCGCGCTCGGCGAAGAGGAGGCGGTCCACCAGCCGTTGGCTTCGACTCTTGAGCGGCTCGAAGAGCAGGGCGATCGCGAGCGCGAAGAGAATCGGAAAGTAGGGCGAGGCGTCGAGAGCGGTGCCACGCGTCAGCACGCCGAAGAGCGCGATCGCCGCCGCGTAGGTCGCGGTGACGCCCGCCGTGAGCCCCGTGTAAGCGAGGCTCTTGCGCAGAATGACCCGGATGTCGAGCAGCCCGAAGCGGACGATCGCGATCGCAAAGGTGACCGGCACGAGCACGAGCGGGGCGAGACCCAGGTAGAGGTAACGCTCGGTGTGGAGGAACGACGGGAAGGCGACGGCCGTGAAGAGAAAGGGGAGGAGCCCGAGCAGCGAACCCAGGAGCACCAGACCGACCCCTCGCCGCTGGCGGGGATCGGGCAAGCGGCGGGCGTTGAACGCCAGGACGCCGAGACCGACCAGCATGTAGCAGGCGAGCACCCACCAGTTGGGGGCCGGCGCGCCACTGATCAGGTGCAGGTGCTGGCGCCGGTGCGAGGCCAGAACGAAGGCCATGACGAGCACCAGCGGGGGCAACAGATAGATGGCGCCCAGAGTGGCGATCCAAAGGCGCCGCCGGCGCCCGAAATCCTCGCTTCCGGGCCGGGGGCGCAACCCCACCGGACGGGGGAAGATCAGGAAGAAGTGCAAGAAGCAGGCGGGGAGAATGAGGAGCGCGAAGGTCCCCGTGTCGAGCGCGAAGCGATCGAACCAGGAATAGGACGCGGGCCGCAGCCGGCAGACCAGGAAGAGCAGGAAGAGCGCCGAGACGAGGAAGTAGACCTGGGCCGGCCGGCGCTGCGGCTGGCGCGCGAGCACGAAGGTGCCCACCGCGAAGAAGAGGAATCCCAGCAGGCAGGCGTAGAAGTAGGACGGGTTGCCGAGATAGCGGCGCCCGAGCTCCACCACGACCTCCTCCAGGCCGCCCGCCCGGCGGACCAGGTAGGGGACGCGCTCGCCGATCCGTCGCCCCGCGAGCAGCTCGGCCGCGTGCACGGGCGAGCGCAGCACGTCCCGGTCGATGCCGACGATGACGTCGCCGGGCCGCAGGCCCGCGTGGTCGGCGCCGGATCCCGCGACCACTTCCCGCACCGTCAACGAACCCACGAGATCGGATTCCAGAACGACGCCGTCCCAGGGGCGGGGCAGGGCGAGGTCGACGATGGCCGCCAGGGCGAGCAGCAGCGCCGCGACGCCGAAGGCCACCAATGAAACCAGCAGGGCACCCCGCGGTCGACTCAAGACACGTTCCCCCAGGGGAAATACGCACCGGAGAGCCGCGGGTTCGCGCGCGCTCCCGTCCATGGTGCCTCCATGATGCCCCAGTTCGGCCGCCGGCGCCGTTATAGACTCGCCGGCGCCTCGACCAACCAGGAACCCGAGCGTGACGTCCGGACTGAAACTGGGCCACTACCTGATCGAGCGGCCGCTCGGTGAAGGGGGGATGGGGCTCGTCTTCCTCGCCTTCGACCCACGTCTCAACCGCCACGTGGCCCTGAAGATCCTGCGGCCGGAATCGGCGGGAGACCCCGGCCGACGCGAACGCTTCCTGCGCGAGGCCCAGGCGGCGGCGGCCGTGAACCACCCCAACCTGGCGGCGATCCACGACGTCGGAGAGGCCGACGTCGCCGACGGCCGTCTGCTCGGTGACACCGCCGAAGGTCCTCGACGGGTCGCCTACCTCGTCCTCGAGCTCGTCCCGGGCGAGGATCTGCGGACTCGGATCGCCCGCGGGCCGTTCCCCGAAGAGGAGCTCTGCTCGGTCGGCCGGCAGATCGCCGACGGTCTCGCCGCCGCGCACCGAGCCGGCCTCGTGCATCGCGATCTGAAGCCGGGCAACGTCCGCCTGACGCCCGAGGGCCGCGTCAAGATCCTCGACT
This sequence comes from uncultured Thermoanaerobaculia bacterium, assembly GCA_964476605.1. Classification (GTDB taxonomy): domain Bacteria; phylum Acidobacteriota; class Thermoanaerobaculia; order Multivoradales; family JAGPDF01; genus JAGPDF01. The sequence goes on along the minus strand of CAYZBH010000027.1, from coordinate 27,992 downwards.
TCGGGCTCGCGAAGTGGCGCGCTTCGGCCGAGGCCGAGACGGTTCTCGACGACGGCTTCGTCACGACCGCGGGCGTCGTGATGGGGACCGCGGGCTACGCCTCACCGGAGCAAGCGCTCGGTCTGCCGCTCGACGGCCGCAGCGACCTGTTCGCCCTCGGCGTGGTGCTCTACGAGATGGCGAGCGGGAGGCTCCCCTTCGCCGGCGGAGACCGGCTCGCGCTCTATCGGGCGGTGGTGCACGCCGAAGCGCCGCCGCTCGCGACCGTCGCGCCGGCGACTCGGCCCGAGCTCGCGGCGCTCGTCGACCGCCTGCTCGCCAAGGACCCCGCGGAGAGACCGGCGAGCGCCGAGGCCGTGGCTGCGGAGCTCGCTCTCCTCGCCCGTCGAGGGGGCGACGCTCCGCCTTCCGCACCTCCCGCGGCGGTCGTCGCGCCGCCGAAGCGCGCCGCCGGTACTCCCCGGCGCCGGCTCCGGCTGGTCGGCGCCGTGACGGCGAGCCTGCTCGTCGTGGCCGGAGGATGGGCGACCTGGCGGGCGCGGCACGCGGCTCCTGCCGTCTCGCTGCAGAACCTCGCCGTCATGCCCTTCGAGAACTTCACCGGCGATTCCGCCCTCGACGACTTCGGCCTCGGCATCGCGGCCACCCTGGCCAATCAACTCTCCGAGATCCCGGGCGCGCACGTGGTGGGCCCCGACGAGGTCCGCTCCCGGCTCGCGGCCCACCGCAGCGCCGCCGAGGCCGGCCGCGACCTCGGCGTCGGTGGCGTTCTGGGCGGCGGCCTGCAGCTCGCCTCCGGCAGGCTCCAGGTCGCGCTCCGCCTCACCGACGCCGCGACCGGAGCGACGCTCTGGACGCGGAGCTTCCAGGGACCGCGCGAGGAGCTCTTCACCCTGCAGGCGCAGATGGCGCAAGAAGCCGCGGACGCGATCTCGGTGCCGCTCTCGAGCGCGGACCGGAAGCGGCTCGCCCGCGATCCCACCGGCTCGGCCCGGGCTTTCGGTCTCTACCTCAAGGCGCGGCGCTTCCTCGCCGACCGCGACGACGTCTCCGCGCCCAAGCTCGCGAGCGGGCTGCTGGCCGAGGCGGTGCGGCTCGACCCCGGTTTCGCCTGGGCGCACGCGGCGGCGAGCGAAGCCGCGGCGCGGGAATTCGCGCGCGAGCGCTCTCCCGACCAGCTCGAGCTCGCGGAGCGCGAGGCGCTCTCCGCCCGCGCCCTCGACCCCGCGAGCGCCGAGGCTCGGATGGCGCTGGCGAGGGTCCGCCTCCTCCAACTACGCCCGCGGGATGCCATCGCCGAGCTCGAGGGGATCCGCTCCGGATTGCTGCTCGATCGCCAGCAGGAGGCCCTCGCCACGGCCTACGAGCAGCTGGGGGATCGCGCCCGGGCCGAGGAGCATCTCCTGCGCGCGGTCTCGCTCAGACCGAGCTACTGGGGAAACTGGAACGCGCTCGGGGACTTCCGGCTCCGCGGCGGCGAGAGCGCCACGGCGCGCACCGCGTTCGATCGTGCCGCGGCGCTCGCTCCACCCGACGTGACGGTGCCGCTCGAGAACCTCGCTTCGCTCGCGCTGCTCGGCGGCGACACCGCGGGCGCGCTCGCCGCCTACGCCCGGCTACCGCGCCCCATCCAGAGCGACGAGACGGCGAACAACGTGGGCACCGCCTACTTCTTCGCCGGCGACCTCGAGGAGGCGGAGCGCAACTTCCGCCTCGCCGCCGAGCTCGCGCCGGAGAACGCCCAGTACCGGCGCAATCTCGGCGACCTCTATCTACGCCTCGGCCGTCGCGATGACGCGAGGGCCGCCTACGCGGAGGCGCTCGAGCGCGTCGAGCGGCAGCTCGCCGAGACGCCGCGCGAGCCGCAGCTCCGGCTCGACCGGGCGCTCTACCTGGCGCACCTCGCGCGCTGCGAGCAGGCCGCGACGCTGGTTCGCGTCCTCGCCGCGGAGCTGCCGCCGAGCGCCGAGAACCACCACGCCCTCGCGCAAACCCTCGCCCTCTGCGGCGAATCCACGGGAGCGATCGCGCAGGTTCGCGCGGCGATCGACCTCGGCTATCCGCGCGAGATGATCCGCCAAGAGGACGAATTCCGCGCCCTCGCCGCCGATCCCCGGTTCCACGCCCTGATCGGCGACTGAGCCGCTCCTGACGCCCCTACTTGCGGATGATGACGCGCGGGTCGAGGTAGACGCTCTTACCGGCCTGCTTGAGGAAGACCACCACGTTGTAGGGCCAATGGGCCTCGCCGGCTGGATTCCAGACCGGCTGCTGCTTGGCGGCGCCGCTCGGAACCGAGGAGCCCAGGTTCAGGGTGTAGGACTGATCGAACAGCGCCTGCGTCGCCGGTCCCTCGCCCGGCTTGACCTGGACCGTGACGAACGAGACCAGCGCCTCCGCTCCCCCCGCGTAGACGAGATTCCAGGCGGCCTGGGTGGGCAGCCGCGAGGCCGAGCCGTAGCCGATGACGACGTCCATCGGATTCGCGGCGATCGACACGACGCCTCCGACCTCGGAGACCGTGATCGTCACCTGCGCCGGCGACGGGGGAGGTGGCGGTGGAGGTGGAGGCGGCGGAGGAGCGACATGGGGGGTGCAAGCGGCGGTCATCGCCAGGGCGAGCACCATCGTCGTCAACGCCTTCGAGCAGCTCGGCATGCGCATCGTCCTCTCCTTCTCGATCGGAAGTTCGGACGGCATTCTACCGGGCGCGGGCTCCCCGCTCGCCCCCGCTCTGGGGGACGGCCCGCGAGGCGGCGGCGCGACCGGAACTTTTGTCGCCCGGCGACGTAGGAATCGGGGGTGGTACCCCAGGGAGGTGGAGGGAGATGACTCGAGGAAAGAAGATCGCCCTGATCGGCGTGCCGGTCGTCGTCGGCGGGCTCATCGTCGCGAGCGTGATCCGCGGCAAGGACGCCAAGCTGCCGCAAGTCACGGTCCAGAAGGTCGAGCGCGCCGACCTCAAGAGCCTGGTCACCGCGACCGGCAAGATCGAAGCGCAGCGCAAGGTCGAGCTCTCGGCCAACGTCATGGGGCAGATCGTCAATCTCGCGGTGCGCGAAGGGGACGAGGTCGCCAAGGGCGACTTCCTGCTCCAGATCGACCAGACACAGCGCCAAGCGACGGCGCTCTCCGCCGAGGAGTCGCTGAAGGCTCTCTTCTTCGATCGAGACGCCGCGCGCGCCCAGGCCGAGGAGGCTCGCAAGAGCCTGGAGAGGACCGAGCGCACCTTCGCCGAGCAGGTCGTGCCGCAGGCCGAGCTCGATCGTGCCCAGGCGGCATGGGAGGCGGCGGAGGCCAACGCCAAGGCGGTGGAGCGGCGCATCGAGCAGGCCCGCGCGACTCTCGCCGGGGCGCGCGACGAGCTCTCCAAGACCAAGATGGTCTCCCCCATCGCCGGCGTCGTCACCGCCCTCCCGGTCGAGGAAGGGGAGATCGCCGTCATCGGCACGATGAACAACGCGGGGACGAAGCTGATGACCATCTCCGACATGAGCGTCGTCGAAGCCGTGATGGAGGTCGACGAGACCGACATCCCGTCGGTCAAGGTCGGCCAGACGGCTGACGTGCGCGTCGACGCCTACGGCGACCAGAAGTACGAGGGCATCGTCACCGAGGTCGGCTCGAGCCCCATCCAGACGCTTACCGGGGGGACCGACGCCGCAGTGAACTTCGAGGTCCGCATCCAGCTGAAGAGCCCGCCGGCGACTATCCGTCCCGGCTTTTCCTGCTCCGCCGACATCCTCACCGGCACCGCCAACCAGGTGCTCGCGATCCCCATCCAGGCGCTCGTGGTGCGCGACAAAGAGGGGGAGAAGGGGGGCGAAGAGGAGGGGGTCTACGTGCTCGCCCGCGACGGCAAGAAGCAGACCGTCAAGTTCGCCGCCGTCACCCCCGGCATGACCGGCGAGACCCAGGTCGAGATCCAGACCGGCCTCGCGGAGGGGGACGAGATCGTCACCGGGCCGTTCAAGGCGCTGCGCGACATCAAGGACGGCGATCGCGTGCGCCTCGAGCCCGAGAAGAAGAAGGGCGAAGGCAAGAAGTAGGAGACGGCGTGGAGACCCTCCGGATCGCCACCACGGCGCTGCGCACCAACCGGCTGCGCAGCTTCCTGACGCTGCTCGGCGTGATCATCGGCGTGATGACCGTCGTGGCGGTGGTGTCGATCGTCACCGGTCTCAACTCCTTCGTCACCGAGCAGCTCTTCACGCTCTCGCCGGACGTCTTCGTGGTGACCCAGTTCGGGATCATCACCAACCGGGACGAGTTTCTCGAGGCTCTCAAGCGCAAGCGCATCACGCTCCAGGACGCGCGGGCGATCGAGCGGCTGTGCGGGGAGTGCGCCGACGTGGCGCTGTCGGCCCGCTCGCGCCAGAAGGTCAAGCGCCTGGCCGAGGATCTTCCGGGCGCGGTGATCGTCGGCGGGACCGCCAATCTCGCCGAGCTCAACAACCTCGATCTGGAGGCGGGACGCTTCTTCCTCGACGCCGAGGAGCGCCACGCCGCGCCGCTGGCGGTGATCGGTGCCGACGTCAAGGAGGAGCTCTTCGGACCGCTCGACCCCATCGGGCGCCTGGTTTGGATCGAGACCCAGCCCTACAAGGTCATCGGACTGCTGCGCAAGCAGGGCGCGGTGCTCGGCCAGAACCAGGACAACCAGGTGTTCGTGCCGCTCGACGCCTTCCGCAAGCAGTTCGGCGTGCGGCGCAGCCTCAATCTCCTCGTCCGTCCGGCGGGGGGCATCGAGGGCTCGGCGGTGGCGCAAGACGAGGTGAGGAACATCCTGCGCGGCCGACGCCACACGCCCACTTCCGATCCCGACCCCTTCGGCATCGTCGACGCGGGGGCGGTGCAGACGGTCTGGCGCCAGATCACCGCCGGCGCCTTCGCGCTCGTCATCTTCATCTCCGGCATCTCGCTCGTCGTGGGCGGGATCGTGATCGCCAACATCATGCTCGTCTCGGTCGTCGAGCGGACACGCGAGATCGGCATCCGCCGCGCGCTCGGCGCGCGCAAGCGCGACATCCTCCTCCAGTTCCTGACCGAAGCCGTGATGCTCGCCCTCTCGGGCGGTCTCGTCGGAGTCCTCCTCGGCGCGCTCATCGCATTCGGTCTCTCCTCGGCCTTCCCGCTGCCGACCAAGATCACGCCGGCTCTGGTGACCACGGGGCTCGCCCTCTCCGTGCTGACCGGGCTCCTGGCCGGCGTCTTTCCGGCGCGCAAGGCCGCGAACCTCCTGCCCATCGAGGCCCTGCGTTATGAGTAGCGCCGCTCTCCTCCAGGCCCTCCGCCGCGGATTCGTGGAGAACGTCCTCTTCGCGAAGACCGCCGTCGTCGCCCACAAGCTGCGCGCCGCCTTGACCGTGCTCGGCATCGTCATCGGCGTCGCGACGGTGATCGCGATGGTGTCGATGATCGAGGGCTTCAATCGCGGCGTCACCGCCAGCTTCGAGTCCTTCGGCGCCACGCTCGTGCAGTTCCAGAAGTACGACCCGCAGTTCGGACCGGGAGACGGCAGGGGTCGCGAGGATCAGCGGCAGCGCAAGAACCTCACCTACGAGGACGCGATGGCGCTACGCGAGCTCTGCCCGTCGATGCGTTCGGTCTCTCCCGAACGCTACTGGTTCCCGGGCAACTCGACCGACCAGACGCCCCTCGTGCTCTACGGTGGCCGCGAGGCGACGCCCGACACGATCGCGGGCGTCACCTCCGACTACCCGGACGCCAACTTCAAGCAAGTCGCCGAGGGCCGCTTCATCACCGAGGCGGACGAGCGCCGCTCGGCCGACGTCATCGTGCTCGGCTGGTCGCTCGCCGACGCGCTCTTCCCCTTCGTCGACCCGATCGACAAGCGGGTGACCTTCGCCGGAAAGCGCTACACGGTGATCGGCGTCATGGAGGAGCAAGGGTCGGGGATGTTCGAGTCCACCGACGCCCACGTCTACCTCCCCTTCTCGACCTTCGACGACACCTTTCCCTGGGTGAAGAAGGACTTCGGGGTCAACATCGCGACGGTACCGAAGCGCCCCGATCTCGTGAACGAGGTCATCGAGGAGGGAACGAACGTCCTGCGTCAGCGCCGCGGCGTCCCCTTCAACAAGCCGAACGACTTCGGCCTCATGACTCCGGACAAGCTGATCGGCAATTTCCGCGCGGTCACCAACGGCATCGCGCTCACCATGATCCTCATCGCGTCGATCTCGCTGCTCGTCGGGGGCGTCGGCGTCATGAACATCATGCTCGTCTCGGTGACCGAGCGCACGCGTGAGATCGGCCTCCGCAAAGCGCTCGGCGCCATGCGGCAGGACATCCTCACCCAGTTCCTGATCGAGGCGGTGACGCTCTCGCTGCTGGGCGGCGCGATCGGCGTCGCCACCGGGCTCGGCATCTCCGCTCTGGTGCGCAGCGTCTCCCCGCTCGCCACCGCGACGCCGCTCTGGGCGGTGGCGGTCGGGCTCGCCGTTTCGATGTCGGTGGGTCTCGTGTTCGGGATCTTCCCCGCCGCCCGCGCCGCGCGCCTCGATCCGATCGACGCCCTGCGCTACGAATAGGCGCGGCGCGCGGACCGGCGGCTCAGATCCAACGCCGGACCCTGCGTTTGTACTCGAGGTACTCGGCGCCGAAGCGGCGCTCGAGGTAGGCCTCCTCGCGGCGAATGGCGTAGCGATCGATCACCAGCGCCGCGACCAGCGCCGAGAGCGCGATCCAGCCGCGCCCCAGCATGCATCCGACGCCCGTGAGGCTCGAGGTCATGCCGACGTACATCGGATTGCGGGTCAGGCGATAGGGGCCACGCGCCACGAAGACGCTCGCGGGACGGAAGGGGATGGCGCTCGTGCGAGCGCGCGTGAAGAGGCCGAGCGCCCAGAGCTCGAATCCCGATCCGAACGCGAGCAGGGCGGCTCCCGTCCAGAAGATCAGTTCCTGGGTCCGCCAGCTCTCGGCGAGCGCCCAGGGCAGCAGCCGATCGGTGAGACCGCCCAGACCGAAGGCTCCGAGATAGACGAGCGGCGGCAGGACGAGAATCCCCGGCGAATCGTCGCGGCTCACTTCGGCCTCGCTAGCGCTCCCGCGGGCTCGGAGCCTCGGGATCGATGCCGAGCGCGGCGATCCCCCGCGCCGCCTCGCGGGGCGGGAGCTCGCCGCGCCGCGCGAGCGCCGTGAGCGCGGCGGCCGCCACGTGCTCGGCGTCGATCTCGAAGAAGCGCCGGAGCGCGCGCCGCGTCTCGCTCCGCCCAAAGCCGTCGGTGCCGAGCGCGACCAGCCCCTGCGGCACGAAGCGTGCGATCTGGTCGGGCACCGCCTTGAGGTAGTCCGAGACGGCGACCACCGGGCCGCGGGCCTCTCCCAGGACGCGGGCGACGTACGGGATCCGCTCGCCCTCTTCCGGATGGAGCCGATTCCAGCGCTCGCAGTCGAGCGCCTCGCGCCGGAGCTCGCCGTAGGAGGTGGCGCTCCAGACCTCCGCTCCGACGCCGAAGCGCTCGGCGAGCAGGGCCTGCGCGCGCAACGCCTCGCCGAGCAGCGAGCCCGAGCCGAGCAGCTGGACGCGGGGGCGCTCCTCGCCGAGCGGCGACGACCCGAGCCGGTAGAGCCCGGCGACGATCCCCTCGGCCGCCCCCTCGGGCATCGCCGGCATCGGGTAGTTCTCGTTGTAGAGCGTGAGGTAGTAGAAGACGTCCTCGTTCTCCCGGTACATCCGCCGCAGCCCCTCCTCCAGAATCACCGCGAGCTCGTAGGCGTAGGCCGGGTCGTAGGTCACGAGGTTGGGAACGACCGAGGCCAGAAGCTGCGAGTGTCCGTCCTGGTGCTGCAGCCCTTCGCCGTTGAGCGTCGTCCTGCCCGCCGTGGCGCCGAGCAGGAAGCCCTTGCCGCGCTGGTCGCCGTGCGCCCAGACGAGATCGCCGATCCTCTGGAAGCCGAACATCGAGTAGTAGATGAAGAAGGGGATCATCGGCAGCCCGTGGTTCGAGGCTGCCGTGCCCGCCGCCGTGAAGGAGCACATCGACCCCGCCTCGGTGATCCCCTCTTCGAGGATCTGGCCGTTCTTCGCCTCGTGGTAGTAGAGGAGCGTTCCCGCGTCGACCGGCTCGTACAGCTGACCCGACTGCGCGTAGATGCCGTGCTGGCGGAAGAGGGACTCCATGCCGAAGGTGCGCGCCTCGTCCGGCACGATCGGCACCACGCGCGCGCCGATCTCCGGGTGACGCAGCAGCTGCCGCAACATCTGGACGAAGGCCATGGTCGTCGAGACGCCACGCTCGCTGCCGGAATGGAACTCGGCGAAGAATTCGCGCGGCGGGGTCGCGAGCCCGCCCACGAACGAGCGCCGGGCGGGGACGAAGCCCCCGAGCGCGCGACGGCGCTCGAGCAGGTACCGGATCTCCGGGCTCGACTCCTCCGGCCGGTAGAACGGCGCGCCGGCGATCTCGGCGTCGGAGACCGGGATCTCGAAACGATCGCGAAAGGCCCGGAGCTCCTCCTCCTTGAGCTTCTTCTGCTGGTGCGTGACGTTCTTGCCCTCGCCGGCATGTCCGAGGCCGTAGCCCTTGATCGTCTTGGCGAGGATCACGGTCGGCAGGCCGCGCGTCTCGGTCGCCAGCTTGTAGGCGGCGTGGACTTTCTCCGGGTCGAGCCCGCCGCGGCGCAAGTAGGGCATCTCCCCTTCCGGGATATCGGCCACCATCGCCGCGAGCTCCGGGTACCTGCCGAAGAAGTGCTCGCGGATGTAGGCACCCCCCTCGACCGAGTACTTCTGGTACTCGCCGTCGAGCGTCTCGTCCATGACCCGCACCAGCCAGCCGTCCTGGTCCCGGTCGAGCAGCGGGTCCCAGGAGGAGCCCCAGATCACCTTGATCACGTTCCAGCCCGCGCCCCGGAAGGCCGCTTCCAGCTCCTGGATGATCTTGCCGTTGCCGCGCACCGGTCCGTCGAGCCGCTGCAGATTGCAATTGACGACGAAGATCAGGTTGTCGAGCTTCTCGCGCGACGCCAGAGTGAGGGCTCCCAGGGCCTCGGGCTCGTCGGTTTCGCCGTCGCCGAGGAACGCCCAGACCCTGCGCTGGGTCGGTGGAAGGAGGCCACGGTTCTCCAGGTACTTGAGGAAACGGGCCTGGTAGATGGCGGTGATGGGTCCCAGCCCCATCGAGACCGTCGGGTACTCCCAGAAGTCGGGCATCAGCCAGGGATGGGGATAGGACGAGAGCCCCCCGCCGGGCGCCAGCTCGCGACGGAAACTCTCGAGCCGCGCCGCGGGCAATCGCCCCTCCAGGAAGGCGCGTGCGTAGATGCCCGGCGAGGCGTGTCCCTGGAAGAAGACGAGGTCGCCGTCGAAGCCGCTTTCGCCGCGTCCGCGGAAGAAGTGGTTGAAGCCGACCTCGTAGAGCGTCGCCGCCGACTGGTAGGTGGAGATGTGGCCGCCGATGCCGTCCTCCTCGCGGTTCGCGCGCACCACCATCGCGAGCGCGTTCCAGCGCACCAGGCTCTTGATGCGGCGCTCGATCGCGCGGTCGCCGGGGTAGGGCGGCTGCTCGTGGCGCGGGATCGTGTTGACGTAGGGCGTGATGGGCGACGGCAAGGGGACCGTTCGCCGGTAGGCGTGATCGAGCAGCCGCTCGAGCAGGAAGCGCGCCCTCTCCTCCCCTTCCGTCTGGATGACGTCGTCGAGCGCTTCGCGCCACTCGGCGGTTTCGCTGCGGTCGCTGTCCTTCGGATCGCTCATGCCGACTCCTGGAAGGGAAAGAGGATAACCGGTCGGGCTCGCGAGCCTGCGAGCCCGGCCTCGAGTCGATGCTCGGCGACGCTTCAGGAGATTTCGGCCTGGAGCCCCGTCTCGGGTTCGGCGGCCGGTGGGGCCGGCGCGCCCTCTCCCTGGGCTGCGGCGGTGGCGCGCCGGTTCTTGCCACCGCGCCGCCGCCCGCCGCGACGACGGCGCTTTCCGTTCCGGCCTTCGCCGCTTCCGTTGCCTGCCGTCGGGCGGCTCACGTCTCCGTCGCCAGCCTCGGCGTCGGCAGCCTCCGGCTCGCCGGCGAGATCTCTGAGCGGCTCGTCTTCCGCCTCGGCGCGTGCCGTAGCCGCCGCGCCCTGGCCGTTCCCGTTCCCTCCCGCCTCGCCGCGCCGCCCGCGGCGACGCCGGCCGCCGCGCCGCCGCTTCTTGCCGGAGCGCCGCCCGTCCTCGGCGGGCTCCTCCTCGTCCGCCGTCGCGAGGGCGCTCCCGAGGGCGACCGGCGCGACGGGCGCCGGTGGCGCCGTCGCCTGCGGGCGCCGCGCCAGCGGCTCGGCGGGACGGATCAGGTTCGCTCCGAGCGGCATCGGACGATCGCGCCACTCGATCTGCTCCTCCGGCCCGTGCAGCCGCTGGGCCGCGACGATCTCGATCTCGATGTCGTACTCCTGCTCGAGGCGCGCGAGCTCCCGGCGCCGCCCGTTCTGGATCGCCTCCGCGAGCTCGGGATGCAGCTCGACGCGCGCCTTGAGGAGGCGGCCGGTCGCCGCCCGCCCCTCGATGCGGCGCAGGAGGTTCAGCCCCACCGACTCGATCGAGGGCACACGCCCCGTTCCCTGGCAGGTCGGGCAGGCGCGCTGCGTCCGCACGCGCAACGCCTGCTGGATGCGCTGACGGTTGATCTCGAGCAGCCCATTGGCCGAGATACGCCCCACCGTGGTGCGCGCGCGATCGACCTTGAGCGCGTCCTTGACCGCCTTCTCCACCGCCCGGCGCCCCTTCATGCTCCGCATGTCGATGAAGTCGACGACCACCAGCCCGCCGAGGTCGCGCAAGCGCAGCTGCCGCGCCACCTCGCGCGCCGCCTCGAGGTTGGTCTCGACCGCCATCTCCTCGTGGCTCCCCCCGCTCGAGCCGCGTCCCGAGTTCACGTCGACCGCGGTCAACGCCTCGGTCGAGTCGACGACGATCGAGCCGCCCGAGGGGAGCGGCACGGAGCGCGCGAAGATCTGCTCGAGCTGGCTCTCGAGGGCGTACTTGGAGAAGAGCGGCACTCGCTCCGTGTAGTGCACGAGCTCCACCTTGGCGCGCGGCATGAAGGCGTGCAGGTACTCGGAGGCCTGCTCGAAGGCGGCCTCGTCGTCCACCAGGATCTCGTCGACTCCGGCGTCGAGGTGGTCGCGCAGGGCGCGCAGAATGAGGTTCTGATCCGAGTAGAGCAGCCGCGGTCCATTGCCCCGGCGCACCTCGGTCTGGATGCGCTTCCAGACCCGGAGCAGCGCCGCGAGATCGCGCTGCAGCTCGTGCCGCGTCTCGCCGAGCGCGTTCGTGCGCACGATGACTCCGCCCCCCTCCGGGAGCTCGAGCTTGGCCGCGATGCCGCGCAGCTCGGCGCGCGTCTCGTCGTCCTCCACCTTGCGCGAGACGCCGCGCGTCTCGTCGAAGGGCGTGAAGACCAGGTAGCGGCCGGCGAGCGAGAGGTTGGTGGTGAGCGCGGCGCCCTTGGCCCCTTCGGGCTCGCGGGTGACCTGCACGACGATGGGCTTGCCCTGCTCGAGAATGTCGTCGATCTGCGGCCGGCCCGAGCGCGTCGGCTCCTTGTAGCGCGCCTCGGCCACCACGTCCTGAATGGCGAGGAACCCGTTCTTGCCGGCACCATAGTCGACAAAGGCGGCGTTCAACGCCGGCTGCAGGTTGGAAATCTGACCGCGGTAGATGTTGCCGCGCGTCAGACCCCCTTCCGCCACTTCGACCTGGTAGTTCTCGAGCCCGGCGTCGGAGACCACGGCGATGCGCAGCTCTTCCGTGCCGCGGGCGTTGATGAGCATTTTTCGAGACAAGCGAACTCCGTGAGGATCTCCAGCGTGCGTTTTGGACGGGCGCAAAGGCGGCGGCAAAGGCGCCCGAGGTAGTTGAGACAGTGTACTACGGTCCGGATCCCGGAGTTTGGATACCATCCCAGCCGTGTCTCCCTCCCGCCCGGCAGGCGCCCCCGCTCCCTCGGACGCCGACGCCGGCATCTGGCGCGGCCGCCGCATCGCCCGCCGTTTCGTCTCCCCCGACGGGCTCACCGTTCTGGTCGGCAAGTCCGCGGAGGACAACGACTTGCTCTCGCTGTCGCTCGCCCAGCCGGCCGACTTCTGGTTCCACCTCGCGGGGGACTCGGGCTCGCACGTCGTGGTCCTGAACCCGGAGCGGATCGAGCGCCTCCCCAAGACGACGGAGCGCTTCGCGGCCGCGCTGGCAGCCGGGTATTCGAAGGGGCGCAAAGGGGGGCAGGTCGCCGTGCACATGGCGCTCGCCGGCGAGGTTTCGAAGCGGCGCGGGCAACCCCCCGGCGAGGTGACGCTCGCGCGCTACCGCACGCTCTCGGTCGCCCCGCTGCGCGCCGAAGACCTGGCGAACGACGCCACGGAGTGAGCCGGGCGCGGCATCGCGCCTCTCGCCGTCGCGCTAGATTCCCGCGTGCGATGCGGAAGATCGTACACGTCGACATGGACGCTTTCTACGCTTCGGTCGAGCAGCGCGACCGGCCGGAGCTGCGAGGCAAGCCGGTCGTCGTGGCCTGGAAGGGGGCGCGCTCGGTGGTCTGCGCCGCCTCCTACGAGGCGCGCAGATTCGGCGTCCGCTCGGCGATGCCGGCGATGCGTGCCGAGCGGCTCTGCCCGCAGGCCATCTTCGTGCCGCCGGACTTCCCCCGTTATCGCGAGGTCTCCCGGCAGACGCGCGCGGTCTTCCTCCGGCACACGCCGCTGGTCGAGCCCCTCTCCCTGGACGAGGCCTACCTCGACGTCACCCACGAGCTCACCGGGCTCCCCTCCGCGACCGCGACGGCGCGCGAGATCCGGCGCGAGATCCGCGAGGAGACCGGTCTCACCGCCTCCGCGGGGGTGGCGCCGAACAAGTTCCTCGCCAAGATCGCCTCGGACTGGAAGAAGCCGGACGGCCTTTTCGTCATCCGCCCGCACGAGGTCGAGGCCTTCCTGGCACCGCTGCCGGTGGGCCGCCTCCCGGGGGTCGGCCGGACGACCGGCGCCCACCTGGCGGAGCTCGGTGTAGCCACCGTCGGCGACCTGCTGCGCTTTCCGGCGGACGACCTCGAGCGCCGGTTCGGGAAGTTCGGGCTGCGGCTCTACGAGCTGGCGCGCGGAATCGACGAGCACCCGGTGGTCCCCGAGCGACCGCTCAAATCCGTCTCGGTCGAGACCACCTTCGCGAGCGATCTCGCACTCCAGGAGATCGCGCCGCTCCTCGCGGAGCTCTGCGAGCGGCTCTGGAACGCCGGGCGCCGGCGCGAGCGCAGCGGCCGCACCGTGACCGTGAAGCTGAAGACGAGCGACTTCCGCACCCTCACGCGCCGTGCGACGGCGCCTCTGCCTCCAGCGAGCGCCGAGGCGCTCGGCCGCATCGCCGACGGGCTGCTCGTTGCGGTCGACCTGCCGGCGGCGACGCGTTATCGCCTCGCCGGCGTCGGTCTCTCGGGCTTTCCCGACGAAACCACCGAGGGCGCCCAGACGGGGCTCTTCGACGAAGCAGAATAGAATCGCCTCCGGTGCCCGAGAGCTCGCTCCCACAACACCCCGTTCCCGAGTCCACGAGCTCCTTCGACGAGCTGGGACTGACGGCCGAGCTCCGGCTGGCGGTCTCGGAGCTCGGGTGGACGAACCCCACCCCGATCCAGGCGGCGGTGATCCCGGGGGCGATCGCCGGCCGCGACATCCTGGGGCTCGCGGAAACGGGGTCCGGGAAGACGGCCGCGTTCGCGATCCCGCTCGCGCAGCGGCTGCCGCACGGGCGTGGCGTCCGCGGGCTCATCCTCTCCCCGACGCGCGAGATCACGCTGCAAACCAAGGCCTTCCTCGACTACTTCGGCGCCAGCCACCGGCTGCGCACCGTCTCGCTCATCGGCGGCCTCAACATCAAGCACCAGATGGACGCGCTCGCGAAGAAGCCGGATCTCCTGGTGGCGACCCCGGGGCGTCTCCTCGATCACCTCGAGCGCCGCACCGTGCGCCTCGACCGCGTCGAGGAGCTGGTGCTCGACGAGGCCGATCACATGCTCGACCTGGGCTTCCTGCCGCAGATCCACGCCATCCTCGAACGGCTCCCCGACAAGCGGCACACGATGATGTTCTCGGCCACCATGCCGCCGCCGATCGAGCGGTTGACGGCGCGCTTCCTCGAGAATCCGCTCCGCGTCGACATCACGCCCCCGGGGCGCGCGGCGTCCGGCATCTCGCACCGGCTCTATCTCGTCGATCCGGATGCCAAGAAGCCCTGCATCCTGTCGCTCCTCAACCAGGAGCTCGGCGCGACGCTGGTCTTCGTCCGCCGGCGGTCCGACGCCGAGTGGCTCTTCCGCGCCCTCGAGCGCGAAGGGCACCCGGTCGAGCGCATCCACGCCGACCTCTCGCAGAAGGAGCGGATCGCCGCGCTCGCCGGCTTCCGTGAGCGCCACCATCGCATCCTGATCGCGACCGACATCGCGGCGCGCGGGCTCGACGTGCCCGGGATCGAGCACATCATCAACTACGACCTGCCCGAAACCGTCGAGGACTACGTCCACCGCGCCGGCCGCACCGCGCGCGGCAACGCGACCGGCCTGGTCTCCTCGATCGCCTCCTGGATGGACCTCGAACGGGTGCGCGAGATCGAGCGCGCCATCGAGCAGTCCCTCCCCCGCTGCACCACCCCCGGCGTCGAGCCCTACGTCGAGCGCCCCAAGACCGCCCGCCGCATGCGCCGCCGGCGCTGAGGCCCTCGGGTCCCTCAGTCGCTCCCGCCCGTCCTCAGCTCGTCCCCCTCGCAGACCGCGGGCACGCTGTTCTCCGGCGCGTCGCGCAGGCCGAGGCCGGCGTAGCGCTCGCGGAGCGCCGGTTCTCCACGCGCCACGTAGGCTTCGGGGTCGCGCCGGTAGTCGGGGCAGACGCCCGCGAGCGCCCGCCGCACCGCGTGCGCGAGGGCGGGAGAGAGGAAGGAGGGGTTGAGCGCCTCGTCCCAGTAGTCGTTGACGTGATCCGACCAGGCGAACGGGCGCGTCAGGGTCGCTCGACCGTCACGGAAGCGGACGATCGCCGGCTTGCCCTCGACGACGCCGTCCTCGAAGAGGCTGCGGTAGAAGCGATAGCCCTCGTAGTTCGCGACCAGGTCGGCGTTCGAGTAGACGCTCGTCGTGAGCTGGCCGAAGAGCCAGCGCTCGTTGAAGCGGCCGCGCCAGAGCACCCGCTCCTCGGGCCACCCCGCGAGGTGACTCTTGAAGTACTTGAAGCCCTGGGAGAAGAAGTGGCCGAGCTTGTCGGTCCCCAAGAGCGATCCGGCGAGACGGATCGTCTCGCCGACCCCGAAGACGAAGTTGACGCGCGTCGCCCAGACGGGGGCGCCAGCGAAGATGCTGCGATGCCGGTGCTGGGGGAGACGCTCGATCGCCTTCGACTGCATCGCGAAGCGCTCGATGCGATCGACCCAATAGAGCCCGCCCAGCCGGTGATAGACGCGATAGGCGAACTCGACCTCGTCGCCCGGTCCCCGCCACGCCGCGGCCACGTCCGCCAGCACCGCGTTCACCCGGGCGTCGAGCTCCGGCGCGGCATCGGCGATCGGCATCAGCCGGTTGCTGTACTGGTCGGTCTCGTAGGCCCGCGACGCGGGTGGCGCGAGGAGGACCGTGACGAGGAGAGCGACCGACCGGACGCCGCGACCCGCTCGCGAGCGCATGACGCGCCTCCTTCGACTAGAAACGATAGTCGAGAGTCACGGTCGCGTGCTGCCGTGCTCCGAAGCCCCCCTCGAGCTCGAGCGCCCAGTGCTCGGCGAGCGCCGCGTGGACGCCGGCGAGCGCGTTCCACTCGTTCTGCTGCTTGAGCCTGACCCGGAACGGCACCGGCCCGAGGAAGGGGAGCGCGATGGTTCCCCGGTGCTTCTCCTCGGTGGTCTGGTACATGGCGCCGATCCAGATCGCGCCGCGATCGTCGTGCAGGCCGAGGCGCGGCATCACCACACGCGAGGTGGCGCTCGAGTCGAAGTCCCCCGAGAGGTCGCTCTCCGTGTAGACCCCGGTCAGCGAGGCGAACCAGCGATCGCCGCCCGCGGCCACCGTGAGCCCTCCGCCCACCACGTCCCCGTCGTAGTGGATCGCGATGCGGCCGAGCGGCAGGGGGATCGGGAGCGCGCCGAAGTCGACGTCGGTCTCGCCGTCGAGCGTGCCGTAGATGGCGAAGACGTCGAGGAAGGGCAGCACCCAGAGGTCGAGCTTGAGGTTGTACTCGGTGATCTCGTTGTCGATCGCGATCGCGTCGAGCGGCACGTCATCGAAGCCGGGAATGCCCAGCTCGAGCGAGTCGAGCGCGTAATCCTGATCCTGGTGATAGACCGTGAGGCCGACGCCGAAGGGGAGCGGCAGCTGCCGCCCCTGGGCGAGCGACCCGCCCCAGGGAGGTCCGCCCGCAACGGCGAGCGATGCGGACCCGAGCCCGACCACGAAAACGACGGCGGCGCGCGCGAGACGTCGAATCATGCGAGGACCCTCCCGAGAATTCGGCAAGTGTAGCGCGGCGGCGCTCCCCTCAGGGGAGAGGGAGCCCAAGCGCCAGGTCGAACCGCTCCCCCGGCAGGAGGATGCGGGTCACGAAGCCGTCGACGCCCAGGAGCGGCTGCCCGCCCGGGCCGGCGCGCGTCTCGACCCGGCTCCCGCGCGCGTCGAAGATCATCACCCAGCCGTCGCCCAGCACCTCGAAGGTGCGGTCGGGGCGGATCCAGAGGGCGGTTCGCTCGTCGACACCGACGCCCAGCAGGTCCGGGTGCTCGAGCACCACCGAGATCAGGCGGTTCTGCCGCTGGCGCGCCACGAAATGCTGATCGAGGATCGCCTCGGTGACGAAGCCGAGACCCGGCTTGAGCTCCACGTTGGCGCCCCGCAGCACCGTGAAGTCCCCTTCTCCGGTGATCATTGGGGTGCTCATGCAAGCGAGGCCGGCGGAAGTTCCCGCGATCACTCCTCCCTCGCGATAGACCTTCTCGACCGCCGCGAGCGCCGGCGAGCCGAAGAGCGCCGCGGTGATCCGGCTCTGATCGCCCCCCGAGAAGAAGATGATGCGCGCCTCCTCGAGGGCTCGCACGATCTCGGGGCGCGCGGCGTCCTCGGCGGACCTCAGGGGCAGCCAGGCGGTGTTCGCGTATCCGAGCGCGGCGAGCTCCGCGACGTACTCCGGTCCGGTCTCGTCGCGCTCCGAAGCGGTGGGGAGGATCACGAGGCGCGCCGTCTTCCCTCCCGCGAGGTCGAACATCTTGGCCCAGACGGCATCCGGCTCGCCGCCGCCACCGATCAAGACGAGATGACCGCGCGGCGGGGAAGCCTCGGCGCGAGCGCTCCACGGAGGGACGACGAGGAACAGGAGTGCCGCGGCGAGCGCGATCTTGCGTGTCATGGCTTCGGCCCTTCCGGGAGAAGACGGAGCGACGAAACCGTGGCCCTTGCGACGGCCTCTTCACTCCAGGGTGTCGAGCGCGTCTCGAGGCCTAGATAGAGCGGGAGCTGATCGGCGTAGTGCGGATCGCCCGGATGCCCCGCCTGGCCCCCCGGGAGGATGGCCAGCCCCTGGTCGGGGGAGGCGAGATCGGAGATGAACCGCATCGACGGACCGTAGGTGACGTCGATCGACTCACCCACCCAGGGTCCGCCGAAGGCGAGCACCGTGGTGGACGATCCCGGCAGCGCGAAAGGTCCGCGATCGAACCAGCGACCGAGGAGGGGCAGCGAGCCGAGCGGGTGATCGAGCGTCAGGCGGTGGATCTCGGCGTAGGGCCAACGCGCGACCTCCTCGCCCCAGCGCGCCTCGCCGTCGCGCCACGCCGCGGCGAGCGCCTGCTCGACGATCGCTCCCCGCTCCTCGTGCTCGGGGGTCGCGACGTCGTCGAACCACTCCGGGGACATCTCGCCGCTCAGCAGGCGCAGGAGGCGCCAGCGGGTGCCGAAGCGCGCGATCTTCGCCTGCCGCGCCTCGTCCTCGAAAATCGCGCGCTGGAGCTGCCGCTCGACGAGCGCGAAGAGCGCCGACGGCCCCCGTTCGGCCATCTGGAAATCCCAGCTCGCGAGCGCTCGCGAGGCGCGCTCGGCGTCGCCGCGATGAGTTCCCGCGAGCTGCGGCACCAGCCAAGCCGCCCAGAGCGACTGCGTGTCCCCCTCGAGACGAGCGAGGCGCTCCGGCGTCCAGTCGCGGCGCTCGGCCAGCACCTCGGCGATCCGGCGCGCGCGGTAGGGGGTGTCGAACTCCCCCTCGAACCATGCCGGCTGGGCGACCGGGAGGAAACTGTTGGCGGTGGCGAGGAGCCCCGACTCGGGATCCTCGAGCCGCGGATTCTCCGCGGCCGAACGGAGACCGCGCCAGAGGACGTCCGTCCGCCAGCCGGGGGCGGGGAATCTCCCGTCCCACCCGAAGCGATCCGGCGAGACGCCGAGCGGAACCCAGAGCAGATGCCCCGCGCGATCTCCCACCACGAGGTTCTGCGCCGGAAAGACGTAGGGGGCGATCGCGGCCGGCACCTCCTCCACCGCGTGGGCGCGCGCGAGGGCGAGGAAGGCCGCCAGCTGGTCGGCCTCCGCGTAACCCGTCCATGCGAGGCTCCGCGCCGGCAGGCCCCGCACCGGATCGGGCTCGAGGAGCGGACCGCGATCGGTCGAGCGCACCTCGAGGTCGACCGGATCGGATCCGCGCACGCGAATCGTCTCGCGGCGCACTTCGATCGGCTGCCAGGAGTCGCCTCGCGCGACCTTCGTCCCGCTGGCATCCAGCCGCTCGACGAAGAGATCGACGTCGTCGACATAGAGATTGGTCATCGCCCAGGCGAGGTCGGCGCTCCGTCCCAGCACGACCCCGGGGACGCCGGGAATGGTCATCCCCGAGACTTCGTAGTCGGGCGAGCGCACCAGGGCCTGATACCAGACGCCCGGCAACCCCAACCCGAGATGCGGGTCGTTCGCCACCAACGCGCTGCCGCCGGCGCTCCGCGCGGGCCCGACCGCCCAGTTGTTGCTCCCGAGACCGGCCGCCTCCGCCTCGCCGGCGAGCGACTCGCCCTGGGCCGGAGTTTCGCGCGCGAGCGCGACGACGTCGTCGAAGATCGCTGCCTCTGGAGCTCCCAAGAGCTCGCGCGCCCGCTCGGGCCCGAAGGCGCGCAGGAAGACGAAAGCCTCCTCTTCGTTCGGCTCCACCACCGCCGAGAGCTGGCGCGCCATCATGAAGATCAGGCTGAGCGAATCGGCCGGCTGCCAGGGCTCGGGGCGGTGGCGCAGCAGCCGAAACTCGGGCGGCAGGTCCCCTCCGCGGGCGACGAGCCAGGCGTTGACCCCTGCGGCGTATGCATCGAGCAGGCCACGGCTCTCCGCCGAGATCGTGGTCACCAGGCGTTCGGCCGCCGCGCGCAATCGGAGGCGGCGCATCCGCCGGTCGTAGTCGAGCGCTCGCGCGCCGAAGAGCTCCGCGAGCCGGCCCGCGGCGGCGCGCCGCCCGAGCTCCATCTGGAAGAGCCGGTCGTTGGCGTGCAGCCAGCCGAGCGCGGTCATGGCGTCGCGAGCCGACGAGGCGCCGATCGCCGGCACCCCCCACCGGTCGAAGCGCACCTCGACTGGGCCAGCGAGCCCCGTGAGGAGAACTTCTCCCGAGCGCTGAGCGCGGCCGCCCGCGCGCAACCAGAGAAACGCCGCGCCGGCGACGAGCAGGGCCCCGACCAGGATCACTCCTGCGACCTTCGCGAGCTTGCCCAAGGACATGGCCGGGGAGTCTAGCGCGCCGCAGGAGCGCGGGCGCGAGTCGGATAGGGTCGCGAGCAGGCACCATGTCCCGAGCGGTCTAGACCCTCCGCCCCGTCCCCCCGTACCCCCCCGGCGCGCCCGCGGGCTCGCGGCCGCCCGCCGGCTCCAGGCAACCGAGGAGGGCGGGGCCGCGTAGGAAGAGAGTGATGCGCGCCCTCCTCTCCACCCTGCTCCTGGCGATTCTCCTCGCCGCGTCCGAAGCCGTGGCGGTCGAAGGGGCCTGGGTGGGCAACGCCCAGA
>CAYZBH010000027.1:0-7898 GCA_964476605.1 uncultured Thermoanaerobaculia bacterium | reverse complement strand
CTCGCCGCGTCCGAAGCCGTGGCGGTCGAAGGGGCCTGGGTGGGCAACGCCCAGAGCCGGGTGCGGCTCGTCTCCGCCTGGTCGACCGCCCCCCTGGGCGGCGGCGAAGTCACGGTCGCGGTCGAGTTCGAGCTCGCTCCGGGTTGGCACGTCTACTGGAAGAACAGCGGCGACGCCGGCTATCCGCCGGCCCTCGACTGGAGCTCGTCCCCGGGCGTCGACGCGGGGCCGTTGCTCTTTCCGGCGCCGCATCGCTTCGAGCTCCCCGGGGGGCTCGAGAGCTTCGGCTACGACGGCGCCGTTCTCTATCCGCTGCGCGTCCGGCCGCGCGCGGCGACGGCCGAGACGCTCTTCCTGCGCGCGCGACTCGACTACCTGGTCTGCGCCGAGGAGTGCATCCCGTACTCGGCCGACCTCGCGCTCGACCTGCCGCTCGGTGCGCCGCGCGAGGACCCGGCGGTGGCTGCGCGCCTCGCCGCCTGGGAGCGGCGTCTCCCGCGCTCGCTCGACGCTCTCGACGATCCGCCTCGGCTCGCCGTGCGCTACCAACCGGGCGACGACCGCTCCGGAACGCTCGAGCTCACGCTCGAAGGGGGGGGACTCGCGCCCTCCGCGCCCGACCTCTTCTTCGAGACGCACCCGCTCTACGCGCTGGGCCGCCCGGCGCTCACGTTGACCGCGACCGGCTTGCGGTTCCGGGTGCCGATCCGCCCGCTCGACGAGACGCGCCCCGCGCCCGTCGAGACCGACTTCGCCTGGGCGATCACCGGGCTCGCGCGCCGGGGCGACACGCTGGCGCTCGCGGGAAACAGCCGGGTGACCATCGGTTCGGCCGTCGGCCCGGTTTCCTATGGGAACTTCCGCTTCGTCATCCCGGCCGCGCTGCTCACGGCCGTGGTCGTCCTCGTCGCCGCACGACTCCGACGTCGCTCAACTGCACGCAGCTGAAGGAGACTCCATGGTCCGCACCCTCCGCACCGCCCACGCGCTGCTCTTCGCGCTCGCCTTTCTCTCGTGCGCCGGCTCGTCGCGCGCCGACCTCGCGGTCGGTCAGAAGGCGCCCGACTTCGAGCTCCCCGACCTCGACGGTAAGGAGGTCGCGCTCGCGGCATTCCAGGGGAAGACCGTGGTGCTCGAGTGGATCAACCCGAACTGCCCGGTGTCGCGCCGCCACGCCGACGCCAAGACGATGATCTCGACCGCCGCCAAGCATCCCGAGGTGGTCTGGCTCGCGATCAACAGCACGCGGCGCGATCACGCGGACTTCGTCGAGCCCGCGGCGCACAAGAAGTACGACGCCGACAAGGGGATCACCTACCCGGTGCTCTACGACGCGAGCGGCGAGGTGGGCCACGCCTACGGCGCGCGGACGACGCCGCACATGTTCGTGATCGATACCCGAGGAAACGTCGCCTACATGGGAGCGATCGACGACGGCCCGCAAGGCAAGGCGACCGTCAACTACGTCGACGCCGCGCTCACCGCCCTCGAGCAGGGCCGCCGCCCCGACCCCGCCGCGACCAAACCCTACGGTTGCTCGGTGAAGTACTGAAGCGAGTCCCGCCGACGCGTCAGTAAGGTCCCCCGAGCTCGCGCATCGTGGGCCGTCGCTTGACGGCGAGACCGACGCCGTCGCCCAGGGGAAGGAGACTCGCGGCGAGCTGCGGGTGGATCATGAAGTAGGGGTTGAAGCGCTCGATCTCGGCGAGCGAGGGGTCGTCTTCGATGCGAACTCCGGGGTCGGCGACCCGCCCTTTCCAGAGCAGGTTGTCCACCACCACGAAGCCCCCCACCGAGACCAGCGGCAGGGTGAGATCGAGGCAGCGCCGGTAGTCCCGCTTGTCGCCGTCGATGTAGACGAGTTCGAAGGGCCCTTCCAGTCCTGGGATGAGGGCGAGCGCTTCCCCGGTCAAGAGCTCCACGCGGTCGAGCACTCCGGCCGCCTCGAGAAACCGGCGCGCCGTCTCCTGGCGCGCCGGATCCCGGTCGATGGTGACCACGCGCCCCTCCCGCGCCCCCCGCGCCAGGCAGAGCGTGCCGTAGCCGATCGCCGTGCCGATCTCGAGGCAGCGCCCCTCGGGGCGGGCCGCCGCGAGGCTCTCGAGCAGCCGGCCGAGCTCCGGCCGCGCCACCGGCACGCCGTGGGCGGCGGCGTGCTTCTCCATTTCGGCTCGAACCGCGTCGCGTCGCGGCAGCAAGGTCTCGAGGTAGCGTGCCTGGCGCGGCCGGAGGATGGGCGACCGACTACTCATCCTCCGACCCTGCTCTCCAGGCTACGATCTCGACCGAGACCGACTTCGTTTCCGCCGCCTCGGGCCAGCGGGCTTCGAAGTTGGGGACGAAGCGGATGTCGCAGGCCACCGGCGCCTGAGTCGGCGGCACCGGAACCATCGTCTCCATGCCGCCCCCGGAGATCTCGGCCTCGTGGCCGCCGCACGAGGAGCGGATCCTCACCTTGGGGATCGACTCGCCGCCGAGGATCTCGAGGCGGCCTCCCGGAGGCTCGGCGAAACCGACCCGGAGCAGGATCTCCCCCGGACCCTGGAGAGGGCCGAGCTGCAAGGTGCCGGGACCGCTGCCGGCGAGCGAGCGCCGCGAGAGGATCTGCCGATCCACCCCCGGCTCGGCGGAGAGCCACTCCTCCGAGAAGCGCACCGCGGGAAGCTGCGGCGCGGGCGGCGGCACGACGATCTCGGCGACCGCGTACTCGAGCCTCGCGACTAGCTGGCCGCGCGTGCGCAAGGCGTAGCGGCGCCCGGCGGCATCGTAGAGGCCGGCCGACAGCACGTAGTGCCCGGGCTCGAGCGGCTCGGCGAGCGCCGACTGGTAGAGCCGCGTGCGATAGCGGATCTCGCGCCCCTCGCGCCAGCTCCCCGGAGGGCGGTGGTCGAAGGTCCGGAGCACGGTTCCGGGCTCCTCCAGCAGATGGAGGAAGAGCCGCGGCTCGACACCCTCGGGAAGCTCGCGCTCCGGCGTGAGCGTGATCTCGAGCTCGTCGAACTCCGGAAATCCGAGACGGAGCGTCTCGGGCGTGACCGCGAGCGAAGCGACCGGCGCGCTCGAGCGATGGCAGCCCGCGAGAGACGAGATCGCGAGCGCGAGGACGAGACCGGAGACCACGCAACCTAGCCGCGTCTTCATCGCTGGACCTCCGTCGCCACGTACGTGGCGGCCGCGTGGGGACCTTCCCAGACCGTGGCCGAGGCCACGCGCGCCGCGGGAAGCGAGCGTTGCATCTCGCCGCAGAACCACTCCGCGAGACGTTCGGTCGTGGGGCTGGTGCGATCGAAGGGGGGAACGGCATTGACGTCCCCGTGGTCGAAGCGGGCGGAGGCGGCTGCCAGCGCCGCGCGCGCCTCGACGAAATCGAAGACCATGCCTTCGGCGTCGAGCACGTCCGAGACGAGCGTCACCGAGACGCGCCAGGAGTGTCCGTGGTTCGGCTCCGGCCGACCCCGATAGGAGAGCAGGTGGTGCGCCGCCTCGAAGCCGGCGTGCACCTCGACGCGATAGGTCGCCATGTGGGAATCGTAACGAGAGCGCCGATGGGCCGCAAACTGCGGCGAGCCGCTGCTAGACTGCCTGCATGCCCCAGCTCGCGCTCGCGGTCGAGCGACGCGTCGTCCGTCTCGTCGGCTACGACGGCTCGAGCTCGCAGGCCCTGGTGGCGCTGGCCGCGGCGAGCTCCCGGGCCGCCGGACCGGAGACCCTCCTCGAGCGGCTCAACGACCCGAGGACCCGTTTCATCCCCTGTGAGATCGACGGCGACGTCTCGCTCGTCAACCTGGACTGGATCGCCTACCTCGAATCCCCCGGCGGCCAGGCGCCCGAGTTGCGCGCCGCCGATCGGCGCGGCGCCGCGGCGGCGGAGGTCGAGCTCGACCTGGTCTCGGGGGAGAGCCTGGGCGGCGCGCTGCGCTTCGACCCGGCTCCCGGCCGCGCGCGCCCGCTCGACGCGCTGGGGCGCGACGGCGAGCGCTTCCTCCTGCTCGCCACCGGAACGAGCACCCTCTACGTGAACGCCGCCGCGGTGCTCCGCGTGCGCGATGGGATGCGAGGCTGAGCGATGGCCGCGATCGACAAGCTCCTGCGGGCGGCGATCAAGAACCGGGTCGATGCGGTGCTGCTCGAGCCCGGGCGTCTGCCGCGACTGCGCAAGGGAGGTGTCGAGCAGGAAGTGACCCAGACGGTGCTCGACGCGCGGGGCCTCGAGCGGCTGCTCGCCGAGATCGCTCCCATGCAGCGGCTGCCGGAGCCGGCGGCCGCCCCGCGCTGGGAGTTCGATCACGACGTGGACGGCGTGGTGGTGCACTTCGCCTGCCTCGCAACGTCCGCCGGATGGACGGCCCTCGCCTCCCCCAAGCTCGGCGTCCCCGCCGCAGTGGTGCCGGCTGACCGCCCCGCCGCCCCGCCGGACAAGGGGCGCCGTCCCCTGCCACCGATCGAGACCCTCCTGCGGTCGATGATCGAGCTCGGAGCGAGCGACCTCCACCTCGCCGCCTACGAGCCTCCATGCCTCCGGCTCAACGGCGAGCTGCAGCCCTTCGAGACCTACGAGGCCGCTACCTCGGCGCGCCTCAAGGAGCTGCTCTTCGAGGTGACTCCGGAGCGCCACCGCGCCGAGTTCGAGCGCGTCAACGAGGCCTGCTTCACGCACGAGATCCCCGATGTCGCGCGCTTTCGCGTGCAGCTCGTGCGCGATCATCTCGGTGTCGGCGCCGCCATTCGCTACGTCCCTCTCGCCCCCCCCACCACCGCAGCGCTCGAGCTCCCGCCGGTCGTCGAGCGCCTCGCGGAGCAGGAGCAGGGGCTGGTCGTCATCGCCGGTCCCCCGGGGTCGGGGCGCACTACGACCCTCGCCGCGCTGGTCGAGCAGGTCAACGCCCACCGCCGTTCGGCGGTGCTCGCGCTCGCGAGCCCCATCGAGTTCGTGCACGCGCGCGGCCGCTCGCTCGTGCGCCAGCGCGAGATTCCCACGCACACCCCCTCCTTCGCCGCGGCGCTCGCGACGGCGCGCGGCGAAGACGTGGAGACGATCGCGCTCGACGGCGCTCTCGACGCCGCGGCCGTCGAGGCGGCGATCGAGCTCGCGGCGTCGGGTCTGTTGATTCTCATGACGGCGACCGCCAACTCGGTCGGGGACGGGCTCTCCCGGCTCGTCGAGCGCGCGGGGCCGGGGCGCCGGCGAACCCTGCGCGCCACCCTGGCGCGCGCCTTTCGAGGCGCCGTCGGGCTCACCCTGCTGCCCCGTCTCGAGGGGGGACGCATCGCGGCCCGTGAGCTGCTGCCCGGGACCCCGGCGGTCGCGTCGCTGATCTCCGAGGGACGCTGGCATCAGCTCCCAGCCGCCGCCGCGAGCGGCGAGGGCGGCGGCACCACGCAGACGGACGCGCTCGCCGAGCTCGTGGCGCTGCGTCTCGTGGCGCCGCGCTCCGCCCTCAAGCGCGCCGCCGAGCCGCAGCAGCTCGTCGAGCGTCTGCGCGCCGCCGACCCTTCCGGCGCGCTCCTGCGCGAGCTCGAGTCGGGCGCCTGAGCCGGGTCCGACCGCGCCATGCAGACCGGATTCCTCGTCCTCGTCCTCGTCTTCATGCTCGTCGCCTCGGCGCTCGAGTGGATGGCCGTGGACGTGGTCGCGCTCACGCTGCTCGCAGTGCTGCTCGTCACCCGGCAGGTGACTCTCGAAGAGGGGTTGACGGGCTTCTCCGATCCCGCCGTGATGACCGTGCTCCTGATGATGATCCTCTCGGAGGCGCTCGCCGCGAGCGGCGTCGTGGCGGAGGTGGGGCACCGCATCGGCCGGCTGGCCCGTGGTTCCTGGGCCGCATCGGTGGCGATCCTGCTCGTCGTCACCGGCGTGCTCTCGATGTTCATCAACAACACGGCGGCGGTCGCGATCTTCATCCCGATCGCCGTGCAGCTCTCCAAGCAGCACCGCAAGAGCCCCTCGAAGCTCCTCCTGCCGCTCAACTACGCGGCCATCTTCGGCGGCACCTGCACGCTGATCGGGACCTCCACCAACCTCCTCGTCTCCTCGCTCGCCCACGCGCACGGATTCCGGCCGTTCTCGATGTTCGAGCTGCTTCCCATGGGTGCCGTCTTCTTCACGGTGGGCATGACCTACAACGCCCTCCTGGTACGGGCCCTGCCGTCGCGCGGCGGTCCGTCGAGCTTGACCGGCAAATACCAGCTCACCCGCTACCTGACGGAGATCCGCGTGCCGCCGGGGGCCCGGCTCATCGGACGCACCGTCGTCGAGGAGCGCATCGCCGATCGCCATCGCCTGAACGTGCTCGAGATCCTGCGCGGTGACCGCAAGATCGCCTTCGATCTGCGCTCGACACCGATCGCCGCCGACGACATCCTGATCGTGCGCGGCACGATGGAGGACATCGTGCTCTTCAAGGAGCAGGAGCGCCTGCTCCTGCTCTCCGACATCAAGCTCTCCGACGCCAACCTCTCGGACGCCGACACCGTGCTGGCCGAGGTCCAGCTCTCACCCGCGTCGACGCTCGAGGGCACGACGCTGCGCGAGATCGATTTTCGGCGCCGCTTCGGCGCCTTCGTGCTGGCGCTCGCGCGCGCCGGCGAGACCATTCGCGAGAAGCTGGCCTGGGTGAAGCTCAAGCGTTGGGACACGCTGCTCGTCTTCGGGCCCCGCCGCGCCGTCGAGCAGCTCTACCGGCTCGACGACTTCCTCCCACTCGCCGAGTTCGACCTCAGGCTGGGGCTCGACCGGCGCTGGTGGCTCCATGCCGCGACCTTCGTCGCCGTCGTGGCCGCGGCGGCGCTGTTCGCGGTTCCCATCCTCCTCGCGGCGCTGGTGGGCGTCGTCGTCCTGCTCGCCTCGCGCACGGTGCGCATCCAGAAGGTCTACCGCTCGGTCAACTGGTCGGTCTATTTCCTGCTCGCAGCGACCATTCCCCTGGGGCTCGCGATCGAGAAGGCGGGGCTCGCCGAGGAGCTCGGGCAGTGGCTGGGGGGACGCCCCGGTGGGAGCCCACACGTGGCCCTGGCGCTGCTCTACCTGGTGACGATGGTGCTCACGGAGATCCTCTCGAACGCCTCGACCGCGGTGCTCATGGTGCCGGTGGCGCTCGCCACCGCCTCCGCGCTGGGAGTCGATCCGCGACCCTTCCTGATGGCGGTCACCTTCGCCGCATCGAACGGTTTCGTGACGCCGGTGGGCTACCAGACGAACGCCATGGTCTACGGCGCGGGCAACTACCGCTACCTCGACTTCGTGACGGCGGGCCTGCCGCTCAACCTGCTTTTCTGGGGTCTCGCGAGTCTCCTGATCCCGCGCTTCTGGCCGTTCTGAGCGTCACTGCCTCACCGCGGCCGGAGCGACTCCGCGGCGCCGAGGAGCTGCTCGAGCCGCGCGATCACCATCTCCACCGCCACCCGGTTCTCGCCCCCCTCGGGAACGATGACGTCGGCCCAGCGCTTCGAGGGCTCGACGAACTCGAGGTGCATCGGTCGCACGCTGCTCATGTATTGACGCAGGACGTCCGAGACCGAGCGACCGCGCTCCGTGATGTCGCGCCGGATGCGCCGCACGAGCCGGACGTCGGCGTCGGTGTCGACGAAGACCTTGAAGTCGAGCAGCTCCCGGACCTTGGGCTCCGCGAAGAGGAGGATCCCCTCGACCAGCAGCACCGCGCGCGCCTCGATGCGGCGCGTCTCGGCGGTACGGCGGTGCCGTACGAAGTCGTAGACCGGCAGGTCGATCGCCCGCCCGGCCTTGAGCGCCCGGATGTGCGTCACGAAGAGCTCGGTGTCGATGGCGCGGGGGTGGTCGAAGTTGTAAGCCAGGAGCTGCTCCGGCGTCGACCATTCGACGTCCCGGTAGTAGTTGTCCTGGGCGAGGAAGGCGATGCGGTCGGCGCCCACGGCGTCGA
>CAYZBH010000026.1:41183-51990 GCA_964476605.1 uncultured Thermoanaerobaculia bacterium | reverse complement strand
CTCAACCCCGTGCGGCTCGCCTTGGGTCTCGCCGCGAGCGCCGAGCGGCGCGGTGTGCGGATTCACGAGCGGACACCCGTCCTCGGCATCGCGCCGGAAGGAGGCGCGCTCCGGCTGCGCCTCGCGCAGGGCGAGCTCGTCGCCGACCGCGTGCTGCTCGCGACCAACGCCTACTCGCACCGGCTCCTGCCGGGGCTCGCGCGCCGCTTCGTGCCGCTCTACGACTACATCCAGGTGAGCCGGCCGCTCGACCCTCGGGAGCGCGCCGAGATCGGCTGGCACAACCGGCAAGGCGTGACCGACTTTCGCGCCTTCTTCAACTATTACCGCCTGACCGCGGACGATCGCATCCTCTGGGGGACGAGCGAAGCCGTCTACCATCGAGGCAACTACGTCGGGCCGGCCGCGGACCACGACGCCGCGGTCTACGCGACGCTCGACGCCTCCTTCCGCCGCCACTTTCCGCAGCTCTCGAAGCTCGAGTTTCCCTTCCGCTGGGGAGGGCCCATCGCGGCCACGACGCGGCTCACCCCCTTCGTCGGCTCCCACTTCTCGGGACGCCTGCACTACGCGCTCGGCTACACCGGGCATGGCCTCGGAAGCACCCGCTTGGCCGGCCGCCTGCTCGCGCATCTCGCGCTCTCCCGGCCGACCGACCTCGCGACGCTCGGGCCCTTCCGCACTCCGCCACGCCCCTATCCCCCGGAGCCGCTCCGTTCCTGGGCCATCGGGTCGGTCACGCGCGCACTCCGTCGCGTCGACGCGGGCGCCCCACCAAGCCTGCTCCTCCGCCTCCTGGATCGCCTCGGAATCGGTTTCTCGAGCTGAGCGTGGGTGCCCCGCGCTCCCCGGTGGCGCGTCAGGCCCCTTCCTTCCTCGGCGTGCGCCGGAGAACACCCTCCGCGACGTCGCAGGCGAGCTCGAGCGCCTGCTCGTACGAACGGCCGATCGCGAGCTCGCCACGGCGGCTCCGCCACCCGGCCCGAGCCAGGGCGCGCAGCGGCTGATGCTGCACGCCGGCAAGCACCACGAAGGCGCCCGTCTCGCGGAGCTTGGCGACCGTCGATTCGAGCGCCACCAGGCCGGTTGCGTCGAGGAGAGGCACCGCGCGCATGTCGAAGACCACGACCCGGATCTCCTTCGAGACGGTCCGCACCACGGTCATCGCCCGCTGCGCCGCGCCGAAGAAGAGCGGGCCGGCGATCTCGTAGAGGAGGAGGCTCTTGGGGAGGGGACGATCGACGTCGATCTCGTCGGCGCTCACCAGCGAGACCGTCGAGACGCTCGCCATGCGCTGCATGAAGAGGAGCGAAGCGAAGACGATGCCGACCGTCACCGCGACCACCATGTCGAAGAGCACCGTGAGCGCGAAGCAGGAGAGCAGGACGAAGACGTCGCTGCGGGGCGCGACACGTGTCATGTGGAGGAAATGCCGCGCCTCCGCCATGCGCCAGGCGACGTGCAGGAGGAGCGCCGCGAGCGCCGCCATCGGGAGCTTTCCCAGTAGCGGCGCCAACAGCAGCACCGCCGCGAGGACGAAGAGAGCGTGCAGCGCGCCGGCGATCGGCGAGCGTGCCCCCGAGCGCACGTTGGTCGCGGTGCGGGCGATCGCTCCGGTCGCCGAGATGCCACCGAAGAAGGGGGCAACCACGTTTCCCAGCCCCTGCGCCATCAGCTCTCCGTCGGGGTCGTGCTTCTTGCCGGTCATGCCGTCCGCGACCACCGCCGAGAGGAGCGACTCGATCGCGCCCAGCATCGCGATCGTGAAAGCCGCCGGCACGAGCTCGCGCAGCAGCTCGAGATTGACGACGAGGGGCTCGCCCCCGGCCCCGGGCAGGCGCCAGGGGAGGAGCGGGAGCGGAGGAAGGCGTGGGATGCCGCGCGCGAGTCCGCTCGCGGTCTCGTAGGAGAAGCGGTCGTCGATCGTCGCCACCGCGAGCGCCGGCATCCATCGCGCAAGAACCTGGCCGATCAGCACCGCCACCGTGAGCGCGACGAGCGGAGCCGGCACGCGTTTGGAGACGAAAGGCCAGGCGATCAGGATCGCGAGCGTCAGCGTCCCGAGCGCGAGCTCCGGCCAGCGCGCCGAAGGCAGCGCGCGCGCCAGGACGAAGAGACGGTCGAGGTAGTGCTCGGGGAGCTTGCCCGTCTCGAGGCCGAGCAGGTCCTTCAGCTGGAGGGTCGCGATCACGACCGCGATCCCGGCCGTGAAGCCGGTCGTCACCGGGTAGGGGACGAACTCGACGAGGCGCCCCATGCGCGCGAGCCCCATGCCGAAGAGGAGCAGTCCGGCGAGCAGCGTCGCGAGCGCCAAGCCTCCCAGTCCGTGCCGCGCCGAGATCGGCGCGAGGATGACGACGAACGCGGCCGTCGGCCCCGAGACCTGCACCTTCGATCCGCCGGCGAGCGCGATCACCGCGCCGGCGACGATGGCCGTGTAGAGCCCCTGTTGCGGCGCCACTCCGGAAGCGATCGCGAGCGCCATCGAGAGCGGCAGCGCGACGATCCCCACCACCAGGCCGGCGCCGAGATCGGCGCGGAAGTCCGCGAGGGTATAGCCTCGCGCGAGGGCACGCCTCAGGGCGATGCCGAGACGAAGGCGGGACGTGGCGGGCAACACGAGGGTCGAGGAGCCCGACGGGAGCGACGACATGGGGGAAGACAACGATATGGCAGCGCCGACGGGCGGGCAAACGGCCACGCGCGAGGCGTTGCAGCCGCTCTACGAGAGCGCCATCTACCGTGTCGTCGCGCCCGAGGGCGATTTCGTGCTGCGCGTCGGAGCTCGCTCGAAGGCGCTCGATCGCCTCCTCGCGGCGCGCGGCGTCCGCTCGTCCGCCTACCTGACCGCGGCCAATCCGGGATCCCACCCGCTCGCCGAGAAGGTCAATCGGGACCGCAACGCTCGTATGACCGCGTGTCTCGACTCGGGAGGCTGGAGCTACCTGCCGGGGGTGAGCGGCGCCGCGCGGGGCGATTGGCCCGCCGAGGAGAGCTTCCTGGTCTTCGGGATCTCCGACTCAGACGCCCTCGACTTGGCGCGACAGTTCGAACAGGTTGCGCTGCTGATCGCCGCCCGGGGCGCCCCGGTTCGCCTGGTCTTCGTGGAAGGTTAAGCGCGGATCCGCGCCTCAGATCCCGGGGCGCTCTCGGATGACGGCGTTCTCGACGATCTCGAACGGCTCCTCCGCGACGACCTCTTGGCCGCGACGCGCTTCGAAGCGGTAGAGGCCGGGCGCCCACCCACCCGGCGGCTGGAAGTCGAGTCGCACGGATCTGCCCGCGACCAGCGGCACGCTCTGTCGGTGAATCACCGTGTCGCCGGCGTCGTACCAGACGACCTCGAGCGTTTCGGACGCCCGGGTGCCGCCGACGATCTGAAAGGCGGGTGGCTCGGCCCCTTCGAATGCCGACTGGCTCGCGATCTCTCCGTTCGCGTCACGACGCCCGACGAGCAGTCTCGGCTTCTCCGTGGCGGGTGTGGAGAGTTGCTCGGCTGGGGGCGCGGCGACCTCGGCGACCGCCGGAGCCTTCCCGCCCTGTGCTCCCGCAACCACCGCCGGAGGCGCGGGCTCCGCCCGGCAGGCCGACAGCAGGAGGAGGCAGAGCCCCAAGAGTGGGGCCAAGTCGGGACGCGAATCTGGTCGCACCATGGCTCAGCGCTTCGATTCCCACCGGCGTCGAGGCCGGATCAGCCGCCGGCCTTCTTCTTCGCTTCCTTGTAACGGGGCGACGACTCCGGAACCATGCCATAGGCTGACTTGGCCTTGGCCTCGTTCTTCAGGCGCCGATCGTAGATCTCCGCCGCCTCGTACCAGGCGTCGTAGCGCGTCTTGGGGAAGTGCATCGCCAGCTCTTCGTAGGCGTGGGCGGCGAGATCCCACTTCTTCAGATCGGCGTACATCTCGCCGAGCTCCCACCACGCCTTCTCCGCGACCGCGTCCCCGCCGAACTTCTCGGTGAGCTCCCGGTAGCTCACGAGCGCCGCTGGCACGGAGGTGTTGAGGGCCGCGTCCCGGACGTTGATCCGTTGGCTCTTCTCGATCTCGGCCTTGGCGGCGAGGGAGCGCGCCGCCCAGGGGGAGGTGGGAAAATCGGTCGCGCAAGCGCCATAGAGGCGGCGCGCCTCGTCGGCGTTCTTCTTCGGGTCGGCCGCCGCCACCAACCGCGCCTGCTGATAGGCCGCCTCCGCGGCACGCGCGTGCGACTTGAACCGCGTCTGGATCTCGACGTAGGTGCCGAGGGCCTCGCGGCTGCGATCGAGCTTCTGCAGCGTATCCGCCACCAGGAAGTAGGCGTCGATCGCCACCGGGCTCGCGGGAGACTTCTCGATCAGCGCCTGCGCGTCCTCGAGCGCCTGGTTGTAGAGCTTCGCCTCGAACTTGCCACGCGCCACTTCGAGATCGGCGATCGCGGGATCGACCGCCGGCCTCGACGGCGCCTTGGGCTTCGCTTCCGCGGGCGGCGTGGACGGAGCCTCCGTGGCCTTGGGCGTCTCCTTCTTCTCGACCTGCGGCTTCTCGGCCACCGCGACCGGCGGCTCGGCGACCGGCGGCGTCGCGTTGGCCGTGGGTGTCGCCGGCTCGGTCACGGCGGGAGGAGCGACGGCCTCGGGCCGGGGAGCGGTCGCGTTCGCGGCGGGCGCCTCTTCCGCCGCCACCGTGGCGTTCGCGGCCGGAGCCCCGGGCTGCGTCAGGCTCCAGAGGAACCAGCCGCCCGCGGCCACCAGCCCCACCAGAAGCACGCCGAGCAGCGCGAGCACGCCCCGATTGCGCTTGAGGCTGGTCGAGCCGCGCTGGAAGAGCATCGACGTTCCGCGGCGCAGACCCTTGAGCTCGTCGAGGAGCTGGAAGCGGAGCAGCTGCTCCAACTTGTCGATGTCCTCGAGCAGCGCGCCGACGGTCGGGAAACGGTCGTTGGGCTCGGTCGCGAGACACTTGAGGACGATCGGGTCGATCTCGGACGGCAGGTCCTTGTTGAGCTCCGACGGCAGGCTGAACTTGCCGAGCGGCATGCGCCCGGTGAGCATCTCGTAGAGCACCACGCCCAGCGAGTAGATGTCGGCGCGATGGTCGACCGAGCTCGCGTCGACCGCCTGCTCGGGAGCGAGATAGTGGAGCGACCCGAGCGTCATCTCGCGCGTCGTGAGGGTTCCGATGTTGCGCGCCACCGCCTCCACCCGGCTGATCCCGAAGTCAGCCAGCTTGACCACCGAGAGCGTGGGCGAGACCAGGATGTTGCGCGGGTTGAGATCGCGGTGCACGACGCCCGCGCGGTGGGCGGCGCCGAGGCCGCGGCTCACCTGCTTGATGACCCCGAGCACCTCCTGCAGCGAGAGGCGGCGCTGGCGGAGCACGACGTCGAGCGACGTGCCCTCGACGTACTCCATCGCGAAATAGAGCACGCCGTTGTCTTCCCCCTTGTCGATGATCTGGACGATGTTGGGGTGGGACAACATGGCGACGGTCTGCGCCTCGCGATGGAATCGTTCGACCCGCTCCGGGTCGTTCTTGAAGTCGACCGGCAGGACCTTGATCGCGACGATGCGGTTGAGCGAGGGCTGCATCGCCTTGTAGACGGTGCCCATCCCCCCCTTGCCCAGGGGACCCAGGATCTCGTAAGGGCCGATCTGCTTCGGAACGTCAGGCGCTGGCATCGGTCTCGAACACCAAGATGGTGTCTCCAATGTAGATGCGGTCGAGGTCGCGGAGCGCGGTCCGCGTCACCTTTTCGCCGTTGACTTTGGTGCCGTTCGACGTCTCGAGATCCGCGAGCATGTAGTTGCCCCCCTGCCACTCGATGGCGATGTGCTCCTTGCTCGCCTGGCCGTCGGTCAGACTCAGGTCGCAGGTCTTGGAGCGTCCGATCACCACCTTGGGCGGCACCAGGTCGAGCTGCGAGCCGCTCTCGGGCCCCGCCACGACGAAGATCCGCGCCTCCGGGCGGGCGCCCAACGCCGTCGCGTCCTTGCGCGGACGGGGCGCCATCTCGAGGGTCCGGATCGGGAAGGGGATGACGATGCCGGCGCGGTGGAACTCCTCCCAGATGCGGCTGTTGATCTCGCTGCGGATGCGCGGTCCTTGGCCGATGTCCTCGATCCAGACGCGGAGCTCGTACTCGATCGCCGAGTCCAGGTAGTTGCGCAGGTAGACGTCGGGAGTCGGTTTCTCGAGCACGCCCGGAATCCCCTCGGCGGCGGCCAGCAGCGCCCGCCGCACGCGATACGGAGGGTGCTTGTAGTGGGCGCCGATCAGCACCTTCTCGAGGTGCATCGGATGCGGGTAGTAGTAGTTGAGGACCTGCTCATCCGCCATCTTGAGGTTGGGGATGATCAGGTTGTCGTTTTCACGGGTTCGCAGATGAGTCGTGCGCCAATTGATCGAGACGACGCGTCCCTCGCGGTCCCCGATCTTCACCCAGTCGTTGATCCGGTAGGGCTTCTCGAGCCCGATCACCAGCCCCGCGAACATGTTGCCGAGAATCGGCTGCAACGCGAGGCCGATGACCAGCGAGGTGATGGCCGAGCCAGTGAGCAACGCTCCGAGCTGTGCCTCGGGAAACGCCACTTTGTAGGCCACGATGGCGGCGATCAGGTAGGCGAGGCCGAACGTGACCACCGGCAGCAAGGTCGGCAGCCGCACGCCGCGGTGCGGGAGATGAAGATCGAAGTAGAGGAGCCCCGCGATGCGGATGACGGCGATCGATCCGAGGAAGAGCAGGATCCAGGAGAGGATGTGCTCGAAGGTCTGGAACGCGCCCGGCGTGAAGAGCGTGAAGACCTTGAGACCCGCGGCCGCGGCCGCGACGAAGAGCACGAAGGAGAGTTGCCGGATCAGCAGGAAGCGGCGCAGCGCCGCCACCACGATCACGAGGATCGCGGCGACGCCCAGGCTCGACAGGATGGCGATGGCAAGTCGCACGTTCTCAGTCCTTTAAGGAGAGGTCACGGCCAACGTGCGCAACATAGCACAGCCCCCGCCCAATCGGGCGGTGACCGCGGTGCCCCGCCGACGACCGGCTCAGGCGCCAGCGGTGACGAGCGCCGCCGGCTCGGCGGTCTCGACCGCGGCCGCGAGCCCACGCTCGAGATCGGCCCAGAGGTCGGCCGGATGTTCGACCCCCACCGAGAGGCGGAGCAGACCGTCGGTGATCCCCGCCGCGGCACGAGCCGCCGGATCGACCATCCGGTGGGTGAGGCCGGCCGGATGCTGGATCAGGGTGTCGGTCGAGCCGAGGGAGACCGCTGGCGTGATGAGACGGAGCGCGTCGAGCAGGCGCTTGGCCGCGGCGAGACCGCCCTTCACTTCGAAGGCGAGCATGCTCCCCGGCCCCTCCATCTGGCGGCCGACCAGGCACTGCGGATCCTGGCCCGGCAATCCGGGGAAGCGGACGCTCGCGACGCCGGGGTGCGCCGTCAAGAGCTCCGCCAGGCGACGCGCTCCGGCCTGGGCCGCGCGCACCCGAAGGGCGAGCGTGGGCAAGCCGCGATGCAGCAGGTAGGCCGCCAGCGGGTGGAGGATCCCACCGGTCCCGATCCGCACCTGACGGAGTTTCCGGGCCCAGGTCTCCGCGCAAGCGACGACGCCACCGACCACGTCGCCGTGACCGCCGAGGAACTTGGTGGCGCTGTGGAGGACGAACGTCGCCCCCTGTTCGAGCGGACGTTGCAGGACGGGCGTCGCGAAGGTCGAGTCGACGACGACCGGAACCTCTCCCGCCTGTGCGACGACCTCGGCGACATCCACCAGGTCGAGGGTCGGGTTCGCCGGCGTCTCGAGCGCCACCAGAACCGTCTCCTCCCGGAGCGCGGCGGCGACTCCGTCCGCCGTCACGAACGTCGTCTCGAGGTCGAGCAGATCCGACTCGAGGAGGTGATCGCTGCCGCCATAGAGCGGACGCAGGGCGACGACGTGCGCGCGCCCCTTGCCCTCTCGGCGCTCTCGCGCCGCGAGCAGGAGCGCCGTGAGCGCCGCCATCCCCGAAGCGAACGCGACGGAGGCCTCCGCCCCCTCGAGCTCGGCCAAGGCCCGCTCGAAGCGCGCCACGGTCGGGTTGTGCAGGCGCGCGTAGATGGGGTTCTCCGCGACCGCCCCCCCCGCCGAGAGCGCCTCGAAGCTCGCGATCGCCACCCCCAGGTCGGCCAGCGGATAGGTCGACGACAGGTCGAGCGGCGGCGCGTGAACTCCCAGGCGTGCCAGCTCCTCGCGTCCAGCATGAACAGCACGGGTTTCGAATGCAACGCGTGAATCACGAACCATGTTCGGCCCTCCTCCAGGAATCAGGATAGACTTGGATGAGATGAGCAATCAATCGAATTCTCTTCGACAGAAACCCGATCCGGGGGCACTCGACCGAATCGACTTCGAGATTCTCTCGGCGCTCCAGAACAACGCTCGGCTCTCCAACAAGGAGCTCGCCGCCAAGGTGCGCCTCGCCCCTTCGAGCTGTCTCGAGCGCACGCGCCGACTGATCGGGATCGGCGCGTTCCGCGGCTTTCACGCCGAGATCGAGCCGCACGCGCTCGGCATCGTCCTCGAGGCGCTGGTCTTCGTCCGCCTAGCGCGCCATTCGCGCGAGACCGTGCGCGCCTTTCGCGAGCACGTGCTCGGCCTCGACGAGACCCTCGCCCTCTTTCACATCACCGGGGAGTTCGATTTCCTGGTGCACGTGGCGGTGCGCGACGCCGATCACCTGCGCGACCTGGCGCTCGACGCCTTCACCACGCGCGCCGAGGTGGCGCAGATGGAGACCCACCTGATCTTCGAGCACGTCCGCCGCAACCGCCTGCCGCGCCTCGCGCGGGAGGCGTCCCCCTCCGCGCGCGGCCGGATCAGGGCGCCTGGATCGTCCTGACGTACTCGACCAGCTCGCCGATCTTCGTCTTCACCTGCGCCCGGCGTTCGGGGCTTTCCGCCTCGGGCCAGACGAAGACGTCCCCCCAGATCGGCATCTCGCGCGACCCGTGGCTGCGAATCGCCTTCGAGCCGTCGATGCTCTCGCGCACGCGGTCCGCCGGATAGACGCCGCCGTTCTGCTTCGCGAGTTGGGTGAGATCGGTCGGTGGAACCTTCAGGGTCGACGCCACGTAGCCGTCGCCCTTGCCCTGCTCGCCATGACAGTTCTTGCAGTAGGTCTTGTACGTGACCTGTCCGTTGAAGGGCGAGAAGACCTCGTCCTCGGCGCGGCCGGACGACGTCGCCAAGACCAACGCCGCGGCGACTCCCACAGCGAGCCACCAGCCGAGCCAGGAGCCCTTCCTGTCACGGTTTCCGGGAACCATCGCGCCCTCCTTTCCCTGGAGCACCGTGCTCCCCTGCTACAGACCCCGTTCTAGGGTAGCAGAGACGGCCGGGGGGCACACCCGCCCGAACAGGGGGTTCGTCGCGCGAGACCGGTGCGAGATCGCGGCGTGGTGCAGCCAGGAGGACTCGAACCCCCAACCCTCAGATCCGAAGTCTGATGCTCTATCCAGTTGAGCTATGGCTGCCGGAAGGATGTGATGGTGCAGCCGGAGAGATTCGAACTCCCAACCCTCAGATCCGTAGTCTGATGCTCTATCCAGTTGAGCTACGGCTGCACGGCGCCACCGGCGCGGCCCGGAAGGCTATCGGAAAGCTGGGGTTGCGGCAAGCCACCGGCGCCGGAGCTACTCGATCAGCCCCTCGACCGGCGACGAGGCGTTCGCGTAGAGCCGGCGCGGGATGCGACCGGCCCGGCGGGCCTGCCACCCCGCCTCGACCGCCAGGCGCATCGCCCGCGCCATGCGCACCGGCTGTTCGGCCAGGGCGACCGCGGTGTTCATGAGCACCCCGTCCGCCCCGAGCTCCATCGCCACCGCCGCGTCGGAGGCGGTTCCCACGCCGGCATCGACGATCACCGGCACCTTCGCCTGCTCCAGGATGATGCGCAGGTTGGCGCGGTTGCGTACCCCCATGCCGGAGCCGATCGGCGCCGCGAGCGGCATCACCGCCGGACAGCCGATCTCGGCGAGCTTGCGGCAGACGATCGGGTCGTCGTTGGTGTAGGGGAGCACCACGAACCCCTCGTCGAGCAGGACCTCCGCGGCCCGCAGCGTCTCCTCGGTGTCGGGGAAGAGCGTGTCGCGATCGCCGATGACCTCGAGCTTGACCCACTCCCACCCCCCCAGCTCGCGGGCCAGACGGGCGGTGCGGATGGCCTCGTCGGCGGTGTAGCACCCCGCGGTGTTGGGCAGCAGGAGGAAGCGGGAGAGATCGAGCTGGTCGATCAGCGAGCTCTTGCCGAGCTCCTCCAGGTTCACCCGCCGCAGCGCCACGGTCACCATCTCGGTGCCCGATTCGGCCAACGCCGCGTTCATCGTGGCGGCGTCGGCGTACTTGCCGGTGCCCAAGATGAGCCGCGACCGGAAGGTGCGGCCGGCGATCGTCAGCGGTTCGGTCTCGAGGGTGGGGCCGGAGGTCGTCGTGGAGCTCATCGTGCGGCGAATTCTACGGGCGCGAGGCGCACGTTGTCGATGAGCCGCGTGCTCCCGAGCACCACCGCGAGCGCGAGCACCGCCTCGCGTTCGACGATGCTCACGGCCTGGAAGGCGTCCGCGTCCACGAGCGCGACGTACTGCACGGCGAAGCGGGGCTCCCGGGCGAGCAGGCTCTCGACCGCGGCCAGGATCCTCCGCGCGCCCCGTTCGCCCGCCGCGAAGAGCTCTTCTCCGGCCGCGAGCGCCCGCCGGAGCCCGGGCGCCACCGCGCGCTCCTCGGCCGAGAGATAGGCGTTGCGCGAGGAGAGCGCCAGCCCGTCCGGTTCCCGCACCGTGGGTCCGGCGACGATC
>CAYZBH010000026.1:0-41083 GCA_964476605.1 uncultured Thermoanaerobaculia bacterium | reverse complement strand
TCCCGGCGCGGATAGCGATCGAGGTCCTCGTGCGGCGCGAACTGGGTCGGATTGACGAAGATCGAAGCGGCCACGCGCGAGGCGTGCCGACGCGCCAACTCGACCAGCGCCAGGTGCCCCGCGTGCAGCGCCCCCATGGTGGGAACGAACGCCACGCGCTCCCCCGCCGCGCGCCACGACCCGACCTCGACCGCGAGCTCCTCCGCGCCGCGGACCGTCTTCATCCGCCGTAGAGCCGCTCGAGCGACGCCGGCACGCTCGGGTCCTCGAAGCTCTCCCCCGCCTTTGGGAAGCGCCCCGCGCGCACGTCGGCGGCGAACGCCGCGATCCCCTCGCGCGCCGCGCGTCCGAGCTCGGCGTAGCGCCGCACGAAGCGTGGCGCGATGCGCTCCTCGATGCCGAGCAGATCGTGGTAGACGAGCACCTGGCCGTCGCAATGCGGACCCGCCCCGATGCCGATGGTCGGGATCGACAGCCTCTCGGTGACCTCGCGCGCGAGCGCCGTCGGAATGCACTCGAGCACCAGAGCGAAGGCCCCGGCCGCCTCGACCGCTTCCGCCGCTTCGAGCAGCGCCTCGCGCGCCTCGAGGCCGCGCCCCTGCACCTTGAACCCCCCGAACTTGTGGATCGACTGCGGCGTGAGCCCGAGATGGGCCATCACCGGCACCTCGGCCGCCACCAGCGCCGCGATCACGTCGATCCGGGCGCCCTCGATCTTGACCGCGGCGGCGCCCCCCTCCTTGACGAATCGCAGGGCGTTCTCGACCGCCTGCGCCGGCGCGAGATGGAACGAGCCGTACGGCATGTCGGCGACCAGCAGGGCGCGCGCGAGACCCCGGCGCACCGCCTTGACGTGGTGGAGCATCTCGTCGACGGTGACCGAGAGCGTGTCGGCGTGACCGAGCACGACCATGGCGAGCGAATCGCCGACCAGCACGAGGTCGACCTCGGCGGCATCGGCGGCGCGGGCCTGCGGGTAGTCGTAGGCGGTCACCATCACCAGGCGCTCCCCGCGACGCGGGGCGTCGAGGACGTCGGGAACGGAGACCTTCTTCGGCGCGTCTTGCATCCGGCACCTCCTCAATGCGAAACCCTTCCGCGCGTATGGGACGGAAGGGTTTCGCGGTGCCGGCGGCTCGCGCCGTACTCTCCTCGGGTGTCCGTCCTTCCCGACTCCGGAAGGATCGAGCCCCGGCGCAGGCGGGCCTTGCGAGGCAAGCTACTCTTCCCGTCTCGGTCCCGCATCGGCGGGATCCCAGCGGCTCCTCGATGGTACGACCGGGAGGGGACGGAATCAAGCCCGGCAACGGTAGAGTAGCGGGCAAGTGATCGGCAGCACGCTCGCCCACTACCGGATCCTCGACAAGCTCGGCGAAGGGGGCATGGGGATCGTCTACCTCGCCGAGGACCAGAGGTTGAAGCGCAAGGTGGCGTTGAAGATGCTGCCCCCCTCCCTCGCCGAGGATCCCCATCGCTTGGCGCGTTTCGAGCGCGAGGTCAAGACGGTCGCCGCGCTCAACCACCCGAACATCGTCACCATCTACTCGGTCGAGGAGGCGAACGGCTACCGCTTCTTCACCATGGAGCACGTCGAAGGCAAGACGCTCTCACGGCTCATTCCCCAGGGCGGCCTGCCTCTCGCCGAGTTCCTCAAGATCGCCGTCCCCCTGACCGACGCCCTCGCCGCCGCCCACGCCAAGGGCGTGACGCACCGGGACATCAAGCCGGGCAACGTGATGGTGAGTGGCGAGGGGCGCGTCAAGGTGCTCGATTTCGGCCTCGCCAAGCTGCGCGAGCACGAGGCGACCGAGATGCTAGGCGTCCGCCCGCAGACGACGCTCACGCAGGAGGGACTCGCGGTCGGCACCCTCGCCTACATGGCCCCCGAGCAGCTGCGCATGATGTCGGCGGATCACCGATCCGACATCTTCTCGCTCGGCGTCGTGCTCTTCGAGATGGCCACCGGACACTGTCCTTTCATCGGCCAGTCGACGGCCGAGGTCATCTCCTCGATCCTGCGCGACCAGCCCGCCCGCGTGTACGAGAAGAACGAGAAGGTGCCCCCGGCGATCGACGCCATCCTGCGCCGCTGTCTCGAGAAGGATCCCGGCAAGCGCCTCGCTTCGGCCGCCGATCTCCGCGACACCTTGGCGACCGTCGCCAAAGACCTCTCCGCCGGCCGCTCGCCGAGCCTCATCGCGCGTACCCTTCCCAAGGTGCAGCGGCGGCTCGGCCGGCTGAATCGGTGGATCGTCGCCGCGGCGCTCGCGATCCCGCTTCTCGTCGCCGGCTACCTCGTCCTGCGCCCCGGCAGCAACGCCTCCGCTGGCGCCGCGCCCGCCGCGGTCAAGAGCGCCGTTCCCGGCCTCGTGCTCTTGCCCCTCACCAGCTTCTCGGGGGATCCGGAGTACTTCGTCGACGGCATGACCGACTCCCTCATTTCGGCGCTCGCGCGCATCCAGGGCGTGCGCGTGATCTCGCGTCAGTCGGCGATGC
This sequence comes from uncultured Thermoanaerobaculia bacterium, assembly GCA_964476605.1. Taxonomy (GTDB): domain Bacteria; phylum Acidobacteriota; class Thermoanaerobaculia; order Multivoradales; family JAGPDF01; genus JAGPDF01. Next base: position 38,587 of record CAYZBH010000026.1, on the reverse strand, counting down.
ACTACAAGGGCTCCAAAAAGCTCCTTCCCGAGATCGCCAAGGAGCTCGGGGTCGAGTACGTGGTCGAGGGGTCGGTCGCGAGGTCGGGCGACCGCATCCGGCTCTCCGCTCAGGCCGTGCAGGCCGACCCGGAACGGACGCTCTGGTCCGAGGACTTCGAGAGGAGCGCGGGAGACATCCTCAAGCTGCAGAACAGCGTCGCCACGGCGATCGCCAAGTCCCTGGAGATCCCACTCACCCCGGGCGAGGAACAGCGCATGTCCGCCACCAAGAGCGTGAATCCGGCGGCTTACGAGGCCTACCTGCAGGGTCGCTACTGGGGGGCCAAGTACGGCGCCGACGACTTTCGCAAGGCACAAGGCTACCTCGAGCGCGCGATCGCCCTGGACCCCGGCTTCGCGCTCGCGTGGATCGGCCTCGCCGAAGTCCATCAGAAGATGGGCTACTTCTTCGAGGACTTGAACGACCGCCTCGCGCAGACCGAGATCGCGGTTCGCCGCGCGCTGGAGCTCGAGCCGAGCTCCGCCACCGCGCACGCGGCGCTCGGCGATCTCTACCAGGCGCGCTGGGACTGGGCGAAAGCCGAGGAGGAGATTCGACGGGCGATCGAGCTCGAGCCCAACTCGGCCACCGGCCACCTCAATTACTGGCGGCTGCTGATGCGCCTCAGGCGCTTCGACGAAGCGCTCCGCGAGATCGTCCTCGCCCAGCAGCTCGACCCCCTCTCGGCGAACATCGCCGCGAACTACGGCATGGTGTTGGGCCTGATGGGGCGCACTCGCGAGGCCTTCGCGGCCTTCGATCACGCCCTCGAGCTGGATCCCGAGTTCGGCCTGGTGCACTCCTACGCCTGGATCTTCTACCACCGCGCCGGAAAGGACCCCGAGCGCGGCCGCGAGCTTCGCAGCTGGCTCGAGGCCGACGGTTACGGCGAGTTCCTCGCCGAATTCGACCGGCGCCTCGCGGCGGATGGATACCCGGCGACGCTCGCCTGGATCGCCGACCAGCTCGACGCCGCGCCGCAGCGCTTGAACGTCCGCCCAGGCCTCGTCGCCGGTCTCCTCGCCTGTGCCGGCCAACCCGATCGGGCGATGCAGTGGCTCAAACGCGGCTACCAGCGCCGCGATTGGGAGATGGCCTGGATCGCCACCATGCCCGACCTCGAGAGCCTGCACGCGCGCGAGGACTTTCGCCAGCTGGTGCGCAAACTCGGCCTTCCCGAGGCCGGGAGCTGAGACTTGGACTTCGGCCTACGGAACGTTGATCAACAGTGCCGCAGCGTAGCCGTCGACGAGGTACTTCCGAATCTCCGCTTTGTCGCCGCGCTTCAGCATCGCGACCTCGCCCGCCGTCAGGCCGTAGCCTTCGACGGCCTTCTCGGCGTTCACCTTGAACGTGTCCTTGATCGACTGGTTCGACGAGTGATCCCGCAGAAAGTGCTCGACCTCACGGTAGCTCATGACTTCCCCCTTTCCTTCCAAGCTGCGAGATACGGCACAGCGAATCTAGCACTCGCCCCGGCGCCAAAGGAAGGACCCCGACGTCTTCGGCCGGAGACACGGTGACAGGAAGCGGCAGACTGACCCTCGTCGGAACCGGGTTCCAGGCGCCGGGGCAGGTGACCGAGGAGGCGATCTCGGCGCTGCGTGCCGCCGACAAGCTCTTCCATCTGGTCCAGGACACTCTGACCCACCACTGGCTGGAAGCGCTCAATCCGACGGCCGAGTCTCTCTACGACGCCTACCGCGCCGGGCGCCCCCGGCGCGACACCTACGACGAGATCGTGGCCCGGATTCTCGCACCGCTCGACCGGGGAGCGCGCGTCTGCGTCGCGCTCTACGGTCATCCCGGCGTCTTCGTGACGCCCGCCCACGAGGCCATCCGTCGCGCCCGCGCGGGGGGTCACGAGGCGGTCATGCTGCCCGGAGTCTCCGCCGAGGACTGTCTCGTCGCCGATCTCGGATTCGATCCGGGCGACGGCGGTTGCCAGAGCTTCGAGGCGACCGACTTCCTCCTCCGCCAGCGGCGCTTCGATCCCACCAGTCATCTGGTCCTCTGGCAGATCGGCGCGATCGGCGTCTCCGACTTCCGCGCCGGCGACCTCTGGAACCCGCGCGGGCTCGCCCTCCTCGCCGAACAGCTGGCCGGACACTACGGGACCTCCCACGAGGTCGTGGTCTACGAAGTCGCCCCCTACTCCGTTTGCGACTTCAAGGCGCATCGCTGCCCGCTCGCGGAGCTCGAGAGAGCGCCGGTCACCCTCGCGTCCACGCTCTACGTGCCCCCCCTCCCGCCGCGCGCGAGCGATCCCGCGATCCGCGCGGCGCTCGGCATGCCTCCCGAGCGGGGTTCCTGAGGGCCAAGGTCGAGCTCGCTGGCCGGGCGCGGGACGGGCCACGGCGCGGCGCGCGTCCCCGCAGCGCAGCGACAGGGGCCCCACGCCGCCAGAACAGAACTCCAAGACCGTGGGGTGTGGCGGGCGCGAGGAGACCCGGGTGCGGTGACGGACGGGCCACGGCGCGGCGCGCGTCCCCGCAGCGCAGCGACAGGGGCCCCACGCCGCCAGAACAGAACTCCAAGACCGTGGGGTGTGGCGGGCGCGAGGAGACCCGGGCCGCGCCGTGGCCCGTCCTAGACGACGATCGCGCCTAGCGCTTGCGCGCCGGCACGAAGTACTCCGTGCCGCGCACTGGCCGCTGGAGCTGCGAGACCAGCTCGTCGAAGTCGTGCTTGCTGCCGGGGAAATCGAGATTGCGCGTGTCGACGACGAGGAGCGGGGAGCGATTGTAGTAGTGGAAGTAGTGGTTGTAGGCGTCGATCAGCTCCGCCATGTACTCGTCGGCGATCTCCTTTTCGAAGCTCCGCGCGCGCTTGCGGATCCGCGCCATGCAGGTGTCGACGTCGGCGGTCAAATAGAGCACCAAGTCGGGCACCGGCACCTGCGGCTCGAGCGTCGTATAGAGCTTGTCGTAGATCGCGAGCTCGTCGTCGCCCAGCGTCAGGTAGGCGAAGATGCGGTCCTTCTGGAAGGTGTAGTCCGAGATCACCAGACGCTGGAAGAGCTCCTGCTGCACGACGTCCTGCTGCTGCTTGTAGCGCGAGAGCAGGAAGTACATCTGGGTCTGGAACGCCGCTCCCGGCCGATCGCGGTAGAAGTCGGGCAGAAAGGGGTTCTCGACGTCCTCGAGGACCTTCACCGCTTCGAAGCGGCGCACCAGCTTGTCGACCAAGAAAGTCTTGCCGACCCCGATCGGGCCGTCGACCGCCAAGTACCGGAAGGGAATCTGTTCGGACATGCCGTGCGCTCGCCGGAGTCTGACACAGTGCGAGGAGGTTTGCGGCCACGAATCGGGGGGGCCGAGACTCCCCCGATCTGCCGTCAGGCGACCCGCGCGACCGGGTTGTAGAGGGTGTCGCGCTCGACGGGCACGAAGCCCGCTTCGCGCACCACGCGCTCGAGCTCACCGCGCGACATCATCTGCGCCGTCTCGGCTCCCGCCATGTGGTAGATCGTCTCCGAGACCACCGTGCCGTCGAGGTCGTCGGCGCCGAAGGAGAGCGCCACCTGCGCGAGCTTCGGCGTCACCATCACCCAGTAGGCCTTGAGGTGCGGGATGTTGTCGAGCACCAGGCGCGAGGTCGCGAGCACGCGAAGATCCTCGAGCCCCGACGTGTGGTACTTGAGCCCCATGTAGTTGTTCTCGGGGTGGTAGGCGAGCGGGATGAAGGCATTGAATCCGCCGCTCTCGTCCTGCAGGGCGCGCAGGCGCATCAGGTGGTCGACCCGATGCTCGGGCTTCTCGACGTGGCCGTAGAGCATCGTGCAGTTGGTCTTGAGCCCCATGCGATGAGCGACCCGGTGCACCTCGAGCCACTCCGCGGCGTCGAGCTTGCCGTCGCAGATGATCTCGCGCACCTCGGGGTGAAAGATCTCCGCCCCGCCGCCGGGGAGCGAGCCCAAGCCCGCGTCCACCAAGCGGCGCAGCACCTGTTCGATCGAGAGCTTCTCGCGGCGCGCGAACCAGCCGATCTCGATCGCCGTGAAGGCCTTGAGATGCGCCTTCGGGAAACGCTCCTTCAGACCCCGAAGCATCTCCTCGTACCAGGCCATGGAGAGGTCGGGGTGCAGGCCGCCCACGATGTGGAACTCGGTGACCTCGTGGCCCCCCTGCTCGGCGGCGTGCCGATAGACCTCGTCGTGCGACATCTGCCAGGCGTGCGGCTCCCCCTTCATGGCGGCGAAGCTGCAGAACTTGCAGTTGTAGGTGTAGACGCAGACGTTGGTCGGATTGATGTGTCGGTTGAGGTTGTAGTACGCGAGGTCGCCGTGATGCTCGCGGCGCACGTGATCGGCCAGTCGGCCCAGCTGCAGCACGTGCGGGGTGGTGAAGCAGGCGAGCGCGTCGCTCTCGTCGAGCCGCTCGCCGGCTGCGATCTTGGCCGCGATCTCGCGCAGCGGGAGGGGAAACGTCTGCGGCTCGAACGCTCCAGGCATGGGGCGAAATCATACCAACCGGCCGGCTTGACAGCCGACGCACGGCTCGTTCCATAATTCACGAGCAACTCCCTGTCGGGAAGGGGCGCCGCCGATGCCTGCTCGGCCGGATCCCAGCCTCGCCCTCCCGGACGCCTGCCGCGACGCCCTCGGCATCCTGTATTCCCCCCCGCCTCTCCGTCGTTCCTGTTTGTCTCTCGTAGAAGGAGGCCTCGATGTCGCCTGCCGCCCGCCCTAGGCTGATTCGCTCGACCCTCGCCGCCGCGCTCTCTCTCCTCTGTTGCTCCACGTTCGCCGCCGCGGCCTTCGACGCCGCCGCAGTCGATGGCTCCGTCACCGCTTTCCCCGGCGAGACCGTCGAGATCCCGGTCTTCGCGCTCGACCTCTCGCTCACACCCATCGGCCTCGATCGTCCGGCCGGCGAGCGGATCCAGAGTCTCGCCTACAAGGTGACCATCTCGCCGGCGTCATCGGTCGCGAGCAAGCTCTTCGCGCGCGCCGGAATCACCGCCACCCTCACGCCGATCTTCGAGGTGACGCCGACGACGGCCACGACCGCGAGCTACCTCGGGACCTTCGACGAGACGACGGATCCGATCCCCTTCTGGCTCGACGGTCCCGCGCCCGGCAACCAGGTGCTGAAGATCGTCGTCACCCTGGCCGGCGACGCGCCGCCCGGGACGATCACGCTCGCCCTCGATCCGGCGGCCACCGAGCTCGCGAACCAGGCCGGCAGTCTCCTCGAGAACCAGGCCAACGGCTGGCTCGCGCTCGTCGACGGGCACATCACCGTGCTCTCGAACGCCGCCGGGGCGCTGCGCTCCTACGCCGTTTCGAGCGCGGCGATCCAGCTCGCTTGGAACGACCCGGACGCGAACGAGACCGGCTTCCGCCTCGAGCGCTCGACCGATGGCGCGAGCTGGGCTCCGGTCGCGACGCTCGGCCCGGACGACACGAGCTACCTCGACGCCACCGGTCTCGCGCCGGCGACGCTCTACTACCACCGTCTGGTGACCCTCACGCCCGCCGACGGACACGTCTCCAATCTCGCCGCGGCATCGACCTTCCCGGCGGTCGCGGCGAAGATCTGCGACGACCCGATCGCGGCCCCTCTCCGCAGCTACGCCTTCACTCCGCGCGCCGCCTGGGGTGGCGGTGCCTGGGGCGTCGCCTGGTACGGACGCCAAGGGGCGACCCAAGACGAGATCTACTTCCGTCGCTTCGACGCGACGACTCTCGCGCCGCTCGGGCCACCGACCCTCGTCGCCGGCGACGCTTCGCCCGCCGATCGCGTTCGCGTCGATCGCCCGGTCCTCGCCTGGAGCGACGCCGGCGGCGGCCACTGGGGAGTCGCCTGGACCGAAGGGCTCGTCGCCGTTCCGGGCGACACGCTCACCAACTCGACCTTCTTCTCGCTCCTCGCCCCCGACGGCAGCGTCGAGCGCGCCCGGGTCCGCGTCTCGAACGAAACCAACGACCACCCCTGGGAAGACGGCTTCCCGGCGCCGCTCCTCTGGGACGGCACTCATTGGGGGATCTTCGAGCTCGCCTACGTTTCGCCCCCGACGCTCGATCTCGTCTACCGGCGGCTCGACGAGGACGGCGACGTCGTTCTCGGCCCGGTCACGGTGCTCTCCCCGCCCGCGGCCCACGTGGCCGATATCGAAGCCGCCTGGAACCCGGCGACGAGCAAGTACGGTCTCGTCTGGACCGAGATCCACGACGACGCGATCGACATCTACTTCCAACTGATGGAGGAATCCACGGGCGCCCTCGAAGGGAGCTCGAGTCACCTCGACGACTACGTCTCGGTGGTGGGAACCTACGGCTTCTCCGTCGTCGCGGACGGCACCGGCTGGGCGGCCGCCTGGACCGATGTCGTCTCCGACCCCGATCTCGGCGAAATCGGCGTGAGCTGGCTCCGACGCTTCGACGCGACCGGGGCGCCGCTCGGCCCGGCGATGCGCCTCTCCGACGACCCGGTGACCGACGGTGGCGTGCCACTGCTCGCGTCGAAGCCGGGCGGCGGCTTCGCCGCCTTCATGTTCTGCGGCTCCGGAACTACGGAAGTCTGCCGGCTGGAGACCGATGCCTCCGGGAATCGGATCGGCTCGCTCACCGAAGTCTCGTCGTTCGATGGTGCGAGGTCGGACTTGAGCAGCGTCGCCGGCAACGGGACCGACTTCCTGGCCCTCTGGAGCGAGCGCGGGTCCGGCACCTACGAGATCGCCGGCTCTCTCGTGCCCGCGAGCGACTTCTCGACCCCGGGCGCTCCCCAGGCGCTCACCTCGGGAAACGACCCCGTCTCGGGCGGCGTCGGCAACAGCAGCGTCGTCCCGGTCGGCGCCGGTTTCGCCGCCGTCTGGTTGGACGCCACGAGCGGTAGCGCGCTGCTCCAAGCCCGCACCTGGGACGGCAGCGGATCGACCATCGCGTCCCTGGCTCCCCTCGATCCGGCTCAGGCCCTGGGGCGACCAGGTGTCGTCGGCGTCGGCGACAGCTTCGCCGTTTCGTGGCGGGACGTCGCCAGTGGCGACCTCTGGTTCGCGCGCTACGACGTCACGGGCTCACCGCTGGTCTCTCGCACCTCCGTCTCGACCCTTCCCGGATATCGCTCGAGCGGGACCTCGATGGCCTTCTCCGGCGAGAGCTACGGCATCGTCTGGGCGCGCAACGGGGGCAACGGGATCGCCTTCCTGCGGGTTGCGCCAGACGGCACGCCGATCGGAACCGAGGTGATCCTGCCCGTCGGTGGGCTCGGCAACAATCTCCCGCAGATCCAATGGACCGGCCAGGGGTGGGCGCTCGCCTGGTTCGAGCCCGATGGAGTCGCGGGAACGTTCAACCTCCGTTACGCGTTCCTAGCCCCCGATGGCACGCCCCTCGTCGGGGAGACTGCCATCGATAGCACGCCGCAGAACGTGATCGTGCCACAGATCCACCTCTACTGGAGCGGCACCGAGCTCTTCCTCGCCTGGTCGGCGCTCAGCACCTTCGATCCGCCGCTCGACGACGTCTACCTCACGCGGGTGAACCTCGACGGCTCGCTCGCCTTTTCTCCCGTGACCGCCGCTTCGACGTCGACGCGCGATCTTCTTCCGGTGATCTACTGGACGCAGGACGACGCCCGCCTGCATCTCCTCTACCAGCCGGGCGGCCTCGCCGGCGAGCGCGAAGTCGAGTTCCTCGCCGACGGCACGGCGCAGCCGGGCGGGCGCTGGTGGACGGACCGCTCGTTCGGCGGTGTGGCCTGGAACGGCGTCACCCTCGGCTACGTCTTCGGAGTCGACGCCAACATGCACTTCCAGACCGGCGCGTGCGTGACCGAGGACGCGACGCCACCCCCCTGCCCCGACCTCACGGTCGCCTCGTTCGACCAGCTGGTTCGGCTCTCCTGGCCCGCGGTCTCCGATCCGGAGTCGGGCGTCTTCCGCTACTACGTCTACCGCGACGGCCTGCCGCTCGGCTGGACGACCGCAACGCACTTCGACGACCCTGGCTACGGCATCGGTGCCACACACCTCTACGAGGCACGGGCGCTCGACGGCGCCTGGATGGAATCGGCGGGCTGTCCGGCGGTCTCCTTCTCGACCACGGCCGGTGACGCCAACGGCGACGGTGTCTACGGGGTCGCCGACATCTTCTACCTGATCAACTACTTCTTCGCCGACGGCGCTCCTCCCGCGGGCAACGCCGACGCCAACGGCGACAACAGCGTCACCGTGAGCGACATCTTCTACATGATCAACAACCTCTTCTCCGGTGGGCCGCCGCCGCAACCGTTGACAGGCGCTGGCGAAACCGTGGCTCCGCCCGACGCGACCGCGGCCGAGGAGCCCGGCGCTTCCGCGGGCGGCGCGGCGGGCGGGGCGCAGCCACGGTCCCGCCTCGCCGTGGGCTCGGCCACCGCCCCGCCGGGAGCGACGGTGCGCCTTCCGATCGAGCTCGTCGATCGGCCGGGAACGCCACTCGGTCCCGAGCGCCCCTTCGGGGAACGGGTGCAGGCGCTCTCCTTCGCCGTCGCCTGCTCCCCCTGCGACGGCGTCGCGTCGCTCGCGATCGAACCCGCCGGTCCACTCGCTCGCAACCCGGCGCTCTTCAGCAGCCGTCCCTCGGGGGCAGGACACGCCGCTCTCGTCGCCTCCTACGAGGAGTCCACGGCGCCGCTCTTCCTCGGACTCTCGTCGAGCAAGCTCCGCCAGCCCGTCGCCACCCTCGTCGTGCGGCTCGCCCCCTCGGCGCGCCCCGGAACGCGGCTCGACCTGCGTCTCGATCCGGGCGCAACGACCCTCGCGAATCAGGCTGGCGACCTCTTCGAGTCGGCGACCAACGGCTGGCTCGAGCTCGTCGACGGGACGCTGACCATCGGCGGCAAACCGACGCTCGGCGGGCGATGAGCCGGCGCGCCGGCCGGGCGGCTCTCCTCCTGGCGCTCGCGGGGCTCGCCCCCGCGGGCGCCCAGGACCTGCTCGGCGTGGCCGACCTGGGGGCGCTGCCCGGGCAGACGCGGGACATTCCCGTCACCGTGCGAGATCTCGCGGGGACCTTGCTCGACGAGGGGGACGGCCTCGACCTCGAGATCCAGGGCTTCGCCTTCCGCCTCGATTTCGCACCGGCGGAGCAGGTCTCCGCGGTCACCTTCCTGCTGGCAGGCGTGACCGCGGGGCATACGCCGGTTTTCCCCTTCATCTCCTCGCAGTCCGACCACATCATCGTGCTGATGAGCTTCGACGAGACGACCGATCCGCTCGCCTTCACGCTGAACGCCCCCGCGCCGGGAAACGTCGTCGGCCTGCTCCGTTTCACCCTCTCCGCCGCGGCGCCCCTCGGGACCACGGTCTCGCTCGCCTTCGACCCGGCGAGCGCCACGCTGGTCAACGGCGCGGCGACGCTCTCCGAGACCGTCGCCAACGGACATCTGGCCCTCGTGGACGGTGCGATCACGATCGACGACGCGATTTTCGCGAGCGGCTTCGAGAGCGGCGACTTCACGGGCTGGTCCAGCGTCGCGCCGTAGGTCCGCGCGCGTCGGGGTTTCTAGAGCGGCTTCACCTCGCGCGTCGCGGCGGCGACCACGTAGCAGCGCTCGGTGTTGGCCGCGGAGTCGGCCGGAACGATGAAGAAGCCCGGGCGGCCCGGCTGGTAGCCCTGCGTGGTGCCGACCATGACCTCGCCGTCTTGGAACACGACCCGCATCTTCCGCCCGACCGCCGGCTTCGAGGCGTCGAAGTCGTTGCGCACCCGGTGCGAAGGGTCACCCTCGAAGTCGCGCACGAAGAAGATCGCCTTGAGCTCGGAGACGCGCACCAGGACCGGTGCGCCGCCCTCCGGCGGCTCGAGATGGAAGACGTCACGGGCCGGTAGGAAGTCCCCGGTCGACCCCTTGACGATCCTGCCGTCGCGATAGCGCGCTACCACGCGGTTGCCGCCCATGCCCCCTCCTTCCCGGATTCGAAGCCCGCCCATGCTACCCCGCTCGCCCAGCGGCGCTAAGATCCCCAGCCACCATGGAAAAGAAAAGATTCCTCTTCGTCTCCCTCGCCGGTCTGATCGGCGATATCGCCTGGCAGGTGGTGAAGGAGGGACACGAAGTCCGCTACTTCATCGATGCGGCGGACGAACGGGACTTGGCCGACGGCTTCGTCCCCAAGACGGACGATTGGGAAGGGCACGTCGACTGGGCCGACGTCATCGTCTTCGACGACACGCTGGGCCAGGGGACCAGAGCGCAGGCGCTCAGGCAACAGGGCAAGGCGGTGGTGGGCGGGACGCCCTACACCGACCGGCTCGAGGACGACCGCACTTTCGGCCAGGAGGAGCTCAAGAAAGCGGGGGTCAACATCATCCCCTACCGGGAGTTCACCGACTTCGACGACGCCATCCAATTCGTGCGCGACAATCCGACCCGCTACGTCATCAAGCCCTCGGGAGAGGCGCAGAACGTGAAGCGGCGCCTCTTCGTCGGCGAGGAGGACGACGGCGCCGACGTGGTCAACGTGCTCGAGGCCTACAAGAAGACGATCGCCGACAAGATCCCCGTCTTCCAGCTGCAGAAACGGATGACGGGGGTCGAGATCGCGGTCGGCGCCTTCTTCAACGGCTCGCGCTTCGTCACCCCGATCAACATCAACTTCGAGCACAAGAAGCTCTTCCCGGGGAATCTCGGACCCTCCACGGGCGAGATGGGGACGGCGATGTTCTGGACCGACCCCAACCGCCTCTACTTCCAGACCCTCGCCAAGATGGAGACGCTCCTCGCCAAGGAGCGCTACGTCGGCTACATCGACCTCAACTGCATCGTCAACGCCAACGGCATCTACCCGCTCGAGTTCACCTCGCGCTTCGGCTACCCGACGATCTTCATCCAGCAGGAGGGGATCACGACGCCGATCGGCCAGTTCCTCGCGGACCTGGCGCACGGCGACGACCCGAAGCTCAAGGTGAAGAGCGGCTACCAGGTGGGGGTCCGGATCATCGTCCCCCCGTATCCGTTCGACGATCCCGCGACCTTCGACTCGCTCTCCAAGGACGCCGTCATCTACTTCAAGCGCCCCTCCACCGACGGCGTGCACATCGAAGACTGCAAGCTGGTCAACGGGCAATGGCTGGTCGCCGGCTCCTCGGGTGTCGTGCTCACCGTCGTGGGTGCCGGCGCCACCATGAAGGCGGCGCAGCAGCAGGCCTACTCGCGCGTCAAGAACATCCTCGTTCCCAACATGGCCTACCGCGACGACATCGGCGACCGTTGGGGGGAGGACTCCGACCGGCTCTTCAGCTGGGGCTACCTCCGGCGAACCTGAGCGAAAGTGGGAACATCATGACGACTCCTTCTCCGCGCGCGGCTCGCCGCCTCGCGGCCCTCTTCTCGTGCCTTGGTTTCGCCCTTGCCGCCAGCTCGCGGGCGGATGGAATCGACGACTACCTGCGGCGCGAGATGGAGCTCCGGAAGATCCCCGGGCTCGCGCTCGCGGTGGCGCGCGACGGCCAGATCGAACGCGTCTCCGCCTACGGGTTCGCGAACGTCGAGACCGATTCCCCGGTCACCGCCGACTCGATCTTCGCGATCGCCTCGCTCGACAAGCAGATCACCTCCGCCGGCGTGCTCCGGGCGGCCGAGCTCGGCAAGCTCGCGCTCGAGGATCCGGTCTCGAAGTGGGTCGACGTTCCGTTCGAAGGGGTGACGCTCCGGCACCTGCTCTCGCACACCTCCGGGCTCCCGGACGAGGTCGCGGGCTCCTTCGAAGGGCGCTTCTTCACCGACTACACGAGCGATCAGCTCCTCGCGACGGTGGCGAGGCTCGTTCCGCTCGCGCCCCCCGGCCACCGGTTCTCCTACTCCGACGCCGGGCTCTTCCTCGCCCAGCTCGCGACCGAGAAGGCGACGGGCGAGCCTTGGTGGGACTTCATGCGGCGCGAGATCTTCGCCCCCGCCGGCCTTTCGACGCCTCTCTCGATGCGCCCCGGGGCGCTCATCCCGCACCGCGTCTCCGCCTACACGCTCGATGGCGACGGCAACCTCGTCCGCGACCGCCGTCTCGATCAGGACTTCGGCCCGCTCTACAGCGATCTCGGCATGACGGCGGCGGACTTCGCCCGCTTCCTCGCCGCGCAGGACCTCGCCCGGCCGCTCTCGGAGGGGAGCGTCGCGCGCCTCACGACGCCGACCCGGCTCGCGGACGGAGGGGCCGCGGGGGAGATCTTCCAGTGGAGCCGCTACGGCCTCGGCGTCGGGCTCGACAGTTTCCAAGGGGAGCCAGTCACTCTCCATTCGGGGCACAGCGGTGTCGGTTTCGCGCGTTTCCCCGCACGGCGGCTCTCGATCGTCGTCTTCACCAACCTCGAGCACCCGACGGGGAGCGATCCGGTGGGGCTCGCGCTCGGTGTCGCCGGTCTCCTCGAGCCCGGGCTCGCGGTCGCGAACCTCCCCGCTCGGCCCGCGCCCGCGGCCACCCTCGCGCCGGAACGCGCGACCTACGAGGCGTTCCTCTCCGGGCACCCCGACCTCTCCGCCTTCGTACCGCGCCTGGAGGTGGCCGTTTGGGAGGGCGCCGGCGGGCTCGCCGGACGCGCGCCCCGGCTCGGTCCGCTCACGGGCTTCGAGCTCGCGAGCGAGACGGCGGTCGACGGCCGCCCCACCCGCCTCTTCCGCGCGCGCCACGAGCGCGGCACGATCTACTGGCGCGTCACCCGCGACGAGGAGGGAAAAATCGAGCGCCTCGTCTGGTGGCACATCTAGGCGCAATCGACCAGCCGGACGTCCAGACCCGTCGTTGGGCGGCCGGCGGGCGAAGGCGGAGGAGACGCGACGCGCCTCGCAAAGCGTCGCGAGCCGGAGCGCGACGGAGCCTTCGCCAGACGGCCGCCGAAGCCTAGCGCGGCGCGATCAAACGACTCGCGAAACTCAGCGCTCCGGGCGGCACGGCGTGCGGGAACCCGGGCAGCCGCTCGAGCGTGACCTCGGCGCCGAGCGCGCGGAAGTTGGCGGCGCTCTCCTCGACGCGGACCCACGGCACGTGCGGATCGGGATCCCCAGCCGCGAAGAGGACCGGGGTTCCGGCGAGGTCGCCCGCGGAAGCGAAGCGCGTCCCCGGAGGCCCGATGCGTCCCCCGACCGCCGCCACGAGCCCGAGGTAGCGTCGCGGGCGTGTGGCGACGAGCTCGCTCGCCAGGCAGGCACCCTGCGAGAAGCCGAAGAGGAGCACCCGCTCGCGCGGCACGCCCTCGCGGGCGAGATCCTCCAGAACCTCCTCCGCGCGCGCCAGAGCGGAGCTCAGCCAGGGCTCGTTCGCCTCGCGCGGGGCGAGGAAGCTCTGCGGGTACCAGGTCGAGCCGCTCGCCTGCGGGGCGACGAGAGCGACGTCTGCGGGGAGAAGGAGCTCGGTCGCGAGGAAAGCCGCGATCCCCTCGGCGCTCGCGCCGCGGCCGTGGAGCGCCACGAGCGCGGCGCCCGCCTCGCCCGGCGCGGCACCGCGGCGGACGAGTGGCCCGCCGCCGTGGAGTCTCACGCTCCCCCGGCGCGCGGCGGGACGAGGCGAGGCAGCACCGCTTCGATCTCGGCGCGCTGCGACTCGAGCCAGGGGGGGAGCACGAGCGACTCGCCGAGGTGCTCCGGCGCCTCGTCGACCGCGAAGCCCGGGCCATCGGTCGCGAGCTCGAAGAGCACGCCGCCCGGCTCCCGGAAATAGACCGACCGGAACCAGAAGCGGTCGACCACCGGCGTCGCCTGCAGACCGAGGCTCGCGACCGCTTCGCGCACCGCCCCCTGGTGCTCGCCGTCGTCCACCCGCCAGGCGAGATGGTGGATTCCCCCGACCCCCCAGGCGCCCCTGCGATCGTCGGGCGTTTCGGCGAGATCGACGTGCGTGCCGGAGGCGCCGCCGGCGAGGCCGTAGCGATGCCAGCCGCCGGCGCTCGCGAGATGGCGGAACCCCAAGCCTCGCTCGAGCAGCGCCACGGAGGGGGCGAGCTCCCGCACGCGCATGCGCGCGCCGTGCAGGCCACGAATCTGACGCTCCGCCGCGACGGGTCCCCTCTCCCAGGGAGTGAAGGGGCGCGTCGCGGCGCTCGCGCTCTCCACCAGCGCGAGCGGTTGCCCGTGCGGATCCCGGAACGCGAGCCTGCGCTCACCGAAACGCTCGCCGATCTCGGCGGCCGCCGCGCCGTAGCGCGCGAGGCGCTCGCCCCAATCCTCGAGCGTCCCGGGAAGGACCGCGAGCGCCACCTCCGTCGCGATCCCATGCCCCGGACGGGGCGGCGCCAGGTGCTCCCAGGGGAAGAAGGTGAGGTCGGTCCCGGGTCGCCCCTCCGCATCGGCGTAGAAGAGGTGGTAGGTGCCCGGATCGTCCTGGTTGACGCTCTTCTTGACGAGCCGGAGCCCCAGCACGCCCGCGTAGAAGTCGAGGTTCTCCTGCGCCCGGCCGCAGATCGCCGTGACGTGGTGCAAGCCGGTGACGGATCGAGGAGCGTTCATGGCACCGCCTTTCGCACCCCAGCAACCTGCGGCCCGCCGTGACTATTCCCGCCGGCGCGTCACTCGACGAACCGGAAGCGCCCCCAGCGCTCCGGCCGGTGCATGTCGATCACCCCCTGCGGCGACCAGACCCAATTCTCCTCCCGCGCGCCGTCTGGTTTGCGATAGCCGGAGCCCGAGCGCTCGAGCGGCCACTCGACGCGCGAGAAGTTGACGCGCCAACTCTCTCCGGGGCGCGGTGGGCTCCCGTCGTGCCCGGGCGGGCCGAACGCGGTCCAGGGGATCGCGAGCTCGACCGTCCAGCCGCGGTCGCGATCGCGGGAGTCGTCGAGCGTCCCGTCGAGCGCCACGGCGAGCGCGAGGCCGTGCACCTCCCAGCCGTCGTCGGCACGCCCCCCCTCGTGGTACGGGCGGTCGAGCCGGAGATCCCAGGTCGTGCCGAACGCGTTGAGCTCGAGCTCGTAATAGCTCTTTCCGTCGCCGTCCGGATCGGCGAAGAGCTCGAAGTCGGGATCGCGATAGATCACCGCGTCGTGCCGGGTGAGCGTCGCCCAGAGGTCGGGCTCCTCGAGCTCCGCCGCGAGGTAGAGAGCGCGCGCATCCCAGAGCGCCCGGAAGCGCGTCCGGTAGCGCGGTGTCGGCCGCCTCTCCCCTTCGATGTCCACGAAGTCGTCGCTCCACGCGGCGCGCGACCAGACGGCGTCTTCGAGGCGGCCGTCGATCCCGGGCGCGTCCGCGGTGCGACGGCAGAGGTACTCGCGGGGCGCGGAGACCGGCGGGGGCGGCGCGGGCGGCGCCGTCAGGCCGAGGAGGAGCCCCGCCGCGAGGAGGCTCACGGCGCGCTCCTCCGCGCGCGCGCGCCGAGCGGCTCGAACCAGACGTCGACCGCAGCGAAGAGGATCCACACGACCGCCACGATCGCCGCGCCCTCGCGCGGCGTGAGCACGTGATAGCGCTTCTCGGCCCACTCGGCGACGGTCCAGAAAGAGGTCGGTGGCGTCCCGCGATCGAGCACGAACCAGGTCCCTGGACCCGCCTCCGCGGCTGTCAGGCCGACGCGTCCGGTGCCGACGAGGAGGAGCCCCGCGGCCAGGAGGAGGACTGCGGCGACGAGGGCCCGTGAACGCAGCGCGGAGAACCGCGGCGCATCGCTCCGGCCGCGCAACCCGAGCGCTGCCACCGCCACCCAACCCCCGAGGGCGGCTCCCACCGCGTTGAGGACGATATCGTTGAAGTCGAGGTAGATCCCCCAGTCCCGGTGCAGCACCCAGTACTGGAAGCTCTCGTCCGCGATCCCGACGAGCGTCGCCCAGATCATCGCCTCGCCGGCCGCGCCGGCGAGCGGCAGCAGCAGCAGCGTCGCGATCGCGTATTGGAGGAAGTGGACCGCTTCGCTCACCACCGACACCAGGCCGAGCTCCGCGCCGAGCATCCCGGCCAGGAGGAGCGCGCCCCAGAGGCCGAGCGCGCGGCGCTCACGCGATGGAGCGAAGGCGCGGCGGGTGGCGGCGAGGAAGCCGCCCGCCACGACCGCCGCCACCGCGGCGCAGACGACGAGGAACGCGCGCCGCCCGAGCGCGTGCTGGAGCGCGAAGACGGCACCGTTCACCTGCTCGTGCGGCAGCACGCTCGCGACGAGATAGGCGACGGCGAGCGTCCAGGCGGCGCGGCGCCGCCCTTCGAGCCAGAGGAGCGCGGAGGCGATCAGGGGGCGCTCCCCGGAGCAGCGGCCGCGAGGATTTCGTAGGCCTCCACGCGCCCGACCGGCTCCCCGTCCCGGGACAGGGCCGGCGTCGGGGAGCCGAAGCGGCGGACGAACGCCGGGCTCGCCGGAAGCGGCACGCAGGGCACGGCGGGATCGAGACCGACGAGCCGGAAGCGGAGCGGATCTTTGTCCGCGAGCCACGCTCCGGCCGCGGCGAAGCTCGACAGCTCGATCACCCGCACGAGCTCGGGTGGAGCGCCCGCCGGGAGCGGCGCCAGCTCGGCCACGTACGCCGGCCCTCGCGGCTCGTAGCCGCGCCCTCCGAACAGATAGAGCCGCACCAGGAGCGTGCGGTAGTAGTCGGGATAGAAGAGCGTCCGCGGCGCCTTCGAGCCGTCGGCGGCCGGCGCGCGCACCGATTCGAGGAAGCGCTCGCTCGGCTCCCCGGCCCAGGCCATGAGGGCGCGGATCTTGCCGGTGGCGCGCGTGGCGTTGCGGCGGACGAGCACCGGCAGGCTGTCGTCGATCAGGAGATAGCGAGCTCCCAGGCGCTCGGCCGCGGCGACCGCCGCGCCATCTTCGGTCGCGAGCAGGATCTTCGCCGCCTCCGTCGCTCCCGCCTGGGTCGGATTGGCGATCGGAACGCGCCGCGCGAGCTCGAGGATCCAATAGCCGTAGTCCCACCAGGCGAGCACGCCGTAAGCGGAGCGCGGCCGCTCCGCCTGTCGGCGCGTCGCCGGGCGGAGCCAGTCCCGAGCGTCCGCGAACGGCGCGGGGGTCGCCGCGCGCAGCCAGGCGAGCGTCGCGATCCAGTCGGCGTCGAGCTCGACCGGCGCGCCGGCGCGGGACCAGGTGGCGCCGAGCGTCGGCAAGAGCAGCGAGGCGGCGACGCCGGCGGCGACCAGGCCCCGTCCGAGGGACGCTGCGGCGAGCTCTCCTTCGCCTCGCGCGAGCGCGAGCAGGCGATCGAGCCCCCACGCAACTCCGCATCCCGCGGGGACCACGAGGTAGTAGGCGAAGCGGTTCTGAGCGAAGGTCATGGCGAGGAGGCCGAGCGTCCAGACGGCGAGCAGCAGATCCTCCCGCCGCCCGCGCGCGACGCCCGAGCCGAGCCATGCCAGAGCGGCCACCGGAAGGAGATAACCGGTCGCTCCGAGTTCTTCCCACGTGGTGCTCCAGAGCGGACCCCGCGCGAGCCACGGAGCGGCTTCGCTCACGCGCAGGTCCCCCCCCGCTCCGGGCAGGAGCCGCAGCAGATCCTGACCGAGTCCGGCCACGAGCCCGGGCGCGGTGACCGCGAGCGTCGCGAACAGCACTCCCAGGACGACGAGAGGCGCCAGGAGCGCCGCGGCGCGTGACGCCAGGAGCGGCCGCGTCGCACGCTCGGCGACCGCCAGGAGCCCACTCCCCAGCAAGAGGCCGAAAGCGGCGATCAGGTTGCGCTGCGGCACGGTTACGCCGTCGTAGAGCAGAGCCACCGGCAGCAGCGCGATCGCGGCGGCGGGGACGACGACCCCCGGCAGCCAGTCGAGCGATCGCCGGCGGGCGACGTCGATCGCGTACTGCAACCCGACCCAGGCGGCCAGCAGCGCGACCAGCGCCGCGCCCCCGACCCAGGCGAGGAGATAGAGGCCGAGCGCGCTCCCGGCGCCGAGCGCCGCGCGGCGGCGCGTCCCGCGCCCCGGCGCCGCGGCAAGCCCCGCCGCGAGCGCCGCGAGAGTCGCGGTGGTGAGCAGCACCTCGAGCACGTGGTGATCGAAGAAACCGAGCAGCGAGCGCGCGAGGAATTGGCCGGGGAGCACGGCGACCGCCGCCGCCGCCGCGAGCGCCGGCAGAGCGCCCCACCGCCGGCGTGCGAACGCCGCCGCCGGCAGGAGCGTGAGCCCCGCGAGCAACGGGGGCATCCAGGCGGCCAGGCGTGCGATCTCACGCGGCGTCGGGCTGCCGAGCCCGGCGACGAGCGCCGCCACGGCGGTCACCCAGTCGAGCAGCGGCGCCACCGGCACGTCGTCTCCGCCCGGGTGACGCAGCGCCGGGTCGAAACGAAAGCGTTCGGGGAAGTTCGCGACCTGATGCTCGACCGCGCGCAAGTGGTACCAGGGATCCATCTCGCGCAGGCGCACCGAGGGCTCCGCTCCCGGGACGAAGACCTGCCGGATGCCCGGCAGCGCGCGTACCCCCACCGCGAGCGCGACCAGGAGCGCCAGCGCGCAGGGGAACCGCCAGCGGTCGGATGGGAACGAGCTCATGACGAGGCGTGGGAAACGGCGCGCAGATTAGCAGAGGCGCGCGCGTAAACTGGGGTACCCTCCGCACGAGGAGAAAGGAGCTTCGCATGACCACCTCCTGGTCCCGCCGCGAGCTGCTCGCGACGTTGGGGAGCGCCGCGGCCGCGAGCGCGGCACTGCCCCGAACAGTCGTCGGCGCCGAGGCTCCAGCGCGCCTCGAGCCCCCCTGCGCCCTCTCGACCGCCAATCTCCACCGGGTGCGCAACGGCGGCCCCTTCACCGGCATCGAGACCTGCCTCGAGCACCTGCGCGCCGGCGAGGATCCACTCGTGGCCGCGGTCGCCGGCATCGAGATCGTCGAGCTCGACCCCGAGGACACGAGCGTCGGCTACGGCGGGTTGCCGAACGCCCAGGGCGTCGTCGAGCTCGACGCCTCGGTGATGCACGGGGCCAAGCCGCGCGCCGGTGGCGTCGCGGCGCTGCAAGGAGTCCGCAACCCCGCCCGCGTCGCTCTCGCGGTCGCCGATCAGACCGATCACCATCTCCTGGTGGGCGAGGGCGCGCGCGCCTTCGCGCGCCAGATGGGGTTCCCGATCGAGGACGACCTCAACACGCCCACCTCCCGCCGCCTCTGGCTCGAGTGGAGGCGCCGCATCGATCCGGAGCACTGGCTCGATCCCGAGCGTCAGGCCGCAGCCGCCGAACGGGCGCGCGAGAGCATGATCGCCGACGCGCTGCTCGACCCGCTGCACGCCCAAGGCACCTGCCACCTGGCCGCGCTCGACGCCCGCGGAACACTCGCTGCAGGCACCTCGACGAGCGGTCTCGCTTGGAAGATCCCGGGGCGTGTCGGCGACTCGCCGATCCTGGGGGCCGGGCTCTACGTCGACGGCGCGGTGGGCACCGCCGGCTCCACCGGCCGGGGCGAGGCCAACCTCGAAGGGCTCAACTCCTTCTGGATCGTGGAAGAGATGCGTCGGGGCTCCCATCCGAAGGACGCCGTCATGGCGGCGCTCCGCCGCGTCGCCGAGCGCAACAGCGCGGCACGCTTGCGTCTGCCCGACGGCCGCCCCACGTTCAGCTTGCAGTTCTACGCCCTCGACCGCTCCGGCCGCTTCGCGGGCGGCTCGCTCTACCACGACTTCAAGGGCTCGATCGCGCGTTTCGCGGTGGCCGATGCCGCCGGCGCGCGACTCCTCGAGTGCGATGCCCTCTACGAGCGGCGGGGCCCCGATCCCAGCTGAGGCCGCGCTTTTCGGCGAAAAAGCGAAGGGGAGGCGACTTCGCCTCCCCTGGTGAGTCGCGGTCTTCCGGAGGACCGCCTCGGCGTTGAGGCCATCACGGCCTGGGCTCCGCGGTGCCTAGTTGCGTCAACCGCCGGAGCAGGGCCGCCGGGCCGCCCTCCGGAGCCGCCGGTCGCCCTCCTCGCCCCCAGCCGCCGTCGCGGCTTCGGGCTTCGAGGGCTGGCGCTGGTCCGGTGGCGTCATCTCGTCTCTGCCTCCATGACGTCGCTTCGCGAAGCATCGCCACCGTACGCCCCGCTCGCGCGGCTGTCAACCCTTTCGCGCCGCTTCCGCCGAGCCGTGCAAGGCCGGAGCCAGAGATGCGCGGAAGCCATCCACTCCGCGATCGCAAGCCCTTTCGTGCCGCGCATCACTCCGGTAGCCTAGGCCGACTTCGCGGAGGACGCCGATGCATTCGACGACGACGACGCCCGTACCGCTTTCGCTCGACCCACCCGCCGCGCCCGAACCGGCGCTCGGCGGCATGGTGTCCTCGCTGATCGGCTCGGAGATCCTGCGGATCGCGGGCGAGGTCCGCGCGCTCGCGGCGGCCGGCCGGCCGGTGCTCAACCTCACGGTCGGCGACTTCTCCCCCCGCCAATTCCGCATTCCGATCGAGCTCGAGTCCGCGGTCGCGCGTGCGCTCGCCGCCGGCGAGACGAACTACCCCCCCTCGGACGGTCTGCCGGAGCTCCGGCGCAACCTCCAGGGCTTCTACCGCTCCGAACTCGGCGTCGACTATCCGCTCGACGGCGTTCTCGTCGCCTCGGGCGCCCGCCCTCTCATCTACGCGCTCTACCTGAGCGTGCTCGATCCCGGCGATCGCGTCGTCTACCCGATCCCCTCCTGGAACAATAATCACTACTGCCATCTGGCAGGCGCCGCCGGCGTCCCGGTCGAGTCGCACCCCGAGGAGGGGTTCCAGCCGACCGCCGCCGCGCTCGCGCCTCACCTCGCGGGCGCGCGCCTGCTGGCGCTCAACAGCCCGCTCAACCCGGCGGGTACCGGCATGCGCCACGCGGAGCTCGCGGCGATCGCGCGTCTGGTGGTCGAGGAGAACCGGCGCCGCGGGCCGGGCGAGAGGCCGCTCTTCCTGCTCTACGACCAGATCTACTGGCTGCTCGCCGACGACTCCGCGCCCCACGCCACGCCGGTCGCGCTGGTCCCCGAGGTCGCCCCCTACACGGTGATGATCGACGGCATCAGCAAGGCCTTCGCGGCCACCGGCCTCAGGGTCGGCTGGGCGGTCGGCCCCCCCTACCTGATCGCGCGCATGAAGGACCTGCTCGGCCACGTCGGCGCCTGGGCGCCGCGCCCCGAGCAGGTGGCGACCGCCGAGATCTTCGCCGACCCCGCGCTCGCCCTGCGGCTCGCGCACGCGGTGCGCGCGGGGGTCGACCTCCGGCTCGCCGCGCTCGATCGCGGTCTCGCGGAGCTCGCCGGGCGCGGGCTGCCGGTGCGGCACCTGCCGCCCGCCGGGGCGCTCTATCTCTCGGTGCAATTCGACCTGCGGGCACGCTTTCCCGACAATCGGGCGATCCGCAAGTACCTCCTCGAGGAGGCCGGCTTCGCGATCGTTCCGTTCCACGCTTTCGGGACCGCCAACGACAACGCCTGGTTCCGCCTTTCGGTCGGCGCCGTCGCGCCGGAGGAGATCCCGCCCGCCTTCGAACGGGTCGGCGAGGCTCTCGCCGTGCTCTGACGCCTCGCCGGCAACCGCCCCGCGGCGCGTCCGCGCCAACCCGTCCGGGTGGTTCGCCCGGGGGGCTTTGACTCGAAACTCCTCTCGCCCCGTCAACATGGGACGAGCACCGACGGCGCCGGGGTACTCGGCGTGGCGCGAGCAATTTCGGCGAGAGGTCGCAGATGACGAGCCGGACCGACAGCTTCCCGGCCGATGGTGCGGCCAAGCTCCCGGCGATCAGCGTCGTGGGGTGCGGCAACTGGCAGGTGCGCCCCGATCGCCTCGGTCCCAGAATCCTCGCGCGCCTGGCCGAGCGTGCGCCGGAGGACGTCGAGCTCACCGACGTGGGGACCACGCTCCTCGGACTCTTGGACCGCCTGCACCGCCAGGAGCTGCTGGTGCTCGTAGACGCCTGTCGCGCGGGAGCGCCTCCCGGCACCGTCGCGGTCAGTGACGTGGACGACGAGATCCGCGTGCCGCCGCGCCCCTCCCTTCATCAGATCGGACCCCTCGAGACGCTCGCCATCGCGCGCGAGCTCTTCCCCGAGCGTTGCCCGCGCCGCATCCGCTTCGTGACCATCGAGACCACCGATCTCGATCCGGAGGGGGAAGAGGTCGCCTGCCGCGCGGCGCTCGCGGCGATCGAGCGCGAGATCGAACTTGCCAGGTCGCGCGGCGCGACCCTTCCTCGCCGCCAGGAGTGATGCCATGAGCCAGACGGAACAGCTGCAGGAGGTCCAGGGGCTGATGGTCTTCCTCGCCTCGATGGCGAAGGGGCTCGAGGAGGTGCTCGGACGCGGTGCCGGCGCGATCACCTACCGGGCGGGCCGTACCACCGGACGCAAGACCGAGATCGCGGCGAGCGAGCCCGACGACCTGTTGAAGGCGCTGGACCGCGTCTGGGACGAGATGTGCCGGCTCGGCATGCGCTGGCACTACGAGCCCTACCAGATGCCGGGGAGCGCCGCGCTGATCGAGAAGGAAGGGGGCAAGACCAAGCTCCACCTGGTGTTCGACAACTGCATGGTGCGCTGCGCGCTCTTCCGGCACGGTCATCCGCAGAAGCTCTCCCTCTGCCTGATGAACCACGGCCTGTTCTGCGGCCTGGTCGAGAAGATCCACGGCGGCTCCGCCAACCTCGAGATCCTCCACGCGGGCGAGAACGCCTGCTTGAAGGTCCTCACCGTCGAGAAGCAGTAGGAGGGGACGACGATGTGCGCCAAGGCGAGAGTCTCCATCGAATGGCTGTCCGGGTGCTCGGGATGCGAGCTGGGCATCGTCGACCTGCACGAGAAGCTGCTGCAGGTGCTCGACGAAATCGAGCTCGTCCGGATGCCGATCCTGATGGACACCAAGGAGTACGTGGAGGCGGAGATCGGCATGCTCACCGGCTCGATCCGCACCGAGCACGACGTGCACGCCGCGCGCGAGATGCGCCGCACCTGCAAGGCGATCGTCGCCTTCGGAACCTGTCCGGTCTACGGTGGGCCGCACTCCTCGGCCTACCCGCACTCGACCGACGAGCTGCTCGACGGCGCCTATCGCAAGAACGCCAGCACCAAGAGCGACACGGTCCCCTCCGACGTGCCGCGCCTCCTGCCGCGCAATCGCCCGCTCGACAGCGAGATCCAGGTCGACCTCTACATTCCCGGCTGCCCTCCGGATCCCACCTACATCTTCGAGGCGTTGCTCTCGGTGGTGCGCGGCCGGCCCACGACGATCGGGCGGCGCAGCGTCTGCTTCCACTGCAACCGCAAGATGGTGAAGACGGCGACCAGCGAGCTCCGCCGCGCCTTCGACGGCCATTTCGACCCCGAGCTCTGCTTCCTCTCGCAGGGCTGCCTCTGCTTCGGCTCGGTCACGCTCGATCGCTGTCTCGCGCCCTGCATGAAGGTGGGCGTTCCCTGCTTCTCTTGTGGCGGACCGAGCGAGCCGATCATCCTCGAGCCACAGAAAGACGTGCGCACGGAGGTGGCGACCCGCATGAGCCACCTGACGCGTATTCCCTACGAGAAGATCGTCGAGGAGATCGAGCACCAGGCGAAGACCCACTTCGCCTACGCGATGGCATCCCCGGTCTTCCAGCAGAAGCCCACGTTCCTGCTCAAGAAGTGGACGCGACCCCAAGCCCCGAAGGAGGCTCAACCATGACCCGCACCATCACCATCGATCCCGTGACCCGCATCGAAGGGCACGCCCGCGTCGAGATCGAGATCGACGACGCCGGAAAGGTCCTCGCTTCGCGCTTCAAGGTGATGGACTTCCGCGGCTTCGAGACCTTCCTCCAGGGGATGCAGGTCGAGATGATGCCGACCGTGACGTCGCGCATCTGCGGCACTTGACCGCAGGCCCACCACCTGTCCTCGGCGAGGACGGTCGACAAGGTCTTCGGAGTCACCCCCCCACCTGCCGCGCACCTGCTGCGCCTGGCGCTCAATTGCGCCTCCATCATCCACTCGCACGCCGTCCACTTCTTCGCGCTCGCGGGGCCCGACCTCCTCTTCGGCCTCGACGCGGATCCGGCGGATCGCAACATCGTCGCGTTGCTGCGCGCCTATCCCGAGGTCGCGCGCCAGGCGCTCGAGCTCAGGAGCCTCGGCCAGCGCGTGACCGAGATCATCGGCGGCCGCAGCACGCACCCGGTGGCCTCGGTGGCCGGCGGGCTCGCCGCGCCCTTGAGCCCCGGACGCCGCTCGGCGCTCGAGGCGCTCGCCGAGCGCGCCGTCCCCCTGGCGCTCGGCGTCTTCCAGGTCGCGCGCGACGCGATGCTCGAGAAGAAGGACCTCCTCTTCTCCCTGCCGCTCGAGTCGCACTACCTGGGGACGGTCAAGAACGGCAATCTCGATCTCTACGACGGCGATCTGCGGCTGCGCGCGCCGGACGGCTCCACGATCGACTTCCCCGAGGACGACTGGGCGCGCTATCTCGAGGAGGAGACGACGCTCGCCTCCTACGCCAAGCCGGCCTACTTCCGCACGCCGGACGGACGGCGCCTCAGCTACCGGGTCGGAGCGCTCGCCCGGCTCAACTGCGCCGACCGCATCGACACGCCGCGCGCGCAGGAGGAGCTCGAGCGCTTCCGCGAAGTCGGCGGCTTCCCCTGCCACCAGACGGTGATGTACCACTACGCGCGTCTGATCGAGCTGCTGCACGCGACCGAGAAGCTCGCCGAGCTGGTCAAGAGCCCCGAGATCCGCTCCGACAACGTGCGGGCGCTACCGAGCGCCACGCCGCGCCGCGCGAGCGCCCACGTCGAGGCGCCGCGCGGCGTGCTCATCCACGACTACGACGTCGACGCGGCCGGTATCGTCACGCGCGCCAACCTGATCGTCGCGACCCAGCACAACATTCTCGCCGTCAACCGCACCATCGCTCTCTCCGCCGAGCGCTATCTCCAGGGGGACGACGAGACGCTGCTCAACGGCATCGAGTTCGGCATCCGCTGCTACGACCCCTGCCTCTCCTGCGCCACGCACCGGCTGGGTGACATGAAGCTCGAAGTCACGATCCACCGCGACGGCGACGTCGTCCGGCGGGCGATCCGGAGGTAGACCATGCCCACCGTCCAAATCGAGGAGCACGGCTGTCGCGGCTGCAGCCTCTGCGTCGACACGTGCCCGGTGCAGGTCTTCACGCAATCGGGCGACGGCGCGATCGCCCAGGTGAGCCACTCCGATCGCTGCATCGGCTGCCTCTCCTGCGTCTACGCCTGCCCGTCCCAGTGCGTCGAAGTCGGCGACTACCTGCGGCTGCGGCCTTTCCACCGCATCGAGGAGCACGCCGCGCTGGTCAGCCGTTTCCTGCAGGAGCAACCGGTGAGCGAGTCGCTCGGCGCGGCCGACTTCGACGAGGCCTGGAGCGACGTCTCGGCGCGCCTCTACGCCCTCTCCGACACGGTGGTCGAGACGATCGGCAAGGGGTACCGAGCCGTCGCTCGTCGCGCCGGCACCATGGCGGCCGAGCACCTGCCCGAGATGTACGAGGCGGCGTCGCTCGAAGAGATCCTCGCGGCGCTCAAGCGGCGCTTCGACCACGCCTTCACCTTCGACTACACGCTCGCCGGCGAGCGCGCCACGCTCACCTTCAAGCCGTGCGGCCTCTGCCGCGTGGTCGAGCACGCCGGCAAGAAGGTCGGCGAAGCCGAGCTCTGCCAGATGTTCCACGAATACTGGATCGGCCTCGTCTCGGCCTTCGCCGGCACGCGCTACAAGTGCTCGGTACCGGAGGTCGGGAAGGTCTGCCGCATGGAGCTCGAGCCGGGCGCCTGAACCTCCGGCGGGATTCGTCCTGGAAGGGAATGCGCCGGGGATCGCCGAGCGGGCGATCCCCGGTTCGTTCGCCGCTCGATCTCAGCGCTTCTTGGCGAAGCCGGTGACGACCCAGCTGCCCGAGCGCTCGTCCTTGCGCAGCTTGACGAGGCCGTTGCGCTCGGCATCCTGCAGCAGCTCCGAGAAGGTCGAGTAGCCGTAGTAGCCCTCGTTGAAGGAGGGCTTCTTGCGCTGCATGGTCTGCTTGACCATCGAGCCCCAGAGCACGTCCTTGTTCTCGCGCTGGAGGGCCAGGATCGACTCGATCATCAGGCTGAAGACTTCGCCCTTCTTCTTGGTGACGCCGGTGAGCTCGGGGCCCTTCTGCTGGTCGCGCCAGACGTCCTCGTAGTAGATGAACTCGTCGCAGTTGTCGATCAACAGGTTCGACGACGAATTCTTCACCCCGATGCCGATGACGTACTTGTTGTTTTCCTTGAGCTTCGAGACGAGCGGCGAGAAATCCGAGTCGCCCGACAGGATCACGAAGGTGTCGAGGTGCTCCTTGGCGTAGGAGAGGTCCATGGCGTCGACCACCATCTTGATGTCGGCCGAGTTCTTGCCCGAATAGTGCTTCTGCGGGATGTCGATCAGCTCGATCGCGGCCTCGTGGAAGGGGCGCTTGTAGTCGCTGTAGCGCTCCCAGTCGGCGTAGGCCCGCTTGACGATGATCTTCCCCTTCTCGAGCAGCCGCTCGAGCACCAGATTGATGTCGAACTTCTTGACGTCGCTGTCGCGCACCCCCAGGGCGACGTTCTCGAGGTCGCAGAAGAGGGCGATCTTGCGCTCCTCGCTCTCGGCGGAGCGCGGCGGCACGGCAACCGGCATCGACATCAGGAGCTCTCTCGCCAGGTCCTGCTCGTCATCCTCTTCCTCCTCGTCGTCTTCTTCCCAGGTGCGGGCGGCGCTCTCGCGCCCGCCGTTCGTTCGCGCCTCGTCCTCGGCCTGCGCGGCACCGCCGCGTCCGCCCCGGCGGCGGCGGCGGCGGCGGCGACCACTCCGTTCGGAGGGCTCGCTGCGCTCGGCTTCACCGGCCGGCTCGTCGGTGCGGGATTCGAGGGGGAGGACCGGCGCAGGCTCGCTCTCGGCCGGGAGCTCCCGGTCGGCGATCAGGTCGGCAATGGAGGGGATGCTCTCGGCGACCGGAGGCGGCGGCGCCTGGCGCGGCGTCTCGCGGCTCTCGTGCTCCTCACCCGGCGGACGCAGCCACCAGGGGCTCATCACGCCATCTCCAACGGATTGCTTCGGTTCATGCAGTGGATCTCCAGAAACTTCGGGTTGTGCTGCGCTCTGCTGAGGGGGGCGGCCAGGGGCGGGGCGCTGCGGACGACGTCATTCTAGCACCCTCCCCTGCGGGCGCCGCGAATCGGGGCGTTCAGGGACAACTCGGTCCTCCCGGCTGCTCGGTCGCGAGGAGCGCCCGTACGACCAACACGGCCGCCGCCGCGAGCGGGACCGCGACCCGAAGGCCACGGGCGAGCCGCGGATAGCGCTCGCCCCAGCTCGCTCCGAGCTGGACCGTCGCGAGCGCCGGAATCGCCCCGAGACCGAAGATCCCCAGCGCCGCCGCTCCGGCCGCGGGCGCCCCGGTGGCGATCGCCACGACGAAGATGCCGTAGAGCAGGCCACAAGGGAGCAGCGGGGTGAGGGCGCCCAGGGCGAGCGCGCGCCCGACGGGCGGCAGGCGGCGTCCCACTCCGGCGATTCCGGCGGCGAGACGGCCGAGACCCGGCAGGGGGCGGAGGCGCCGTCCGAGCTCGAACGCGCTGGCGGCGAGGCCGGCCGCCATGATCCATGGCAGGAAGGGCTGAATGCGTCCCGCCAATACCCGCGCCAAGCCCTGTCCCGCGAGGCCGAGGGCCGCCCCGACCAGCAGATAGGCCAGGATCCGCCCCAGATGCCAGGCGACGATCTGGCGGCTCCGACTGGCGCCGCCAGGAAGCGCCGCGCAGGCGAGCGGTCCACACATCAGCGCGCAGTGCACGCTGCCGGTGAGCCCGGTCGCGAAGAGCCCGGCGGCCCCTGCCCAAAGGAGTGGTGTGGTTTCCATTCTCTTTCGCTAGCTTCTCGCCGCGAAAACCCCGCGCCAAGTCTAAGCCAGAGGGGGGGACAAGGAAGCGGATGAAGCACTCGCCCGCAGGGACGCTTTGCGCCCACTGCCGCAATCCTATTCCGGAGGGGGCCGGAACGGAGCCGTTCTGCTGCCGCGGCTGCGCGGCCGTCCACGCGCTGCTGACCGATCAGGGGCTCGCGCGCTACTACGAGCTCGCCGGCGACCGCCCCACCCCCGTCCCCGTTCTTGCCGGGCGTCATGGCCTCGACTGGCTCGATCCCCTCCTCGAGCCCTTCGCCGGGCGCCCCGAGGACGAGCTCTGCTCCCTCCGGCTCGACGTCCAGGGGATCCACTGCGCGGCCTGCGTCTGGCTGATCCAGGAGACCTTCCGGCGGCGCGGAGCGGGGGGCGCCGTCACCGTCAATCCGGCGCTCGGCCAACTCACCCTCGCCTTCCGCAAGGGGCGCTTCGACGTCGCCTCTTGGGTCGCGGAGGTCGAGGCGTTCGGCTACCGCTTCGGCCCGCCGCGCAAAGCCCCCTCGAAGGCCTCGATCGACCTGCCGCTCCGCCTCGGCATCGCCGCGGCGCTGACCATCAACGCGATGCTCTTCTCGGTCAGCTTCTACTTCGGCCTCGACCCTTCGGATCCCGAGGTCTTCACCTTCTTCACCTGGCTCTCGGTCGCCTTCTCGAGCGCCGTGGTCGCGATCGGCGGCTGGCCCTTCCTCGCCGCGGCCTGGCGCGGCTTGCGTCGCGGCGTGCTCCACCTCGACCTGCCGATCGCGGTGGGCATCCTGCTCGTCTACCTCTCCTCGCTCCTGGAGCTCCGCGGTGGGCGGGGGGATCTCGGCTACTTCGACACCCTCGACATCTTCATCACCCTGATGCTCGCCGGCCGCTTCCTGCAGGTCCGGCTGGTCGAGAGGAACCGCCGCTTCCTGCTCGACGACGCGGGGGCCGAAGGGCTCTACGTGCGGCGGCTCGAAGGGGAGCGGCCGGTGGTCGTGCCGGCGGCCAAGGTCCGGGCCGGCGACCGCCTCCTGGTCGCTCCGGGGGACCTGGTGCCGGTCGACGCGCTGCTCGCCGACGGCGAGGGCGCGCTCTCGACCGACTGGATCAACGGGGAGTCGGAGCCGCGACTGGTTCCGGTGGGCGGCGCCATCGTCGCCGGCAGCTTCAACGCCGGCGCCTCCGCCTTCCACGCCGTCGCGCGCTGCGACTTCTCCTCCTCCCCCTTGGTGGAGCTGCTCCGCCAACCGGCGGCGCGCGACGCGCTCGAGGGGGGGCACCGTCGCCTCTTCGATCGCCTGGCGCGCGGCTGGGTCTCGGGCGTCGTGGCGGCCGCGGGCCTCGGCCTCGTCCTCTGGCTCCCCCAGGGACTCGACCGCGCGCTCTCGGTCGCGGCCGCGCTCCTGGTGGTGACCTGTCCCTGCGCGATCGGAATCGCCATTCCGCTCGCCTACGAGCTCACTCACCTCGCGCTGCGCCGTGCCGGCTTCTTCGCGCGCGGCGAGGACCTGCTCGACCGGTTGATCCGCGTCCGCAAGCTCCTCTTCGACAAAACGGGGACGCTGACGCTGGGGCGCCTCGCGCTCGCCGAGCCGCGGGCCCTCGCCGCGCTCGACCGCGAGGCGCGCACCGTCGCCTACAACCTCGCGGTGCGCAGCGGCCACCCCGTGGCCCAGGCGGTGGCGGAATCGCTCGCCGGCGAGCGTCTCCCCTACCTCGCGGAGGCTTCGACGCGCGAGCACCCCGGCGCCGGCATCGAGTGGGTTCGTCCGGACGGGCACTGGCGGCTCGGAAGCGGCGCCTGGGCAACGGAGGCGACGGCCGAGACGCCGGGAGCGGCCCGTGCGCGGGACGCCGTCCTCGCCCGGGACGGCGCCGTGATCGTCCGACTCCCGATGCGCGAGGCGCTCCGCGTCGACGCCGAGCGAGAGCTCGCGGCGCTCGCGGCGCGCGGCTACGCCCTCTGGCTCCTGTCCGGCGATACCCGCGCCAAGGTGACGGCCCTCGCCGAACGCCTCGGGCTCCCGCCGGAGCGCGCCCTGGGCGCCCTCTCTCCCGCCGACAAGGCGGGCGCCGTCTCGCGCCTCGACGCCGACGACACGCTCTTCCTGGGCGACGGCGTCAACGACGCGCTCGCCTTCGAGCGCGCTTTCGCCGCCGGCACCCCCGCCATCGACCGGCCGGTGATGCCGGGCAAGAGCGACTTCTTCCTGACCGGCGAGGGACTCGCCTCCCTCGCCGCCGGCCTCGATGGCGCGCGGCTCCTGCGGCGGGTGGTGAATCGCCTGATCGCGCTCTCCGTGGCCTACAACGCGGTCGCGATCGGCGCCGCGCTCCTGGGGTGGGTGACGCCGGTGGTGGCCGCGATCGCGATGCCCGTCTCGACGCTCACCCTGCTCGCCTTGACCGTGCTCACTCTCGCGCCGCGCCGCGCCCGCGCCGCGCGCCCCGAGCGCGCCACCCGAACGCTCCGGGAGGCGCGAGCATGACCATCCTGATCCTGCAGGTCTTCGTGAGCCTGGTGCTGGTCGCCGGTTCCGTCGCCCTGTTCGTCTTCACCATCCGATCCCGCACGCTCGAACATGCCGACCGCCTGTCGCTCGCCCCGCTCGAGGACGACGCCGACCGGAAGCCGGCCGTCGAGCCCGCGGATCCGTCCAAGGAGGAGAGTGAATGATGCGCACAGAACGCATCGAGTACGACGACAAGATCGTCCGGAGCTTCGTGCTCGCCTCGGTGATCTTCGGCGCCGTGGGCCTCGTCGTGGGGGTGCTGATCGCCAGCCAGCTCGCCTGGTGGCAGATGAACTTCGGCATTCCCTACACGACCTTCTCGCGCCTGAGGCCGCTGCACACCAACGCGGTGATCTTCGCCTTCGTCGGCAACATGATGTTCGCCGGCATCTACTATTCGACGCAGCGCCTCGTCAGGACGCGCATGGCGTCGGACCTCCTCTCGAAGATCCATTTCTGGGGGTGGCAGGCGATCATCGTGTCGGCCGCGGTGACGCTCCCCCTGGGGCTCACGACCTCGAAGGAGTACGCGGAGCTCGAGTGGCCGATCGACATCGCGATCGCCGTCGTCTGGGTCATCTTCGGAATCAACTTCTTCTGGACGCTCGCGAGGCGCAACGAGAAGCACCTCTACGTCGCGATCTGGTTCTACATCGCCACCATCGTGACGGTGGCGGTGCTCCACATCGTCAACTCGCTCGAGCTGCCGCTCACGCTCTTCAAGAGCTACTCGATCTTCGCCGGGGTTCAGGACGCGCTCGTCCAGTGGTGGTACGGCCACAACGCGGTCGCCTTCTTCCTGACCACGCCGATCCTGGGCATCATGTACTACTTCCTGCCCAAGGCGGCCGAGCGCCCCGTCTACTCCTACCGCCTCTCGGTCGTGCACTTCTGGGGCCTCGTCTTCATGTACATCTGGGCCGGCCCGCACCACCTGCTCTACACGGCGCTCCCCGACTGGGCGCAGTCGCTCGGCATGGTCTTCAGCCTCATGCTCTGGGCCCCCTCCTGGGGCGGCATGCTGAACGGCCTGCTGACCCTGCGTGGCGCCTGGGACAAGGTGCGGCAGGAGCCGGTGCTCAAGTTCTACGTCGCGGCGGTCACCTTCTACGGCATGTCGACCTTCGAAGGGCCGCTCATGTCGATCAAGTCGGTCTCCTCGCTCGCCCACTACACCGACTGGATCATCGGCCATGCCCACGGCGGTGCCCTGGGCTGGAACGGCCTCATGGCGGCCGGCATGTTCTACTGGCTGGTGCCCAAGATCTACGGCACTCCGCTGCACTCGAAGAAGGCCGCCGACTACCACTTCTGGCTCGCCACCATCGGCATCGTGACCTACATGGTCGCGATGTGGGTCTCGGGCGTGAACCAGGGGCTGATGTGGCGCGCCACCAACCCCGACGGCACGCTCACCTATCCGAGCTTCGTCGAGACGCTGCTCGCCATCCGTCCGATGTACATCGTGCGCTTCCTGGGCGGCGTCATGTACCTGACCGGCTTCGTGATGATGATCTGGAACCTCACCAAGACGATCCGCGCCGGCAAGCCGGCCAACGCCGTGGTCGAGGTGGTGATCGACGACCAGCCGGAGGCGCAACCGAAGATCCGGGTCCGCGACGTGCTCGCCGGCCGCCCGCTCTGGTTCTCCGTCCTCGCCCTGCTGACGAGCGCCCTCTTCGCGCTGGTCTCGACCGTGCCGGCGATCCTCCTCGCGGCGCTCACCTTCGTGGTCGCCGAAGTCGGGTACGTGCTCAACAAGCGGGATCGCGCCGCCGGCAAGCCCTCCTGGTTCGGCATCATCGAGCGACGCCCGCTCGCCTTCACGGTCTGCGTCCTGATCTCGATCCTGGTGGGCGGCGTCGTGGAGCTGGTGCCCACCATCCTCGTCAAACAGGCGGTCCCGATGACCGGCACCGCGCAGAAGGTCTACACGCCGCTCGAGCTCCAGGGGCGCGACATCTACCAGCGCGAGGGGTGCTACCTCTGCCACTCGCAGATGATCCGGCCGATGATCGCCGAGTATCAACGCTACGGCGAGGCGTCGCGCGCCGAGGAGTTCATCTACGATCACCCCTTCCAGTGGGGCTCGAAGCGCACCGGCCCGGACCTCCACCGGATCGGCGGCAAGTACCCGAGCCTCTGGCACTACACGCACATGCTCGACCCGCGCTCGGTCTCGCAGGGCTCCAACATGCCCCCCTACCCCTGGCTCGCCTCGCACAGGTACGAACCGGGCCTGGCGCCGAAGCGGCTCGCGCTCATGAAGAAGTTGGGCGTCCCCTACACCGAGGAGCAGATCGGACGCGCCGAGGCCGACGAGAAGGAGCAGGCCGACGCGGTGGTCGCGGAGCTCTCCGCCAACGGGATCTCGACCGCGTGGGACACCGACATCGTGGCGCTCATCGCCTACCTGCAGCGGCTCGGCCGTGACCAGGGCATCGTCGCCGCGCAGCCGGAGCCGCCCCCCGCGGCCGCCCCGGAGACGCCGGCCGCGACGCCCGTCGAAGCAGTCACGCCCTCGGCCGGGGGAGGACTCTAGGTGTTCCAGCAGTTCTTCGCCGGCATGGAGTCGACCCTGCTGCCGCTCGCGGCGATGGGCTTCTTCATCCTCGCTTTCGTCTTGATGCTCCTGCGCACCTTCGTACACAAGCGCAGGTCGGATTTCGACGCCGTCGCGGCGCTCCCCTTGGCCGACGACGAGCCCAGCAATAGATCCCAGGAGGTGAAGTCGTGAGCACCCCCGACGCCAAGGACAAGGTCGTCCACGTCTACGACGACATTCAGGAGGAGGACAATCACCTGCCGAACTGGTGGCTCTTCATCCTCTACGCGACCATGGTGTTCGCGTTCGGCTACTGGTTCGTCTACCACACCACCAAGATGCAGCCGAGCCCGGGCGAGGTCTACAAGGCCGACGTCGCCGCCTTGATCGAAGCGCGGGCCCAGGCGAACCCCGCCTCGCCCGAAGCGGTGATCGTGATGGCGAAGGACCCCGCCAAGCTCGAGGAGGCGAAGCAGACCTGGATGACGGTCTGCGCCGCTTGCCACGGCCAGAAGGGCGAGGGATTGATCGGCCCCAATCTGACCGACCACTACTGGATCCACGGCAACACGCCGGCCGACCTCCTGAAGGCGGCGATGGAGGGCTTCCCCGCCAAGGGGATGCCCGCCTGGGGACAGATCCTCGGCCCCGCCAAGGCCGTGCAGGGCGCCGCCTACGCGCTGTCGCTCAAGAACACGAACGTCCCCGGCAAGGCGCCGCAGGGTGAGCTGAAGGACTGAGGCGCCCGATGTCGTCCGTTCCGCCGCCGATTCTGGGCTCGATGCGACCCGACGGGTCGCGCCTGATGGTCCACCCCGCGGACGTCGAGGGGCGCTGGCTCACCCGCCGGCGCCTCGTCTTCGTCCTCCTCGTCGCCTTCTACGTGCTCGCTCCGCTCGTCACCATCGGCGGCCATCCGGCGATCCAGCTCGACGTCCAGCACCGGCGCTTCTACCTCTTCGGCCAGACGTTCAACGCCCAGGACTTCTGGATGGTGGTGCTGCTCGCGCTCTCGTTCATCTTCGGCCTGCTCTTCCTCACCGCCTGGCGGGGACGCGTCTGGTGCGGCTGGGCTTGCCCGCAGACGGTCTACCTCGAGGGGATCTACCGCCCCATCGAGCGCTGGCTCGAGGGGCCGCGCGAGCGCCGGATCAAGGCGGCCTCGGAACCCTGGACGGCCGGTCGACTCCTGCGCCGCGCGGTGAAGCTCCTCCTCTTTCTCGCCGTCTCGCTGGGCATCGCCCACACCGCGACGGCGCTCTTCGTCGGTCCGCGCGAGCTCTTCGCAATGGTCCGCGAGGGCCCTTCGACCCACGAAGTGGCCTTCGGCCTCACGATGGGCTTCACCGCCATCCTGATGTTCAACTTCACCTGGTTCCGGGAGCAGTTCTGCGTGGTGCTCTGCCCGTACGGGCGGCTGCAGTCGGTGCTCCACGACCGGGACTCGGTGACCGTCGCCTACGACGAGCGGCGGGGCGAGCCCCGCGGCAAGCTGAG
Organism: uncultured Thermoanaerobaculia bacterium; assembly: GCA_964476605.1. GTDB lineage: Bacteria > Acidobacteriota > Thermoanaerobaculia > Multivoradales > JAGPDF01 > JAGPDF01. Next base: position 4,298 of record CAYZBH010000026.1, on the reverse strand, counting down.
CAAGGCGAACGCCGAGGCGCCGCTCGGCGACTGCATCGACTGCAAGCGCTGCGTGGTGGTCTGCCCGACCGCCATCGATATCCGGAGCGGCCTGCAGATGGAGTGTCTCGCCTGCCTCCAGTGCGTCGACGCCTGCGACGAGGTGATGACCAAGGTGAAGCGCCCGACCGGCCTCATCCGCCTGATGTCGCAGCGCGAGGGGACGGGCGCGGCACGGCGGATCCTCCGCCCCCGGCTCGCGATCTACGGTCTCCTCTTCCTGGTCACCGTCTCGGCGCTCGGCGCGAGCCTCGCCGCGCGCACCCCCTTCGAAGCCAACGTGCTCCGCCCCAAGGGCGCGAACCCCTTCGTGATCGACGGCGACATCGTGAGGAACGCCTTCGAGATCCATCTCGTCAACAAGAAGCCCGAGGCCTCGCGCTTCACCGTCCAGGTGGCGGCCCCGGTCGAGGCCGACATCCGCATCGCGACCCCCGAGGTCGAGCTCCCCTCGCTCGCCGACACGCGCATCCCGATCTCGGTTTCGATCGAACGCGAGGAGCTCGCGCACCCGGTCGAGCTCGTCGTCACGGTCACCGACACCGGAAGCGGCGAGACCATCGAGAAGCGCTTCCGCTTCCTCGCCCCCTTCGGCCTCACCCCCGCGAAGTAGCCGGGGCGCTTTCCTTCCTCGTCTTCGGCTCCCTCCGGCTCCGTGGCACCCGCTGCGGAGCCGGGGCCCAGAGACAGCCGAGGGGCGCCGCCGCGAGCCGCTCGCCGAACGGCAGCGCCTCGCGCCCGGCGTAGAGCAGCAGGCCGCGGTGGAATCGCTCACCCGCGAGCTCACGCAGGGTCTCGAGGCCCGAGAAGTCGGCGGCGCCGATCGTCGCTCCCGCCTTGACCTCGATTCCGACCAGGCGGCCGTCGTCCGCTTCGAGGACGTAGTCCACTTCTCGGCCGGTCGAAGTCCTGAACCAGAGCAGCCGCGCTCGCGTCCGCGACCAGCCGAGCTGCCTCAGGAGCTCCCCGCCCACGAAGGTCTCGAGGAGGGGCCCAGCCCCTCGCGGATCCTGGTCGCGCCCCGCCACGCTCCAACCCGCGAGGTGGGCCGCGAGCGCGGAGTCGGTCACCAGAACCTTCGGCGCCTTGACGAGCCGGGTCGTCTCGCTCTTCGCCCAGGGCGGGAGGAAGCGCACGAGATGGACCGCCTCGAGGAGGGCGAGATAACGCCGCAGGGTCGCGTAGGCGAGGCCGGCGTCCCGTCCGAGATCGGCGGCATTGAGGGAGCTGCCACTGCGCGCGGCGAGCAGGGCCATGAGGCGAGGAAAGAGCGCCAACCCCTCGACACGCGCGAGCTCCCGCACGTCGCGCGCGAGGAGCGCGGCGACGTAGGCCGCGAGCCAGTCGCGGCGGCGCCCCGGGTCGCGCCGTGCGAGAACCTCCGGGTAGCCACCGGCGAGACCGCGCGCGAGAAGCTCCGGACGACTCTCCCCGCCTCCCGTGATCGCGGCTTCGGGCGCCTCCTCGAAGAGACGGTCGACCAGTCGATCCTCACCGTCCGCGAGCTCTCCTTGGGAGAGACCCCAGAGGGTCAGGATCTCGATCCGCCCGGCGAGCGACTCCGAGATGGCGGGAACGAGCAGGGGATCGGCGGAGCCGGTCAGCAGGAATCGCCCGGGCGTCCGGCGCTCCCCCTCACGGTCGACCGCGAGCTTGAGGGCGCGGAAGAGCTCCGGCACGCGCTGGACTTCGTCGAGCGTCACCCGCCCGTCGAGCCCCTCGACGAATCCCTGCGGGTCGGCGTGCGCGGCGGCGAAGGTCGCGACGTCGTCGAGGGTCAGGTAGCGCCGCGGCGGACGCTCGCCGTCGCCGATCGCCCGCGCGAGGGTCGACTTGCCCACCTGCCGCGGCCCCGCGAGGAAGACCACCGGCGTGTCCGCCAGCGCCGCCCGCACCGCGCCCTCGAGATTCCGCCGGTACATGCAAGAAGATTATCCACCCAATGGATAATTTGCAACCAGCATCTGAGCCCAGACCATGCGGTCTCAACCGTCATCACCGTGGGCGAAACCGCACGCGGCGAGACCATCGAGCTGCCCCTCGAATCCGTCGCCGCCCCCCTTACCAACCCCCGGAAAACCCGGAGATGATCCAAGACGACAACATCGCTGCCTAGCTCCGATACTCGCAACCGGGTGTCCGGGAATTGCGAAACGTGAACACTAGGCAGCAGCCGTCTCGAGGAAGCCGATCAATTCGGAAAGGAAGCCGGTCGCATCGAACGACGCCACTTTCTTGCCTTCGAGCAGCGCGTCCGTTACCTCCTGCATGATCTTATCGACCACAAGCTTCCTTTTCGCGACTTCGCTAGCCGACTTCATCTCGTCGAGGCTCAGCATGACGTCTAAATAGAGCTTCCTCTCTTTGCCGTCGAAGCGGCGGCGACGTCTTAGTTGCAGGTTTGAGTCCTGGCACATGAGCACTAGCACCAGACCGGCTAGCCCGTTTCCGTAGTCTCTGCTCTGGAAGTGCTTCCTGACGGGTCCCGACCATTCATCAACGAATCTCCCCAGGCCAGAGTCCGTCGCGAAATCGCCGGTGATTCGAACGTGCACCTGTAGCTCCTTTCTATCGAACGATCTTGTTTCCTGGAGGGAGGGCTCCATTGTCTACAACGTAGCCCAGGATTGAGCCCTTCTCGTTGAGTAGCGCATCCTCGAGGCTCCCGGCAAACTCCGTTTCGTATCGAAGACTCCAGTCGTCCAGAAAAGATTGAGAGTACCTTGTGCCTGGGTTCCTTGTCGTGCCGTACTTCCACACCTCTCCGGCCTCAAGCCAGACGCCAGCCTGCGGCTCACTGAACCCGCGAGTCATCACTGGGTAGAAGCCCGGTTCAACGGCTTTCAAGGCATACTGTTCGACGGTCCTCGCCGCCGAACTTGCTGCCGGTGCCGGAAACGATACGGCGCCAGTGTCGTCGAGAAGCCCGATTACAAACTCCTGACAGGAAGGGCTGAGGTAGCAGGAGCGGCCTGCAGCGATCGCCAGCGGTGTGGCCTCGACCGCCACTGCTGCCCCACCCATGACCGCTAGGCCGACAAGTGCATATCCTGCTGCCTGGATGCTAAGGCCCATTAGTTCGGGATTGTCGACGTACTCGCGCATCATCCCGGCGTAGCGATCCTGCAAACCGCTCGGGTCGAGGCGATTGAGCGGGTCGTTCACGACGTACTCGTAGAGCCCGGCGCTTCCACCCGCAAACCCGATCGGGTCTTTCGCGGTCCAGCGTCCGACTTCGGGGTCGTAGTCTCGGGCGCCGAAGCGGGTGAGGCCGGTTTGGGGGTCGTAGAGGCCGCCGGCGAAGGCGAAGGGCTGGAAGCCGGGGTTGGAGTCGTAGGTGATGCGGCCGAAGGCGTCGTAGTCCAGGCGCTGCACGACTTCGCTGGTCTCGGCGTTCACCACCACCCGCGGGCTGCCGAGGTGATCCGTGAAGATGCGATAGGTCGCCCCGCCGCGCAGGAAGAAGTCCGGCGTCGTGCCCCCGGTCGCGTAGACGTACTGCGTCGTCACGTTGCCCGCGCCGTCGAGCTCCGCGATCGGCGACAGGCCACCCAGGTAGACGAAGCGCTGCACCAGCGACCCGTCGATGCGCTTGCCGATCCGCCGGCTCTTCGCGTCGATCTCGTAGTCGATCGCGATCCCGTCCGGCAGCCCGACGTGCAGCAGATTCCCCAGCACGTCGTAGACGTAGCTCGTCGTGAAGCCCCCACCACTCTTCGTCGCGAGCTCCCCGTTGTCGGTGTACCCATACGACACCGCGCCCACCGCGAGGAGCCGGTCTTGCGCGTCGTAAGTCGCGGTGCCACTCCCCCAACCGTCCGTCCAGGCCGTCCGGTTGCCGTTCTCGTCGTAGGCGTAGGACGCCACCGAGATGCCATCGCGCTCGACCTCCACGAGCCAGCCCCGCCTTGCCGAGCTTCAGGGTTCGATCGGCCAGGGCTTCTGCCAGGGCTCGAGGGCGCCGCGGGCGGCGAGGATGGGGTAGTCCTGGCGCTGGAGGTCGAGCAGGATGCGGAACTTCTCGGCGAGCGGCAACGCGGCCTGCTCGGCGTGCCAGCGGCGCTTCGCCTCCCAGATCCGCGCCAGTTCGGCGTCGCGTGCCTCAGCCATGCCACGTCTCGGGCAGGGAGACGCCGAACCGCGCGGCGAGCTCGTCCAACCGCCCGCGGTCCAAGGCCCCCGACTCGACGAGGAGCGCGGCGCGCTCGCGCCGGCGTAACGACGGGGCCTCGAGCGCCATCAGGACGAGGTGCTCGGGG
>CAYZBH010000025.1:0-52741 GCA_964476605.1 uncultured Thermoanaerobaculia bacterium | reverse complement strand
ACGGCGAGCTGCCGTTCATGATCCTGCCGCTCTACGCCTCGATCGAGAAGCTCGATCTCTCGCTCCTCGAGGCCTCGAACGACCTCGGCGCGAGCCACCCGGCCACCTTCTGGCGGGTCACGGTGCCGCTCACCATGCCCGGCATCGTGGCCGGCGTGATCCTGGTCTTCATCCCGTCGATCGGCCAATTCGTGGTCTCCGACCTGCTGGGCGGCGCCAAGAGCATCCTCGCCGGCAACCTGATCCAGAACCAGTTCGCGGTGGCGCGCAACAAGCCGTTCGGCTCGGCGATCGCCTTCGAGCTCACGGCGGTCGTTCTCTTCCTGCTCTGGATCTACGCGCGCTACACCCGCCGCAAGGGGCAGGAGGTCCTGTTGTGAGCGTCGCCGAGCGGATCGAGATCCCGGAGCGGCCGGTCGGCCGCCTGGCGCCGGCGCCGGCGCGCGCCAAGCCGTTCTCCTGGGAGCGGGCGCTCCTCGGTTGGCACAGCGCGCTCGTCTATCTCTTCCTCTACGTGCCGATCGGAATCCTCATCCTCTACTCCTTCAACCGCTCCAAGCAAACGGCGGCGTGGGAGGGATTCACGCTCGACTGGTACGCGCGCCTCTTCCACAACGATCTGATCCTGCGCGCCGTGAAGAACAGCCTCGTCGTGGCGGTGACCACGACGGCGGTGACGACGGTGATCGGCACGCTCGTCGCCATGGCGCTCGCCCGGCGCGACTTCGGCGGCCGTGCCGCCACCCAGGCGGCGCTCTATCTGCCGGTGATCATCCCGGAGATCGTGGTCGGCGCGGCGCTCGTGACCTTCTTCGGGGTCGTCGAGATGCGCCTCTCCCTGATCACGGTGATCATCGCCCACGTCACCTTCTGCGTCTCCTACGTCGCCATCGTCGTGCGCGCCCGCTTGGCCGGCTTCGATCGCTCGCTCGAGGAGGCGGCATCCGACCTGGGCGCCGGGCCGTGGGACACCTTCCGGCGGGTGACGCTGCCGATCATCCTGCCGGGGATCGTCGCGGGAGCTCTGCTCGCCTTCACGCTCTCGATCGACGACTACGTCATCACCTCGTTCGTCGCCGGAGTGGGGGCGACGACGCTCCCGATCCAGATCTATTCGATGCTGAAGGTCGGCGTGACTCCCGAGGTCAACGCCGTCTCGACGCTGCTCCTGCTCGTCACCGTGGCGCTGATCGCGCTCGCGCAACGCATGCAGCAGGAGCCTTCCGCGAAAGGAGGCCCCAAGAAATGAAGAAGACCCTGACGTTCGCGCTCGCCCTCGCCCTGGTCGGCGGCCTCGCCGCCTGCGGCAAGAAGGCCGAAGCCCCCAAGGCCGATGCCGCGAAAGCAGCGGCCGCGGACCCCGGAGAGCTGAACATCTACATCTGGTCGGCCTATCTGCCGCAGGAGGTGATCGACGAGTTCTCGAAGCGCACCGGTATCAAGGTGCGCTTCGACCTCTACGATTCGAACGAGGCGCTGCTCGAGAAGCTCCAGTCGGGGGTCGCCGACTACGACCTCGTGGTGCCCTCCGACTACATGGTCCGCATCCTGATCGCGGAGAAGCTGATCCAGCCGCTCGACCACGGCAAGCTGGCGAACCTGAAGAACCTCGATCCGCGCTTCCTCGACAAGGGATTCGACCCGAAGAACCAGTACTCCCTCCCCTACTTCTGGGGTACGACGGGCCTCGGTTACAACAAGGCGAAGCTCGGCCCCGTGGACAGCTGGGAAGTGCTCTTCGACCCCAAACACAAGGGGCGCATCCTGATGCTGGACGACATGCGGGAGGTCTTCGGCGTCGCTCTGAAGACGATGGGCAGGTCGCTCAACGAGCGCGACCCGGCGATCCTCAAGCAAGCGGCGGAGAAGCTGAAGAAGCAGAAGAAGCTGGTCGCCACCTACAACAGCGGCGATTTCGCCAACATCCTGGCGGCGGGGGACGTCGATCTCGCGCACGGCTACAACGGCCAGATCGCCGAGGTGGTGGCGAAGGAGCCCGAGAAGCTCGCCTACGTGGTGCCGAAGGAGGGGGCCACCCTCTGGATGGACAACGTGTGCATTCCCGCCAAGTCGCGCAACGTCGCCAACGCCTACAAGTTCCTGGACTACATCATGGAGCCCAAGGTGAACGCCGAGATCGTCAACGGCGTTTCTTACGCCAGCGCCAACGTGCCGGCGCGCGAGTTCATCTCGCCGGACATCCTGAACGACGCGTCGATCTACCCCTCCGACGACGTGATCTCGCGTTGCGAGTTCCTGGAGGACATCGGAGAGACGACGACGCTGCTGGACCAGTACTGGACCGAGATCAAGGCGCACTGAGCGCCGGGGAGAGGAAGTCATGCGGAATTCGAGAATCCTGGGAATCCTGGTCGTTCTGGCGGCGCTCGCGGCGACTCCGTCGCTCGCCCAGGACGGCAAGGCGTGGAGCATCGACGTCGGAGCCGACTACGCCTCGCGCTACCTCTTCCGAGGCGTGCCGCTCCTGGGGGAGAACGAGGTCGTCGTGCCGCACGCCTATTTCACGTTCGGCAATCTCGGCATCTACTACGACGGCTACATCGGGAAGATCCCCGACTACGACTCCGACTACCGGGAGGACGACATCGCGATCGACTACACCTTCCCCGTGACCGACAGCTTCGGGCTCACGGTGGGCGCGGTGAAGTACCTCTACAACAGGGATGCCGAGCGCGACATCGAGTACTACGACACCTACGAGCTCTACGCCATCGCGGCCTGGGACAACGCGTTCTCGCCCACCATCAGCTACTACCAGGACATGGACGCGGTCGATGGCGGCTACCTCCAGGTCGGCATCGGCCACAGCATGCCGCTCGGGCAGAAGGCGAGCCTCGACTGGTCGGCCGCGGTCGGTTTCGACTTCGGCTACAACCTGAACGGCGATCTCGCGGCCGCCATCGGCGCGAAGAAGTCGAACGGCGACCTCAACGACCTGCTGATCGGCATCAATATCCCGGTGCAGGTGACCGACCACTTCGCCTTCCACGTGCAGGCGCAGGAGTCGATCGCCCTCGACGTGCTCGACGATCTGGGAGTCGACGACGAGACGGTGTACTCCGGCGGGGTGAGCTTCAACTTCTGAGCTGGGCGGAGTCTCGTCGCCGCGGTTTCAGGGCGCCCGGTTTCCCTCCGGGCGCCCATTCTCTTTCTGCCACGCCTCCACTTCGTCGAGCAGCCGCCGGGGCCGGGAGCCCGCCGCGACGAGCTCCGCTCGCGCCTGCTCCACCAGACGCCGCGCCTCCGCGGCGGAGCCCCCGGAGGCGAGCCTCGCGCGCCCGAGCTGGAAGCGCGACTCGGCGCGGAGCGCGGGATCGATCTCGCCGGCATCGCGGATCCTGACCGCGCGGGCGAGCGGCGCCAGGGCTTCGGCCGGCTTCCCTTCGGCGAGCAGGGTCTTGCCGATCCCGGTGAGCGGGAAGGCGATCTGCGGGTGGTTCGCTTCCAGGTTCTTCTCGCGGAGCGCGAGCGCGCGCCCGAAGGCCGCGCGCGCGGCGCGGAGCTGTCCGAGCGAGAGCTCGGCATTGCCGATGTTGGTGAGCGCGAAGGCGAGGCGCGGATGGTCGCTGCCGCCCGCCTCTTCGTCGATCGCGAGGGCGCGCCGCGCCGCGGCGAGCGCGTCGGCGTGGCGGCCCGCCTCCTCCTCGATCGCGGCCAGATTCCCGAGCTCGAGCGCCACGCTCGGATGCTCGTCGCCGTAACGCTGCTCGTTGATGGCGAGCGCGCGAGCGAGCAGCCTGCGCGCCTCGTCGAAGCGTTCGAGATCGGAGAGCACGAGCGCCAGGTTGTTGAGCGTCGAGGTGAGGTCGGGGTGATCCCGCCCCAGAGCGCGCTCCTTGACCGCCAGCGCCTCGCTCCAGGCGGCGCGCGCCTTCTCGAGATCGCCCCTGCCGTACCAGGCGTTGCCGATGTTGTTGAGGGTGCGTCCGCGCTCGGGCGAGTCGGTCTCGCCGAGGCGGTCCTGGAGGTGCAGGACGCGCTCGAACTCGGCGAGGGCGCGGTCGGTCGCCCCCTCGTCGGAGTAGAGAGAGGCCAGGTTGCCGCGCAGCTCCGCCTCGAGACGGTCGTCGCCGCCCAGATTCGCGAGCCAGGCGAAGCCGAGCGAGGCCCAACGCTCGCCGTCGGCGTGGCGCGCCTCGCGGACCCCAACGACGCTGACGGCGACCGCCGCGGCGCTGGCCGCGAGCGCCGCGTCGCGGCTCGCCACGGCGTCGCGCGACGCCTCCTCGAGCAGCGCTTCGCTCTGGGAGTAGGCGCCCAGGCGCTGCAGCAGCTGCGCGCGCTCGAGCCGGAACTCCCCGCGGAGAGGCAGGTAGGCCTCGCCGTCGAAGGCGACCGCGGCGGCGTCGGCCGCGGCCCGCCCTTCGGCGTGCAGACCCGCGAGACGGAGGGCGCGGATCCGCGCCACCTCCTTGCGTCGCGCCTCGACCCGTCGCTGATCCTCCGTGCCGCGAGGGGGCGGGACCCGCGCCAGGAGCGCCTCGCGGTCGGCGCAGGCGGCGACCGGCGGGAGCGCGAAGACCGCCTGCACCGACTTCTCGACCCGCTGCGCGTCGGCCTCGGCCAACAGCGCGGAGAGCGCCGCCAGGTCCTCGAGGTGCCCGTCGAGGCAGCTCATCCGCCGGTCGAGCAGCTCGGTCGACTGCTCGCCACGCACCTGCGTCGCCTCGCAGGCGTCGGTGCGTCCGGCGACCCAGGCCGCTGACCAGGCATCGAGCGCGCGCGCGACGCGGTCGATCGCGCTCGCGGCGAACGGGAGGCCGGTCGCGGCGAAGGCGCGGCTGATCTCCTGCTTGCGGGGTGCGTCCCAGATGCCGGCGAGCAGGCGCTCCGAGCCGGCGCAGCGCCTCGCCGCGTGCCCCGACCACCACCAGGCGGCGCCGCCCGCCGCGAGCACGCCGACGACCGCCAAGCTGGCGGCGAGGATCTTGCGGTGCCGCGCCTCGGGATCGTCGGCGAGCGCCGCCAGCAGCTCCGGCATGTCCCGGTAGCGGTCCGCGGGCTGCCGGGCGAGCGCGCGTTCCAGCACCGTCCGGAGCCAGCGGGGGACGCGCGCGGCGGCCGTGGGCTCGTCGATCTTGCCGGCGCGCGTCGCTTCGATCTGCTCCGGGATCGTCGCGCCCGAGACCGGGAGCTGGCCGTAGAGAGCTTCCCAGAGCGCCACCGCGAAGGCGTACTGGTCGCTCCGCGCGTCGGCGGAAATACCGTCGTACTGCTCCGGCGCGATGTAGGCGGGGGTGCCCGCGACGACGCCGAGGCGCGTGAGAGCCGCGTCGAGGAGATGCCCCGAGGGATCCGCCGCCCCGTCGGTCCCCTCGGAGGCTCCCTCGGCAGCCCCTTCGGCGCGTCGGGCGAGGCCGAAATCGAGCACCCGAACGCGCCCGTCCCGGCCGACGAGGACGTTGTCCGGCTTGAAGTCCCGGTGCACGAGACCGGCCGCGTGCGCGGCCGCGAGACCGCGACCCGCCTCCAGGAAGAGCGTGACCACCTGCCGCCAGCCAGGTGCCGCGCGCGCGATGTGGGCGGAGAGGGTCTCGCCGTCGACGAACTCCATCGCCACGAAGACGCGGCCGCCGTAGGTGCCGACGTCGTGGACGGCGATGACGTTGGGATGTTGGAGACGCGCGAGCGCCTGCGCTTCGCGCAAGAGACGCGCTCTGCCGGTCGCGGTGTGCGCGTCGTGCAGCAGCTTGACCGCCACCCGCCGGTCGAGCTCGGGGTCGTAGGCCGCGTAAACGACGCCCATGCCGCCCGCCCCGAGCCGTTCGAGGATGACGTAGCGCCCGAGCTCTTGGCCACGCCCGAGCGCCTGGACGCGTTCTCTTGACGCGTGAGGCTCCGCCACGGTGGGCGTCTCGGGGTCCCCCTCCGCGGCGCGCGGCTTCGCCTCGTGTTCGTCCATCGGCGTGGAATCGCTGCCGGGACGATACACCCGAACCGACGGGCGCGCCGACGCCTCGTTCCGGCGCTACGGCGAGACCGCCGACCAGTTGGCGGTCGACCCCCATTCGAAGCCGTCGGCGAAGAGATCCCAGACCACCCGGGCGTGGATGTCGTTGTAGCCGCCGGCGCCGCGCAGGTGCTCCCAGGCGACCAGCCACCCCGCCCGGCCGCCGGCGACGGTCGGGTTGAACGCGACGCCCGCCTCCCCCGTCCCGGGCGCGCGGACCGGAAAGGGGGAGCGCAAGATCTTGGTGGTGGCGATGCGGCGTCCGAAGACACCGCTCGTGCCGAACGAAGTGGTCGCCTCGTGGGCGATCAGGTAGTCGGTGCCGCCCCACCGGCAGGCGACGTCGACGTTGGTTTCGTCGAAGCTCGACCCGGAGACGAGCACGTTGCCGCCGTCGAGGGCGCCGCTGCCGTAGAGGAACTGGCCGAGCACGTCGAAGTCGCCGGTCGCGAACTGCCACTGCCAGACCACCAGGTTCTGCCAGTTCCTGCAGTTGGCCGTCGCCGGGTAGAACTCGAGCTCCGGCAGGATGCCGAGCGGGAGCTCCGCCTCCGCGCTCCCCGTGGGATCGACACGCTTGGCGAAGACGTCGCTCACGCTGTCGTACGCGACGACGAAGCGATCCGCGAACGGCTCGTAGGCGGCATCGGGTTGCTCGCGATTCGCCGCGTCGGCGATCGCGAAAGGCGAAGGCACCGCGCCGAAGACGAAGGCCGCCCCCCAGATCCGGCTCCAGGTCGCCAGGTCCTGGAGGCGCCAGGCGATCAGGAACTTGTCCGCGAGCTCGTCGTAGGCGACGGTGGGCTCGAGCTCGTCGAGGCCGCTCGCTTGGACGGTGAACTCCGCCCAGTCGGGCCGCGTGCCGTCCCAGTCGAGGAACCGGGCGCGGAGGTCCCAGTCGCTGCCGTCGCCCCAGTAGTCGTAGATGTAGGCCACCAGCCATCGGTCGTGGTCGAGGTCGTAGGTGATGGCCGGCTCGCCGCGATCGCGCGTATCGCCGGCCGGCCCGACATCGAAGGCCGTGGCGAGGGGGCGTCCGTACCGATCGAGCCGGCGCGCGCGAACCTGGCGGACCGGAGTGGCCGACGAGCAGACGAGCTCCCAGACGACGAGATATTCGTCGCGCAGCGAGTTGTAGGCGGCCTGCGGTGAGTACTCGTAGCAGTCGGCTTGGGAAACGACCACTTCCGGCGTCATGGCCTCCTCGGCACCGAGCGTGCTGGGCAGGAGGAGCGAACCGGTCAACAGGAATTTCGAGGTGCACCGCATGAGGCCCCCCGCTGAGGTGAACCAGGGCCAGTCTGAACGCCGCGCCCCCACGGCGTCCTGAGACTTCGCCAACACTTCTCCAACCGAACGGACCTAGAATCGAAGACCGGAATGAACGGCCGCTTTCGCTGTGGAGGGCTCACTGTCGTTCCCGGAGAGGGGCGACTCGTCGGTCCTCGCGCGGAGGCGCACCTGCGCCCGAAGACGATGGATCTGCTCGTCGCCTTGGCGGAGCGCGACGGCGCGGTGGCGGCCAAGGGCGAGCTCCTCGACGCGGTCTGGGGCGGTGCGGCGGTGAGCGAGGCGGTCCTCACCAACGCCTGCACGGAGCTGCGGCGCGGGCTCGCGCGAGCGGGCGGGAGCCGCGGCCTGGTGGAGACGGTGCCGCGACGGGGCTATCGTCTGACCGTTCCGGTCACCTTCGAAGGCCCGCGTCCGGATCCGACGCGCTCGCTGGCGGTGCTCCCGTTCGAGGACCTCGGCTCCGCCGCACCCGCCGATGCACTGATCGCGACCCTCCATGCGGCGCTGACCGGCGAGCTCGCGGCGCTCCTCCCGCTTCGCATCCTGCCGCGCGCGGCGACGGCCGGCTTCCGTCCCGGAGCCGCGGCGCTCGCCGAGATCGGCCGCCGCCTGCGCGCCCAGAAACTGCTCACCGGTTCGGCGGTGCGCAACGGAACGCGGGTCCGCGTCAACGTCCAGCTGGTCGATCTCGCCACCGATCGCGTGCGTTGGAGCAGCTCGCTGGTGTTCGCGCTGGGCGATCCGATCGAGGCGCCGGCGGCCCTGGCGCGCCAGGTCGCGAGCGAGCTCGCCGCGGCGCTCGATCTCGCGCGACCGGCGGGCCCGGAAGGCCAGCCGCTCGATCGCCGGACGGCGGATCTCTTCCTGCGCGGCCAGCTGCTCCTGCGCGGCTCGACGGTGGCGATGCTCGAGCAGGGACTCGCCGACCTCGACGAGGTGGTCCGGCGGCAACCGGATTTAGCCGCGGCGCACGCCGGCCGGGCGCGCGGTCTCTTCCTCCTCGCGAGCTGGGCGTCGGATCCTGGTGGGCGGCGCCTCGCGCTCGCGGAGGAGGCGGCGGAAAGGGCGCTCGCGCTCGAATCCGATTCCACCGAAGGAGAGATCTGGGCGATCATGACGCGGGTGTTCGGGCGGCGCCGGCTCGCCGGGGGAATCCGACCGCTCGCCCGCCTGGTGCGCGACCACCCGCACAATCCGGAGGCGCGGGACGCGCTGGCGCACTGCCTGGCCGCCTCGGGCCGGATCGCGGAGGCGGTCGCGGAGGGGCGCCGCGCGCTCGCCGATGATCCCCTGTCGCCCGCGCTCCGGGGCGCGCTCGGCTTCTTTCTGCGCTGCGCGGGGACGCTCGACGAGGCGGCGTCCGTGCTCGCCGAGGCGCTCGAGCTCTACCCCGGTTGGACGATCGCTCGGCTCGAGCTAGGGCGCGTCCTCTGGGCCGCCGGGGAGCGCGCGAGGGCGGCAGCCGAGATCGGTCCCGTCGACCGGGAGTGGGGAGACTACGTCGAGGCCCTCGCGGCCGGCCGCGAGCCCGCGGTCACGGCGCAGCTCGCGCGCTGGCGGGCGAGCGGCGCCGTCGCTCCCTACTGGCTCGCGGAGCGTGCGATCTGGGCGGGACGACAGGAGATCGCGATCGAGCAGCTCGAGCGGGCGGACGAGGAGCGGCAGCTGCGGGTCGCCTACGCCCGCGCCGAGACCGCGTTCGCGCCGCTCCGCGCGAACGCGAGGTTCCAGGCCCTCCTCGCCCATCTGGCCCCGGCGGCTTCGTCCGACTGAGCCCGGTCGGACCGGGGAACTCGGGACGTCCAGCTCATCGCCTGGCCTCACGGAGCGTCGCGAGGAGCAGCCCGACCCCGATTCCCCCCAGGAGGAGCGCGGCGACGCGATCGGCGCCCCGCCGGATGCGGGCGTAGGCGGCGCGGACCCGCTCGCGGGAGAAGAGAAAGGCGAGCAACGTGTGGAAGGCGAGCGAGTTGGCGACCACGACGACAACCGCCATGGTCACCAGGGCGCCGGTCGGCCGGTCACCAAAAGCAGCGGCGAAAACGCTGCCGTAGAAGAGCGCGGACTTCGGGTTGGTGAGGTTGGTGAAGAGCCCGAGGCGAAAGGCGGAGGTCCGGGAGAGGGGAGGAGGGCTCATCGAGCGCGAGGGGGCGGCGCCGCGCCAGAGCCTGATGGCGAGCGCGAGCAAGAAGAGGCCGCCGGCGGCTTGCACGGCGAAGCGCAGCTCGGGAAGGGTGTGAAAGAGCGCCTGGATCCCGAGCACCGCCGAGAGAGCCCAGATCGCCGCCCCGGCGGCGACGCCGATCGCGGCCTGCCGGGCGCGAGCCCCCGGTCCGCTCGCCGCGAGGTGCGAGATGAGCAGCACGTTGGCGCCCGGGCTGATGAGCGCCGCGGTGTGGAGCGCCCAGATGGTGACGAGCGTGGCGATCATCCGGCGAGGACGCGATCGCCGTGGCTCGGCGGCACGGAGACGACCAGGAAGCGGAGATCCTGGGAGCCGGCGTTGGAGAGCCGGTGCGGGATGCCCGGGAGGACCTCGAGCCCTTGTCCCGGCGCGAGCAGGAGGCGCTCGTCGCCGAGCTCCATCGTCGCCTCGCCGGCGAGGACGTAGAAGAACTGATGCGCGCGGCGATGCCAGTGGGCGATCTCGGTGCCCCCCGGCGGCATCCGTTCCTCGATCACGCTCCATCCGTCGGCCGCGACGAGGTGCCACCCGTCGCAGACGGTTCCCCAGACGTAGTGCTCGGCGGTGTCCCGGCTGACGCTTCCCATCCGCTCCTCCCGCCCCGGCGCGGGGCGCCTCGGAGGAAGCCTAGCGAATGGCGGCGCGCGCGCGGGAGGCGGGCGCTCTAGTCGAACTCGCGGGCGGGGGGTGCCTGCTCGGCGCCGATCCGGCCCGCCTCGATCGCCGCCTTGAAGTAGTTCTCCCCCCGGACCGGGGCGCCGGCCAGCCGGCGCAGGTAGGCGAGCTGTCCGACGTGCGTCAGCGCGTCGGCGATCGGTCCCTGGAAGAGTCGCTCGAGCGGCAGCTCGCTTTCCGCCGCGACGAGCGCCGCGTCGAGGGCCGCGAGCCGCACGAAGAAACGCTCGACCTGATCCGACCAACGCTCGGGCGCCGTGTCGTGCCAGGCCTGCTTGCCGTGCACGATCGAGAGTGCCCAGTCGAGGAGGTCGCCGACGTGCGCGAGGATCTGCATCGGCGTGCGGCTCCCGGGCGCGGCGAGGAACCCGCCGAAGCCTTCCGGCGCCTCGCGCAGGACCTTGCCGCCGCGATAGGCGAGCGTCGCCAGGGCGTGACGCAAGAGCTGCAAGCCGTCCGTTCCGCCAGGGCTCATCTTTCTCCTCCTCGCGCGCCGCTCGGGCCTCTCCTACTGCTGCTTGGCGAGGAACTCGAGCGCGATCCGCGTGCAGACCTCCGGGTACTCGGCCCACATGCGGTGCGTCGCCGCGTAGACCGACGTCCGCTGGCTGATCGGCAGGAGACGCTGCAACTGCCGGTCGACGAGCTTGTAGAAGGGGAGCGAGCTGTCGCCGGAGAGCAGGAGCGTCGGTGCCACGACGCGCCCCACCGACTCGAAGGAGAGATTGGGAAAGGCGTCGCGCGACTGCGTCCAGGCCCGCGCCTCGGCGACGTTGGCCTGCGCCGCGGCGCGCGCGGCCGGAGGCAACGCCTCGAAGCTCACCGGTTTTCCCTCGACCAGGTCGCCGAACTGGCCCCAGCCGTCGAACAGCGCGCGCAGCCCGGCCTCGTCCCCGGTCCGGAAGCCGGCGCCCGCCGGTCTCCAGACCTTGGACATGAACTCGTCGAAGATCGGCTTACCCCCCTCGATCTCGGGGAGCCAGGAGGCGATCGGCGGCTCGCTCAGCACCAGCGAGCGCGTGAGATCGCCGTGCTTGGTGGCGAAGGCGAGCGCGGCGTAGGCGCCGGAGGAGTAGCCCACCAGGTGCACCGGCCCCAACCCCAGCTTCTTGATCAGCGCCGCGAGATCCTCGCCGTCGACGCGCGCCGAGTAGTCGTTGCCGGCCTTCGCCCCGGTGTTGGGGTGGTTGAGGCGACGGCTCACGGCGACCGCGCGATGGTTCGCCGCGAAGGCGTCGAGAGCCGGCAACCAGGCACGGTAGTCGTCGAGCTCGCCGTGCAGCAGCACCACGGCCGGTCCGCGGCCCCGTTCGACGTAGCTCAAGGTGACCCCGCCGCGCACGTCGGTGCTCTGGAGATCCGGAGCGTCGGGACTCTCTTGCGCCGACGCGGCGAGCGGCAACGAAGCGGCGAGGACGAGACAGGCGGCGACTCTCTTCATGGGCGTGCGCTCCCCAGGTGCAGCGTGTGCTCCGCGACCCGACACCGACGGCATCCTGCAGACGATGCGCGCGAGCCTACACGATCCGCGCTCGCACCGCTGTCGAGTCGAGCTACCCTGGGACGCGCCCGGAGCGGCCGAGCCACCAGCGGAAGCAGCGGTGCGCGAGGTCGACGGGCGGCAGGTACATCAGCGGACACCCTCCCACGACGGGCACGAGGCCGAGCTCGGAGCAGGCCGCCAGGGCGGCTTCCGAGACGCTCCCCTGGTCGAAGGAGCGATGGAACCAGATCTGCCGCACGCCGCGCGCCGCCGCTTGGCGCACGATTTCCTCGGCCGCGGCGGGAGGCGTCGCGACCACCACACCGTCGACCTCTCCGGGAACCTCGGCGAGGTCGTGGTAGCAGGTCGTCCCCTCGACTTCGGTGGCGTTCGGATTGACCGGAATCGCCTCGTAGCCCGAGGCGCGGAGCTTCCGGAAGATCGCGTTGGCCGGGAGCTTGCCCTCCCGGGAGACGCCGGCGACGACGACGCGGCGCCCGGCGAGGAAAGCGGCGACGGCGTCGGGAAGCGGTCGCATGGTGCACCCATGGTACTCCGCCGGCCGGCACGACCGGCGCCGCGTCGACGTCAGTCGCGTCGATAGACGTCGGTCGAGAGGTACTTGAGCCCCGAATCGCACAGCAACGTGACGACGGTCGCGCCCGGCCCCAGACGCGCCGCGACCCGGAGCGCGGCGGTGACGTTCGCCCCCGACGACGTGCCGGCGAAGAGAGCCTCCTCGCGCGCCAGTCGGCGGGCCATCGCCTTGGCCTCGTCGGTGGGCACGGCTTCGATCGCGTCGTAGAGCGAAGGCTCCCAGAGCGGCGGCAAGTAGCCGATCCCGACCCCTTCGATCTTGTGCGGCCCGGGAGCGCCGCCGCCGAGGACGGGGGACTCCGCCGGCTCGACCGCGACGATCCGCACCCCAGGATGGCGGACACGCAGGACCTCGGCGACGCCGCGCGAGGAGGCGGCGGTGCCGACCGACTGGACGAAGGCGTCCACGCTGCCGCCGGTTCCGCTCCAGATCTCCTCGCCCAGCGGATGGTAGCCGGCGATGCTGTCCCGGTTGTTGAGCTGATCGGTCCAGTAGGTCCCCGGTTCGCGGGCGAGGCCGCGTGCGGTCTCGATCATGGCGAGGATCAGCTGCTTCGTGGTGCGCCCCCCCTCGCTCGCGACCAGCACGAGCTCGGCGCCGAGCGCCTGCATCTGATCGCGTTTCTCGCGGCTGAAGGCGTCGGAGGTGACGATGCGGATGCGGTAGTCCAGCGCGGCGGAGACCAGGGCGAGGGAGGTGCCGGTGCTGCCGCCGGTGTACTCGAGCACCGTGCCGCCGGGAGAGAGCCGACCGTCCGCGGCGGCCCGCTCGATGACCGCGCGTGCCATGCGGTCCTTGAGGCTTCCGGTCGGGTTCTCCCATTCCAACTTGACGAGGACCCGGGCGCTGTCGGGCGGCACCAACCGCCGCAGCTCGACGAGGGAAGTCTCGCCGATCGCGTCGAGGATCCCGCGCGACGGAAGAGCCTCTCCGCTCATCGCCGCCCTTCCGTAGGAGCCGCCCGACGACGGTCGGGTCGCTCGGGGAAGATCATCGAGACCTCCTGCTCCGAGAGTGCCGGGCAACGCGCTGCCCGGTTGCTCGCGAGCATGACATTCCCTAGACGTGCTGGTCGACGAGGACGGGGTTGCCGTCCGGGTCGATCGCCAAGAAGTAGGCGGGCCCCTCCCCTTCGGGATCAGCCTCGGCGGCGAGCGTGACGCCCGCCGCCTTCAGCGCGGCCTGGATCTCGCGGACGTCGGTGAAGCCGGCGAGCGGCCGGGCCTGCTGGTCCCAGCCAGGGTTGAAGGTCAGGGTGTTCTTCTCGAACATCCCCTGGAAGAGGCCGATGACGTGCGCGCCGTTGCGGAGGATGAGCCAGTTGTGGGAGGGATTCCCGCCCGCGACCTCGAATCCGAGCTTCTCGTAAAAGGCGCGCGAGGCCGCGAGGTCTTTGACCGCCAAGCTGATCGAGAACGCTCCGAGCTGCATGGTCGCTCCTTTCGAGAGGCGAAGCCATCGAGGAAACTAGGCGGCTCCGCTCCGCCCGTCAAGCTGTGGGCTGGCTCCGGAGCCAGAGGGCGAGCGCGCCGGGAGCGAAGAGGGGCTTCCGGTCGTCCGGCGGGCGTAGACTTCGCGCCGTGATTCGCGCCTCCGTCGTTCGGAGCTGGGCGGGCTGTCTGCTCGTGGCGGCGTCCGGCTGGGGACTGGGCGAGATGCCGTCGAACGCACCCGGTGTCGGTTGCCTGACCGACGGACAGGTCGAAGACCTGCTGCTCGTCGACGGGGTCGTCTACCTCGCGGGGCGCTTCACCCACGTCCGTCCGCCGGGGGAGGTGATCGGCGGGCCGCTCGAGGTGGCGCGTAACTGGTTCGCGGCCTGCGACGCGGCGACCGGCGCGGTGCTCGGGTGGGATCCGCAGGCGACGTGCGACCCGGGAACCTACGCGACCTGCTCCAACAACCCGCGCGGGCAGACCCTGGCGCTCGCGCTGGACGGGCAGTCGCTCTACCTCGGCGGCAAATTCCGCGAGATCGGCGGCACGCCGCGCAAGCATGCGGCGCGGGTAGCGCGCGCCGACGCGGCGCCCGACGGGCAGTGGCTCCCCGAGCCCTCCGACCGCGTGCAGCGCCTGCTCCTCGCCCCGGACGGCAGCCGCGTCTACGTGGCCGGCAACTTCGACCAAGTCGGCGGCTGCGACCCTGCGCCCTGCCACGCCCATCTCGCCGCGGTCGATCCCCTGACGGGCGCGGTGGAGGACGGGTTCGGTCCCCGCATCGAATCGAGCGGTGGCGGCTTCGCGACCGTCTACGCCCTTGCGCTCACCGCCGACGGCGAAACGCTCTACCTCGGAGGACAGTTCGACAGCGTCGATGCCCAACCCCGATCGAGCGCCGCCGCGGTCGACGTAGCCACCGGCTCGCTCCCGACCGGTTTCGCGCCGCAGCTCGCCGACGCCAACCCGAGCGACCCTTACGTGCAGGTCTTCGACCTCCAGCTCGACAAGGACTGGGTCTACCTCTGTGGCGACTGGTGGTCGACCGGCGGAATCGGCGACCAGCAGAATCAGAGAAACGTCAACCGCTTCTCGCGCTCGACGGGCGCGGTCGACGCCGATTTCTGGATCGCCACCGATGGCGGCGTCCAGGCCTGCGCGCTCGACGCGAACCTCGGAGTGCTCTTCGTCGGCGGCCATTTCGACTGCGTGCGCGCCTGGCTCGACGCCTCGACACCGCTCGATCCGAACCCCGCCCAGTGTGGCACCGACCTGCTCTTCGTCGGCACCTGGCAGCGCGATCTCTTGGCGCTCGCGCTCACCGACGGTGCCCTCCTCTCCTGGAACCCCGACACCGGAGGCGCCGCCGGCAGCTGGGCGATGACGGTCGCGGACGGTCGGCTCCTCGCGGGCGGCGAGCTCTTCTGGCCGCGCACCGGCCAGGCCACCCACCAAGGGCTCCTCGCCTGGAAGGTCCCCCTGTTCGCGGACGGCTTCGAGTCGGGCGACCCCGACCGCTGGTCGACGGTGCAACCCCCGCTCTAGCCGCCCCCCGGTTCGCCCGGAATGGGCCTCGTCGCCTCCGAGCGGTGATAGAAGAGCCGCATGCGCCCCCGATCGTCCTGGCTCGGCCCGCTCGCAGCTGCGGTTCTGACGTTCGTCCTCGGCTTCTCCACGACGGCTCTCCGCGCCGTCGAGGCGGCGCCGCACGCCCGACTCCTCCTGCTTCCCGATCGCGTCTTCGACGCGGTCTCGGGGCGAGCGACCGCCGGCTGGGCGGTGCTCGTCGAAGGGGAACGGATCGCGGCCGCGGGCCCGCGCGCGGCGGTCGAGGAGGCCGCCGGAGCGGCGACGCGCGTCGAGCTCCCCGGGACGACGCTCCTCCCGGGGTTGATCGAGGGGCACGCGCACGTGCTCCTCCACCCCTACGACGAGACGAGTTGGAACGATCAGGTCCTCAGGGAGCCCGAGGCGCTCCGCGTGGCGCGTGCCACGGTCGCGCTGCTGAGGACGCTCGAGGCCGGCTTCACGACGCTTCGTGACCTCGGCACGGAAGGGGCGGGCGCCGCGGACGCGGGGCTCCGCGACGCGGTCGCGCAGGGGATCATCCCCGGGCCGCGGATGTTCGTCGCCACCCGCGCGCTCGTCGCGACCGGGAGCTACGGCCCCAAGGGCTTCTCGCCGGCGTGGCGCGTCCCGCAGGGGGCCGAGGAGGCCGACGGTCCCGATCTCGTGCGCGCGGTGCGCGGCCAGATCGGCCAGGGGGCCGACTGGGTCAAGGTCTACGCGGACTACCGCTGGGGCGCGCGCGGCGAGGCGCGGCCGACTTTTTCGGTCGCGGAGCTCCGCACGATCGTCGAGACCGCCGCCTCCTCGGGGCGGCCGACCGCGGCGCACGCGGTGACCCCCGAGGCGATCCGGCGCGCCGTCGAGGCGGGGGTCGAGACGATCGAGCACGCGGACGACGGCGACGCCGCGGCCTTCGACGCGATGGCGAAGCGGGGCGTCTGGCTCTGTCCGACGCTCGCCGCGAGCGAGGCGGTGGCGCGCTATCGCGGCTGGGACGGCCAGGCGCCCGAGCCGCCGGCCCTCGTCCGCAAGCGGGAGTCCTTCCGCGCCGCGCTCGCCGCGGGGGTGCCGATCTGCGCCGGCTCCGACGTCGGCGTCTTCGCGCACGGCGACAACGCGCGCGAGCTCGAGTTGATGGCGGCGTGGGGAATGACGCCGGCGGCCGTGCTCACGGCCGCGACCGCCGGCAACGCTCGCATGCTCCATCGCGAGAACGAGCTCGGCGCCATCCGGCCCGGCCTGCTCGCCGATCTCGTCGCCGTCCAAGGGGACCCGACGGCCGACCTCGGCGCGCTCCGGCACGTCCGCCTCGTGATGCAGTCGGGGCGGGTGGCCGTCGACCAGCGTCCGACCGCCCCTTGAGCCGAAGGCACCGGTGCCCGGCTCACCCCTCGGCGAGGGCCCAGTCGACGGCCGCGCGGGCGTGGAGGGCGGTGGTGTCGAAGAGGGGGACGGTCGCGTCTTCGGCGCGGACGAGGAGCGCGATCTCGGTGCAGGCGAGCGCGATCGCCTGGGCGCCGCGCGCCACGAGGTCCGCCATCACGCGCCGGTAGGCGTCGCGCGAGGCGGGCTCGAGCTTGCCGAGGCAGAGCTCGTCGAAGATCACCCGGTCGACGAGCGCCCGGTCTTCCGGACGTGGCACGAGAGTTTCGAGGCCGTGCCGTTCCCGCAGCCGCTCGCGATAGAAGGTCTCCTCCATCGTGAAGCGGGTGCCGAGGAGGCCGACGGTTCCGTGGCCCGCGCCGCGAATCGCGACGCCGGTCGGATCGGCGATATGGAGAAGGGGAATCTGGACCGCCCGCTCGATCGCCGGCGCGACCTTGTGCATGGTGTTGGTGGCGAGCAGCAGCAGCTCGGCCCCCGCGGCCTCGAGCCGCCGGGCGACCGCGGCGAGAGTCTCGGCGACCGCCGTCCACTCTCCCGTGCGCATCCGCGCTTCGAGCTCCTGGAAATCGACGCTCCAGAGCAGGAGCTTGGCGGAATGGAGACCACCGAGCCGTGCCTGCACCGCCCGGTTGATCTCGGCGTAGTAGGTAACCGTCGACTCCCAGCTCATGCCGCCGACGAGACCGATCGTCCGCATGCTCCCCTCCCCGGCGCCCGGCGCGCCGGGCCCACCTTACTGCGAAGCGGCGCCCGACGCTGGATTCGCCGCCGCTGCGGGTGCGGGTGCGGGCGCGGGGGCGCCCAACATGCCGAGCGCTGCGAGGAGCTTCTCGCCGGCGTCGAGGAGAGGGGTCGCACCCCGCACGACGAGGCTCTGGGTCTCGCGATGGCGGTCGATGTCCCGCACGCCGAGGATGGTGCGGAAGAGGAGATCGGCATCGCGCTCCTCGGAGGCGGCGATCGCGAAGCTCCGCTCGCTCGCCGGGCCGGACGCGAGGGCGGCGACGTCGAGCGGCGCGAGCGGGCTCGCGCTCCGTAGCACGGCTTGGCGCGCGGCGAGGAGCGCCGCCGCTTTCTCGATCTCGGCCGCGCTGCCCGAGACGACCAGGGCACGCCGGCTCTGGACCATGGCGACGGAGCGGATCGAGGCCTCGGTCCGGAGCAGCTTCAGCGCGTCGTGGGGCTCGATCCGCTGGAGGAAGAAGAGGCGGACGACGCGCGGCGCGGCGACGGCCGCGGGCTGGGCGGCACTCTTGCCGGCCGGCGCGACGGTCGCCCCGTTCGCTCGCGCGGCCGTCGGGCTGGTGGCGCCGGACGGCTTCGCGGTGCCGGTCGTGGCGGCCGCGAGCGGTACCGCGGCGGTGAGCGCGAAGAGCGAGGCGACGGCGGCGAGGGTGCGACGGGGGCGGATGAACGTGGGCATGGAGCTCTCCTCGAATCGTCCCCTGGCATACGGTTGGCGCTCTCCGGTCGTCCATGGGGAGGTCGCCCGTGGCCCCGGCAACGGCCGACCGCCCGCTGGAGCCGGCGGTCTCCCGCTAAGGCGCGGAAACCACCGTGCCTTTGGGGAGCAGGCCGACTTCGGAGAGGAGGGCCTCGGAGGCGTCGAGGACCGCTGGCGAAGCCTCCACGACGAGCCCGTTCCCCGGGCTCGCTGCGTCGACCTTCCGAACACCGTAGAGAACGCGGAGCAGGAGCTGGGCGTCGGGGATGTCGGCGGGCGTGACCGGCAGAACGCGCACGACCGGCGCCGTGGCGCGCGCGGCGGCGAAGTCGAGCGGCGGGTGCGGATCCGCGGCGCGGAGGCGCGGGTCGCGTCGGCGGAGGAGCTCCTCCGCCCGAGCGACCTGCTCGGCCGAGTCGGCCACCACCATCACGTTCCGCGCCTCGAGGCTCGCCACCGCCGCGATGCCGACTTGGACGCGGAGCTCCTGCGTGGCGCCATCCTGATCCACGCCGGACAAGCGGAAGACACGCACGACACGCTGTGGTGCGGAGCCTCCCGCGGCGTCCGGCGCCGAGAGCGCGAATGCGGCCAGGAAGAGCAGGAACGCCGAAGAAACGAGAACGCCTGACTGGCGATGAATCATGTCGGACTCCTCGGCCTCACCCGTTTTCGAGCTCGGGGTTGCCGTCGAGGAACTTGAGGTTGAACCGGAAGTGGGTGATCTCCCAGCGGCCGCTGGCGGGCGCGAGGGTGAAGTCGTAGCTGCCGACGAAAGTGCGGGTGTTGGCGCCGCGCGCGTTGGGGAGATAGTGGATGGCGATGCCGTAGCAGAAGGCCTCGGCGCGTTCGCCGGCGAGGCGGACGCGGAGGTTGCCGACCTGGTGGTGCACCGCCTGGAGCGGTGACAGGCCCGTCTCCCAGGCGCGGGTGATCTCCTCGCGTGCCACCTCCCGGGCCGGCCCCGCGCCGAGCGACGCCATGTCGAAGTGAACGCGCGGCGCAAAGCAACGCTCGACCAGTCTCCAATCCCGGGCGTCGGTGCCGGTGAAGAGGTCGCCGATCGTCTCCTCGATCTGCACCCGCTCCTCGATCGCGGCGATCCTGTCGTCGATGGTCATGGGCGCAAGGCTATCCGAGTCGGACCAGGGGGCTGCGTTCGGTGCCCAGCGGGGGCGGGTCGAGGGGATCCGTGGGGCTCTCGCGTAGGATTCGCGCCATGGCGCCGCCGCCGCTCCGCCTGCTCTGCGTGACGTCGCACCCCGACGACGAGACGCTCGGTTTCGGCGGGACGCTCGCGCGGGCGGCGGCCGAGGGGGTGGAGACCTTCGTCATCGCCGCGACCTTGGGCGAGCGGGGGCGGATCGGCACCGAGCGTCCCGGCCCCGCGATCGTGGCGCCGGTCCGCGAGCGGGAGCTCCGCGCGGCCTGCGCGGTGCTCGGCGTGCGCGAGCTCCATCTGCTCGGGTATCTCGACGGGGAGGTCGACCGGGTCGACGCGTTCGAGGCCACGGCGCGCCTGGCGGCGCTGGTCCGCCGCATCCGGCCGCAGGTGGTGGCGACCTTCGGCGCCGAGGGGGGATACGGCCACCCCGACCACATCGCCGTCTCGCAGCTCACCGGCGCGGCCCTGGTCGTGGCGGCGGACGGTTCGGTCGAGCTCGCCGGCCCCGCGGGGGAGCCGCTCGCGCCGCACGCCGCCGACAAGCTCTACTGGCTCGCCTGGGACGAAGAGGTCTGGGCGGCCTATCACGCCGCCTTCGGCGATCTGGTGGCACGGGTGGACGGTATCGAGCGCCGCGCCGCCCCGTGGCCCGCCTGGGCGGTGACGACGATCGTCGACACCCACGAGCACCGCGACACCATCTGGCGCGCCGCCGCGTGCCATCACTCGCAGCTCTCCGGCTACGCGCGCCTGACCGAGCTCCCCGAGAAGCTCCGCGCCGGAATCTGGGACCGTCAGACCTACTACCGCGTCTGGAGCCGGGTCGGCTTTCGCCGGGAGCTCGAGACCGACCTCTTCGCCGGCCTCCGGAAGTAGCGGGGCGAGACCCGGCGGCTCAGACCGGGCGGAGCTGGTCGGCGAGGCTCCGCGTCCGCTCGGTGACGACGTCGCCGGTGTGCAGGGTCGATTTCCGCTCGATCAGCATGACGTGGCACTCCTCCGCGGCGACCGGGTTGTGCCGGACACCCTTGGGGACGACGAAGGCATCGCCCTTGCCGAGAACGACGGTACGGTCCTCCATCTCGATCGCGAGCGACCCCTCGAGGATGTAGAAGAGCTCGTCCTCGAGCTCGTGGGCGTGCCAGGTGAACGTGCCTTGGAGCTTCGCGACCTTGACGTACGACTCGTCGAGCTCGGCCACGACCCGGGGGGACCAGAGCTCGTCGAGCGACGCGGCGACCTTCGCGGGGGAGACGACATCGCGCATCGGGCGCACCTCCTGGCGCGGAGTCTGGCACGGCGCGAAGCAGGTGGATCCGCCCGGAGTCAGATCCCCTCGGTCGCGACCAGGCGGGAGCTCGCGGAGCGCCGGCGGAGCTCGAGCAGGGGAGCGTACGCGGGGGAGCGGTACCACTCCTCGAGGCGCGCCAGCGAAGGGAACTCGAGGATCACGAGGCGGCGCGGCGACCAGTCCCCCTCGAGCACCTCGGTCTTCCCGCCGCGCGCGAGATAGCGCGCGCCGAAGCTCGCGAGGTTGGGAGCCACCTCGCGCTTGTAGCGCTCGAACGCTTCGGGATCGGTGACTTCGAGATCGACGATCAGGTAGGCGGGCATCGCGAATCCTCCCGGCCCGCGACTCTACCCCCGGAGATCTGCGCGAGGGGAAGCGGTGCCAGCGGAGCTTCCATCGGCTCGGGGGTGCGCGCCCTAGTCGAGGATCTTCCAGAAGGAGTCTTTCCGGGTCACCTTCCCATGGGCGAACTCGAGCAGGTCGAGCCCCCGGACCTCCAGCTTCTTGCCGGTCCGCGAGGTTCCTGTCAAGGTCCATTCCGAGACTCCGAGCTCGCCGCAGACCCAGTGCCGGTCCTCTCCGTAGTGCACGTCCGGGATCCCCTCGAAGCGCGTGGCGAGACCCGCTCGCACCCGCTCCTTCCCGCGGTACTCGTCGCCGCGCGGAGCCGCGCCCCGGGGCATGTAGAAGACGCAATCCTCCGCGAAGTACTCCATGATCGCGTCCAGGTCGTGGCGGTTGAAGGCGTCCAGGAAGCCCTGCAGCAGCTCGCGCGTGACGTTCTCGGCCATCGAAGCCCCTCGCTGTTTTGCCTCCGCGCGACGGGAGCTGGGCTGCCCAGCCAGGCTCCTGCGCGCCATGGGAAACCGCGATTCGCTGTCTCCCGGGTCGGAGAAGCGTGTCACACCTCTTCGAAGAAGCGGGCCGTGGCCTCGGCCGGCCAATCCATCGAGCGGCGGGTCTCGCGGTCGACGCAGGCGACGACGATCCGGCAGCGTGAGATCTCCCGGCCCTTGGCATCGGCCATCGTGCACTCGATGAACGACTCGGAGCCCTGGAACTCGCGGACGAAGGAGGTGATGGTGAGCTCCTGATCGCCGACCGCGGGCTTCAGGAAGTCGATCTCCATCCGCTTGATCCAGACCATGAAGGGGAGCTCGGAGAGCGTCTTCAGGTCCCAGCCGATCTTCTCCCGCAGACCGTTCATCCGGTGATCGACGTAGTAGCCGGAGTAGGCCGCGGTCCGCACGTGGTGGTAGGGATCGAGATCCGAGAAGGTGACCCGGAGCTTGCTCTGAAAGACCACCGGTGATCTCGCCATGACACCTCCGGAACGACCGCCACGCGATCGCGACTCCTCGCGACGAGGCCCTAGTCTGCCAGAGGCGCCGCCAGATCCCGCTCGCCGCGTTCCAGGAAGGTCCAGGCTGGGTTCCCCCCGGCCCGCGCGTCAGGGCAGGTCGGACCAGGCCGCGGTGGTGCCCTCCTCGAAGCCGTCGCCGAAGAGGCGGCTGTCGGCGACGTAGAGACGCCGGATGCCGTCGACGTCCTGGTCCGAGAGGTAGATCGTGCCGGCGCTGTCGGGGAAGATCGCGAAGGCCTGCACGGTTCCGCCGGCCACCGGAGACTGGTTGAGGCGCGCATCCTGGACGTAGCTCCCGAAGAGCTTCTGCTCGCCCAGCCCCCGGCTGTCGGAGGGGGTGTTCTCGTCGTAGACGAAGACCACCCGCTTCCCGTCCGGATGGAGCGCGTAGGAGAGGCTCACCGAGAGACCGCTGGGGAACGCCCCGTCGTTCGTGAGCTGCTCCTCGGCCGCGGAGCCGTCGGCGGGGACGACGTAGAGGTCGAAGCGGTTGTCGACATCGAGGTCGGCCCGGAAGACCACGTTCTCGCCGTCCGGCGTGAACTTCACGCTCGTCACGTCGCGGCCGGCGAGATCGGCCGTGACCAGCGGCACCGAGAGGGTCGAAGGCCCCTCGATCGGCACCGAGAAGGCCGAGAAGCGCTCGTTGACGACCGGGTCGGCGACGTAGGCGACGCGCGTGCCGTCGGGCGAGATCGCGAACTCCTGGGTGTCGGTCGCCGCCGATCCGGTGAGGCTCAGGCGCACGAGCGCCCCCGCCGGTCCGACGAAGGGGACGCTCCAGAGCTCGTCCTTGTCGAGGGTCGCCTTGTCGGCGCGGAAGACGAGATGGCCGCCGTCGGCCGAGGCGCTGAGGGTCCGGATTCCGCCCCCCTCGACGAACCCGCCGCCGAGCGAGATCGCCGCCGCCGCCGGCCCGGCGAGCGGCACGCTCCAGAGCTGGTTGTCGCGCGCCCCGGCGCTCGTCGGACAGGTATGGACGAAGGCGAGCCGCTGCGTCGAGAGACTCACCCCCGCGGGGCTCGACGTGCAGCCGGCGGGGGAGGCCTCGAGCAGGTGGCTCCCGGCGGCGGCCGGTCCCGCGCTCGGAGCGCTCCAGATCCGCATCGTCGACTGCGAGGCGTCGTAGTAGAAGAGGATCATCCGTTCGGGCGACCCGATGAGGAAGGCGGCGGTCGCCACGTCCGCGGTGGCGAGCGTCGGGTCGAGCTCGACGCCGGCGGCCGCCGGTCCCGCCGCCGGCACGCTCCAGAGCCCTTTCCCCGCCGCGGTCTCGGCGAGGTAGAGGACGCGCCCACTCGTCGCTCCGACCATGAAGTAGGAGACCCCGCCGCCGACGACCGCGAGGTTGAGCTTGACGGCCGCGGCGGGGGTGCCGGAGAAGGGAGCGCTCCAGACTTCACGGAGCCCCTCCGTCTCGAGATCGCCGGAGTAGACGACGCCGCGCCCGTCGGCGGTGAGCTCGAGCCGGTCGACCGAGCCCAGGGGAGCGTAGGGCGACAGGCGGTGGAGCGCCCCGCCGTTGCGGCGCAGCGCGTAGACCGCCTCGAGCCCGGCGGTCTCGACGTCGCCGACGAAGGCGACCCACTCGCCGCGCCGGTCGACCCGCCAGAAGAATCCGAGGCTCGACGCGGGCTCGCCGCTCGGCGTGAGCTGCCGGCGCACGTACGCCGGCGGCAGCGAGAGCCCCTGTCCGGCGGCGGGTGGCACCCACGCCAGCAGAATGCCCGCGAGAGCGAGCAGACCCGCCGCGAGCCGTCGCGGGGCGACCGACCGAAACAGCTTCGGAGTCCTGCCGATGGGATCGCTCATCGCCAGGAAGAACGGGAAACCGAGCCGGGAGGCGACAGAGGAGTGCCCTCACGGCGGTCAGGGAATGGCCCGGCCGACCCTGCTCAGGGCGCGGCGCAGGCGGCGAAGATCAGGCTCCTTCCCGCGGGGGGGATCGGCGGGGCGGTCCCACCCGTGGGATCGCAGCCGTACCGCGTGAAGTTGTTGGGCGCGGCGTTGAACTGCACCCCCACCGAGAGCTCTCGCCCGTCGGGCGGGGTGAAGGGGTTGATCGTGCCGTAGATCACCTCGAAGCCCATCTGGCCTTCGAAGAGCCGGACCTCGTAGTTGAGCGGCACGCCGTCGCCGCCGCTGTCGTAGTAGCGCGTGCGGTACTCGATGTTGAAAATGCGGCGCGGCGCGGTGCCGGAGATCGACGTGAAGATGCCGCAGCCGGAGCAGCCGGTGTTGGGGCAGGCGGTCGTGCACTGGTCGGTCCAGTAGGGGGCGATGACGTAGCTGGCATAGGCCACCGGGAGGCAACTCACGGTCCCGCTGTCGTTGACGACGCCGAAGGTGAGGTGGCCGTTCGAGCCCACGGCGACGCTGGTCAAGACGAGGCCGTAGATCTGGTAGGGGAAGGGCAGGGGAATCCAGGTGCTGCCATCGTCGGCGTGGTTGCCGGTGTCGGTCGTCCCGGGGACGATCGAGGCGCCCGAGTTCGTGGTGTAGTAGTAGACGTCGGCGGTATTGCTCCAGAAGCAGAGCGCGCCCAACTCGAAGCCGTTGTTGAAGATGACCGAGCTCCAGCGCTCGGTCGTGTTGGACGCCGTCGTCGGAGCGTAGCCGCCCACCGCGAAGACCTCGCCCGTCGACGGATTGACGTCGGCGGCGAAGTTGCGTCGTGAGGCGATCATCGACGGACCGAGCGACCAGCTATTGGTGGCCGGGTCGTAGACGTCGACCTCGTTCGAAGGACTCGGGGGCGTTCGCCCGCCGCCCAGAACCCAGATCTTGCCGTCGCGCTGCGCCACCGCGCGGGTCTCCCCGGTGGGGCGGGGCAGCGAGGCGACGGCGACGATGGAGCCGCCTTGGGGATCGAAGCGGTAGGCGTGCGTCGAATCGGTGAGATTGCCGGCGACGTACTCCGAGCCTCCGAGCAGGTAGATGAACCCGCCCGAGGTCGCGGTGGGGATGTACCCCAGGGGCGTCGGCAGCGTGGCCGCCATCTGGGTCCAGCGACTGCCGGCGGCGGCCATCGGATCGAAACTCCAGATCTTGTTCACCATGCCGGTGCCGATGTCGTAGCCGCCGAAGACGTACAGCTTGTTGGCGTGGACCGCGGCGCCGCCGGGCAGGACGGCTCCGGAGATGTTCCCCGGCCAGGGATCGGTGGTCAGGGTGGCCCCGGCGTCGAGGATGGGGTCGTAGGCGAGGACGGCCGAGGTCGCGGTGGTGGCGCCCGAGGCGGCGCCGCCGACCAGCACGATGTAGTCGGTTCCGGAGACGTTCAGCACGCCGCCCACCAGGTCGGAGGTCTGGTTGTCGGGAAACGCCGAGAACTTTCCCGCCCAGGTCTGGCCGAGAGGGTAGTACTCGCGGGGATAGAAGATCTCGGTGCCGGCGGCGTCCGAGCGACGCCCTCCGAGGACGTAGAACTTGCCGTTGGCCGGGAAGTACTGCCCCCAGGCGTGCACGACCCCGGAGAGCGGAAAGGGCGTCTCGTAGGTCCACGCCACGCTCTCGGGGCGCTCGGACGCGGCGGCGAGAGTCGTCGGATCGGGAGGCTCGGCGGCCGCGGCGGGTGCGCCGAGCGAAAGTCGCGTCGAGCCGGCGAGGAGGCCGGCGAGCATCAGGACGGAGCTCCAGCGGTGGCGGATTGCGAAGGTGGCCATGGGATGGCCCCTGTCTTCTCGGACGGGTGGGGCGAACCTGCGTGAACCGACGGTCCCGGCTGCGCGCTCGCAGTCCGAGAACCCGCGAGCGGGCACCAGCTCGAGAAGGGTCGCGTGACGACCCGCGGCCTCCATCCCAGCCGGAGGCGATCAGCGTCCGTATAGCACTCCCGCGTGGGGAGCGTGCTGCCCGTTTGGATAGGTTCGAAGACCAACGGACAGTCCCCCTGGCCTCCCGGAGAATCCGGAGAATCGGCACCTGTTCGCGGTACGGCCCGCGGCCTGGTCGCGGTCGGAGCCGCGGCGGGGGGTCTCGAGCGCTCGTCCCGGCCGGCTTGAGGCCACGGATCGAGTCGTGCTCTGATCGCCGCGGCGCGCCCTCGGCCCCTCCCAGTGCGAGCGGCCCGCCGGGGGGGAAGCCATGGCCGTCCGCGATGGAAGGCTCCTGCGTTTCGCCGCTACGCTCGTCCTCGCCGCCGGCTCGGCCGCGGCCGGCGCCGATCAGACCTACACCGTCGACAGCGTGCTCGACCAGATCGACGACGACCTCGTCGACATCTCCTGCCACACCGCGGCCGGCACCTGCACCCTGCGCGCGGCGGTGATGCAGGCGAGCGTGACGCCCGGCAACACGACGATCCAGTTGCCGGCCGGCACCTACGTGCTGACCCGTCTGCCGGCGGGCGCCAACGGCCCCGACAGCGGCGATCTCAACCTCGTGAAGTCGGCTGCCTTCGAGACCATCTCCATCCAGGGCGCGGGCGCCCAGTCGACGATCATCGACGGCAACGATCTCGACCGGGTCTTCCGGGTCGCCGACCCGACGGTCGCCGTCCTCTCGAACGTCACGATTCGCAACGGGACGGCGCTCGACGGGGGCGGGATCCTGGTCGAAGGCCAGCTCGATCTCCACGGCGCGAGGGTCGTCGACAACGTGGCGACCCAAAACGGTGGCGGGATCTTCCTCCTGAGCGCCGATAGCTCCGTCATCGAATTCAGCGAGATCGCCGGGAACCAGGCCGCGGGACATGGCGGCGGCATCTACGTGGCGTCGGGATCCGCGGGCGCTCTCTACTTCGACAATGGCTCGATCCGCGCGAACGTCGCCGGCGGCTTCGGCGGCGGCGTCTACTTCTTCGGCACCTGGCTGCTCTCGCTCACCAACACCACGGTCAGCGGCAACTCGGCGCGCTTGGGCGGCGGGATCGTTCTCGCCACGGCCTCCGCCACCGGCGAGCTGATCCGCAGCAGCGTGTTCGAAAACCAGGCCACGGACTCCAGCGTCGGCCGGGGCGGCGGGATCTTCAACGCCAGCACCCTCTACGCCACGAACAGCACGATCAGCGGCAACCACGCGGCCGACGATGGTGGCGGGATTCTCAACACCGGGACGACCTGGCTGTACAACGCGACGATCGCGTTCAACGATGCTGACTCGGACGCCGATCCCAACGGTGGCACCGGCGGCGGTTTCTACAACGAGGTGGGCGGCGGTTTCGCGCTGCGCAACAGCGTGGTGGCGGGGAACACCCGCTCCGGCGCGCCGATCGCCGACGATTGCGTCGGGGCCGCGGACGGGTACGGTCACAATCGCTTCGGCAGCTTCGCCGGCTGCGCCCTGAACCACACCGGATCCTGCGGCGGCTCGGATCTCCTGCTGCCGGCGATCGCGGAGCTCGGGCCGCTGCAATTCAACGGCGGTCCGACGCCGACCCACGCCATCCAGGCCGGTAGCGCCCTGATCGACGACGTGGACTCGCCCTGCGTGTGCCAGGATCGCTTCGGTGACCCGCTCTCCTTCGACCAGCGCGAGGGAGCGCGGGTCGTCGGAGCGCGCTGCGACGTCGGTGCCTTCGAATTCGGAGCGCTGCCGGCCGGCGCCCTCTTCGCCGACGGTTTCGAATCCGGCAACACCTGGAAGTGGCGGTAGCGCCGCGGGCGCGAATCCTCCCGCGGCATCACATGCAGGCGGAGATGTTGGCCAGCCGCACCTCGCAGCGGTCGACGAGCAGATTGCTGCACGGGCGCGGGTACCAGGTCGTCGTGTCGAGCTTGCAGGTCGAGCCGTCGCAGAGCTGGGTGAAGGTGGTGGGCGGTGTCGTGACCCACTGATTCTTGCAGTCCTGAGAGGAGCAGCCCGGGCGGCCCCCCGGGATCTTCTGCGCATCGACGATGTCCCCCTTGCAGTAGAGGGTCACGCCGAACGTGGCTGGGTCCTTCTTCATGAGGGCGAGGATCTCGGCCATCTCCTCCTCGGAGTAGAGGGTCAGGTCGAGATAGCTCTCGGTAGTCATTGGCGGCGGCGCCTGAGGTGCGCTGGCACACGACGCGAGGCAAAGCAGGGCCGGCACGACGAGCGGGACGAGATTCGAGCGCATGGCGGGCTTCTCCTCTCGGGGCGAGGTCGGTTGCGTGCTCCACCCCGAGGTTCAATGCGCCATTCGCAAGGGAAGTGCGCCAAGTGGAACGGATGGGGCTTCCTGACGGAACTTGCCGCCTCGATCGACCGCGCCAGGCCGGGAGTGCGTCCGGAGGCCGAAGGAGGATGTTCCGCTGATGCCGACGGCGCGACAAGCGCCGCGAGGTGTTTGGCTTCCCGGGCTTACTGCGCCTCAGCGGTCTGAGAAGTCCTGGATTCGATGGAGGTTTTGCACGCCGATCTCACCTCGGGATCGTGCCTGGCAGTCGCAGGAAACGCCGCTCCACTCGTCGTGGTCGATCTCCAGCAAGCCCGGCACGCGGGCCGCATCCGGACGTCCGCCTCTCCTGGCTCTTTCGATCCTCCGAATTCTCTCGTAGGCGAAGTACTGGAGACCGCCGACCAAGCAGGCATTCTCCGGTCGGTTCTCGAGCCACGGCTCCTCACGCACCTCGATGTGGCGGATGTGCATGGGCGCCTGCTGCCAGAGCGAGACGGTGTAGCGGAAGGTGGGAACCTCTTCCCCGCAGGAGACCGCGCGGAGCTGCTCCCGGAGCTCCTCGGACTGGAGCGCTGCATAGAGCGTATCGACGTCTTCCCGCTGGAACTCCGAAGTGACCATGAGCGAGACCTTCGCCCCGAGCACCGGATTGGCTTTCCCGACCGAGTACTCGATCGGGAGGCGCGACGAGTCCCGCGCGCAGGAGAACGCGAGGGGGACGGCAAGGAGCATCAGGAATCGGCGAAGTCGCGCCTTCCGGCAAGTGCCCGGCAGGAACGACCGAGGAGAGGCCCGGCAGGAGTCAGCCGCCGCCACGCGCGCTCGACGCGACGACGTCCAGGACCGCTTCGGGGTGCTTGGCGACCACTTGGAGCAGGACGCGTGCGCTTCCTTCGGGTCGACGCCGACCCTGCTCCCAATTCCGTAGGGTCGCCACGCTGATGCCCATGAGCTCCGCGAAGCGCGCCTGGCTGAGGCCATAGGCCTCCCGCACCTCCCGGACCGGCGGCACGCTGATCCGTGAGCGTCTGGCCGGCGGCTTGCGCCCCTTGAGGATCGCTCCACCCTCCCTGACGCTCGCGAGAAGCTCTGCGAAGAGTTCTTTCTTCATGGGTACTCCGTATCGATGATGCGACGCAGCAAGCGCTTCTGTTCTGCGCTCAGGTCGGCGCGCTCGTTCTTGGCAAAGGCGAACAGCATCAGGATCCTCCCGGAGGTCGGATGCCAGTAGTAGACGATGCGGACGCCGCCTCGCTTTCCTCGGCCCGCGACCGACCAGCGGAGCTTGCGGAGGCCTCCCGTCCCCGGAACGACATCGCCCGCCGTCGGGCGGGTGGCCAACGCGAGTTGCAGCTGGCGGTAGCCCTCATCGGAAAGCAGGTCCCGGATCCGAGCCGTGAACGCCCGCGTCTCGACGATGACCACCGGCGAATACTACGCCATTGGCGCACGTTCGTCGAGTGCCCCGTCGCGGACAGGAAATGTCGAATGCGTCGGGTGGCGCCAACGAAGAGCGAGATCCTGTTCGTCCTCACCCGGCTTCCCACAAACTCCGGAGCGGGCGGAGCCGGTAACATCCCGGGCATGTCCCACCGCACGGCGGCCCGCCCTGACACCTCCGCGCCCAGACTCGCGCTGGCCGCCGAGCGCGGGCGATGAGCGCGGCGCAGCTCGCCGCGGCCGCTCTCTGCGTCGGCGTCGCGCTCGCGCATTCCTATCTCGGAGAGCGCTACATCCTGATCCGGCTCTTCCGCCGGGGGGACCTCCCCCATCTCTTCGGGAGCGACCTCTTCACGCGGCGGACGCTCCGCTTCGCCTGGCACCTGACCTCGGTCGCCTGGCTCGGCTTCGGCGCGGTCCTGGTCGTCGCCGCGCGACGTGACGAGCCGGGCGAC
Source organism: uncultured Thermoanaerobaculia bacterium (assembly GCA_964476605.1). Lineage (GTDB taxonomy): Bacteria > Acidobacteriota > Thermoanaerobaculia > Multivoradales > JAGPDF01 > JAGPDF01. The sequence goes on along the minus strand of CAYZBH010000025.1, from coordinate 22,902 downwards.
GCGGTCTCTCTGCTCGTCGTCGCGGCGACCTTCGCCGTGAGCGCCGTCGTCACTCTCGTCGGCTCGCGGGGGCGGCACCTCGCCTGGCTCGTCTTCGCGGCGATCGCCGTGCTCGCCTGGCTGACGACGGTCGAGGTCCGTCCGACCCTCCGTTCCGGGCTCTTTCCCCGACCCGCCTTCGACCTCCAGGCTGGCAAGCGCTCGCTCTCCGCGTTCTTCGTTCTGGGTTTCCTCGACGAGTATCTGGGGCGGCACCTCGTCGAGGGGAGCGACCGCCTCGACAGGTTCTCCTGTGACGACACAACGACCGCCGAGATGTTCGAAGCGGCGCTGCGGAAGCTCGCTGCGGACCAACGCCTGGAGCCAAGACTCGAGAGAAAGACCGTGGGGGCCGGAGAGCAGTGCCGCGTGGTGTTCCACTCGCCGACGCTCGCCGCGGGCATCAACTCTCTCTACACCTACGAGCTCACCTCGGGTCACCAGAGTTTGGGCGAGGACGGTCGGTACCATCGTACGGCCGCTCTGCGCGTCACTGATGGAATGATCCGCCCCTACGGTCGCGAGGCGAAGCTGGCGTTTCTCGCCGGGGCGTTCGCGCGCCGGAGCCAGGAGGGCGAGTTCTTCCTCGTCAACGCGAATCACAAGGCCGAGATCATCGGCCGATTCTTGACCGAGCTCGGCGCTTCCGACGTCTGGCTTCGCTCCACCGCGGGCCTCATCCCCCGGGTGACGCTCGTCTCCTTCGTCCCGACGCCAGAGATCACCGAGTGGCTGGAGCACTACCGCCCGGCCCCGGACAGCGGACCGCCAAGAAGCGAGGCTCGGTGAGAGCCGCCCGTGATCCGCGACGACGCAAACGGCGTCTGTCCGATCTCACGGACTGAGACCTCGACCCAACCGGGACCGGGATCGAGCACCCGAGCTTCCAGTCCCCCCGGAGCGCCGCGTGATCGGAGTCAGCAGCTACCTGAATTCACGAGAGCCCGCGAAACGGCTGGCACCTCGGCGCGACAGCGGAGTGGCCGACAGTTCGCCCGGCGACCTAGGCACTCGGTCGCGAGAGTTCGGTGGCCTCAATCCCGGCGCTCAGTAGCTTCGTCGCGACGTCGGCCTCGAGCAGCCCCAGAGAGCGAAGTACGAGCTGTGTCGCGCGCAAGGAGAACTCCGTGACTTTGATGTGGGAGAAGCTGAAGATCAAGTCGATGTCCTGAACGCTCACTCCCCGAACGCCCGCGAAGCCAGAGCCGTGGATACTCCAATTCATCTGGCGGCACTGCGTCTCGTAGAACCTCTTGAGTTGGAAGGGTTCCAATCGGTCTGCGTTCTTGCAATCCTCGAGGAGATTGCGGCCTGTCCACCTGTCGGGGTGCCCTTCGGGCCAGTATCGTAACCGGTTCGCGAGAATGGCAGCTTTCTCGGATTCGCCGAACCATGCGAAGCAGTTGAGGAGCGACTGTGAGCCACCGTCGCGTTTGAGATGTCTTGAGGCTGCCTCGGAAGCCTTGAGCCTTGCGGAAGCCTCCCAAGCGAAGATTCTCTCGCCGGCATCCTCCGGTTTCCCGTGTGCAAGGAGCACAACGTCGACGAGTACCTCAAGGGCGTTGCGCGCGCCAGCCAGTGTGAGCTGGAAGAAGGAAGGTTGATCAAGCCGCGCCATCCCGCGAATAGTTCCAACGAGGCGCTGAAAGTAGCCCGAAAGGCACACCTCCCTCTCGTTGGCTGGCGTGAAGTGCTGAACCAGCGGAAAGCAGTCCTTCTCTATGAAGTGCGCAGCTAACGCGGTCCCCGACACCGAACCGGCTGGAGAGACCTGCAACGCAGTGCCCATGATCGCACCCACTGGATCACAGATTCACGCCGAGGCAATGGAGAAGTCTCTGGGAGCTCCGAGCCAATAGCTCACCTCGAAGCCGCATCGGGCTGAGAGGGGACTCCCGCTGCGGGCCCGATGAGAGCGCGAAGCACTCGAATCTCATGGGCCTGATCAGGCAAGACTCCGGGAACTGACAAGGGCCGGTTGGTGTCCCCGCAGGGAGTCGAACCCGGGCCAGAAGTCGGCGTGCAGGGCGCCGAGTAGTCTGTTGTGCCTGCGCTCGGCCAGATTCGCCCTACTCTCGGGCCGGCGTTCCCTTAGCATAGAGGCGCTCAAGACCTTGTTTGCCGATCGCTTTGGCGAACTCATTGGCCCAGTTGAGAAGCACGCTCTCTGTCGTCGAACTGCTGTGAACAGAAACTGCGCGGTGGTGCAGGGCCGCCTGAATCTCCCCGGTAGCTGCGTTCATGAATCTGAGGTCGAAGGTCGCCGAGCCGGAACCCGCTCCCATTCCCACAAGAATCTTCGCCGCTGCACTTCCAGTCGAGCAGTCGACGATGCGCCCAACGGCGGTGATCTGCTCACCGGAGTCGACCATGGGCACGCGCGGGCCGAGGACGAACTTGAACTGGCGTGTGAATACCACTGGGAGCTTGCTAGTCAGGTCAGAAGCTAGCTGTTTGTCCTTGACGTCTCGCTCGCTAGCCTCTTCCCCGCGAAACTCCGCCTCTTCCCACGGCGCAAAGCGAAGAGTCCGTCCCTCGAGACTGAATCCCGGCTTGACCCAGAGGTAGTCGACCCCTTTTGCTTCGCGGAACTCGAGGGCGCTGCCGAACCAGGCTGGGTCAAGTAGGCCATTGTCAAGCGGACCCTCCGCGCGGGCGTTTCCGAGCGCGAGAAGAGACAGGATCGTAACTGCCACAGCGGGCATGCGATTCCACATACTGTTCCCTCCAAAGAGTGCTTGAGTACTGACAGAAAGCATCGTAGCACGCTGCCGTTTCGCGGCAGCGAGCGCACTTGGAATCTCATCTGTACCGAGAAGAGGTGCCAGGCGATTCCCAGAAAAGCGAGGGCGCCTGGGCCGCTGCGCTTGGGCAGGGGGTGCGCACGGGCGAGCGCCCAGCTAGGCGATCTGCAGGAGCAGGTTCTCGTTCGACACCCAAACGCTGTCGAAGTGGGAGCTCGCATTCAGGGGCGGCCCCAATCTCACGAGCTCGCAGGACCGTGCGACATCTGCCCCTGAATCGTCGTTCGGATACAGAACGAGATGACATGGCCGAATCGACGGGCGCTTTCTCTCCCTGGTCCCGCCTCCAGGCTCTGTCTTGAACAGCTTTTTATGCACCGCGAAGCGAATGCCGGCGGCGAGATCAAGTGTGAGACGATCGACGTCATCACCTGACAGCCCCTCCGGGTCGTGACTGAGGATCATCCCAGTTCTTGCTCTCTCGATTGTGACCTGGCAATCAGCCGATTGAAAACGGATGTCCCTACAATGCTGCATTCTGGCTGGGAGCCCTAGGATCTCCTCTTTGAGCCATGCTCTGAAAGGGAGGATCTCCTTCGAAACGGCCTGCCAATCGAACGGCTCGAGAAACGTCAGGATGACGCGTTGGGAGCGAACCAAGCGGCGAATCGCTCTGAAGACGCACTCAGCGCAGTCTTGGGCATCTGCCCAGGCTTGGCTTTTCGGTGCCTCCCCCACTTCGACGCCAATTCGCGATCCATGGCTGTCGTCCACGATGAAATCTGGAGTCTCGCCCTTCTTGAGAGGCAGCCACTCGTCGCCGAAATCGAGCTTGCGTGCGTGTAGGTAGAGAAGAAGCTGGTAGTACTCGCGATCGCCCGCCCGCTCCATACTCCCTCGGTCGCCAACCACGCAGGAGAAGGGGCTCTCTGGGGCATCGCCAGCCGAGATGAGCTTGGCATGGAAGCTCATCCAGAGGTAGCGACAGGAGATCTCCAATCGGTGCGCCCAGGTCTCTCTTGCGATCTTGGCTTGGATTTCCGCCAGACTCCCTCCTTCTTGCAGGAAGCGTAGGGCCAGCAGCGAGCGCACCGAGTCTGAAACAACTGAAGCGACTTCCTCGAAAGACTTGAGGTCATGGCATGCCTTGAGCACCGAGGATCGATCTCGCCCCTTTCCTATCGCGCGTTCAGCGCGTTCCTTCGCCTCCTGGAGGGCGAGCAGCCGAGACGCCCAGGGGCTCGAGCGGAGTTGTGGGATTTCGCCGAGTGCGGCGCGGAACCGCCCGACCGCGGGTCGCTCGTATCGCCCGCGGGGGCGCCAAGTCTCGAGATCCCCGAGAATGTCCCCCGAGAGAAGGAAAGGGTGAAGTACCTCGGCGCGTCTGTAAGACGAGCTCAGGGCGCAGCTCCCACCGGCACTTCTTGCGTGCGGCTTCGACCTCGGATGCAAAGAAGAAGTGTGGGCACGCCCTACGACGCCCCTTTCCCCGACAGCACTACGGGGACGGTTTTGGCGAGGATCTTGAGGTCGAGCCAGGGTGTCCAGGAGTCGATGTACTGGAGGTCCAAGCGCATCCACTGGTCGAAGTCGAGCTGGTTGCGGCCGGAGATCTGCCAGAGGCAGGTGAGGCCCGGTTTCATGGCGAGCCTTCTCCGTTGCCAGCGCTCGTACTTGGCGACCTCTTCGGGGATGGGTGGGCGGGGACCGACGAGGCTCATGTCGCCCTTCAAGACGTTCCAGAACTGCGGCAGCTCGTCGAGGCTGAACTTCCGGAGGAGGCGCCCGAGGCGGGTTACTCGCGGGTCGCGGCGCGCCTTGAAGACCGGGCCGTCCATCTCGTTCAAGTGCGCGACTTCGCCGCGGCGCTCCTCCGCGTTCTCCACCATCGTGCGGAACTTGTAGAGCGTGAAGAGCCGGCCGTTCAGGCCGCAGCGCGTCTGGCGGAAGAGCACCGCACCCCCCGAGGTGAGCTTCAGGGCGAGTGCCACCGTGGCGACGATCGGGAGCGCGAGGACTACTAGCAGCGTCCCGAGCGTGAGATCCAGGAGCCGCTTCACCAGGAGCGCCACCGGATTCGTCGGGCGGGTCGAGAAGGTGACCAGCGGGACGCCGTCCAGATCCTCCAGCCGCACCTTCGCCTGCGTGTGCGGGAAGAGGTGGAGCGCGAAGCGGGTGATGATCCCCTGGTCCTGGAGGGCGAGGAAAAGATCCTCGAAGCGCGGGAGCTCCGTCGGGGCGAGCGCGAAGAGCACCTCGTCGACCACCTCACGCTCGACGATCCGGCGGATCTCCCCGAGCCCGCCCAGCCGGTCGAGCGTGCCGGGGACCGGAGGTGCTTCGGAAGCGGGCGGCGCCGGGTCGTCCGAGACGTAGCCCAGCACCCGGTACCCCCAGTAGCGGTGGGCGCGGATGGCGTCGGCGAGCGACTCCGCGACCTCGGCCGGGCCGGCGATCAGGAGGTTCCGGTAGTTGAGGCCGCGGGCGCGCACCCAGCGCGAACCGATGCGGAGCGCGAGCTTCTCGCCCAGGAGGAAGAGCCCCGAGAGGAGCGCGAAGAGGGCGATCCAGAGACGGCTGACCCGGTCCGAGCCGAGGAGCCGCTCGTCGAGACGCAGCGCCCAGAGCGCGAGCGCGAAGAGCACCGAGGCGGTCGCCGTGATGCGGAGGATCGCCGAAGCCTCCTCGAGGAGCGGCACCGTGCGGTGCGAGCGGTAGCGACCCGAGGACCAGAGGAGCGCCGACCAGACGAGGAGCGCCGCCGGGAGGAGCGGGAGGTACTGCTCCATCGGGTAGAGCGACCCGTCCACCAACCCCACCAGCGGCAGCACGTGGCTCCGCAGGAGGTGCGCGAGCGCGAACGCCGCCGAGACGAGCGCCAGGTCCAGGAGGAAGACCAGACCGGCGATCAGGCGCGCTTGCTGCTTGAGCATGGGGGTGCGGAGATTCTACCCGACCCCCACGGGCGCTCCATGTGGCGAGTGCGCGGAGACCCCTACGGCTGCGGCACGTCGCAGACCCTGAACCTCCCGGTTTCGAGGAGGGGGGTGAAGGGGTGCCCGAGCGGGTTGTCGTGGAGGACCACTTGGCCGCTCCAGCTGTCGCGGACGGACAAATGGACCTGGACGTCGGTCAGCCCGCCGGCGAAGAGCCAGAAGTTCTCGAAGCCGGGCTCGCCGCAGGCGTCGACCATCTTGACCAGGATCTCGAGCGTCTCCGGAGCGAAGAACCAGAAATAGCCGCTGTCGGCCGAGAGCGGGACGGCGTAGCCGCTGCCGGTGTCCCCCGCCGCGGTCGTCCAGGTCGCCGTCGCCTCGAAGCGGCCGCCGAGAAGCGGCAGCACGGTGGTGATCTCGGGCGCTTCGGGGAGGTGCGGTGGGAGCGGCACGCTCGTGCAGACTTGGAAGGCGCCGCTGTCGAAGTCGGGAAGATAGGGCTCGCCCAGCCCGGTCGCGACGCGCTTGCGCTCGCCGCTCCAGGAGTCGACCACTTCGAGCTCGACCTCGACGTTGGTGAGGCCTGTCGAATAGACCCAGAAGTTTTCGAAGCCGGGGAGACCGCAGGCGTCGACGACCTTGACGACGAGCTCCGGATTGCCCGGATCGAAGAACCAGAAGAGACCGCTATCGGAGGTGAGCGGCACGGCCTGGGCGGCGCCGGTGCGCCCCGCGAACTCGCGGTAGAGGGCGCGCACGCGAAAGCGTCCGCCCTCGAGGCAGAGCGTCCGCGCGTCAGTCACGCACGGGGCGGCGGAGGGGTTGGTGATCTCCCAGAGCTCGCGCCCCACGACGCCGTCGTCGGCCAGGTAGTAGAGCGCCTCCGGCGTCGCGAGGACGAGCTCGGGGTCCGAGCTGGCGCGGCCGGGGTAGAGATCGGCCACCAGCTCGGGCTCCGCGCTCCCGCCGTCGACCTGCCAGAGCTCGGTGCCGTGCGCGCTGGTCGTCGCCGTGAAGATCACTTGGTCGCCGAGCGTCACGAGGTTCTCTGGGTTCGATCCCGCGGGCCCCGGCTCGAGATCCGCGACGAGCCGTGTCCCTTCGGCCGTTCCGTCCGACTGCCAGAGCTCCCGACCGTGGTCGGCGTCCTCCCATGGGAAATAGAGGGCTCGCGCTCCGACGGCCAGCGTCTCGTTCCAGCCGAGGGAGGAGCGGCTCGGGAGCCAGCTGGCACGCTCGGTTCCTGTGGGTGTTCTGTCCGTTCGCCAGAGCGCAAAGCTCGAGCCAAGGGGCACCGGGTTCCAAGTGAAGACGCGGAAGTAACGAGCTCCGCGAAACTCTACGGTGCCTCCGAGCAAAGGGTACCAGGAGGGGTCGGAATGGAGAGAGAGCGTTCGCGCGCGACTCCCGTCGGCCGTCCAAAGGTGCTGAGTGCCGCCGCAGTCCTCGTTGATGCCGAAGAGCCCCCGGCCCTTCGGCTCGTCGATGGCGCTCTCGAAACCCGAGGAGCACCAGAAGTGGTCGCTCCAGGGAAAGACCCCCAGCGATTCGGTTCCCGCCGCAGTGCCATCCGTGCGAAGAAGCTCCAGAGGTCCGTAGATATTAGTGACGAGGGCACCTTCCGCTAGGGGGTAGACGCTGACTCCGCAGGAGTCTGGTCCTTCGATCAAGATCTCACGAGAAAGCCTCGCGAGATCGATCGCAACGAGACGGAGCTCGTCTTCCACGATGAACCACTTGTCCCGCGTCACCCCGCCGGAACGCGCAGTCACGGCGGGAAGCTCGACCAAGACTCGCGGAACGATCTCTCCTGGCCTCCACGCGAGGATGGCCGGCGCGGAATCCAGCCCCGCCGATCCGAGGAAGAGATAACCATGGGGAGACCGGACGAGGTCGCGGGAAAGCGCCCCCATGCCGTCGACGTGCGGGTCGGCGAACAGCGTAGTGAGCTCCCCGGTGGCTGGCAGGTAGCGGTATGCCTGCTCCGGCGTGGAGTAGAGGTCACTCGACGAGAACGGGCTCTTCTCGAGGAAAAGCCACTCGTCGCCAGCGTCGTAGCCGCGCAGGGAGCGAAGCGTCGGGCTGTCCCAGCGGCTGTACGGAGGCAGCGTGAAGAGTCGATCGAGGCCCTCGCTTCCGGGAGCGCGGTGGACGATCGAGGTGCTGCCCAGAGCATCGAGCGCAGCGAAGAGCGGCTCGCCGTCAGCTTCGCCGATTGGCTCCATCTTGGCGAGGCCTGGGCGATCGAGACGAAGGTCCACGAGCAGCTCGGCCGAATCGTCGCGCGAAGCGGCGCGCCAGAGCTCGTTGCCCGGGCCGCGGCCCGAGGCGGAGAAGACCCACCCGCCGGAGCTGAGACGGCTGAAACCGCCGTCGAGTTGGTAGAAGGACCCACCAAGGTCCGCGGCGAGCCGAAACGTGCCGGCGTGTGATCCGTCGGATACCCAGAGGCTTTCGAGCGGGTCCTCGCAATCTTGGCCGGTCGTGAGAAGAAGATCAGGCTCCCCTCCCGTGATCCAGACACAGACGCCGGCGCACGCCTCGGAGCCGTCGCAGAAGCGAATGAGCTCGACGGCGTCGGGGCTGACGCCATCGGTTGCCCAGAGCGCGACGCGTTCCTCACTCCAAGTTCGAAAGACGATCGTGCTCCCCAGCCTGGTGGTGTGCCACCACTCGCCAGCTTCGCTGCACGGTACTCCATCGCAGTACAGCGCGAAGGGCGATGCGGTGCTCCCGGTGAGCGGCACACGCGAGAATTCGCACCCCTCTCCGTAGGGCGTGGCGCATCGTGGAATCAGGAAGTGATCCCCAAGGCGCAGGAGCGAGCGTGTCGAGATCCCCCAACCGGAGACGTCGAGAATCCGACGCGTCGACTCCGGAGTGCCGTCGCTCCGCCAGAGGGAGCGGACGCCGTCCGAGCTCGCGACGAAGTAGAGCGACCCTCCTTCCTCCAGGACGCCACCAAACGCGTCGAACGCGGAACTTTCGGATTGAAGCTCCACGAGACGGCGCGTCCCGTCCCAGGTACCGTTCGACGTCCAGATCTCCGATTTGTCAAAGCTGTCGACCGCGAACCATGCGAGTAGGCCCGAGGAAATCGGTTGAAAGAAGGCCGGCGTGAATCCACCGGAGTAGGTCGGCGTCGACTGGTTGCGATAGGTCCCACCAGAGGACCCGTCCGAGTGCCAGAAGCCGATTTCGCCTTGGAATCCGGTCCAGGTTGCGAAGACCAAGTTGCCGTCCGGCGCGGGGGCGATTCCCGCGTAGAGGGGGGTGCTCTCCTCTTCAGAGAGCCATACACGCTCGGTGCCGCCCGTCGTGCCGTCGGTGGTCCAGAGCTCAAGCGGAGAGTAGATTCCGCCCCAGAGGAAGTAGGTTGATCCTCCGCTCTCCGTCCATCGGCCGAGCTCTCCGAGCCCACCGCCCGGATCCTCGAGAGTCTCCCCTCCCCCCTCCCAAGAGACTCGGAGTCGAGCCGTCCCTTCAGGTGTTCCGTCGCTCGCCCAGAGGGCCGCCGAGACCTCGCCGCAGGTCGCGTGGAAGTAGGCGCGCTCGCTGGCGGTGAAGAGCAGCTGAAGCGATCCGGGTGTCCCTTCCGGGCAGACCGCCGCGAGCTCGCGCGTTCCTTCGGCGGTGCCGTCGGTGACGAAGAGGCGATCTGCGAAGTCGTCGGGCTGGGCGGCGAAGACGACGCGGTCGCCGTAGCGGGCCATGCCGTGAGGATGCGATCCCTCGGACGGGGAGACGGTGGTCGCGAGATCAGAGACGAGGTGGGGTGGGGAGACAGCGTGAGCGGCGGGAGAGACGGCGAGGATACCGGCGGCGAGGATACCGGCGGCGAGCAGCGGGACGGGAGCGAGCGAGCTCCGCATGGAGCCTCCTTGGAACCAGACCCCTCATGCCGATTCTACGCCTGTGGTGTCAGTGCTTGCCAGCCACCCGCCGCAGCAGCGCCGCGTAGGCGTCGGCGATCTGCTCCCAGTCGAAGCGGGCGCGGGCCCTTGCGGCGGCGGCTTCGCCGCGGGCGCGGGCTTCCTCGGGGTGGGCGCGGAGGTGCTCCAGGGCGGCCGCGAGCGAGGGCTCGTCGTCGGCGCGGAAATAGAGGGCGACGTCCCCCGCCACCTCCCGGTTCTCCGGCGTGTCGTTCACCACCACGCAGTTGCCGTAGCCCATCGCCTCGACCAGCGCCGGGTGCGTGCCCCCGACCTCCGTCGCGTGGATCGAGGCGAGGGCGTGCGAGAGGAGCTCCCGGTAGCCGCGCCCGTAGATGGCTCCGGGGAAGCGAAGGCGCGGGTCGGCGTTCTCGGTGAACGAGGCGATGAAGGCCGAGGCGTAAGGGGCCGAGCCGACCATGAGGCAGGGGAGCTCTCCCCCCACCGCGCGATAGGCGGCCGCCACCCGGTGCGGGTTGTTCTCCGGCTCGAAGCGGGAGACGTAGAGGAAGAAGCCGCGCGACGTGAGGTTCAGTCGCCGGAGCGTCCGCCCGGCGCGGAGCGGCTTCGCGTCGACCCCGTAGGTGACGACGGTCGACGGGGCGCCGTAGCGCGCGAGGTAGTGGGCGCGGATCACTTGGGCGTCGGTCACCAGCGCGGCGGGGAGGAGGCAGGCGAGCCGCTCCGAGAGCGCGTAAACCATGCGTCCGAACGGCCCCCACTTGGCGCGCCGTTTCTCGATGCCGTCGACGTTGAGGACGGCCGGCGTGCCGGCGGCCGAGAGGAGCGGCAGGAAGAGCGTGTTCGCCGAGTTGACGACGAGCGCCGCCTCGAAGCGCTCCCCCGCGGCGTGCAGGCAGGAGAGAGCGGTGTGCACCGGCGTGTCGAGGTGCTTCGTCCTGAGGCTCGGCAACCGGACGAGCCGCGCGCCCCGGCGGGTGCGGGCATTCCCTTTCGCGTAGTGCGTCCGGCAGTAGACCGTGACCTCGAAGCCGCGCGCCACCAGCCGCGGCGCGAGCTCGTCCATCAGCGTCTCGTAGCCGCCGTAGCGCGCCGGAATGCCGCGCGATCCGAGGAGCGCCACCCTCACAGCGGCTCCCCGGCGGTCGCGAACCAGCGCTCGACGGCTCCCCGCGGCGCCGTCCGACGCGCGGCGACGGCGCGCCGGTGTTCCCAGAGCGCGCGGCGCTCCCGCCAGAGCCAGGCGTAGGCGGCAAGCGACGTCCGCTCGCGAAGGAGCACCCAGGCGAGCGCTCCCAGGTCGCGCGGCAGGGTCCAGGGGAGCGTCGCGACGAAGTTGCCCCCCGTCTGGTGATCGAGCCGAAGGAGATAGCGGTTCTTGAGCGAGTGGTAGTTGACGAAGGGGGGGAGCGCGGAGCGCCGCTCCGGCAGCACGCGCCGGCGGTGCAGCACCACGGCTTCCGGTTCGTAGACGATCTCCCACCCCCGCTCGCGGAGGCGAAAGCAGAGCTCGGCGTCCTCGCGAAACGAGTGGTAGCGCTCGTCGAAGACCTGCCCCCCGAGCGCGACGTCCTCGAGCGCGGCGCGCCGGAAGAGGGTCGCGGCGCCGGTCGCGCCGAAGACCCGCTCGGCGCGCGCGAGCTGTCCGCGATCGGGTTCTCCCGAGCCGCGATCGAGGTGGCGCCAGCTTCGGACCAGCCGCATGCCGCAGGCGTCGAGCGTCACCGGTGTGTCGGGAGGAGTGGGGCGCACGAGCCGGCCGGTCGCGGCGGCGAGGCGATGGGGCGACGGTCCTTCGAGGCGCGCGAGGAGCTTCGCCACCGCGTCAGGGCGCGGCGCGGCGTCGGCGTTGAGCGTCAGCGCGAAGGGCGCGGTGGTCGCCGCGAGCGCGCAGTTCATGCCGCCGCTGAAGCCGAGGTTCTCGGCGAGCGGGATCACCTGGGTGGGAATCGCCGGGGGTGCGACCCGGCGCGCGACCTCGGCGCTCCCGTCCGCGCTCGCGCAGTCGACGATCGCGAGCTCCGCCGGCAGCGGCTCGAGCTTCGCGAGCGCGGCGGCGCAGGCGGGAAGATCCCCGGCCGCCTCGTGGGTGACGATCAAGACCGCGAAGGGAGCGCTCACGTCGCCTGCTCCGTGTCGCGCCAACCGCCGAAGGCGCCGCCCGCCACCGCGAGGAGCGCCCGGGCCGCCTCGCCGCGCGAGCGCGCCCGGCGCGGGCTGCGGAGCGGCAGGAGCAGGAGACGCGCGATCGCGGCTGGTGGCACGAGCGCGCGAAAGGCGAGTGCCCAGCCACGGCCATGGTGCTTCGCGAGATAGCGCGCGAGGTTGCGGTCGTAGGCGGCGAGAAAGGCGGCGTAGCCGAGCGTGTCGACGCTCGACCCCTGGCGGTGACGGAAGGCCGCGCGCGGGTGGTAGAGGAGGCGCTGCCCCGCCGCCGCGTAGCGTTTCGCGAGATCGACGTCCTCGAACCAGGCGGGGAAGAAACCGGCGTCGAAGCCGCCGAGCCGCTCGAAGGGGGCGCGCGCGAGCGCGAGCGCGGCGGCGGCGGGCTGTTCGATCGGCGTGCCTTCGCTGGGCTCGTCGCGCGGACCGGCCCCCGGGTTCCAGAAGCAGGCGTGTGCCAGCAGCGCGGCCGGCGCAGGGATGCGTCCGAGCTGCCAGCGGTGCTGCGGCGCGCCGTCGAAACCGATCAAGCGGGGGACGAGACCGGCCGCTTCGGGGTGCGCGGCGAAGCCGTCGAGGAGCGCCGCGAGCGCCCCGGGCTCGGGGCGGACGTCGGGGTTGAGGAAGAGGAAGAAGCGGCCGCTCGCGTGTGCCGCGCCGAAGTTCGCGCCGCCGGCGAAGCCGAGATTCCTTTCAGGACGGAGGACGCGGGCGTTCGGAAGCGCCGCCGGAAGGTCGCCCGACTGATCGACGATCAGCAGCTCGACCCGCGCGTCCACGGGCCACGCGGCCGCGAGCTCGACGACGTCGCCCGCGGCCCGCCAGGCGACGACGACCGCCGAAAGCTCCGGCCCACTCACGCGAGCGAGCCTATCCGGAAGGGCGCGAACCGGGCGAGGGCGCGGCGAGGCGCCGCGCCGCGTCGAGCGCTGGGGAGGTCGCGCCGCGCGGCCGTTTCCGGAGTGCCGCGTGGGCGCTCGCCCAACCACCGACGATCCCCGCCGCGCGGCGCGCGTCGAGCGTGAGAAGGGCACGCGCGAAATCGCGGAGGTCGCGCTCGAGAAGCACCGGCACCGACTCGTCGAGCGTGCGGCCGAGGAGCTCCGCCGCCACGAGCCAGCGGTTCCGGGTGACGAGACGATGTCGGGCGACCGAGTCGCGGCCGCTCGTCGCCTGGCCGGCGTGGCGGGCGCGCGCGCTGGGCACGCACCAGCTCTCCCACCCCGCGGCGCGGAGCTCGACCGCCAGCGCCGCGTCCTCGTAGTAGCTCTCGAGCGTCTCGTCGAAGGGCCCGCTCGCGGGGAGCGCCGCGCTGCGGTAGAGCGCGGCGGTCGCCGAGACGCCGAAGATCTCGAAGGGCGGGCGCTCTGCGGGAAGCGCGGGCTCTCCGTGCCCGAGCTGCACCGCCTGGTAGGAGCGATTCCAGGCGAGCCCCCAGCCGTCGGCGCGCGTCGGGTCCTCGAGATCGAGGTTCACCCCCTGCACGGCCCCGGCCCGCGGCCGCTCGCCCAGCGCGCGCGCGAGCTCCACCAACCACCCCGGGTCCAGCAGGAGGTCGTCGTTGACGAGCGCGATCGCCTGCGGCGCACCCCATTCGATCGCGGCGCGAATCCCGGCGTTCGTTGCCGCCGCGAAGCCGACCGGCTGCGGGAGGGAGACCAGGTGCTCGCTCCCGACCGCGAGCGCGGGCGGGGGGACCTCCCCCTGCTGCACCCAGACGAGCGTCCCGCCCAGCGTCGCGAGCTCGCGCCGGAGCGCCGCGAGCGCCTCGGCGAGGTACGGGGAGCGGCCGAGCGAAGGGACGACGGCGGCGAAGGAGTCGAGACCGCTCATCGCCAGTCGAGCAGGACGCGGTCGATGATGAGCGCTCCCTCGGGGGCGCGCCGGGGGAGATCCCGGGGGACCGACACGCGGAGGCGGAGCGTGTCGCCGGCGTGCCAGGCAAAGGGGCCGGCCGCGCGGGCCTGCCAGCTCCCGGGGGGCGGAGGCTCGAGCGTCGCGAGGGTGCTCTCGCCGGCGACGAGCTCGAGCGCGACCGGCGGCGGGTCGTGCGGAAGCTGGTACCAGCGCAGCGTGAGCGTCACTTCGTTCCCCGCCGGCACCGGCCGGAACGAGAGCTCGGAGCCTGCGGCAAGGGTCCACCCCTGGTCGAAGCGCGTGCGGTCGATCGTCCAGCGCTCGGGGTGCGGGGCGCCCCCTCTCTTCGCGATCCAGGCATCCTCCACCTCGACGCGACGCGTGGGCAGGGTGCGCGCCGCCACCAGGCCGAGCGCGCCGGCGCCGAGCAGGAGCGCGAGCGCGAGCGGGAGGGTCGCCCGAGGGCGCGCGCGCCGCGCGCGACCGGAGAGCGCGAAGAGGATCGCCGCCAAGAGCGCCACGCCGAGCCAGAGCCCATTCGCCGGGCGCGGCCGGATCGCGGAGGGGAGCAGGCGGAGAAAGTCACCGGAGTAGCGGGTCGCGAGCTCGCTCATGGCGCGGCTGCCGCCATCGGCGAGGCTGTAGGTCCAGGCGGGCTCTACCAGGAAGAGCAGCGCGAGCGGCAGCGACGCGGCGGCGAGGAGCTCGAGCCCGGCGCGCGCGAAGCCGCGGCGCTGTCGGTCGAGCCAGGGCACGAGGACCAGCGCGAAGATCGGCAGCAGGACGACGCCGTAGCGGAAGGGAGGAGACCACCCGCCGTACCACTCCTGCCGTGAGGCGACGAAGAGGAGGTAGGGCAGCGCCGCGAGGAGCTCCGACAGCGGAGGCGCGGCGTGGCGCAGGAGACGCGCCGTGGCCGGCAGGAGGAGGAGCCAGAGCGGCGCCGTCGCGAAGAGTCCGAAGGCGACGTCGAAGAGGAGGCCGAAGGTGCCGTTCGCGAGCTGTCCGATCGGGACGCGCACGAGGTCGAGCTCGACCGCCGCGTGCATCCGGAGCGGGTTGCCGTAGCGGTGCACGTTCCAGAGCGCGAGCGCCGCGAGGACCGCGCCCAGGCTCCCCACGAGCGCCAGCTGGAGGCGCCGGTTGTGACGCCCGAGCCGCACCAGGGCGAGGAGCGTGAGCGGCAGCGTGAGCGCCAGGAAGCGGAGCTTCAGGAGCGGCAGGGCGGCGAGCGGCAGCACGAGCGTCGCGAGCCACCGGAGGTCGGCCTTCCCCCAGCACTCGGAGCGCGCCAGGGCGCGGAGCGCGAGCGCCACCAGGAGCGCCGCCGGGACCTCGACCCAGAGCTGCGGCGCGTAGATCAGGAGGGGGGGGAGGAAGGCGAGGAGGAGCCAGGTGAGCAGCACGCCGCGCGGCGCGTCGGGGAAGCGCTGACGGGCCGCCGCGGCGGTCGCCGCCGCGAGCGCCGCCGCCGCGAGGAGCATCGCGAGCTGGGCGCCGCGCGCCCCGCCGAGGGCGTAGAAGGGGGCGAGCGCGAGCGGGAGGAGGGCGCTGTGCCGCGAGTAGATCGCGCCATCGGGGCCGGTCGGATCTCCCGGCTGCGGCGCGATCTCGACCGGCGAGAAGCTCTCGAAGACGCGGTCGCGGTACTCGTCGGCGAGATCGACGTCCAGATCCTCGACGAGGGAGTGGGCGAGCAGCAGGTAGTAGGGCTCGTCCCCGTCGGGCGCCCGCGAGGCGGTCGCCCAGGGCCAGGTGAGCAGGTAGGCGGCGAGCGGCAGCGCGAAGAGGGGCCAGCGGAGGGGGGCGTCCGCGGCGCTGCCGCCGAGCCGGCGGAGGAGCCGCGGCAGGAGCGCTGTGAGGCGCAGGGCGGCGGCCGCGAAGCCCAAGCCCACGACGAGCGGCGCCGCGCGCGGGAAGCCGAGCCTCCCCTGGGCGAGGGCGAGCAGACACCAGGCGGCGGCGAGCCCGAGGTCGCGGCGCCGGAGGCGATCCCCGACTTCGCGCGCGGCGGTCGAGAAGAGCGCCGCCACGACCGGCAGCACCGCGAGCGTGCCGCGCATTCCGAGCTCGAGGCTCGTGGGGAGGAGGCGCGCCAGCGCGAGGCTCGCGAGCGCGGCGCCGAAGAGCGAAAGCGCGCGCCGGAGGCTCACCAGCGCGCCTCGACGGAGAAGAGCGCGAGCTCGACCTCGGGGGGCAGCGCGGGGTCGCGCTCGACCACCAGGCGGCGGGGCGCGCCCGCCCCCGGGAGCGCGAGGCGCGTGCGGTAGGTCTCCCCCAGATAGAGGCCCTCGGCCGGAAACCAGACGCGGTAGGGGGCGGGGGCCGGACAGGCGAGGGAGGCGGCGACGTCCGGGCGGAGCGCCGCCCACTCCCCGCTGTCGCGCCCGATCGCGAGCCGGGTGCGGACGCTCCCCGCCTCCCCGTCGAGGGTGACCGTCGCGAGCGTGCGGTCGCAGGGGAGCGCGCGCGAGTTCGTGAGATAGCTCTCGACCGAGAGCGTCTCGAGGGTGGAACCTTCGAGGTCGATCGCGAGGCGCGGCCGCGCCGCGGAGAGCACGAGGGCGCGCTCGCCCAGCAGGCGCTCGTTTCTCGGGTGCGCGAGGAGCCCTGCCGTCGCGTCGGCGAGCGCGGCGAGGGGAGCCCGGCGGAGCCAGGGATAGGCGGCGAGCAGGAGGGAGAGCGCCGCCAACGCCGCCAGGGCGCGGCGGGCGAAGCGGCCGGCGTTCCCCCGCTCTTCGAGCGCGCCCGTGATGGCGAGCGCCGCGACCGGCGGCAGGATCCACCAGGGCTCGGAGGCGAGGGTCGGTGCGAGGGCCAGGAGCGCGGCGCCGGCGCCGGCGAGCGCGTTGCGTCCCGCGGCGAGCAGGCGCGCGAGCACGAACGCGGCGGCGAGCGGATAGAGGAGGAGCAGGACGAGAGTCGCCAGGGAGTCGACCGGGACGAGCGCGAGCCGGTACCCCTCGGCCCAGGCGGCGACCGCCAAGGCGAGGGGCGCGAGCTCGCTCGTCCGCGTTCCGGGTTCGCGCGTCGCCAGGTGGAGCACCAGGGCGCCGAGCGCGAGGCCGAGCAGGAGGGAGGCGAGCGGTGCTCCCCCGGCCTCGCGCGGCGCGACCAGGAGGAGCAGGAGGGCCGCGGCGCCGGCGAGCGCCATCAGCGGCCGCCGCGCCGCGCGCCGCAGCGTGAGCCAGGCGAGAGCGATGGCGTAGGAGGCGCCGAGCGCCCGCACCTCGCGGGCGTTCGCGCGATCGAGCAGGCTCGGCGTCGCGAGCGCCAGGGCGAGGGCCGCGGCGGCCGGCAGCGCCAGCCAGACGAGGGCGCCGCCGAACGCCCGGCGCGCGGAGTCGGGCATGGATGGAGATCCTAACCGTTCGTCGTGCGGCGAGGGCGCTCGCGCCATGGCGTTCTCTCCCGTTTTACGAGCGGCGCGCGGCGCGCGTTGACGCGCGGCCGGCGGCGGTGAGAGGGAATCCGGGCTAGACTTCCCCTCCCATGTTGTCGCGCGATCTCTTACGGGAAGACCTCGAACGGGTCCGGCGGGCGCTCGCGGATCGTGGTCAGGAGAGCTCCGGGCTCGAGCGCTGGGCGGCGCTCGACGCCGAGCGCCGGGCCGCGCTCACCGAGGTGGAGCAGTGGAAGCGGCGCCGCAACGAAGCGAGCCGCGAGGTCGGGCAGCGGAAGGCCAAGAAGGAGCCGGCGGACGAGCTGATCGCGGAAGTCGGCGAGCTCAAGGGGAAGATCGAGGCGCACGAAGGACGACTCGAGGCGCTCGAGGCCGAGGCCGCGGCGATCGAGCAGCGGATCCCGAACCTGCCGCACGCGAGCGTGCCGCGCGGCGCGGACGAGCGGGAGAACCGCGTCGAGCGCGTGGTGGGAGAGCCGCCGCGTTTCGCCTTCGAGCCCAAGGCGCACTGGGACCTGGGGCCCGAGCTCGGCATCCTCGACTTCGAGCGCGGCGCGAAGATCGCCGGTGCGCGCTTCACCGCTCTCTTCGGGGCCGGGGCGGCGCTCGAGCGGGCGCTCGCGCAATTCATGCTCGACTTGCACGTCGGCGCGCACGGCTACACCGAGGTCCTGCCGCCCTACATCGTCAACCGGGAGACGCTCTTCGGCACCGGAAACCTGCCGAAGTTCGAGCAGGACCTCTTCAAGCTCGAAGGGCACGACTACTTCCTCATCCCCACCGCCGAAGTGCCGGTGACCAACCTCTATCGCGGCGAGATCCTCGACGAGGGGACGCTGCCGCGGCGCTTCGTCGCCTGGACCCCCTGCTTCCGGAGCGAAGCCGGCTCCTACGGCAAGGACGTGCGCGGCCTGATCCGCCAGCACCAGTTCCACAAGGTCGAGCTCGTGCACCTGGCGACGCCGGAGACGAGCTACGACGAGCACGAGAGGATGACCGCGAACGCCGGGCGCGTGCTCGAGAAGCTCGGGCTCGCCTACCGCGTGGTCTGCCTCTCGACCGGCGACATGGGTTTCGCGTCGGCGAAGACCTACGACCTCGAGGTCTGGCTTCCGGGGCAGGGGGCCTATCGCGAGATCTCCTCCTGCTCGAACTGCGAGGACTTCCAGGCGCGGCGGGCCGACCTCAAGTTCCGGCGCGCCGGCGAGAAGGCCCGCTATCTCCACACGCTGAACGGTTCGGGGCTCGCGGTGGGGCGGACGCTCATCGCGGTGCTCGAGAACTTCCAGCAGGAGGATGGGTCGGTCGTGGTGCCGGAGCCGCTCCGCCCCTATCTGCGCGGTCTCGAGCGGATCGTCCCCGAGCGGTGAGCCCGAGCCCTTCCGTTTTCGCACCGCGCCGCCCCTCCGGCGGCCGGATCCTCGTCGCGCTCATTCTCGCGGCGCTCGCGGGAGTGCCGCTCGCGAGTGCGGCGCCCGCGGGTGCGGTGCTCGCGGGTGCGCCGCGCGCCGGGCGGGAGCCGTCCGGCGACGCCGCGGCGACGACCCGGAAGCTCGCGCTCGCGGAGGCGATCCAGCTGGCGCTCGACAACAACCTGCGCGTGCTCGTGGGGGACGCGGCGCACGCGGCGGCGCGGGCCGAGGAGCTCGCGGCCGCCGCGCGGCTGCGCCCGCGGTTCGATCTCGCGGCCGCCGCCTCGCGCCAGGTGATCGATCTGGAGGCCTACGGCATCCCGCTCGCCCCCGGCCAAGCCCCGCTGGTGGGACCCTTCGATCTGCTCGACCTGCGCCTTTCGGCCGCGTCGCCGCTCCTCGATTTCGCGGCGCGCGACGCCGCGCGCGCCGGCCGCGCCGGCACCCGGGCCGCCGCCGCGAGCCTCGCCGAGATCCGCGACCTCGTGGTGCTCGCGACCGGCAACCTCTACCTCGAGACGCTCGCCGAGCGCGGACGAATCGCGTCGGCCGAGGCCGACTTCGCCGCCGCCGAGTCGATCGACCAGAAGGCGCGCGACCGGCACGCGACGGGCGCCGCCTCCTCGCTCGACGTGCTGCGCGCCGACGCGGCGCTCGAGGTCGCGCGCTCCCGCCGCACGGCGGCGCGCGCCGAGCATCAGAAGTCGCTCCTCCGTCTGGCGAGGCTCGTCGGCCTCCCGCTCGATCCGCCGCTCGAGCTCACCGGCGCCCTCGTCTACGCGCCGCTCGCCGGGCTCGACGCCCACGCGCTCGCGGCGACCGCCCAGGCGTCGCGGGCCGATCTCGCGGCGGCGCGCGCGCGCGTCGAGGCCGCCGAGCTCGCCGCGCGCGCCGCGGCGGAGCTCCGCTGGCCGACGCTCGGCGCGCGGGGGGACCTGGGAGAGATCGGTCCGAGCGCGGAGCGGGCCGAGCGCACCTGGACGCTCGGCGCGGGGGTGCGGGTCCCGCTCTTCGACGGCGGGGAGATCAGCGCCCGCCGCGCCGCCGCGGAAGCGGCGCTCACGGCCCGTCGCGGCGAGCTCGCCGATCTCGAGCGCGAGGTGGACTACGACGTGCGGGCGGCGCTGCTCGATCTCGACACCGCGGCCGAGCAGGTCGCGACCGCGACCGCGGGGCGGGATCTCGCGGAGCGCGAGCTCGCGGTGGCGCGCGATCGCTTCGCGGCGGGGCTCGACAGCAGCCTCGACGTCATCTCGGCGCAGCAGGCGGCGGCCGCCGCGCGCGAGGCGTACCTCGCCAGTCTCTACGGTCACAACGCCGCGAAGGCCTCGCTGGCGCGCGCCCTCGGGCTCGCCGAGGAGGCCTTCGCCGCGATCCTGGAAGGGAAGAGCGATGAACTCCGAAACCCGAGCCGAGACGCCGCCCGCTGATCCGGTGGCGCCCCGGCGGTGGCTGCCGGCGGCGCTCGCCGGCGGCTTCGTGCTCGCCCTGCTGGCGGCCTGGGCGATCTGGCATTTCGCCGGCCGCGAGTCGACCGACGACGCGCGGATCGACGGGCACGTGACACCGGTGGCGGCGCGCATCGGCGGCACGGTGCTCGAGGTCCGGGTGCGCGACAACCAGCAGGTCGCCGCGGGCGACCTGCTGGTGCTGATCGACCCGCGTGATGCCACCGTGGTGCTCCATCAGGCCGAGGCCGATGTCGCCGCCGCGCGCGCCGCGGCGGAGGCCGCCGAGAAGGGGGCGGCGGTGACCTCGGCGGGAGCCGACAGCCGCCTCGCCGCGGCCCGGAGCGGTCTCGCCGCCGCCGAGGCACGGCTCGCGCGCGCCCGCGCCGGCGTCGAGGAGGCGGCGGCGGGCGCCGAGCGCGCCGAGCTGGATCGCGCCCGGCTCGAGCCGCTGCTCGCCAAGGACGAGGTCTCGCGTCAGGAGTACGACCGGGCGGCCGCCACGGCGCGTGCCTCCGCGGCCGCGCTCACCGCGGCGCGCGCCGGCGAGCACGAGGCCGACCGCGGAGTGGAGGCCGCGCGCGCCGGCGTGGCCGAAGCCGCCACGGCGCCGGAGCAGATCGCGGCCGATGCGGCGCGCGCCGCCGCCGCGCGCGCCCGCGCCACGCAGGCCGAGGCGGCGCTCGAGCAGGCGCGGCTCGCGCTCGGCTACACGAGCGTGGTGGCGCCGGTCGCGGGCGTGGTGAGCAGTCGCGGCGTGGAGCCCGGGCAGACGGTAGCGGCCGGCCAGCCGCTCCTCGCGCTGGTGGCGCTCGACGACGTCTGGGTGACCGCCAACTTCAAGGAGTCGCAGCTCGCCGGGATGCGTCCGGGGCAGCGGGTCGACATCCGCGTCGACGCTTACGGCCGGCGGCTCTTCCACGGGCACGTCGAGTCGATCGCGGCGGCCACGAGCTCCCAGTTCAGCCTGCTGCCGCCGGAGAACGCGGCGGGCAACTTCGTCAAGGTGGTGCAGCGCGTGCCGGTCAAGATCGTCTTCGAGCCGGGGGAGAACGCCGACCACCTCTTGCGCCCGGGGCTCTCGGTGGTCCCGACGGTGCGCCTGCGCGACGGCCAGTGAACGGCGGTCCGGCCTCGCCGCCGAGCGGCGCGGAGTATCCGCGCCACCCGTGGATCATCGCGATCTCGGTGCTGGCGGCGACCTTCATGGAGGTGCTCGACACCACGGTGGTGAACGTCTCGCTGCCGCACATCGCGGGCAGCCTCTCGGCCACCAACGAGGAGGCGACCTGGACGCTCACCTCCTACCTGATCGCGAACGCCATCGTGCTGCCGATGACCGGCTGGCTGGCGCGCCGGGTGGGGCGCCGCAACCTGCTGCTCGCCGCGGTCTCCGGCTTCACCCTGACCTCGCTCGCCTGCGGTCTCGCGGGCAGTCTGCCGCTCCTGATCGCCGCCCGGGTGCTCCAGGGGATGACCGGCGGCTCGCTGCAGCCGCTCTCGCAGGCGGTGATGCTCGAATCCTTCCCGCCCGAGCGGCGCGGGCGCGCGATGGGCTTCTGGGCGCTCGGCATCGTGGTGGCTCCGATGCTGGGGCCGATCGTCGGCGGCTGGATCACCGAGCATTGGAGCTGGCACTGGGTCTTCTTCATCAACATCCCGGTGGGAATCGCGGCCTTCGCGATGATCCGCTGGAACGTGCGGGATCCCGTCTATCTCCGCCGCGACCGGGATCCGGTCGACGTCGGCGGACTGGTGCTGCTGGTCTTGGGGATCGGCGCCCTGCAGGTGGTGCTCGACAAGGGGCAACAGGAGGACTGGTTCGAGTCGCGCATGATCACCGCCTTGGCGGTCGTCTCCGCGGTCTCGCTCGTGGCGCTCGTCCTGCGCGAGCTCAGGGCGCGCGACCCGATTCTCGATCTGCGCGTCTTCCGGATTCCGACCTACGCGACCGGCGTCTTCCTGATGACCTGCCTGGGTCTCGTCCTCTACGGCAGCATCACCCTGCTGCCGCTCCTCCTGCAGACGCTCCTCGGCTACTCCGCCTACGACGCCGGCGTCGCGGTCGCGCCGCGCGGTATCGGGTCCTTCCTCGCCATGCCGTTGATCGGGATGATCGTCGGTCGCTTCGCGACCCGCCGCCTGCTGGTCGCCGGCCTCACGACCTGCTCGCTCACTCTCTTCTGGCTGGCGCGGCTCGATCTCACGGCGGGATACTGGGACTGGTTCTGGCCGCAGTTCGCGATGGGGGTGGCTCTCGGTCTCATCTTCGTGCCGCTCACGACCATCACCATGGATCCGATTCGGCGCGAGGCGATGGGGAACGCGACCTCGATCTTCAACCTCATGCGCAACATCGGCGGCTCGATGGGGATCGCGATCTCGGCGACGCTGGTGGCGCGGAAGCAGCAGGCCTTCACCCATCTGCTCACCGACCATACGACCCCCTACGACCCGGCGACGCGCGCCGCCCTCGCGGCCGGCAAGCAGCTCTACCTGGGCGCGGGGGCCGATCCGGCGACCGCGGCGCGCGCCGCGGAAGTGAGTCTCTTCGGACGAGTCTTGCGCGAGGCGGCGCTGCTCGGCTATCTCGACACCTTCCGGATCCTGGGCGCGATCTTCCTGGTGATCGTCCCCCTGGTCGCCCTCATGCGCTCGCCGGCGCGCCGTGGCGGCATGCCCGCGGCGCACTGATCGACGCGCCTTGAGCGTCTCGCGCGGCGCGTGCTAACTTTTCGAGAAGGCGTTGGACTGTCTCTATGGGAGGGGCTTCGACGTCGACTCCCCTCGTCGTTCTGTTGGCTTCTCTTGCCGTGTCGCCGGGGAGCTTCGCACCCTCGGTGGAGATTCCCTATCGTGAAAACCGCCTCGTCGTCGACGGCGACGCCACCGACTGGCCCGCGCGCGGCGCGAGGTTTTCGGTCGAGCGACCGCCCGACCGCGGCGAGAGGCCGGCGCGCGCCGAGGTGCGGCTCGCCTGGGATCGCGACGCGCTCTGGGCGCTCTT